>NZ_BAEE01000062.1 GCF_000241265.1 Gordonia araii NBRC 100433
ATGCATGATCTGTCGGCCCGGCACGGGGCGCAGATCGCAACCTGACCAGGATAGCCGCAGCGCGGGGCGGCATCCAAATCCGGCCGCTGGGCTAATCTCAATTCCAATGTCGGATTCTGCCCCAGCCACAGCGTCGCGCGGTGACCGCCCACCCCGGGTCAACCCGCAGTTGCTGCGCGACTGGGCACGGGCGGCGGCCGACGGATTGACCGCCGCGCGCGCGGAGATCAACGAACTCAACGTCTTCCCGATCCCCGATTCCGACACGGGTTCCAACATGGCCTTCACGATGGCCGCCGCGGCCGAGGCGGCCGAGCAGGCCGAACCCGGGGCCGACGTCGCCACCGTGACTCGGGCGATGGCTGACGCCGCCGTTGGCAGCGCACGCGGAAACTCGGGGATCATCCTGTCCCAGGTACTCGTCGGCGTCGCCGACGCGGCCGCGATCGCCGAGACCGAGCGCGACCACTCCTTCGCCCGGCTGTTCGCCGGCGGACTGCAACTGGCCTCCCTGGCGGCGGTGCGCGCGGTCAGCGACCCGCGAGAGGGCACCGTGCTGACCGTCCTGCGCGAGGCCGCCACCGCGGCCCACGACAACGCCGCGGCCTCGCCCGCGGACTTGGCGCGCGCGGCCGCCGAAGCGGCGGCGGACGCGCTGGAGCGCACCCCCGAGCAACTCGCGGAACTGGCGTACGCGGGTGTTGTCGACGCCGGGGGCCGCGGCATGTTGGTGCTGCTCGACGCGATGGTGCTGGTGCTGACCGGCGTCGCGAACCGCCGGCGGAACTACCGCGGGCTGCTCGTCGACCGCGACCTGCCGCTCATGCGGGCCGACGAGGCCTGCGACGGCAGCAGCGACATGGATTTCGAGGTCATGTACCTGCTCGACGGCATGGCCGACGAGCGCATCGGCCGGTTGCGCGACTACCTGGCCGAGATCGGCGACGCGGTCGTGATCGTCGGCGACAGCAGCGCCGACGGGGAGCGCTTCTCGGTGCACGTGCACACCAACGAGCCGGGTAAAGCGGTGGAGGCGGGTGCCGTGGTCGGCACCATCAGCGACGTGCGGATCTCCTGCTTCGCCCTCGACGCGCTGCGGTCCAGCGCGCCCGACGAGCCGCTGCCGCGTCACAAGCGCGCCATCGTCGTCGTCGCGAAGGGGGAGGGCGCGCAGGAGCTGTTCGCCGATGCCGGCGCCGCCGTGGTCCGCGCCGACGACGGGGTGTCCGCCGATCCGGTGGCCGAGGCGATCCGGGCCACCGACGCCGCTCACGTCATCGTCATGGCCAACGGTGAGCTCGCCTCGCAGGAATTGGTGTCCGTGGCGGCCGGGGCGCGCTCGGCCCACCGCACCGTCGTGTTCATCCCGACCCTGTCGATGGTCCAGTGCTTGTCGGCGCTGGCCGTGCACGACCCGACCGAGTCGCCTGACGTCGACGCCTACGCCATGGCCGAGGCCGCGGCCGGGACCAGGTGGGGGTCGGTGCGCAGGGTCGCGGAGCGGATGATGACGCTGGCCGGAACGAGCGAGCCGGGCGACATGCTCGGCTACATCGGTTCGGATGCGCTGGTGATCGGGCATGATCCGCTGACCGCGACGACCGCGCTCCTCGACCTGATGCTCGCGACCGGCGGCGAGATGATTACCGTCCTGGGCGGACGCCTGCTCGACGAGCATCCCGATGTCATCGCGGGCCTGGAGGACCATGTTCGTCGGGTCCACCCCGGTGTCGAACTCAACGTGTACCCGTGCGGCCAGGCCGACTCCGTCCTGCAGGTGGGAGTTGAGTGAACCGGTGAGCGACACGGGATCGGTGACCTCGGCGATGCCGTTGGCCGAGGTCCTCGACGGCGACACCGCCGCCAAGCTCGCCGCGCTCGGACTCGAGACGGTCGGCCAACTGCTCTTCTACACGCCGCGTCGCTACGCCCAAGCAGGTGTGGTCGCCTCCGACGAACTGCCCGAGGCGGGGGAATGGATCACCATCGTCGGGCGGATCACGCGTGCCGACATGATCCGGATGAAACGTCGCAACGGGCAGTTCCTCAAGGTGCTCGTCGACGACGATGCGCGGGTGTACGAGGCGAGCTTCTTCAATCCGCGCTACATCAAGAACAAACTGCGGCCGGGCGCGCGCGTGATGATGGCCGGAAAGGTCGGTCTCTACCAGGGCCGGGTGCAGCTCTCCCACCCGGAATGGGCGGTCCTCCCCGACGGGGCCGATCCCGACGTCGCCGCGGTCGGGAACTCGATGATGCAGCAGCTCTACGCCGTCGAACAGGAGGCCCGCGAGGCCGCGACCGGCGACGAGGTCAGTCTCGACGACGCCTTCGACCGCGCGATTCTGCCGATCTACCCGGCGACCAAGGACGTGCAGACCTGGGTCATCTGGCGCGCGGTCCGCCGCGTGCTGGGGGAGTTGGCGCCCGTTCCCGATGCGTTGACCCCGGAGCAGCGCGAGGAACGCGGGTTGATGACGACTCAGGAGGCATGGCGGGCGATTCACGTGCCCGACGACCTGGACGAGGTCGAAGCCGCGCGTGAACGCCTGCGCTTCGACGAGGCCTACGCCATGCAGCTGATCCTGGCCCAGCGCGCGTTGCTCGGCCGGGCCGAGACGGCGAAGGCGTGCCCCCACGTGAGCGGCGGACTGGAAGACGCGCTGCGGCAGCGCTTGCCGTTCACCCTTACCGACGGGCAGACGACGGTGCTCGCCCAGATCGACGACGAACTCGATGCCAGCGTGCCGATGAGCCGCCTGCTGCAAGGAGAGGTCGGCTCGGGTAAGACCCTCGTCGCCCTGCTGGCGATGTCGCGCGTCGTCGACAACGGTCAGCAGTGCGCGCTTCTCGCACCCACCGAGGTCCTCGCGGCGCAGCACTACCGCACGATTCGCGGCATGCTCGGCGACTTGGGCCTGGGCGGCGAACTCGGGGCGGCCGACGGCGCGACGACGATCACGCTGGTCACCGGGTCGCAGCGCACCGCCGACAAACGCCAGGCGCTGCTGGACGTGATGACGGGTACGTCGGGGATCGTCATCGGCACGCACGCGTTGTTGCAGGACAACGTCGAGTTCTTCGACCTCGGTCTCGTCGTCGTCGACGAGCAGCACCGATTCGGCGTCGAGCAGCGCGACGTGCTCAAGGCGAAGGCGTCCGGCGGCCGCGTTCCCCACCACCTGGTGATGACGGCGACGCCGATTCCGCGCACGGTCGCGATGACGGTGTTCGGGGACCTGGAGACCTCGGTGCTCACCGAACTGCCCAAGGGGCGCCAGGAGATCAGCAGTTCGGTCGTGCCGATGGGCAAGCCGGCCTGGATGAACCGCGTGTGGGAGCGCGCGGCCGAAGAGGTCGCCGCCGGCCGGCAGGTGTACGTCGTGTGTTCACGGATCGGCGACGAGGTGAGCGAGAAGAAGGCGGCCAAGAAGCAGGGCGAAGAGAACAAACGCGAGCCGATCGCCCTGCTGAACCTGTTGGACGAGGCGATCGCCCGACTGCCCCAATGCCGGGTCGAGATGCTGCACGGCCGGATGCCGTCCGACGAGAAGGCCGCCGTCATGGACGCGTTCACCGCGGGGGAGGTCGACGTCCTGGTGTCGACGACGGTGATCGAGGTGGGCGTCGACGTGCCCAACGCGTCGATGATGATCATCATCGACGCCGACCGGTTCGGGGTCTCGCAGCTGCACCAGCTCCGCGGTCGTGTCGGTCGTGGCGGGTTGCCCGGCCTGTGTCTGCTGGTCACGGCGGTCCCGGAGGCGTCGGCACCGTTCCGGCGGCTGACCGCGGTCGCGGGCACGACGGACGGCTTCGAACTGGCGCGCCTCGACCTGGCCGAGCGGCGCGAGGGCGACGTACTCGGCGAACTGCAGTCGGGCGGTTCGTCGTCGCTGCGATTCCTCTCGCTGCTGACCGACGCCGAGATCATCGCAGACGCCCGCGAACTCGCCCGATCCGTCGTCGACGAGCACTTCACTCTCGCAGGCAATCCGGGTGCCGCCATGATCGTCGACGCCGTCGTCGGATCGCGCGCTGAGTTCCTCGACAAATCCTGACGGGTGTCGTCGCGGGAACCGGATGCGGGTGCGCCGCGTCTAAGTCCGCATGATGCGCATGACGAGAGGGCTGCCGCGTCGGGCGTGGTTGGCGATCATCGGCTGCACCGCGCTGGCGGTGTTCGCCGCCGGGTCGTTGGCGGTCGATCATCGGCGACCGTCACTGTCGTCGGCCGCGATCGGGCTGGCGGAACTGGAGCGCATCCCGCGCGTCGCCGCGCGGCTTCCGCATCGACAGGACTACCGGCGCGCCGCGTTCGGGGCGGCGTGGGCGGACGCCACCGATGTGTTCGGCGGCAACAACGCCTGCGACACGCGCAACGACATCCTGCGTCGCGACCTCGACGAAGTCGTCACGACCACCGGGCCGCGCTGCGCCGCGACGGTGACCGCCGGGAGACTGCGCAGCCCGTACACCGGGCGGGTGCTCGTGTTTCGGCGCAGCCGCGCCACCGCGGTCCAGATCGACCACATCGTGCCGCTGTCCTACGCGTGGGACATGGGCGCGCACGGCTGGCCGCCGACCGCGCGTCTGCGCTTCGCCAACGACCCGGCCAACCTCGTCGCCGTCGACGAAAGGTCGAACCAGGACAAGCGCGACCTCGAGCCGGCTCGGTGGATGCCGCCCGCGCGCGGCTTCCACTGTCAATACGCCAAACAATTCGTCGCGGTGCTCGCCGCCTACCCGGTGCTGTTGGACGAACCGTCGGCGCAGACGCTGGAGAGAGCGCTTCGCCGGTGCGAATGACGTCGTCTCGCCGGGTCTCGATACGCCGGCTCGCCTTGCGGCTCGCCGGCACTCGACCACCCAAACGGGAAGCGTGCGGGCTCCAGCTGACGGGTCCATTTGGGTGATCGAGGTTTCGATACGACCGCTCCTTCGTCGCGGTCACTCAACCCACCGGTGCCCGAGGAGCGCAGCGACTCGGGTGTATCGAGATCACCGCACCGGTGTGCCATATCGATCCATGTGGCGCACTGGGTCTCGATACGCCGGCTCGCCTAGCGGCTCGCCGGCACTCGACCACCCAGGAGCCCGCACGATCTGGCCCTCGGAAGGATGCCTTCGGTCACGGCGTTAACCTGGTGGGAAGACGAATCTCTGAACGAAGGAACCTGATGAGTGCACCCGCCGTCGACACGGATGCCGTGACCGCGGAGGTGACCGCGCTGGCCACGGCGGCCAAGGCGGCGTCGCGGAGCCTGGTCGGGCTCTCGACCGCAGCCAAGAACGCCGTGCTCACCGCTGCCGCCGACGCCATCGAGGCCGCACAGGAGAAGATTCTCACGGCGAACGCCGCCGACCTCGCCCGCGCGGAGGCCGACGGGATCGAGGCCAGCCTCCTGGATCGCCTGCGTCTGACTCCCGACCGGGTCACGGGGATCGCCGACGGGCTGCGTCAGGTCGCCGCGCTGCCCGATCCGATCGGCGAGGTGCTCGCCGGCAAGACCCTGCCGAACGGCCTGACGTTGCGCCAGGTGCGCGTGCCGCTGGGCGTCGTCGGAATCGTGTACGAGGCCCGCCCGAACGTGACCGTCGACGCGTTCGGCATCGCCTTCAAATCGGGCAACGCGGTACTGCTGCGCGGCTCCAGTTCCGCCGCCGACTCGAACGCCGCGCTGGTGGCCGTGCTGCGCGACGTCCTGGTATCCCACGGCGTCGACCCGGACGCGGTGGCGCTGCTGCCCGCGCACGACCGGGCGAGTGTCACCGCGCTCATCCGGGCACGAGGACTGGTTGACGTGGTGATCCCGCGCGGCGGTGCCGGCCTGATCAACGCCGTCGTCGCCAACGCCACCGTCCCGACCATCGAGACAGGCACCGGAAACTGCCACGTGTACGTGCACTCCGCCGCCGACCTCGACATGGCCGAAACAGTCGTCATCAATGCCAAGACCCGCCGGCCCAGCGTGTGCAACACCGCCGAGACGGTCCTCATCGACGAACAGATCGCCGACGTGGCCCTGCCGCGCATCACCGATGCCCTGAAGGCGGCCGGCGTCACCATTCACGGCGACGAAGAGGGGATGGAACCGGCTGACGAGCGTGACTGGAGCGACGAGTACCTGTCGCTGGACATCGCGGTGCGCCGTGTCGCCGGACTCGACGAGGCCATCGACCACATCGGCCGGTACGGCACCGGCCACACCGAGGCGATCATCACCTCCGACCTCGCCGCGGCCAACGAGTTCACCAAGCGCGTCGACGCCGCCGCCGTGATCGTCAACGCCTCCACCGCCTTCACCGACGGCGAGCAGTTCGGCTTCGGCGCCGAGATCGGCATCTCGACGCAGAAGCTGCACGCGCGCGGTCCGATGGGTCTGCCCGAACTGACCTCGTCGAAGTGGGTCGTGTGGGGCGACGGCCAGATTCGGCCCGTCTGATGGCGCGCGAAGGGAAGGCCACGAAGGGCGCCAGCAGCGCGGACACGACGATCGTGCCCGCTTTCGAGTCGGTCGACGACGTCGCCGAGCGACTGAGTGACACCGGATATCTGCCGGACGCGGCCACCGCCACGGCGACCTACCTCGCCGATCGGCTCGGCAAACCGCTGCTGGTCGAAGGCCCGGCCGGCGTCGGCAAGACCGAGCTGGCCAAGGCCGTGGCGTCGGCCATCGGTGCCGACCTCGTCCGCCTGCAGTGTTACGAGGGCCTCGACGAGGCCCGCGCGCTCTACGAGTGGAACCACGCCAAGCAGATCCTGCACATCCAGTCGACCGGCGCCCGGGAGTGGGACGACACGAAGGCCGACATCTTCTCCGACGAATTCCTGTTGCCGCGGCCCCTGTTGAAGGCGATCTCGCGATCGGAGCCGACGGTGCTGCTCATCGACGAGGTCGACAAGGCCGACGTCGACATGGAGGGCCTGCTGCTGGAGGTCCTGTCGGACTTCGCGGTCTCGATCCCCGAGATGGGAACGGTGCGCGCCACCCAGCGGCCGATCGTCATCCTCACGTCCAACGCGGCCCGCGAGCTGTCCGAGGCGCTCAAGCGCCGGTGTCTCTACCTGCACATCGACTTCCCCGACGCGGCGCGCGAGAAGGAGATCCTGGCGAGCCGGGTGCCGGAGTTGCCGTCCGCGCTCGCCGCCGAGGTGGTCCGGGTGATCGGGGCGCTGCGCGGCCTCGACATCCGCAAGAAGCCGTCGGTGTCGGAGACGATCGACTGGGGCAACACGCTGCTCGCGCTATCGGCGGGCGCGAAGGCCGGCACGCCCGAGGCCAAGCTCGTCAAGGGCCGGATCGACGATTCGCTGATCTCCCGAACGCTCGGCGTCGTCCTCAAGCACCGCCCCGATCTCGCCACCGCACGCAAAGAACTCAAGCTGAATCACGAGTGATGTCGTCGCCGTTCATCGATCACCTCGTCGAATTCGTCGACGAGCTGCGGCGCCGCGGTATCGACATCGGCCCGGCCGCCCTCCTCGACGCAGGTAAGGCGGTGGAGGTCCTGGATCTGCTGGACCGCGAACAGTTCCGGGAAGGCCTTGCCGCGACGCTGCTGTCGACCAGCATGCACCGCGACGTCTTCGACCGCGCCTTCGATCTCTGGTTCCCGCTGGGCAGCGGCGCGCGGACCACCGATGTGGACGTCCCGCGCGACGCCGACGGCAACGCCGACGTCGAGGCGTTCCGCCAGATGGTCGCCGAGGTCATGGCCGACGACCAGGCTGCCGCCGACGGGCGGCAAAGCGAGATGGTGGCGCTCATCGTCGACCAGTTCGGCAGCTACGAGGGTGCGCGGGGCGAAGCCTTCTCCGCATACCAGGCGACGTCGACGATTAATCCCCAGACCCTGATCGCTGCTATCGCGGCCGCCATGGCGCGCGGTGCAGGCGACGACGAACCGGGGGTTCGTGCCGGCACCCAGCCCCGGTACCGACGCGCCGCGGCCGATCGTGCGGCCAATCTGCGGGCCGCCATCGAGTCGGAGACGCAGCGTCGGATGGCCGGGCGCCACGGGCGTGACCGCGTCGCCGACTACGCGGTGCCCAAGCTGCCCGAACACATGAGCTTCCTGCATTCCAGCGCCCGCGACCTGGCGCAGATCCGGCGAACGGTGGAACCGCTGGCGCGTCTGCTCGCCGCCCGGCTGGAGATCCGGCGCCGGCGTGCGCGCCACGGCCCGGTCGATGTGCGCCGCACGCTGCGCGCCTCCATGTCGACCGGCGGCGTGCCGATCAAGCTGACCCATCGCCGCCCGCGGCCCGGACGCCCCGAGCTGGTGATCATCTGCGATGTGTCCGGCTCGGTGTCGGGCTTCTCCAAGTTCACCCTGCAGCTCGTGTACGCGTTGCGCCAACAGTTCTCGAAGGTGCGGGTGTTCGCGTTCGTCGACACCGTCGACGAGGTCACCGACTATTTCGACCGGGGCCAGGCCGACGAGTCCTTCGGCGAGGTCATGCACGAGATGATCACCAAGGCGAGGATCTCGACCCGCGACGGCCACTCCGACTACGGCCACATGCTCAAGGGCTTCGCCCGCGACTACCTCGACTCGCTGACGCATCGTGGCGCGCTGCTCATTCTGGGCGATGCGCGCAACAACTATCACTGGACGGAGAAGGAGTCGCTGCAGACGCTGACGGAGAAGGTTCGCCACTCGTACTGGCTGAATCCGGAACGTCGCGAGGAGTGGGGCAGCGGCGACTCCGACGCCGATGTCTACGCGGAGATCATCGATATGTACGAGTGCCGCAACGCCGAGCAACTCGCCAGGGTGATTGGTGACCTGCTGCCCGTGTGAGCGTAAGCTTTGGCCGCATGTCAGCAGATGGGCCGACCTCTCCGGGTCGTGACCGTGTGCCCGCCGGGCCTCGCCGTCGCCGCCGAGTCGGCGTCATGGGCGGCACCTTCGATCCGATTCACAACGGCCACCTCGTGGCGGGCAGCGAAGTGGCGCACCGGTTCGGACTCGACGAGGTCATCTTCGTCCCGACCGGACGCCCGTGGCAGAAGACCGGTGACGGCGATGCCGAGCCCGGCCAGGTGGTGTCGCCGCGCGACGTTAGCCCAGCCGAGGACCGCTATCTGATGACCGTCATCGCGACCGCGTCCAATCCGCGGTTCTCGGTGAGCCGCGTCGATATCGACCGCGAGGGCAACACCTATACCGTCGACACGTTGCGCGACCTGAAGCGCCTGCTGCCCGACGCGGAGCTGTTCTTCATCACCGGGGCTGACGCGCTGGAATCGATCCTCTCCTGGCAGGAGTTCGACGAGCTGTTCTCGCTGGCGCATTTCATCGGTGTCAGCCGGCCCGGGTACGAACTCTCGGCGACGCATCTGGCCAAGCACCTGAGGGAGCTACCGCCGGACACGCTGCAAATGCTGGAGATTCCCGCGTTGGCGATCTCGTCGACGGAGTGTCGTGCGCGCGCCGCCGCCGGGCAGCCCGTGTGGTACCTGGTGCCCGACGGCGTGGTGCAGTACATCGCCAAGCGCGGGCTCTATCGGCGCTGGCCGCACTCCGGTCCGAGCGTGTCGGCACCGGGGTGATCGTGGCGTGCGCGTGACGAATTCGCTGCAACCGCGCCACATCTCGCACTGCTCGCTAGAGTGTTTCGCAGTTTGCCGACGAGTCGCCCAGATTCGCCCGTACCGAGTCGAAGGATTGCACCTGTGACGATCACTGAACCCACTCCGGCCGGCCCGCCGCACCCGGTGGCCGTGGATACCGACGCCGGCTATCAGCGCGGGCTGACGCAGCGAACGGTTCAAATGATCGCGCTGGGCGGTGCGATCGGTATCGGGCTGTTCTACGGTTCCGGTGCCGCCATCGAGAAGGCCGGTCCAGCGCTCATTCTGGCCTACCTGGTTGCGGGCCTCGGTGTGTTCGTCGTGATGCGCGCGCTGGGGGAGCTGTTGATGTACCGGCCCGTCGCCGGTGGCATCAGCGAATACGCGGACGAGTTCCTCGGCCGCTTCGCCGGTTTCAGCCAAGGGTGGACCTACTGGGCCGTCTGGGTGACCACCTGCATGGCGGAGATCACCGTCGCCGGCATCTACATCAACTACTGGTGGCCGTCGATCCCGGTCTGGGTGACCGCGCTCGTCGCCCTGGGAGCGCTGTTCACCGCCAACCTGATCTCGGTTGGCGTGTTCGGCCGCGCCGAGTTCTGGTTCGCCAGCATCAAGATCGCGACGATCATCGGCATGATCGTCATCGGCGCCGCGGTGCTGCTGCCGATCGCGGGATTCGGCCCGGAGGTCGGCCCGTCGGTCACCAACCTGTGGAACGACGGCGGCTTCTTCGCGACCGGCTACTGGAACGCGCTGCTGGCGCTGCAGATCGTCATGTTCGCCTACGTCGGCGTCGAGTTGGTCGGCGTCACGGCCGGTGAGGCCCAGAACCCCCGGGTCACCCTGCGCAAGGCGATCAACGCCGTGCCGTTCCGTATCGCGATCTTTTACGTCGGCGCCCTGTTCGTCATCCTGTGCGTGAAGGGCTGGCGCAACTACCGTGAGGGCGTCAGCCCGTTCGTCCAGGTCTTCGAAGACGTCGGGATCCCGGGCGCCGCCGGCATCATCAACTTCGTGCTGCTGACCGCCGCGCTGTCGTCGTGCAACGCCGGTATCTATTCGACGGGCCGCATGCTGCGCTCGCTTTCGATGCGCGGTGACGCGCCGCGCCAGCTTTCGGGCCTGTCGTCGCGGCACGTGCCGATCGCCGGGATCGTGCTGTCGGCCGCGGTCATGGTTGTCGGCGTGGTGATCAACTACTTCGATTCGCAGCGGGCGTTCATGTGGATCATCTCGGTGGCGACGGTGGGCATCCTCGTGGTGTGGTCGACGATCATCGCCAGCCACCTCGTCTACCGCAACCGGACCAAGAAGGGACTGCTGCCGCCGTCGGAGTACCCGGTGCCGGGCGCCCCGTATACCTCGGTCGCCGCGCTGGCGCTCTTCGTCGGCGTGCTCTTGCTGCTCTTCTTCACCGAGTCCGGTCGTACCGCCCTTGTCGTCGGTGCCATCTGGTTCGCCCTCGTGATCATCGGGTACCTGATCTGGCGGGCCCTGATGCAAAGCCGTGCCGCGCAGGCCGGTGTCGGTGTCACCGCGCCGATCGCCGGTACCGGCGCGTCGGTGCCGGCGGCGGTCGGTGCTGGTGCCGCGGCGGTCGGTGCCGCTGTCGCCGGCGCTGCGACGACCGCGCGCGCGGCGGACGAGGCGACGGCGAATATCGTTCCGGCGGGCGTCTCGGCGAGCGACGTGACGACCGAGATCGAGAGGATTGCCGACCCCGAACCGGCGCCCGTTGTCCCACCCGCGCCCGCGCCGCAACCGGCACCGCGCCGCCTCTCACCCGAGGAAGCCGGCCCCGAGCCCAAGGACAACTTCCTCTGGGCCGTCCTCTCGTGTGCCTTGTTCTGGCCGATCGGCCTGTTCGCCGTGTTCAAGGCGGCCTCGGTCAAACCCCAGTGGCAAGACGGCGAGTACGAACTCGCGCGGCGGTCGGCGTCGACGTCGCGCACCGCCGCGGTCATCGCAGCGGTGGTCGGTGTCGTCGTGATCTTGGCGGTGCTGGCCTGGCTGATCATCAGTACCCGGTAGCTGTGGAGGTGTGTTCGGCGTGAGACGCTGTAACCCATGACCGCAGCACCAGAATCGGTGGAAGTGGCGCGGATCGCCGCGGCTGCCGCCGCCGACAAACTAGCCACGGACGTCGTCGCCATCGACGTCTCCGCGCAACTCGTCATCACCGACGTCTTCGTCATCGCGTCCGCCGACAACGAGCGGCAGGTCAACTCGATCGTCGACGAGGTCGAGGACAAGATGCGCGAAGCGGGCCACAAGCCGGCGCGCCGCGAAGGTGCGCGCGAAGGCCGATGGGCGCTGCTGGACTACACCGATGTCGTGGTCCACATCCTCCATGCCGACGAGCGTGAGTTCTACGCGCTGGAGAAGCTGTGGAAGGACTGTCCCCAGATCGAACTCGACCTCCCGGAGGCCCCCGAGGCGCAACCGCGGTGATGGCCGGACCCGATACCCACGACACCAGTGTCGAGCGGCTCACCCCGGTCGTTCGTCGCCTCGTGCTGTGGCGCCACGGCGAGACCCACTACAACGCGGCTAGCCGGATGCAGGGCCAGCTCGATACCGACCTGTCCGAGCGCGGTCACCGGCAGGCGATCGCCGCGGCCTCGGCGCTGGCGCAGCGCGACCCGCTGCTGATCCGGTCGTCAGACCTGCGCCGCGCGGCCGAGACCGCCGATCAGCTGGGCAAGCTGACCGGTTTGGGCGTCGACCGCGATCCGCGCCTGCGGGAGACGCACCTGGGCCGGTGGCAAGGGTTAACCCACGCCGAGGTCGACGCGGTAGCACCGGGCGCCCGGCGGATCTGGCGCGACGACGCGACCTGGTCGCCGCCGGAGGGCGAATCACGCGTCGATGTCGCCGAACGCATTAGACCCGTCGTCGACGATCTGCTGGTGGCGCTGCCCGAGTGGGGGTCGGGGCAGCGGCCCGAGTCGCCGGTGGTCCTCGTCGCCCACGGCGGCTCGATCGCCGCGCTCACCGCATCGCTGCTGCAGTTGCCGGTCGCCAACTGGCCGGTGTTGGGTGGTTTGGCCAACGCCGGGTGGGTGCAGTTGTCCGGCCATGAACTCGCCGAATCGGTCATCAAATGGCGGCTCGACGTCTGGAACAGCGGGGTCGACGAGTCGTGAGCATTGTCGTCCTGTCGGATTCACTGGCCTACTACGGGCCCAAGGGCGGGCTCGCCGCCGACGACGAGCGGATCTGGCCGAACCTGGTGGGGCAGCGGCTCGGCGCTCCCGTGGAATTGTTCGGTCGTATCGGCTGGACGAGTCGCGACATCTGGTGGGCCGTCACCCAGGATCCGCGGATCTGGGCCGCGCTGCCGAAGGCCGAGGTGGTCGTGCTCGCCTACGGCGGAATGGACAGCCTGCCTTCGCCCCTGCCGACGGCGTTGCGCGAACAGATCCGCTATTTGCGGCCGGCCCGGCTGCGCCAGGCCGTCCGCGACGGCTATGCCTGGGTGCAGCCGCGGGCGTCGCGGACGGGGTGGCCGATGGCACTGCCGCCGCGCGTCACGATCGAGTACCTGGAGAAGGTGCGCGGATCGCTGGCTCACCTGCGTCCCGACCTTCCGATCGTCGTATGCCTGCCGCCCACACACGCCAGTCCCTACTACGGGAACGTGCACGCCGGGCGAGTGCCGACGACGGCCGCGATGCGCGCCTGGGCCGCTGAACACGGTTTGGCGACGGTGGATTTCTATCCGACGACGCGCGACGAGTTCGCCGACCATCCCGACGACATGAACCCCGACGGCATCCACTGGGGCTTTCGGTGTCACAGCGACATCGCCGGTCTCGTCGCCCCGGTCGTCGGCGCGGCGCTTGAGCGGACCGGCTAACGTAGAGCCGTGCCCGTCGTCGTCGTCACCGATTCGTCGTGTTGTCTGCCGCCCGAGATCGCCAAGCGCTACAAGATCCGCCAGGTCCCGCTGCACGTCGTCTTCGAGGGCGAGGACTACCGCGAGAACATCGACGAAGTGCCCGACAGCCTCATCAGCACGCCGGGCGTCACCACCTCCGGGGCCACTCCGGCCGACCTGGAGAAGGCGTTCGCCAAGGCGCTGAAGGACTCCAAGGGCGACGGCGTCGTCGCCGTGCACATGTCCCGCAAACTGTCGAGCACCTGGAGCGCGGCGCGCGTGGTCGCCGACAAGTACGACGGTGCCGTCCGCGTCGTCGACTCGCGCTCGGTCGGGCTCGCCGTCGGCTTCACGGCGCTCGTGGCGGCGCAGGCCGCGGCGAGGGGATCCGATCGCGACCGGGTCTACGAGGCCGCGGTGCGCGAGGCGGCGACGATCGAATCGATGATCTGCGTCTCCGATCTGGATCACCTCCGTGCCAGCGGACGGATCAGCGCTGCCGGGCGGATGCTGGGCTCGGCGCTGTCGATCAAGCCGGTGCTGCACACGGTCGACGGCTCGCTTGCCCTGCGCGAGCGTCACCGGACGTTCTCCAAGGCGGTCGCGAAGATGGTCGACGCGGCATGCGAGATCGCCGGTGCGCGACCGGTGTCGGTCGGCGTCCAGCACTGCGGCGCGCCGGACATCGCCGAGCAGGTGATGGAGGAGTTGCGCGGCCGCATCCCGGACGTGGTCAACGCGGTGACCGCCCCGCTGGGCCCGGTGCTGAGCGTCCACGTCGGGCAGGGCGCGGTCGGCGTGACGATCGGCTCGACGCTCACCCCGTTGGACTGAGCGCCGAGCCGCCGAGCGTGTCCGCCCCGGTCAGCGGCCGGTGGCCTTGCGGACCAATGCCCGCAGTTTCGTCTCGACCTCGTCGGTGATCTCCAGTACGGCGAACGAGGTGGCCCAGAAGGGACCGTCGTCGAGTGTCGCGGTCTCGTCGAAACCGATGTTCGCGTAGCGCGTCTCGAACTTCGACGCCGGCTGCACGAAGGTGACGACCTTCCCGTCGCGCGCGTAGGACGGGAATCCGTACCACGTCTTGGGGTCGAGGTCGGGGGCCTCCTCGGTCACGATCCGGTGGTAGCGCTCGGCGATGGCCTTGTCCGAACCGGACAGCGCGGCGATCGCGTCGTCGCAGGCCTTGGCCTCGCGCGCCTTCTTGGCCGAGCCCTTTCCGGCCTTCTTCTCCGCCTTCAGTTCGGCCGCACGCTCTTTCATCGCCTCGCGTTCGGCCTCGCTGAACTTGCCGTCGGAGCTGTCGTTGCGGGCCATCAGACGGCCGCCTTCGGTGCGGCCTGGATGCGGATCATATTCCCGGCCGGGTCGCGGAACGCGGCGTCGCGCGCACCCCAGTCCTGGTCGATGGGTTCCTGGATGATGTCGGCGCCGGCCGCCTCGATGGCGGCGAAGGTCGCGTCCAGGTCATCGGTGGCGAGGTTGACGCCGAAGTAGCTGCCCTTCGCGATCAGGCGTTGCAGAACGTCGCGCTCCTCGTCGGTGATGTCGGTGCCGACGCCGGGCGGGTGCAGCACGATCGCGGTGTCCGGCTGGTTGGGTGGGCCGACCGTGATCCAGCGCATCTGGCCTTCGCCGACGTCGAGCCGAACGTCGAATCCGAGGACATCGCGATAGAACTTGAGCGATTCTTCCGCGTCGAGGTGGGGTAGGAAACTGTTTGCGATGGTGATTGCCATGGGTCTCACGCTAGGCGCGTGCCGACGCCGCCGCTTCTCGATTCCTGATCGGTTTGGTGATCTGTTTGGCGATGCAGGGCAACAGGCCGGGCAGGGGGATCGCGGTGAGTTCGGCGAGTTCCTCCGGGCGATCCCAATGGTCGCGATAGACGCTGGGCGGCACACCGGTGAGTTCGCGGAACCGGGTGCTGAAGGTGCCGAGGGAGGCGCAGCCGACGGCGAAGCAGACATCGGTGACCGACAGATCGCCGCGACGCAGAAGCGTCATGGCGCGTTCGATCCGTCTGGTCATCAGGTAGGAGTAGGGCGACTCGCCGTACGCCAGCTTGAACTGCCTGCTCAGATGCCCGGCCGAAAGGTGGACGTCGCGGGCCAGTGACTCGACGTCCAGCGGCTGCGCGTATTCGCGGTCCATCCGATCGCGCACCTTGCGGAGGATGACGAGCGTGGAGAGATCGGGTTGGTCGGCCACGTGATCAAGTCCACCACATGTTCGTCACGTTGCGACACTTCGCTGTTTCGCAATTCTCCGACTGCGGTGTCAGTTACGGTCGGTCGATGAGCAACGGGGGAGTACATAACGACGGGCTTGCGACGGCGGAGCGCAACGGCGCCCTGACGCGATTCTCGGCCGCGATTTCACGAGCGTTGGCACCGCGGGCCGAGCGGGCGATCGAGCTGCCCGACCCGCAAATCGACCTGCGACTCACGTCGGTCGAGCCGGGAGCGACGACCGGACTGGCCGCGCACTTCGTGTTCCCGACGGCGCCGAACGGGCGGCCGTACTCGATCCGCGAGATCGGTGTCGAGTTCCCCGACGGGTTCGACGTCGATTTCACCGCAGTGCCCACCTGCCGGCCCTCGCGCGCCCGAATGTTCTTCAGTCGCGCCGCCTATCGCGCGCCGAGCCTGGTCGGGTCGGGCACGGCGCGCGTGGATTTCGGTGTTCCCGGGCTGGAGGAGATCGGCAGCCCGTTGCACGAGATCGTTCTCGGCGACGGCTGCTTTTTCTCTTATGAGCACAACCGCGTCGGTATAGGCGGGCGGACGGTCACAGTCTTCCCGCTGGTGTTTCGGACGCCTCTGGACTCGTCGGGCTTCCTGTGGGAGATCGGTGAGGCACCGAGCTTCCGTCGCCCGGATGGCTTGGACGCGCTGATCAGCGCGTCGGTGGAGTTCGACGACAAGGGGGTGTTCCGGCTTCCGCCGACCCCGCCTTCGTCGGGCGTCTGGGAGTTCACCTTCCGGTTTCGCTACTACAACGAGTCACGATCACGCGTCGTGGTCGCCGTTCCCGCCGAGGGCCTACGGTGAGCGTCGCGCGGACGGCCCGGGTGGCGCTGCACGCGGGATCGGGAGTCGTGGCGACCGCGGCCAGCGCCCTTCGCGGTCGGCGAGGGTGGCCGGCCGGCGTGAACGATTGGACCGGGTCGGCAGGTTCGGGAATCCCGGTCGTCCTGGTGCCCGGATCCTTCGTCCCCGGCGAGTTCTACTGGCACCGCCTGGCGCCGGCGTTGATCGCCGACGGGTACCGCGTCTTCGCGTGCAACCTGCCGGGCCTCGGCACGCGCGAGCCGACCGTTCTGGTCGCGGCCCTCGATCGATTCGTCTCCGAGGTGCGCCGTGTGACCGGCGCGGACAGCGTGGTGCTGGTCGGACAGTCCTTCGGCGGCGTGATCATCCGCGATCTCCTGCGATCGGCCTCCGCCGAGGTCGCGAGCGCCGTGCTCGTGAGCTCCCAGAACCATGGCTTTCGACGGCCGTGGGCCGCGCTGTTCTCCGCGCCCGTCGTGCGCCGCGTCGTCTCGGTGGTCTGCCCGATGGCGCTGCGTTTGATTCCCGGATCGGCCTATCTGGCTTCCCTCGACGCGTCGTCGGCCAGCTCCGTGCCCGTCACGACCATCACCAGTTCGCGCGACGCCTTCGCCTCGGCCGCTTCGGTCGCCGTCGCGACGGCGACGAACATCGTTCTCCAGGACGTCGACCCGGGAATCCGCAGCGGTCACATGCTGATCGGCTACGACGAGACCGCCGTGAAACTGGTGGTGGCCGCCGTCGGACAACGCACTCGCGACGACGATATCCACAATTCCGCCTGATCCACAGGCAGGTTCCGCAGGCGGCTTCTCCACCGTGGAACCGGTCGTCGTGGGCCGTACCGTCGGACCATGGGGAGAGGGCGGGCCGCCGAACCGGCAATCGTGCGGCAGCGACTGGCACGGCTGGCGGCACGGCCGGAGCCCGAAGAGGCGGCGCCGGATGAGCCGTCGACCGCTGGCGGTGAACAATCCGCGCAACCGTCTACGGGGGAGCAGTGGGGAATCGCGGCGACGCCGCAGTGGTTGTCGTCGCGCGAATGGTCCGAGTACGACGTCCCCGACGCCGACGACTTCGCACTGACCGACCTCAACGACGAGTCGTACGGCGACGATCGCGGGCACCGGATCCGTCCGCTGCCGCCCGCGGCGGTGGCGCTGATCGGCGTCGGCGTGATGGCGACGCTGGTCGCCGCGTTCTTCGCGCTGCGCACACCGGACTCGGTCGTGCCAGTGGTCGACTTCCCGGCGTCCGCGGGGCCGACCACCTCGACCGCCGACGAGCCACGCGCTTCGTCGGGACCGGACGAGCGATCCCAGGAACAGGTGATCGTCGTGAGCGTCGTGGGTCTCGTCCGCAAGCCGGGATTGCGGAGCCTGCCGCCGCGGTCGAGGGTGGCCGACGCCGTGCGGGCGGCCGGCGGCGGCAAGCCGGGAGCCGATCTCCTCTCGCTCAATCTCGCCCGACCACTGCGCGATGGCGACCAAGTCGTCGTCGGACTCGCCGATATGCCGGAGCGGCCCGGGTTGCGCAGCGCCGTGATCGGCGTAGACGGGAGTCCGGCCGGACCGCCAGCCGCGCCCGCGCCGGGCAACGACGCGGCGCCCGCGGCCGGCAAGGTCGATCTGAACACCGCGACCCTCGAACAGCTCGATGCCCTCCCGGGCGTCGGGCCGGTCACCGCGAAGGCCATCGTCGACTGGCGAGCCGCGCACGGGAGGTTCACCTCGGTCGACCAACTCGCCGAGGTCGACGGCATCGGGCCGGCACGATTGCAGCGATTGCGCGACCTGGTCACCGTCGGCCATGGGTGACCCGCATCGGCTGGACCTGCGCCTGGCCGTGCCGGCGACGGCGAGCTGGCTGATCAGCTGGATCGGCGTCGGAGCGACACGCGGTTTGCTGGTGGCGTCGATCCTGGCGGCGATCGCACTGTCGGGGGGCGCCGCACTGCTTCTCGTCAGTCGCGCCGGAAGGGACCGTCGTGCGCGGGCGGCGGCCACAACTGTCTTGGCCGCCGCCGGTCTCGCGATCGGCGTGGGGGTCGCGCTGCTGATCCGGGTGGACCGGGCCGAGGCTCACCCGGTGCGGCAACTGGCGGGCGGCGCGGTGCTGGTCGTGGTCAGCGCGACCGAGGACCCCAAGGTGAGTGCGGCCAATCCAGAACTGGTGTGGATGCGCGCCCGGCTGCACCTCGTGGACGGCCGGGCCGTTCGGCCGGCTGACGTGATCGTGTTCGCATCGACGCGCGGAGCCGACGCACGGTCGGGATGGCTCGACCTGCGTGTCGGGCAACGAGCGCGCGGACTGGTCACCGTCGCCATCCCCGACGGTGGTGGTCTCGTCGTCGCCCAGTTGAGCGCGCGAGGTCCGCCGACGGTCGTCGGAGCCGCCCCGGCGCACCATCGGCTGTCGGAGTCGGTGCGCGAACGGTTCCGGCGAGTCTGCGCGACCTCGCTGGGACATCGGGCCGCCGGGTTGCTGCCCGGCCTGGTCCTCGGGGATACGAGCATGAGTGAACCGTCGGTCGACGAGGAGTTCCGTCGCGCCGGGTTGACGCACCTGCTCGCGGTGTCCGGTGCGAACTTCGCCCTCATCGTCGGTGCGGCGGTGCTGCTGATCGCCGTGTGCGGCGGTTCGATTCGCGTGACGGTCGCGATGGGTCTCGCGGTGACCGCCGGGTTCGCCGTGCTGGTCCAGCTCTCGGCGAGCGTCATCCGCGCGTCGATCATGGGCGGCATCGGGCTGTTGGCGATGGGGGCGGCGCGCAGCAGGGCGGCGATGCCAGCGTTGGCGGGCGCGGTCATCGTGGCGCTGGTGCTGTGGCCCCACCTGGCAGTCGACGTGGGCTTCGCGATGTCGGTGGCCGCGACCGCTGCGCTGATCGCGTGGTCGCCGCCGCTGCGCGACCGGCTGGTCGACCGAGGATTGCCGCACGGGGTCGCCGACGCCCTGGCGATGTCCACCGTCGCGTTCGTCGTCACGGCCCCGCTCGTCGCCGTGATCTCCGGTCAGGTCAGTTGGACTGCGGTCCTGGCGAATATCGCGGTCGCGCCGGTGATCCCGCTGGTGACGGTCCTGGGTGCGGTGGCGATGACGCTCTCCGCCGCGGACCTGTCGGCCACCACGGCGCTGGCCAGCGTTCTCGTCGCGGCGTGCGAACCGGCACTGTGGTGGGTTCTGGGTGTCGCGCGTTTCCTCGGCGGTCCGTGGGCGGCGATCCCGGCTGCGCCGTCTTGGCTGCTGCTCATCGGCGTCGGTGTGGTCGGTGCGCGAGCGGTTCGACGATCTCTGGCACGATTGAGGTCGTGACCGACCAACTCTTTCTCCTTCTCGGGGACAACGATTTCCTGATCGAGCGGGGAGTGCGCCAGGTCGTCGCCGAGGTCGGTCGCGACAGCGCCGAGCCGGTTCCCGTCACCCGCGTCCGCGCGGGCGAGGTCACCGCCGCCGAACTGAGCGAGTTGCTGAGCCCGTCCCTGTTCGGCGACCTGCGCGTGATCGTGATCGAGGCTGCTGGGGAGGCGGGCAAGGAGCCGGCCGGAGTCATCGCGTCGACGCTGACCGAGATCCCCGACGGGATCACCCTGGCCGTCGCCCATTCGGGCGGGGGCCGGGCCAAGTCGATGGTCGGCGTCCTGCAGAAGGCGGGTGCGACGGTGATCGACTGCGCCACCCCGCGGTGGCCGTCGGACCGGGCCGATTTCGTGCGCAGGGAGTTCCAGCAGTCGGGAGTGCGGGTGTCGCGCGACGTCATCGAACTGATGCTCGCCAACGTCGGTTCCGATCTGCGGGAGTTGGCCGCCGCGGCCAGTCAGCTGGTCGCCGACACCGGGGGGAAGATCACCGCCGAATCGGTGGAGACGTACTACTCGGGCCGCGCCGAGGTGAAGGGGTTCGAGATCGCCGACAAGGCGGTCACCGGTGACCGGGCGGGTGCGCTGGAAGCGTTGGCCTGGGCCATGCACCACGGCACGCCCCGGGTGATCCTGGCCGACGCACTGGCCGAGGCGGTACACGGCATCGCCCGGGTGCGCGGCCTCGGCTCCACGAATCCGCAAGCGGCCGCTTCCGAACTGGGAATGCCGCCCAGCCGGGTGAAGAAGCTGCAGACGCAGGCCGCGGCATGGGACGCCGAATCGATCGGCGCCGCCGCCGTCGTCGTCGCGAAGCTGAACGGGGACGTCAAGGGACAAGCCGCCGACGCTGACTACAGCCTCGAGCACGCCGTGTCGACGGTGGCGGGCTTACGGCCCCGTCGCGGACGGTAACGCGCGTCATCGCTCCCGCACCGTTTCGCTCTTCCCGCGGCGATCGAAGCGGGAAGAGCGAAACGATGCGGGAACGGCGCGTCGGGCGTCGACTCAACGCAAGTCACCCCGGTGACCGCGTGGTCGTCACCGGGGTGATGCGAAAGTGTGCCGCGTCGCGGCGTCAGGCGCGCGTCAGAGCTTGTTGACGGCCAGCGCCATGGCCGACTTCTTGTTGGCAGCCTGGTTGGCGTGGATCACGCCCTTGCTGGCTGCCTTGTCGAGCTGACGGCTCGTCGAAGCGAGCAGTTCGCCCGCCTTGTCCTTGTCGCCGGCCTCGACGGCCTCGCGGAAGGTGCGGATCGAGGTGCGCAGGGCGGAGCGGACCGACTGGTTGCGCCGGCGCGCCTTCTCGTTCGTCTTGATGCGCTTGACCTGCGATTTGATGTTTGCCACGCGAGTTTGTCCTCTTCATAGATCTGGGATGACAACGACGGTCGACTTTACCAGCCAGCCGCACGGCCACCCAAATCGCGACCGTGTGCCGAACACTAGGGTGATGGGTATGTCTGTCGTGTTCGTCCATATCGGCCTGCCGAAGACCGGCACTACCCACGTGCAGGATCGTCTGTGGCGCAACCGCGACCACGCGTTGACGGCCGGCCTGCTGTACCCCGGCGACGCGATCGACGACCACTTCCACGCGGCGGCCCACCTGCAGCCGGAACGGTACCTGGATTGGGTCGATCCGGAACACAAGCAGGCCTGGCCGACGATGGTCGCGCAGATGCGGGCGTGGCCGGGCGCGAGTCTGGTCTCCCACGAACTGTTCGCCACCGCGAACGCCGAGCAGATCGCTCAGCTCGTCGGTGATCTCGACTTCGCCGACGAGGTGCACGTGATCGCCACGGTCCGCGACCTGGCCCGCCAGCTGCCGTCGGCATGGCAGGAGAACGTGAAGAACCAGCGCAGGGGGACGTTCGGCGAATTCGTCGACGCGGTCGCCGAGCGGGCGAATTCAGCCGATCTCAGCCACGGCGAGGAGGGGCCGTTTTGGGAGTTCCAGGATTTCGTCCGGATTCTCGACGACTGGTCGCGCGTGGTACCGCAGGAGCGCATCCACGTGGTGACCGTGCCCCAGCGAGGCGCGCAGGGCGACGGGCTGTGGGAACGGTTCCTGAGCGTCCTACAGGTCGATCCGACCGCGTTGTCCGCGCCGATCGAAAGCTCCAACTCGTCGCTCTCGGCGGCTCAGGCCGAGTTCCTGCGCCAGCTCAACGACCGCCTGCAGCCGACCGATGTCGAATGGGCGCGCTACGAGCGGGTCGTGAAGGGCGAACTCATCGGCGGGGTCCTCTTCGCCGGCGAACGGGGCGAACCGCAAGGATTGTCGGCCGAACAGCGGTTCTGGGCATCGCGACAGGCCAAGCGGATGACTGCCGCGCTGGCGGAACGCGACTACGACATCGTCGGATCGCTCGACGAACTGGCCGTCGCCGAGCAGGCCGGAGCCGACGCGCAACCGCCGACGCGGCAGGAAGTTCTCGACGCCGCGCTGGACGCGCTGGCCGGCTGGGTGAAGGTCGCCCCGGTTCCGGAGCCGGCGCCGCGGTGGAAATCAGCCGCGCGCAACGTGGTGCGCAAAGCGCGTCGCCGCGCCGTCGGCGTGCGCAACAGGGCGCGGCAACGCCGGGCGAAGGGCTCGCGGAACGGCGGCTAGCGCCAGCCGTAGTGCGTGCGCAGTTCGAGGGCGACCGTCTCGAAACGCTGCCGGTCGAGAATGGCGCCTTCCCGCCGTATCTGATCGGCGACGATGACGAGCACGCGGTCGAGCCGGACATAGCTGGTGCGGCTGTCGGAGTCCCAGATGCCCGAGCCGATGGCTCGCCAGTCGGGGTCGCCGGCGTGGTAGGACTGGCTCGACAGCATCAGACCGAGCACGCGGTCGGGAGCGGTGTCGCGCCCGACCACCAGGACCGGACGGTCCTTGCCCTGCGAGGGATCCTCCTCGTAGGGAACCCAGGTCCACACGATCTCGCCCGGATCGGCGTCACCGTCGAGATCGGGGTGGTAGGCGACCGAGCGCGCCAACGACGCCGTTGGAGACGAATGCGGTCCTTGAGGGTCGGTCATGCGGAGCCCGGGCGGTCGGTCAGCGCGACGTGCAGGACCAACCGCGCACGTGCGACCCGGGGCCGGCCTGGATGCGGGCGGCACGCGAGGCGGCGGCGCGAGTGGGGTAGCCGCGGGCGTGGCCGACCCGGGTGCGGTAGCCGAACCGGTAGGCCACCGCGCCGCACGAGTTGTAGAAGCTGAACTGGCCGCAGTGGCGGCCGCAACGCGCCTTGACGGCGTTCACCGCGGAGCGCGACGTCGGGAAGTTGGTGCGGGTGACGGCGACTCGACCGTTGTAGTCGTAGGCGATCGCGCCCCAGTTGTACCGGTAGGCCTCGGCCGACGGGGTGGTCGACGGGAGCAGGGTGCCGGCGGTCGCGATGGTCGCGGCGATACCGAACGTGGCGAAGAAGCGGCGAGTGATCATGGCGGGAAACTCTATTGGCGTCCGCCGTCGTTGTCATCCGTTGTCGGTCGATCGACGCACCTGTGTCAGCAGTTCGAGCACCGCGTCGGCGGCCAGTCGAGCGACGTCGGTGCGGCCGGGGTTCAGCGCGTGCGGGGCGGCGACGGTGACGGTCCGCGTCGGCGCACCGATGAGCGCGACCGCTTCGGCCAGCTCCTCGGTCGTGGCGAAGGGGTCGCTGCTGCCGTGGACGATGACGGTGGGCACGCTGATCTCGGGCAGGTGCTCGGTGCGCATCCTTTCCGGCTTGCCGGGCGGATGCAGGGGATAGGAGCTGAGGAAGAGGCCGGCGGCGAGATCGGGCCGTTCGGCGACGAGCATGGAGGCCTGCCGTCCCCCGTAGGAGTGGCCCCCGACGACGAGCGGCGCGTCGGTGAGCTTCCCGACCTCGGCGCATGCCGCGGCGATTCCTTCTCGGTCGCGTTGGGCGTCGGACCGGCCGGGAGGGCCTTTGGGCCGCCGCTGCCGGTAGGGCAGGTCGATCCGGGCGACGAGCAGACCGCGATCGCAGAACTCGTCGGCGTAGGCGCGCAGAATCACGGCGTCCCGGTTGCCGCCCGCGCCGTGGGCGAGGACGACGGCGGCCCGTGGGGTCTGATCGACGGGTTCATGCAGGTCGGCAACGACGTCGGCGGTCTCGATGGTGCGCACATCTCTACCGTAGGCCGCACGCCCGTGACCGGTGCGGGCATGACAGACTGGAGAGTGAACCTTTCTACGAGGAGCGATTCTCATTTCCAGTTTTGCCGACACGACGTTCACCGATCCTGAGCGCATCCGGAACTTCTGCATCATCGCCCATATCGACCACGGCAAGTCCACCCTGGCCGACCGCATGCTGCAGCTAACGGGCGTGGTCGAGGAGCGGCAGATGCGTGCCCAGTACCTCGATCGGATGGACATCGAGCGCGAGCGCGGCATCACGATCAAGGCGCAGAACGTGCGTCTGCCGTGGCAGGTGACCGGGGCCGACGGGACGCCGACCGACTACGTCATCCACCTCATCGACACGCCCGGGCACGTCGACTTCACCTACGAGGTCAGCCGTGCGCTCGAAGCCTGCGAGGGCGCGGTGCTGCTCGTCGACGCCGCGCAGGGAATCGAGGCGCAGACCCTGGCCAACCTGTACCTGGCGATGGAGAACGACCTGGAGATCATCCCGGTCCTCAACAAGATCGACCTGCCGGCCGCCGATCCGGAGCGTTACGCAGCCGAACTCGCACACATCGTCGGCTGCGAGCCCGACGAGGTGCTGCGCGTCTCCGGCAAGACCGGCGTCGGCGTTCCCGAGTTGCTCGACCGGGTCATCGAGAAGGTGCCGGCGCCGGTCGGCGACCCCGACGCCCCCGCGCGGGCGATGATCTTCGACTCGGTCTACGACACGTATCGCGGTGTCGTCACCTACGTCCGCGTCGTCGACGGCAAGATCGTGCCGCGCGAGAAGATCGCGATGATGTCGACGGGCGCAACGCACGAACTACTCGAAGTCGGCATCGTCTCGCCGGAGCCCAAGCCGACGAAGGGCCTGGGGGTGGGCGAGGTCGGATACCTCATCACCGGTGTGAAAGACGTGCGTCAGTCGAAGGTGGGCGACACCGTGACGACGGCCCGCAACGGTGCCGAGACAGCGCTGACCGGGTATCGCGAGCCGGTCCCGATGGTCTATTCGGGGCTGTACCCGGTGGACGGATCCGACTACCCGGTATTGCGCGAGGCGCTGGAGAAGCTGCAGCTCAACGACGCGGCGCTCACCTACGAGCCGGAGACGTCGGTCGCGTTGGGGTTCGGGTTCCGGTGCGGGTTCCTGGGACTGCTGCACATGGAGATCACCCGCGAACGCCTGGAGCGCGAGTTCGGTCTCAACCTCATTTCGACCGCGCCGAACGTCGTCTACCGAGTCGTGATGGACGACGGGACCGAGCACATCGTCACCAACCCGTCGGATTGGCCGACGGGCAAGACCAAGCAGATCTTCGAGCCGATCACCAAGACGACCATCATCGCGCCGAGCGAGTACATCGGGGCGATCATGGAGCTGTGCCAGTCGCGGCGCGGTGACCTCGGCGGGATGGACTACCTGTCCGAGACGCGGGTGGAGATCCGCTACACCCTGCCGATGGCGGAGATCATCTTCGACTTCTTCGACTCGCTGAAGTCGCGCACCCGCGGCTACGCCAGCCTCGACTACGAGGAGTCGGGCGAGGCCGAGGCCGATCTGGTGAAGGTCGACATCCTGCTGCAGGGCGAGGCGGTCGACGCGTTCAGCGCGATCGTCCACCGCGACGCGGCGTACGCCTACGGCAACAAGATGGCTCTCAAACTCAAGGAACTCATCCCGCGCCAGCAGTTCGAGGTGCCGATCCAGGCGGCGATCGGATCCAAGATCATCGCCCGCGAGAACATCCGGGCGATCCGCAAAGACGTGCTCGCCAAGTGCTACGGCGGTGACATCAGCCGTAAACGCAAACTGCTGGAGAAGCAGAAGGAGGGCAAGAAGCGGATGAAGACGATCGGTCGTGTCGACGTTCCGCAGGAGGCCTTCGTCGCCGCACTGTCTTCCGACGCGGTCGGGGACAAACCGAAGGGAAAGTAGACCGGTGTCGCACTCGGTGACCAATCCGGTGCTCGACGCCGGCGACCTGCCGTACGGGCTGCCCGATTTCTCCTCGATCTCCGACGCGGATTTCCTTCCGGCCTTCATCGAGGCGATGGCGGCCCACCGCGCCGAGGTCGAGGCGATCATCGCCGATCCCGACGAGCCGAGCTTCACCAATACCGTTCTCGCCCTGGAGAAGTCAGGGCAGGCCTTGGCCCGCGCGCAGCGCGTCTTCTACGGTGTGCTCGGGCCCGACGCGACACCGTCGCGCAACGACATCGCCGCCGAGCTGGCGCCCAAGCTCGCCGAGCACTACAGCGCGATCGCGACCGATGCGCGGCTGTTCGAGCGGGTGTCGGCCGTGTGGGAGCGCCGCGACGACCTGGCTCTCGAGGTCGACGAGTACCGGCTGCTGGACAAGCGCTACCGCGACGCCGTCCGGTCCGGAGCGGCCCTCGACGACGCCGGCCGGGACGAGATGCGCCGGATCATCGCGCGGCTGGCCGACCTCACCACCGAGTTCGGCCGCCTGGTCCTCGACGAGGCGAACGCGTCGGCCGTGGCATTCGACGACGAATCCGAACTGGACGGACTCTCGCCCGGGGCGCTGGCCGCCGCACGCACCAAGGCCCGCGATGCCGGCCGCGACGGGTACCTCGTCGCACTCGAACTGCCGACGAGCCAGGCCAGCGTCGCCGAACTCGCCGATCCCGCCGCCCGCCGGCGCGTGTTCGACGCGTCGCTGGGGCGCGGTTCGCGCGGCAACGAGTTCGACACGACCGGGCTCATCGCCGAGATCGTCGCCTTGCGCGCCCGTCGCGCCGAACTGCTCGGCTATGCCGATCACGCGGCGTATGTGATCGCCGAGGAGACCGCACCGGATGTCGACGCCGTCGAGGACCTGCTGCGCCGGTTCGCCGGCGCTGTGGCCCCGGCGGCCGCGGCCGAGGAGGAAGCCCTGCGCGAACTCGCCGGCGACGAGTTCGACGCAGCGGGATACACGTACTGGCTCGCTAGGCACCAGCGATCACAGGCCGCAGCCGATATCGATGCCTTTGCCCAGTACTGCGGGCTTGACCGAGTGCTGCGGGACGGGGTGTTCTTCGCCGCGCGGCGACTGTACGGTCTGACGTTCACCGAGCGGGACGACCTGGCGGGTTACCACCCCGAGGTCCGTGTCTTCGAGGTCTTCGACGCCGGCGGGCGCGGGATCGGCCTCTACCTGGCCGACCTGTACGCCCGCCCCACCAAGCGCGGCGGCGCCTGGATGACCTCCTTCGTCGACCAGTCCCGCGAACTCGGTGAACGCCCGGTCGTGGTCAACGTCCTCAACATCCCCAAACCCGACGACGGACAGCCGACCCTGCTGAGCATCGACCAGCTGATGACGCTGTTCCACGAGTTCGGTCACGCGCTGCACGGATTGCTGTCCGACGTCCGGTTCGCGTCGCAATCGGGCACATCGGTGCCGCGCGACTTCGTGGAGTTCCCGTCGCAGGTCAACGAGCACTGGGCGCTCCACCCCGATGTGGTGGCCAACTATGCGCGCCATGTCGAAACCGGCGAGCAGGCGCCGGCGGATCTGGTCGAGCAGGTCCGGGCGACTTCGGGAACCGAGCCGGCCCACGCGACGGTCGAATACCTCGGCGCGGCCATCATCGACCTCGGGTGGCACCGGCTGAGCACCGCGCAGATCGACGCGCTCGACCTGCCGCGGTCGCCGGACGCGTGGTCGTCGGTGGAGAGTCGGGCACTGAACGCTCTCGGAGCCGGCAACCCCCATATTCCGCCGCGCTACCTCAGTCCCTACTTCAACCACATCTTCGCCGGTGGCTACTCGTCGGCGTACTACGCCTACATCTGGTCCGAAGTACTCGACGCCGCGACCCGCGAATGGTTCGACGCCAACGGCGGTCTCAGCGCCGAGCTGGGCGGTCGGTTCGCCGAACTCGTCCTGTCCAAAGGGGACAGCGTCGATCCGCTGGCGGCGCACCGGGAGTTGATCGGCGGGACAGCCGACGTGGCGCCGCTGCTGCGGCGTCGTGGCCTGGCCTAATCCAGGCTCTTCGTAAAACCGATTGTGTCGGTCCTCGCGTCATGCGAGTCTGGTCCACTGCCCACGACCGGGCATCCGACACGGGCCAACCAGACATAGCGAGGACTGAATTCGCCATGGACGCAACGACTCTCGACGACATCGTCGCCGGTGAGAGCGTCGCGGTGCGCCGTACCATTGAGGTGCTCGCCGCGGTCTTGAGCGGTGCGGTCGACAAGGCCAAGCCCACCGTCGACGCGTTTCTCACCGAACACCTGGGCGCGCCTCGTCGGGACCTCGCGTCGCACTACGTACGTCTCTCGCCGTCGACGATGGTGGCGGCCGGTCTGGTCGTCGCCGAGCTGGCCGACGAGCACGGCGCGATCATCGGTCCCGACGAGGACGACGATCCGCCGCAGTGGGTGCAGCACACGGTCGGCGAGGACGAGTACTCCATCCCCAGCGATGCCACCTTCGCGTTCGCGCCGGGCAACCCGTTCGGGGCGGGACCGCTCGCGATCCAGATCACGGCGCATCCCGGGTATGCGCGGAGCCGGATCACGGTCATGGCACCCCACAGCGCCGGTGACGCTTTCCCGGGTGCGGTGGTGAGCGACCTCACGCATCGCATTCGAGAGCGGAACCCGTTGCGGGGGCGGGTGATCCGCGCGGAATACGACGGCGGAATCGAGTTCTCGGTCGTCGACGGATTCACGGCTTCGCGCGGCCGCGTCCAGGTGCCCGACGCCGTTTGGCGAGAAGTCGATCTCGCGGTGTCCGCGGTCACCACCCGTTACGAGGCACTGCGCACGGCCGGGTTGTCGACCAGTCGCGGGCTGATGCTTGCCGGACTGCCCGGTGTCGGCAAGACCGCGGTCGCCCGCACGGTGATGAGCGAGCTCGCCGGGCAGTTCACCATCGTGATCGCCGGCGCTTCGGCGATGGCGTACGGCATCGCCGAGATCTACCGTGCCGCCGACGAATTCGGTCCGATGGTGGTACTGCTCGACGATGTCGACCTGCACGTCGGCCGACGAGGCGACGGCAACGACGGCGCCCTCGGTGCGCTCCTCGCCGCGCTCGACGGCGCCGACAAGCTCGACCGGGTGCTGACGATCGCGACGACGAACGACCCCAAGGCGATCGATCACGCGGCCACGCGCGCCGCACGCTTCGATTCGATCGTCGAGATCGAGCCCCCGAGCGACGCTGCGGTGGCGGCGATCCTGCGCGAGCTGCTCGGCGCCTTGCCGCGCGCCGACGTCGATACGCTGCGGGTGGCGGCGTCGTTCCCCGTCGGTCGCAGCGGCGCGGACGTCGTCGAGGCGGTGCGCCGAGCCGTCCTCATCGACGGTGCGGAAGTGACGACGTCGACGATGCTCGAGGTGATCGGAGCCAGGGAGTACGCCGCTTCGGTTCCGGTGGGCACTTACCTGTAGTCGCCCGGTTCGATCGACGGCTGCGAGGACTATGCTCGGGTGGCGGCGCGGAGCCGCTTTTCGATCACGCTGATTCGTAACGAGAGGGACGCGGTGTCGGGGTTTATCGCCTGGTGGGACGGCGTGGAGGAATGGCTGATCAGACTGCCGTTCGTGCCGCAACTGCTCGTGACCCTCGTCGTCGTCGTGCCGGTGGCGATCGTCGCCGCGATGGTGCTCTCGGTCGTCGTCGACGCCGTCACCGACGTCGCCGCGCGTCTCGGCAGTGCCGTGTCGACCGCATGGAATTCGCAGGTCAGGACACGTGGAGGTGGCGCGGCCCCGGTGCGCACCGCAGAAACTGAGTCGTCGTCGGATACTGCCGACGGGAAGGTTGAGTCGTCGTCGTGAAGCGTTCGCCCGTGACCTGGGCCCTGGTTGGCCTGATGGCCCTCGTCGTCATCGCCTGGTTCGTCATCGGCTAGCACAGGCCGGGGTGCCGTGCACCTCGGCCGGAAACCCGTCCGCGCGCAGGTGCGGAACGGGCCTCCAGCCTTGTTAGGTTGTTGCCGGTCCGACAAGCGACGACAGGTGGAGGAGGCCCGGTGAGAACGACAACCCAGCGGCGCCCATGGGTGCCGCGCACGGTGCGCGCGCTGGTTGCGGGTGCTGTCGCCGTGACCACCGTGCTGGGGATGACCGCATGCGGCGGCGGCTCGACCGACGAGCCGGGCGGCGAGGACATCTCCTCGGGCAGCCGGCAGCTGAAGCTGGTGGCCTACGCGGTGCCCAAGCCGGGCTTCGACAAGATCATTCCCGCCTTCCGGGCGACGCCCGAGGGTCGCCACATCGGGTTCTCCCAGAGCTACGGCGCCTCCGGCGATCAGTCCCGCAAAGTCGCCCGGCGCGTTCCGGCCGACGTCGTGAACTTCTCGGTGGAGCCCGACATCAGCAGGCTGGTGAAGGAGGGCGTCGTCGACGAGGACTGGAAGACGCAGGCGCCCAACAACAGCACGCCGTTCGGTTCGGTCGTCGCCCTCGTGGTGCGCAAGGGGAACCCGAAGAACATCCGCGACTGGGACGACCTGCTGAAGCCGGGCGTCCAGGTGATCACCCCGAATCCGGGCAGCTCCGGTTCGGCGAAGTGGAACCTGCTGGCGCCGTACTCGGCCAAGAGCGACGGCGGTCGCAACCCGCAGGCCGGGTTGGACTATGTATCCAAGCTCGTGCGCGACCACATCACCGTGCAGCCCAAGTCCGGTCGCGAAGCGACCACCGCTTTCGAGCAGGGGCAGGGCGACGTGCTGATCAGCTACGAGAACGAGGCGATCATGCTCACCCGGGAGAGCACGGAGCAGCGGCAGCAGGTCGAGTATGTGATTCCGCCGCAGACCTTCAAGATCGAAAACCCGGTCGCGGTTGTCAACACCAGCACCGACAAGCCGGCGGCGAAGTCCTTCGTGAGCTTCCTGTTCACCCCGGAGGGGCAGCGGTTGTGGGCTCAGACCGGTTTCCGCCCGGTGATCCCCGAGGTGATCGAGGAGACCGCGTCGTTGTTCCCCGGACGGATCGAACGCCTGTGGACCATTGCCGAACTCGGCAAAGTCCTCGGTCAAGGCACCGCGAACGAGAACGACGGCAAAGACCTGACCGGCTGGAAGGCGGTCGACACCGCACTGTTCGGCTCGAAGGGCGCGATCACCCAGATCTACAACACAGGAGGCCGCAAATGAGCACGGGTGTCGTCCCGGACGCCGCGCCGCCGCGGGGTTTCCTCGGCCGGTCGCGGACGTTCACCGGTGTGTCGCCGCTGGGCGTCGGTACCGCCTGGCTGTGGTTGAGCGTCATCGTGCTGCTGCCGCTCGCCGCGATCGCGGTGCAGTCCTTCGGCGGAGGCTGGAGCGGACTCTGGGGTGCGATCACCGAACGCAACGCGATCGACGCGCTGCTGATCACGGTCGGCGTCTCGCTGGTCGTCGCCGTCATCAACGTGGTGTTCGGCACGCTGATCGCGTGGGTCCTGGTGCGGGACGACTTCCCGGGCAAGGGATTCGTCAACGCGATCATCGACCTGCCGTTCGCCCTGCCGACGATTGTCGCCAGCCTCGTGCTGCTGTCGCTGTACGGGCCGAACTCGCCGATCAACATCCAGCTGAACGCGACGAAGCCCGCGCTGGTGATCGCGCTGACCTTCGTCACCCTCCCGTTCGTCGTACGTCAGGTGCAACCGGTGCTCTTGGAACTCGACAAAGACGTCGAGGAGGCCGCTGCCGTCCTCGGTGCGAGCAACCGGGTGACCTTCACGAAGGTGGTCTTGCCGGCCTTGCTGCCGGCGATCCTGACCGGTGCCGGACTCGCCTTCACCCGTGCGATCGGCGAATTCGGTTCGGTCGTGCTGATCGGCGGCAACGTCCCGGGCGACACGCAGGTCGCGTCGCAGTACATCCAGCAACAGATCGAGATCGACGAGCCGATCAACGCGGCCGCCGTCTCGGTGGCGCTGCTGTTCATCGCGTTCGTGGCGCTCTTCGTGCTGCGAGTCGTCGGGCGTCGGCAGTCCGTGCGAGAGGAAGAAGACCGATGAAGGTTTCCCCGCTCACGCGCTACACGCTGCGCACGATCGCGCTGGTGTACCTGTTCGTGTTGCTCGTCGTGCCCGTCGGATTGATCTTCTGGCGGTCGTTCGAGCACGGCTTCGGGCAGTTCTGGGAGTGGATCACCACCCCGGCCGCGATCGCCGCGCTGCAGCTCAGCCTGTTGATCGTGGTGATCGTCGTGCCGCTGAACGTCATCTTCGGCGTCGCGACCGCGCTGGCGCTGGCCCGGGGCAACTTCCCCGGCAAGGGGCTGCTGCAGTCGGTGGTCGACCTGCCGTTCGCGGTGTCGCCGGTGGTCGCCGGTGTCGCGCTCATCCTGCTGTGGGGTCACGGCGGTTGGTTCGGCGGCGTCGAAAGCCTCGGATTCAAAGTGATCTTCGGCTTCCCCGGACTGGTACTCGCGACGCTGTTCGTGACGCTCCCGTTCGTCGTCCGCGAGGTCGAGCCGGTGCTCCGCGAGATCGGCACCGAGCAAGAGCAGGCCGCCGCGACCCTCGGCGCGAGCGGGTGGCAGACGTTCAGCCGGGTCACGCTGCCCGCCATCCGCTGGGGTCTGACCTACGGTGTCGTATTGACCATCGCCCGCTCGCTGGGTGAGTACGGTGCGGTGACCATGGTTTCCTCCAACTTCCCGGGTGTCTCGCAGACGTTGACCCTGCTGGTCCACTCGCGCTACACCGACGACTACAACGAGTTCGGCGCCTATACCGCGGCGACGCTGCTCATGCTGGTCGCGATCCTGGTGCTGGTGGCCATGACGCTCATCGAGCGCCGTGTCCGCAACCGCTACGCGGAGGCCAGCGAATCGACGTCATCGTCGGAGATCGTCGCCGAGGTCCCCGACGGGCCCGCGGCACTTGCCCCACAACTACCCGCGCATCACAAGGAAGGCGTGTGACATGTCCATTTCGGTAATCGGGGCCAATAAGCGCTACGGCGACTTCGCTGCCCTCGACGACGTCTCGCTCGACATTCCGGAAGGCTCGCTGACATCCCTGCTCGGCCCGTCCGGCTCCGGCAAGTCGACATTGCTGCGCGCCATCGCCGGGCTCGACAGCCTCGACTCCGGAACGGTGATCATCAACGGCACCGACGTGTCGTCGGCCTCCCCGCAGAAGCGGGACATCGGGTTCGTCTTCCAGCACTACGCCGCGTTCAAGCATCTCAACGTGCGCGACAACATCGCCTTCGGCCTGAAGATCCGCAAGCGCCCGAAGGAGGAGATCGACAAGAAGGTCGACGAATTGCTCGACATCGTCGGTCTGACGGTCTTCCAGAAGCGGTTCCCGGCGCAACTGTCGGGCGGTCAGCGTCAGCGCATGGCCCTGGCCCGCGCGCTGGCCGTCGACCCGCAGGTGCTGCTGCTCGACGAGCCGTTCGGCGCGCTCGACGCGAAGGTCCGCGAAGACCTGCGCAAGTGGCTGCGCCGCCTGCACGACGAGGTGCATGTGACGACGGTGCTGGTCACCCACGACCAGGCCGAGGCGCTCGACGTCTCCGACCGCATCGCCGTGCTCAACCAGGGCAGGGTCGAACAGGTCGGCTCGCCCGATGACCTGTACGACCGTCCGGTGAACCCGTTCGTCGCGTCGTTCCTCGGGTCGACGGTGCGGGTCAACGGCGAGCTGGTCCGTCCGCACGACATCCGCATCGGCCGCAATCCGGAGATCGCCTTGCCCGGTGGCGATGCCGACCTCGACACCGGAGTGGTGAAGGCGACCGTCCAGCGCGTCGTGAACCTGGGCTTCGAGACGCGCGTCGAGTTGCTCGCCTCCGCCACCGGCGACGAGTTCGCGGCGCAGATCACCCGGGGCGACCAGAACGCGTTGCACCTCCAGCCCGGTGAGACCGTGTACGCGCGCGCGACGAAGGTGGCCGCCTTCGACGGCTAGCCACGTCCCGTCGAGCGTGCCCGGATTCTCGCCGAGCGTGCCCGGATTCTCGCCGAGCGTGCCCGGATTCTCGCCGAGCGTGCCCGGATTCTCGCCGAGCGTGCCCGGATTCTCGCCGAGCGTGCCCAGTGCGTAGGTTTGGAGTATGGCCGAGCCCGACGACGAGACCGCAGCCGTACTCGCAGAGATCGATCTGCTCCCGCGACTCCACGAGATGACGCCGACGCAGGCCCGTGCCGCGTTCGACGTCATCTGCAAGCGGTTCGGAGTGCAGCCGGTCGGCGTCGCGGCGATCGACGACCGCGTCGTGCCCGGTCCTGCCGGCGACATCCCGGTGCGGGTCTACACGCCGGACGGCGAGGGTCCGTTTCCCGTCCTCGTCTACTTCCCGGGAGGCGGCTTCGTGGTCGGCTCGCCCTACTCGGTGCACGGACCGTGCACCGTGTGGGCGCGCGACGTGGGCGCGGTCGTCGTGTCCGTCGACTACCGAAAGGGTCCGGAGGCGCCGTTTCCGGCCGCCTTCGACGACGCCGTCGCCGTTACGACCTGGATCGGCGAACACGCCGCCGGATTGAACGGCGATCCGTCGCGGATCGCGGTCGCCGGGGACAGCGCGGGAGGGAACCTGTCGGCCGTCGTCGCTCTCGATGCCCGCAATCGGGGCGCATCCGGGCTGGTCGGGCAGGTGCTGATCTACCCGGCGACCGACATCACCAAGAAGTACCCGTCGGTCGACGAGAACGGCGAGGGCAAGTTCCTCACCAAGGCCCTGCTGCGATGGTTCGGGGAAAACTTCGCCGCCGACCCGTCGGATTGGCGGGCGTCGCCGATCCTCGTCGACGACCTAAGCGGCGCGGCACCGGCGTTGGTGATCACCGCCGAGTGCGATCCGATGCGCGATCAGGGCGAGGCCTACGCCGAGCGCCTGGCCGAGGCGGGTGTCGAGGTGCGGGCGCGTCGCTACGACGGGCAGATTCACGGCTTCGTCGCCAACCTCGCCGGTGCGCTACCCAGGGGACGCGAGGCCATGGATGACGTCAGCGAGTTCTTGCGGGCGCGCTTTCGGTAGCTTCCTCCCGATCGGGTCCGCGTTTCCCGACGGGATTGCGTCGGGATGTGCGGATCGGTGCGGGAGGAATGAGCGCGACGATCGCCCCGACGACGAGTTCGTGCGAGCCGAGGGCCCCGGCGATCGGGCTGCCGGGGGCGTGTTCGTCGATGAGCGCCTCGACGCGCTCGGTCAAGAGCCCGGGGGAGAGGAAGTACGGGAGGCCGACGACGCGGCCCGCGCCTGTCGTGCGCAGCCGGTCGATGGCGTCGCGCAGCGCGAACCCGTCCGGGCCGAGTTTCGTCGCGAACACGACCTCGACCGGATGACCGAGGTGGCGGCCCAGTTCGGCGCCGCGCCGCCGGGCGGCATCGTCGGAGCGCTCGTCGGAGGAACCGACCGCGTACATCACGATGCCGTCGCCGGTGCGCAGGCCCGCGGCGCGCACTCGGTCGGCGAGAGAGCCGGTGAGGTCGGCGGATCCGAGTACCGGTGATTGCGTCATCTCTACCGCAGGCCACCGCCGCCGGGCGGCGTCGAGGAGCACCGGCAGGTCGAACCGGCTGTGGTAACCGTCGCCGAGAAGCAGGGGAATGACGGTGACCGGCTCGCCGGTCTGGGCGAGCTCGTCGAGCACGGTGCCGACCAGCGGCTCGTTGAGGTCGAGGTAGGCCAACTCGACGCGCGTCGTCGGCACCGCGGCGCGTACCGCGTCGCGAATGCCCGTGACCCTCAGGGCGAACCGGGAGTCCCGGCTGCCGTGCGCGACGAGGAGGACGCTCATGCCGGGACCGAAAGGTGAAGCGTCTCCAGCGCGTCGCCGACGAGCCCGGCGGCGAGCGTGTTGCCGCCCGCGGGATCGATGAGCAGGAAGCTGCCCGATTCGCGGCTGTGGCTGTAGTCGTCGGCGACGATGGGATCGGCGGTCTGCACCGAGATCCGCCCGATCTGGTTGAGCTCCAGCGATTCTGGCGCGTCGACCAGGGCGAGTTCCTGCTCGTCGAAGAGCACGTCGAGCGAGCCCACAATGGCCTGGGTGGTCCGGGTCCCGTGCTTGAGAAGCAGGCGCGCGCCCGGCCGCAGTGCTTTGTCGCCGAGCCAGCACACCGTCGCGGTGAACTGCTGGATCGGTTCGGGTGCATCGGCCACCGCCGCGATGACGTCACCCCGCGAGACGTCGACGTCATCGGCGAGTAGCAGCGTCACGCTGTGTCCCGCGCCGGCGGTGGCGAGCTGGCCGTCGGCGGTGTCGATCGCCTCGACCGTGGTGCGGGTCCCCGACGGGAGGATGACCACCTCGTCGCCGGGTGAAACCGTGCCGGCCGCGATCTGGCCCGCGTAGCCGCGGTAATCCGGGAACTCCGCGGTGCGCGGCCGGATGACGTACTGCACCGGGAAGCGCAGTCCGACGGGGTCGCCGGCGCGCTCGTGGATGTTGGGGACCGTCTCCAAGTGCTCGATGAGCGTCGGGCCGTCGTAGTAGGGCGTGCGGTCGGACCGGTTCGCGATGTTGTCGCCGTGCAGCGCGGACACCGGGATTGCCAGCACCTGCTCGTCGGTCCAGCCGAGTGAACGCGTCAGCTCCGCGAAGTCGGCGGTGATCCGCGGGAAGACTTCCTCCGCGTTAGCCACGAGGTCGACCTTGTTGACCGCGAGGACCAGCTGGGGCACGCCGAGCAGCGCCATGACCGCCGCGTGACGGCGGGTCTGGGCGACGACGCCGTTGCGGGCGTCGACCAGCAGGATCACCAGCTGGGCGGTGGAGGCGCCGGAGACGGTGTTGCGGGTGTACTGGACGTGGCCCGGGGTGTCGGCGAGTACGAAGGAGCGCTCGGCGGTCGCGAAGTACCGGTAGGCCACGTCGATCGTGATGCCCTGCTCGCGCTCGGCGCGCAGACCGTCGACGAGCAGCGACAAGTCGGGGCCGTCGAGTCCGCGGGCCGTCGACGCTCGGTTGACCGCCTCGATCTGGTCGGCGAGCACCGACTTCGTGTCGTAGAGCAGGCGGCCGACGAGCGTCGACTTCCCGTCGTCGACGCTGCCCGCCGTGGCGATCCGCAGCAGGTCGGGGGAGTGCTTCATCAGAAATATCCTTCGCGCTTGCGGTCTTCCATGGCGGCCTCGGACACGCGGTCGTCACCGCGCGTGGCGCCGCGCTCGGTCAGGCGGGAGGTGGCCACCTCGGCCAGTACGGCCTCGTTGTCGGCGGCATCGGACAGGACCGCCCCGGTGGTCGAGCCGTCGCCGACGGTACGGTAGCGCACCGAGCGGGTCTCGACGGTCTCGCCGTCGCGCGGTCCGCCCCACGGCCCGGCGGTCATCCACATGCCGTCGCGGGAGAACACCTCGCGCTCGTGCGCGTAGTACAGCGGGGCGAGCAGAACCTGTTCGCGAGCGATGTAGCGCCACACGTCGAGTTCGGTCCAGTTGCTCAACGGGAACACGCGGACATGCTCGCCCGGCGCGTGACGGCCGTTGTAGAGGTTCCACAGCTCGGGGCGCTGACGCTTGGGATCCCACTGGCCGAAGGCGTTGCGCAGCGAGAACACGCGCTCCTTGGCGCGGGCGCGCTCCTCGTCGCGGCGGGCGCCGCCGAACACCGCGTCGAAGCGGTTCTCGGTGATCGCGTCGAGCAGCGGGATCGTCTGCAGCGGGTTGCGGATGCCGTCGGGACGCTCGGTGAGCCGGCCGTCGGCGAGGTACTCCTCGACGCTGGCGACGTGCAGCCGCAGGTTGTGGCGCTCGACGATCTCGTCGCGGAACTGGATGATCTCCGGCAGGTTGTGGCCGGTGTCGACGTGCAGCAGCGAGAACGGCAGCGGTGCCGGCCAGAAGGCCTTGAGCGCCAGGTGCAGCAGCAGCGTCGAATCCTTGCCGCCGGAGAACAGGATCACCGGGCGCTCGAACTCGCCGGCCACCTCCCGGAAGATATGGATGGACTCCGACTCCAGTGCATCGAGAGTGTCGAATTCGTCGCCGGTCTTGGCGACGGCGAGGACGGAGGTCTGGGTATCGATGCTCATGAGACGTGCAACCCGCATTCTGTCTTGGCGCGCCCGGCCCAACGGCCGCTGCGCGGATCGGCTCCGATAGCTGGCTTCGCGGTGCACGGCGCGCACCCGATCGAGGGGTAGCCCTCGTCCACCAGCGGATTCACGAGGACACCGTGGTCCTCGATGTAGGTCTGGAATTCCTCGTCCGACCAGGCGGCCAACGGGTTGATCTTCACCAACCCGAAGCCCTCGTCGAAGGAGATCAACGGCGAGTTGGCGCGCGTGGGCGCCTCGACGCGGCGGATGCCGGTCACCCAGGCGGAATATCCGGCCAGCGACTTGCTCAGCGGTACGACCTTGCGCAGCCGGCAGCATTCGCCCGGGTCGCGGGAGAACAGGTCCTTGCCGAGCAGGGCGTCCTGCTGGGCGACGGTCTGCTCGGGGGTGACGTTGACCAAGTCGAGGTCATAGACCTGCGTCACCGCGTCGCGGGTGCCGATGGTCTCCGCGAAGTGGTACCCGGTGTCGAGGAAGAGCACCTTGAGCTTCTGGTGGTCGATGGTCGCCGGATCGATGGCCTTGTCGGCGACATCGATGAGCACCGCGTCCTGCATGTTCGCCGCGATGATGAAATCGGTGCCGAAGGTCTCGGCGGTCCAGCGAAGCAGTTCCTCCGCGGTGGCGTCGGGGCCGAGTTCGGCCGCACCGCGCGCGGCGATGTCGCGCAAGTGGTCGACGTCGGAGGTAGCGGTGGTCATCGCAGCCACTCCTCGTCTGCGCGCACGGCCCACTGGGCGAATCGTTCGCCGTCCTCGCGGTGTTCGATGAAGTTGCGGACAACGCGCTCGATGTAGTCGCCCAGTTCCGCGGTGGCCACCTTGTGCTGGCGCAGTTTGCGACCGAAGCCCGAATCCAGGCCGAGGCTGCCGCCGAGGTGAACCTGGAAGCCCTCGCTGGGCTTGCCGTCTTCACCCTCGATGAGCTGGCCCTTGAAGCCGATATCGGCGATCTGCGACCGCGCGCAGGAGTTGGGGCAGCCGTTGATGTTGACGGTGACGGGCACGTCGAGCTGCTCGTTGATGTCGGCGAGTCGCGCTTCCAGCTCGGGGACGAGGTCCTGGGAGCGCTTGCGGGTCTCGGTGAACGACAGCTTGCAGAACTCGATGCCGCTGCACGCCATGAGGTTGCGGCGCCAGTTCGACGGGCGCCCCTGCAGGCCGAGCTTCGCCAGCTCGGCGATCAAACCGTCGACCTGGTCGTCGGGCACGTCCAGGACGATCAGCTTCTGGTACGGGGTGAACCGAACCTGATCCGATCCGACCAGTTCGGCGGCGTCGGCGACCTTCTGCAGGATCGTGCCGGACACGCGACCGGCAATCGGCGAGAAGCCGACCGCATTGAGGCCGTTCTTCTGGCGGGTGACGCCGACGTGGTCGATGGGGTGGGCCAGCGGCGCAGGTGCCGGACCGTCGATCAGCTTGCGCTCCAGGTACTCGTCCTCGAGGACCTGACGGAACTTCTCGATGCCCCAGTCCTTGATCAAGAACTTCAACCGGGCCTTGTTGCGCAGTCGGCGATAGCCGTAGTCGCGGAAGATCGAGACCACGGCTTCCCACACATCGGGAACCTCGTCGAGGGGCACCCAGGCGCCCACGCGCTGCGCGAGCATCGGATTGGTCGAGAGCCCTCCGCCGACCCAGAGATCCAGGCCGGGGCCGTGCTCGGGATGATTCACGCCGATGAAGGCGACATCGTTGATCTCGTGCGCCACGTCTTGCAGGCCGGAGATCGCGGTCTTGAACTTGCGCGGCAGGTTCGAATACTTCGGATCGCCGATGTAGCGGCGCACGATCTCGTCGATGGCCGGTGTCGGGTCCAGCACCTCGTCGACCGAGACGCCGGCCAACGGGGATCCGAGGACCACGCGCGGGCAGTCGCCGCACGCCTCGGTGGTTTTGAGGCCAACGTCGTCGAGGCGCTGCCAGATCGCCGGGACGTCCTCGACGCGGATCCAGTGGTACTGGACGTTTTCGCGGTCGGACAGGTCGGCGGTGTTGCGCGCGTACTCGGTGGAGAGTTCACCGAGGGTGCGCAGTTGCCTGGCCGAGAGGGCGCCCCCGTCGCAGCGGACCCGCATCATGAAGTACGGCGCTTCGAGGAGGTCGAGATCTTCGGGTTCGTCGCCGGTGAAGGTGCCGTCGTAGCCCTCGGCGCGCTGGGTGTAGAGACCCCACCAGCGGAAGCGGCCGCGCAGGTCGGCTTTGTCGATGCCGTCGAACCCGACCTTCGAGTAGATGTTCTCGATCCGGGCGCGGACGTTGAGCGGGTTGTCGTCCTTCTTGGACTGTTCGTTGGGGTTCAGCGGTTCCCGGTAGCCCAGGGCCCACTGGCCCTCGGCGCGGCGCTTGGCCGGTCGTGCCCGGCGGGCAGGCCGTTCACCGGCGGCCTTGTCACCCGTCGGACGGGTGCGGGCGGGCCGCTTGGCGGAGTTGGCGTCGACGTTGTCGTCGACCGACTCCGGGGTCGTGAGCGTCATGGAATCTCCTTGCGCAACGCACTGTGCGCAGCGTTCATGGGGCTGTCATGAAGGGGTGACGCGGATTCGGCATCCGGGAATCGGTGCGCTGCGCTGCGCGACCGGAGGGGACTACTCGCTGGCCGAATCCGGCTAGCGCATACAGGATGCGCTGTCGCAGCGCATGAGGTCGATGTGGCGCCGCTGGATCAGGCGCAGTCCTCGTGTAGTCACGCTCTCCATAGTGCCACGTCTCACCGCACCTCGTCTACTTGGGAAGACTTTGGATCATGATGAGAGAAACAGATCACATCGCGCGATGCGCGATGATGGGGACATGACCTCCACCGCCGCCGTCGAGTGGCGAGACGTGCCGCTGCCGCTCGCCGACCGGCTGCGCCATGCGCGCAACGGCGACGACCTCGGTCTCTATCTGCACGTCCCGTTCTGTGCGACTCGCTGCGGCTACTGCGACTTCAACACCTACACGGCTGGCGAGCTGGGGTCCTCGTCGTCGCCGCAGTCCTGGCTTGAGGCGGTGCGTCGCGAACTCGACGGCGCGGCGCTCATGCTCGGCCCGCGACCGGTGTCGACGGTGTTCGTGGGCGGCGGTACGCCGTCGCTGCTCGGGGCCGACGGCTTGGGCGACTTGCTCGCCGCGGTACGGGCGAGCTTCGATCTCGCGCCCGGGGCGGAGGTGACGACGGAGTCGAATCCCGAATCGACGTCGCCGGCCTTCTTCGAACAGATCCGGCTCGCCGGTTACACGCGCGTGTCGCTGGGGATGCAGTCGGCGGCGGCGCACGTACTCGCGATCCTGGAACGCACGCACACGCCCGGCCGAGCGGTCGCGGCGGCGCGTGAGGCGACGGCCGCGGGCTTCGACCACGTCAACCTCGACGTCATCTACGGCACGCCGGGGGAGTCGGACGCCGATCTCGATGCGACACTCGACGCCGTCCTGTCGGCCCCGGTCGACCACGTCTCCGCCTACGCGCTCATCGTCGAGGACGGCACCGCTTTCGCGCGCAAAGTGCGCCGCGGCGAACTCGCGGCACCCGACGACGATGTGCTGGCGGCGCGCTACGAGCGCATCGACGCACGGCTCGGTGCCGCCGGTTTCGACTGGTACGAGGTGTCGAACTGGGCGCGAGGAGCCGACGGCGCCTGCCGGCACAACGAGGCCTATTGGCGCAGCGACGACTGGTGGGGAATCGGCCCCGGTGCGCACTCGCACGTCGCCGGGGCGCGGTGGTGGAATCGCAAGCACCCGTCGACCTACGCGTCGGCCCTGACCGAGGGCGGCTGGCCCGGCGACGGCTTCGAGATCCTTTCCGCCGCCGACGCGCACACCGAGGCCGTCATGCTGCGGATGCGCATGCGTTCGGGATTGCCCGCCGACATCCTCGACGGCGACGAGCGGCGGCGTGCCGACGAGGCCGTGGCCGCCGGGCTGCTGCGGGTCGCCGACGGTGGGTACGTGCTCACCGACGCGGGGCGCTTGCTCGCCGACGGCGTGGTGCGTCAGATCCTCGATTAGCGCTAGTCGGCGCGGTGACGCGCCACCGAGGGGCGTACATCGGCGTCGGCGACCTGCTGCTCGATCGGCGGTGCGCCGGGGGAGAGGTCGATCGCGTCGAGGTCGAGCAGCCGGGCGTGGATGATCGGCCGATTCCGCAGTGCGCTGCGGACCGCGCGATGCAAACCGTCTTCGAGGTAGACCTCGCCCTGCCACTTCACGACGTGGGAGAAGAGGTCGCCGTAGAAGGTGGAATCCTCGCTCAGCAGCTTGTCCAGCGCGAGCACGGTGGTGACGGTGGTCAGCTGATCGAGCCGGAACTGGCGGGGCGGGATCTTCGCCCAGGCACGCGGCGACAGGTTGTGCTGGGGATACGGTTTCCCGTCCTGCACAGCCTTGAAAATCATCGCCCCGCCGATCACGCCTAATATGGTTTGTACTCCGACCATATTGCACGTTGCGCGTGTGCAGGGAGACGAACCGCCGGGAGGGAGGACGCGGGCATGACAACGACCGACGACCGCCGCTTCGAAGTCCTGCGCGCCATCGTCACCGACTACGTCGATACGCAGGAGCCGATCGGTTCCAAAGCGCTGGTCGAGCGCCACCAGCTCGGCGTGTCCAGTGCGACGGTCCGCAACGACATGGCCGTGCTGGAGGCCGAGGGGTATATCGCACAGCCGCATACGAGTTCGGGTCGCGTGCCCACCGACAAGGGCTATCGCCTGTTCGTCGACCGCATCAGCGAGATCAAGCCGCTGTCGAAGGCCGAGCGGCGGGCGATCATGTCGGTCCTGGACTCCAGCGTCGACCTCGACGACGTCCTCCGGCGCTCGGTCAAGCTCCTCGCCGAGCTGACCAGGCAGGTCGCGGTGATCCAGTACCCGGTCCTGTCGTCGGCGACGGTCCGTCATCTGGAGTTGGTCGCGATCACGCCGTCGCGGCTGCTGATGGTCGTCATCACCGACAGCGGCCGCGTCGAGCAGCGGATGGTCGCGCTGAGTCGCGACATCTCCGACGACGACGTCACCAAGCTGCGCGACGTCTTCGCCGGCGCCCTCGACGGCAAGCGTCTGACCGAGGCGTCGGCCGCCGTCGCCGACGTGGCGAACCACGCGCCGCCGGAAGTGTCCGACCTGGCCATCGCGGTGGCAGCCGTGCTGGTCGAGACCCTCGTCGAGCGCGACGAGGACCGTCTCGTCCTCGGCGGGACGTCGAACCTGGCCCGTGCCGCGTCGGACTTCTCCTCCGACCTCGGGGGAATGGATTCGGTCCTCGAAGCGCTGGAAGAGCAGGTCGTCGTTCTCAAGCTGCTGGCGCGCACCCAGCGCACCGGACGCGTGACCGTGCAGATCGGCCGCGAGACCAAGAGCGATAATCTACGCGGTGCTTCGGTGGTCTCGACCGCCTACGGCGCCAGCGGCACCGTCTTCGGCAGTGTCGGCGTGCTCGGACCCACGAGGATGGACTACCCGAGCACCATCGCGTCGGTGGCCGCGGTCGCCAAGTACGTTGGAGAGGTGCTGGCCGAGCGCTGAACCCGCCCGTGTCGCGAGGTTCGCGCCGCCACCACCAGGAATCGACGAAGGATAGAAGTAGCAAGTGTCACGTGACTACTACGGCATTCTGGGCGTGTCCCGGGGTGCGACCGACCAGGAGATCAAGCGCGCCTACCGCCGCCTCGCGCGTGAACTCCACCCCGATTTGAACCCCGCGGAAGAGGACCGGTTCAAGGAGGTCACCACCGCCTACGAGGTGCTCAGCGACCCGGAGAAGCGGCGCATCGTCGACGCCGGCGGCGATCCGCTTGCGGGACCGGGCGCCGGCGGCTTCGGCGCGGGCGGCCTGGGCGACATCTTCGAACAGTTCTTCGGCGGCGGGTCCGGGTTCGGAACCCCCGGGTTCGGCGGCCGCCGACCACCGCGCAGCCGCGTCCAGCCGGGTGAGCCCGCGTTGGTCCACGTAACCCTCGACCTGGCCGAATGCGCCGCGGGGGCCAACAAGGAGATCACCATGGACACGGCGATCCTGTGCGACGAGTGCACCGGCGCTGGCACCAACGGCGACTCGTCGCCGGTGGGTTGCGAGACCTGCGACGGTGCGGGAGAGATCCAGGCGGTGCAGCGGTCCTTCCTCGGCCAGGTCATGACCGTGCGCCCCTGCCCGACGTGCGGCGGGACCGGCCAGGTGATTCCGGATCCGTGCCACAAATGCGGCGGCGACGGGCGTGTCCGTACGCGGCGCACCGTCACCGTGAAGATCCCGGCCGGTGTCGAGGGCGGGATGCGCGTGCGGTTGTCTGGCCAGGGCGAGGTCGGACCCGGCGGTGGCGCGGCCGGCGACCTCTACGTGGAGATCAAGGAACGGCGCCACGAGATCTTCGTCCGCGACAAGGACGATCTGCACGCCACCGTCAACGTCCCGTTCGCCGACGCGGCGCTGGGCGGCGAGCTGACCATCGACGGCATCCTCGACGGGGAACGCATCGACGTCACGATTCCGTCCGGCACCCAGCCGGGCCAGATCGTGACGATTCGCGGCCATGGCATGCCGCACGTCAACAACGGCGTCCGCGGAAACCTGCACGCCCATCTCGAGGTCAGCGTCCCGACCAAGCTGGACGCGCGCGCCACCGAACTGCTGAAGGAATACCGCGAGCACGCTGGCGAAACGATCGAATTGGCCTCTGCGAACTCCACCGGCACGAGCAGCGGCCTGTTCTCCCGGCTGCGCAACGCGTTCGCGGGACGCTGACGCCGCCATGAGCCCGCCGCTGTTCTGGGTCGACGAGGCGCCGAGTGCGGGCACCGAGATCGAATTGACCGGGGCAGAGGGTCGGCACGCGGTCACCGTGACCCGCATCGCCGTCGGCGAACAGATCCTCCTCGGCGACGGTCGAGGAGCCTCGGCGCATTGTGAGGTATCGGCCATTCGGGGCAAGGACACGTTGCGCGCCCGGGCGCTGCAGTACCGGTTCGCCGACCGGCCAAGGCCGCTGGTCACCGTCGTGCAGGCATTACCCAAGTCGGAGCGTTCGGAACTGTTCGTCGAACTCGCGACCGAAGCCGGCGCCGACGTCATCGTGCCGTGGCAGAGTTCGCGCAGCGTCGCCCGCTGGGTCGGGTCGAAGGCGCAGAAGGGCGTAGCCAAATGGCGCGCCACCGCATCGGCGGCGGCCAAGCAGAGCCGGCGGGCGTGGATTCCGGAGGTCGCCGACCTGGCTTCGACGACCGACGTGCGGGCCCGCTGCGCCCAGGTCATCGACGAAGGCGGGATCGTCGTCGCGCTGCATGAAAGCGGGGACGAGTCCTTCGGCAGCTTCCCGTTCCGCACGGCACCGCACGTGCTGCTCGTCGTCGGACCCGAAGGTGGATTGTCCGAGGAAGAGTTGACCGATCTTTCGGCGCTGGGCGCCCATGTCGCGGTGCTGGGTCAACAGGTCTTGCGGACGTCGACGGCGGCGGCGGTCGCGCTCGGTGCGCTGGGTGCGCTCACGGACCGGTGGGACCCGGAACGAGGCACGCCCTGAAACGCCACAAGGTCGCCTACGGCGACCACGAGTCGCAGTTCGGGCACCTCTACGAGCCCGCGGTCGGGCCGGAGCGCGGCGACGGACCGGTGCCGTTGGTCGTGCTGATCCACGGCGGATTCTTCTCGACGCGCTTCGCCCTGACGATCGAGACGGCGATCGCGCGGCTGATGTCCGAACGCGGCGCCGCGGTGTGGAACGTCGAGTACCGGCGGGTCGAGGAGGACGGCGGCGGCTGGCCGGGCACGGGAGCCGACGCGGTGGCCGCCTTGCGCGCACTCGACGGCAAGGTGCCCGCCGTGCTGCCCGCCGAGTTGCTCGACAGCATCGCTTTCGACGACGTCGCCGTCGTCGGACACTCGGCCGGCGGTCTGCTCGCGGTCTGGGGAACGGCCCAGCTCGGGGCCCGTACCGCGCGCACGCGGATCACCCGCGTCGTGGCGCAGTCGGCGGTGCTGGATCTCACCCATCCGCGAGCGCGGGACCGGCCCACACCGCGCAACCTGATGGGCGCGCCCTACGAGGAGATCCCCGACCGCTACGCCCAGGCTTCGCCGATCCTCGCGCCCGTGTTCGACGCACACGTCATCGCCATGCACGCCGGGGGCGACGCCGCGGTCCCCGTCGAATCCAGTCGCCGCTACGTCGAGGCCGTCTCGGCGCGGGGTCAGTCAGCAGAACTCGTCGTCGTGGCGGACGAGGGACACGACGCGTTCGTCGACCCGCGCAGCGCCTGCACGCGGCAGACGCTGCGCTTGCTCGGCCTCTGATCATGCGGCCCGTTCGCTGGCGCTCCCGGCGCCGGTGGACGGCGTGGGCGGATACACTGGGCTGAGTCCATGTCGCCGGGGCCGAACCCGCTGGGCACGAACAAGGAGTGATGTCGCACGTGACGCAAGCCGATCAACCGCATGCCGAAACGGTGGTGGAGGTCGCGCCAGAGCGGATTATCGGTTTGCTCGGCACCGGCGATGTGAATCTGCGGGTACTCGAGGAGTTGCTCGACGCCGACATCCACGCCCGCGGCAATCGAATCACCCTCTCCGGCACTCCCGCGGAGGTCGCGACCGCCGATCGGGTGGTCGCCGAACTCCTCGATGTCGTCGGGCGGGGCGCCGCGCTCACCCCGGACGCCGTTCGACGGTCGGTGGCAATGCTGGCCGACCCGACCGCGGAGTCGCCTGCCCAGGTGCTGAGCCTGGACATCATCTCCCGGCGCGGCAAGACCATTCGGCCAAAGACGCTGAACCAGAAGCGCTACGTCGATGCGATCGACGAGAACACCATCGTGTTCGGGCTGGGGCCGGCGGGCACCGGAAAGACCTACCTGGCGATGGCGAAGGCCGTCGCGGCGCTGCAGGCCAAGGAGGTCACGCGGATCATCCTCACCCGCCCGGCCGTCGAGGCGGGGGAGCGGCTCGGCTTTCTGCCCGGGACGCTGAGCGAGAAGATCGACCCCTACCTGCGGCCGCTCTACGACGCGTTGCACGACATGATGGACCCGGAGGCGATCCCGAAGCTCATGGCCGCCGGTGTCATCGAGGTGGCACCGCTGGCGTACATGCGTGGAAGAACCCTGAACGACTCGTTCATCATTCTCGACGAGGCACAGAACACCACGGGTGAGCAGATGAAGATGTTCCTCACGCGCCTCGGATTCGGCTCGAAAGTGGTGGTGACCGGCGACGTCACGCAGGTCGACCTCCCGGGCGGCGCGGAGAGCGGGCTCAACGCCGCCACCCGCATCCTGGAGGGGATCGACGACATCCACTTCTCCCGGCTCACCAGTGCGGACGTGGTGCGGCACCGGCTCGTCGCGAACATCGTCGACGCCTACGACCGCGACGAGAACGGCGGCGGCAACCGCGCCGCGCGCCGCGCGGGACGGGAGCGCCGTCAGTGAGCATCGAGCTGGCCAACGAGTCCGGCGTCGATGTCCCCACCGACTTGGTGCTCGACGCCGCCCGATTCGCCATCGCGCGGATGGACGTGCACCCCGGCGCCGAGCTCTCGGTGCTCTTCGTCGACCTGGACACGATGGCCGACTTGCACATGAAGTGGATGGATCTGCCCGGTCCCACCGATGTGATGAGCTTCCCGATGGACGAGTTGACCCCGGGCGCCGGCCGGCCGGACGCCGCCGAACCCGGTCCGGCCACGCTCGGCGACATCGTGCTGTGCCCCGAGTTCGCCAAGTCGCAGGCAGCGGAGGCGCGGCACTCGTTCGAGCACGAACTCGCCGTTCTGACTGTCCACGGCGTGCTGCACCTGCTCGGCTATGACCATGCCGAGCCGGAGGAGGAGCGCGAGATGTTCGGCCTGCAGGGCGCGATCCTCGACGAGTGGTACGAGGACCGTCGGAATCGCCGCGTGTCCGAGCGGCTTTCGCAACGCGACGAGGATCTGTTGCGCAAGACCGGTTTCGCCGACCCGGATGAGGGCTGAGAGTTGCCGTCTGAACTCGTCTTTCTGCTGGTCGCGGCGGCACTGACCCCGGTGGGCGGCGTCTTCGCCGCCGTCGATGCCGCGCTGACCACCGCCTCGCCCGCCCGAGTCGCCGACCTGGTGAGTCAGGCCCGCCCGGGCGCCCGCCAACTCGAAACGGTGCTCAAGCAGCGGTCCACGTATGTCGCCCTGGTGGTGTTCCTCCGGGTGATCTGCGAGACGGCGGCCACGGCGTTCGCCGCGGTGGCGCTCGTACGGATGTGGGGGACGGCCTGGGGCGTGCTCGCGACGATCGCGGTGATGGCGGTGGTCTCCTTTGTCGCCGTCGGCGTGGGTCCGCGCACGCTCGGCCGCCAACACGCCTACACCATCGGCATCCTGAGCGCCCCGGTCCTGCGTGCGGTCGGCTTCCTGCTGACCCCGCTGACGCGACTGCTCATCCTGATCGGAAACGCGGTCACCCCCGGCAAGGGCTTCCGCAACGGGCCGTTCTCGACCGAGATCGAGTTGCGCGAGGTGGTCGACATGGCGACCGAGCGCGGTGTCGTGGAGGACGACGAACGACGCATGATCCAGTCCGTCATCGATCTCGCCGACACGCACGTGCGCGAAGTGATGGTGCCGCGGCCGGAGATGGTGTGGATCGAGCAGGACAAGAGCGCGGCGCAGGCCGCGAGCCTGGCCATCCGGTCGGGTCACTCGCGGCTGCCGGTGATCGGCGAGAACCCCGACGACATCCGCGGTGTGGTGTACCTGAAGGACGTCACCAGCCGCGCGATCGCCGGGCTCGCGGCATCGGTCAAAGTCGCCGACGTGATGCGGCCGGCTCAGTTCATCCCGGACTCCAAGACCCTTGATCGTGTCCTCGCCGATATGCAGCGGACCCGCAACCACATGGCGATGCTCGTCGACGAGTACGGCGGCATCGCGGGACTGGTCACCATTGAGGACGTACTCGAGGAGATCGTCGGCGAGATAGCCGACGAGTACGACCGCGGCGAGGTGGCGCCCTTCACCGAACTCGGTGACGGTATCTACCGGGTGTCCTCGCGGCTGCCGGTGGAGGATCTCGGCGAACTCTTCGGGATCGACATCGACGAAGACGAGGTCGAGACCGTCGGCGGCCTGGTCGCACTCGTGCTCGGACGCGTCCCGCTGCCCGGCGCCGAAGTCGAGTGCCACGGCCTGCGCCTCGTCGCGGAGGGCGGGCCCAATCGGCAGGGCCGTCAGCGGATCACCTCGGTACTGGTGAACAGGATCGAATCCGGCGAGGCGGCCGACGATGCCGACGACCGCGAGGACGCGACGAGGGGGATCGACAATGGCGCAGCATGACGGTGATTCGGCGGCGCTCGACGCCGAGGATGCGAAGTTGGTGACATTGGCGCGAGGAGCGATGGCCCGCGTCGGCGCATCGTCGGGTGCGGCGGTGCGCGACCTCGACGGCCGCACCTACGCCGGCGCGCCGGTCGGCCTGCGCGCGCTGGAGCTCACCGCGCTGCAGGTGGCGGTCGCGACGGCGTTGTCCAGCGGGGCCCAGGGATTCGAGGCAGCGGCGCTCGTCGGGGGTCCCGACGACGACCCGGGGCTCGCCGCGGTCGCCGAAGTGGGCGACGGAGCCGCGGTGATCCGCACCGACCTGCGCGGAGAGCCGATCGATGCCTGATTCTTCGGCCGGCGAATTCCGGTCCGGCTTCGTGTGCTTCGTCGGCCGCCCCAACACGGGGAAGTCGACGCTGACGAACGCGCTGGTCGGCGAGAAGATCGCGATCACGTCGAACCGCCCGCAGACGACGCGCCACACCATCCGCGGCATCGTCAACCGCCCCGACGCGCAGCTGATCCTCGTCGACACGCCGGGACTGCATCGTCCCCGCACCCTGCTGGGACAGCGCCTCAACGACCTGGTGCGCGACACGTACTCCGAAGTCGACGTCGTGTGCATCTGCATTCCCGCTGACGAGGCGATCGGACCGGGAGATCGCTGGATCATCGACCAGGTCCGCACGATGGCGCCGACGACGACCGTCGTCGGGGTGGTCACGAAGATCGATCGAGTGACACCGGGCAAGGTTGCCGAGCAGTTGCTGGCGCTGTCGAAGGTGCTGGGCGAGAAGAGCGAGGTCGTGCCGGTGTCGGCGAAGTCCGGCGACCATCTCGACGTCTTCGTGAATCTGCTGGTGTCGCTGATGGAACCCGGTCCGGCGTTCTATCCCGACGGGGAACTCACCGACGAGCCCGAGCAAGTGCTCATGGCCGAGTTCATCCGGGAGGCGGCGCTGGAAGGGGTGCGCGACGAGTTGCCGCACTCGCTGGCGGTGGTGATCGACGAGATGATCCCGCGCGAGGACTCCGACCCGCCGATCATCGACGTCTACGCCATTCTCTACGTCGAGCGCGACAGCCAGAAGGGCATCATCATCGGGCACCGCGGTTCGCGTCTCAAAGCCGTCGGGACGCAGGCTCGCCAGCAGATCGAGCGGTTGCTCGGCTGCAAGGTCTACCTCGATCTGCGCGTGAAGGTGGCCAAAGACTGGCAGCGCGATCCGAAGCAGTTGCGGCGGATGGGTTTCTAGGTTCGGCTCGGGGCCTACCGTCGGATGGCCGACAGCAGTGCGAGAATGGGCCGATGGGTGCCAAGACGGCGATCGAATCCGATGCACAGCACGACGAGCAGGCAAGGGCGGCGATCCGTGATGTCGTCGGCCATCCCCGGTTCTGGATCGCGCCGGTGGCGGTGGTCATCGCGCTGATGAGCCTGATGGCGGCGGTCTACATGGGGGCCGTGGTCAACACCCGCGAGAACTTGCACGACTTCCATGTCGCGCTGGTCAACGAGGACACCGGCGGGCAAGTGGCTCCCGGCGAGCCGGAGATGAACATCGGCAAGCAGATCGTCGAGCAGCTCGTCCCGACCACCGCGAAGCAGGGCATCGTCCTGGACGAGATGAGTCGCGAAGAGGCGATGAAGAAGCTCTACACCGGCAAGGTGTACGGCGTCGTGGCCATCGACTCGAACTTCACCAATCTGATGCTCGGCCTGGCACGATCCGCGGTTCTGCAGAACGCGCCGGTACAGCCGAAGATCGACGTGCTGATCCACCGCGGGTCGGGGACCTTCGCCTCGTCGATCACGACGATCATGGCCGAGGAGATGAGCGTCCAGGTCAACAAGCAGGCGGGCGAACAGCTACTGGAGAACGTGCGTTCGCAAGTCGGCCGCGACTTCAAGCTCGCCGGAGCGACACAGCTGGCGCTGTCGCAGCCGATCAACGTCGCGGTGTCGGAACCGCAGCCGCTGCCCGACGGCGCGGCCAACGGGCTGAGCGCCTTCTACTTCACGCTGCTGTTGATCCTCGCCGGATTCACCGGCGCCATGATGGTCTCGATCATCGTCGACGGCCAGTTGGGGCAGATGCCGATCGAGTTCGGGCCGTTGTTCCTGCTGCGCAAGCGGTTGGCCGTGTCGCGGTGGGGCACACTCGCGTCGAAGTGGGCGGTCATGCTGATCATCGCCGCGATACAGGCGGGGTTGTTCCTGCTGGTCTGTTCGCTGGTGGGGACATCGCTGCCCAACTCCTTCGTGCTGTGGGCGTTCTCGGTGCTGGTGATCACGGCGGTGGGTGTCACGGCGAGTTCGATGATGGCGGTCTTCGGTAATCCCGGCCTGTTGGCGAATCTGGTGTTCTTCGTGATTCTCGGCCTCCCGTCGTCGGGCGGGACCGTGCCCTTGGAGGCCAGTCCCCGGCTGTTCAGCTGGATCGCGGCGGTGGAGCCCATGCACCTCGTCTATTACGGCGTGCGATCGATCCTCTACTTCGATGCCGATCCCGCGTCGGGGCTGACCCGATCGGTGGTGATGACGGTGGTCGGCTTGGTGTTCGGGCTGGTGCTGGGCATCGTCGGAACGAAGTACTACGACCGCAAAGGCTGGTACCGGAGGCCGAACGCGCTGTCGGTGCCGCCGCGGCTGGCGAAGCTCGTCGACGCCGATCCCGACGCCTCGGTCACGGTCACCGAGGTCGCGGCGCAACCGGTACCCGCGCCGCCCGTGTCACAACCCAACGTGACCCGGCATCGGTGACAGAATGACTCGGTGAGGTTCTACCGCGACGAGGCCGTCGTCCTGCGCCAGCACAAGCTGGGCGAGGCCGACCGCATCATCACCCTGCTGACCCGTCAGCACGGTTTGGTGCGCGCGGTGGCCAAAGGGGTGCGACGCACCCGGTCGAAGTTCGGGGCGCGTCTGGAACCGTTCGCCCACATCGACGTCTGCCTGTATCCCGGTCGCAGCCTGGACACGATCACCCAGGTGCAGAGTCTCGACGTTCTCGCCGAGGCGATCGTCGCCGACTATGCGCGCTACACCACGGCGTGCGCGGTCCTCGAAACGGCGGAACGCCTCGCCGGCGAGGAGCGCGCGCCCGCACCCGACTTGCATCGACTGACCGTCGGAGCGCTGCGAGCACTGGCCGCGCAGACCAGGGAGAACCAGCTGATCCTCGACGCGTTCCTGCTCCGGGCGATGCACTGCGCGGGATGGATGCCGGCTCTCGAGGAGTGCGCGCGGTGCGCCACGCCCGGTCCGCACCGCGCCTTCCACGTCGCCGCCGGCGGGGCGGTGTGCGTGCACTGCCGACCCGCCGGTGCGGCCATGCCGTCGCCGGGAGTGCTCGATCTGATGGACGCGATGTTCCGCGGGCAATGGGAGGTCACCGTCGATGCGACGGAGTCGCTGAGGCGCCAGGCGAGTGGACTGATCGCCGCGCATCTGCAGTGGCATTTGGAGCGGCAGCTGCGGACCCTTCCGCTCATCGAGCGGGGCGATCCCCATAGGGTTGCCCTGTGAGCACTGTTCGTCCGCCCGATCCGCACCCGTCCGGCGCGCGACCGCCGGCGATTCCCGCCCAGTTCGTGCCCAACCACGTCGCCCTGGTCATGGACGGCAACGGGCGCTGGGCGACCGATCGCGGCCTACCTCGCACCGAAGGGCACAAGCGCGGCGAGGCGGTTCTGATGGACACCGTGTGCGGCTGTATCGAGATCGGTGTGAAGTGGTTGTCGGCGTACGCGTTCTCCACCGAGAACTGGAGCCGCAGTCCCGACGAGGTGCGCTTCCTGATGGGGTTCAACCGCGACGTGATCCGTCGTCGGCGCGACGAGATGAACGAGATGGGCGTGCGGGTTCGCTGGGCCGGCCGCCGACCCCGGTTGTGGCGCAGCGTGATTCGCGAGTTGGAGATCGCCGAAGAACTCACCAAGGACAACACGGTGATGACATTGACGATGTGCGTCAACTACGGCGGCCGTGCTGAGATCGCCGACGCCGCGAAGGAGATCGCGATGCGGGCGGCCCGCGGCGAGATCGACCCCAAGCGGATCAACGAATCTACGTTCGCCCGCTATCTCGACGAGCCCGACATGCCCGACGTCGACCTGTTCCTGCGGCCGTCGGGGGAGCAGCGGATCTCCAACTTCCTGCTCTGGCAGTCGGCGTACGCGGAGATGGTCTACCAGGAGAAGCTGTTCCCGGACTTCGACCGTCGCGACCTGTGGGCGGCGTGCCTCGAATACGCCGAGCGCGACCGTCGATTCGGTGGGGTCAAATGAGCGACATCAAGCGGATCGCCGCCCTGCTCGGGGAACTGGGCACGGTGGAGACGGCCGACGACGAGTCGGTGCTGGTGCACGTCGGCACGACGCGGGCGTCGGTGCGCGTCCTGGATCTGTCGGAGGAACTGAAGGTCGTGTCCGTGACCCAGTTGGTCGCGCGCAAGGCGACCAACGACGAGCGGCTGCGCGACCTGCTGGACGAACGCGGCGCAAGTCTGAGCTTCGGCTCGCTGCGTCGAACCGATCCGGGCGAGCGCCACACCGACGTCCTGCTGTCGTACGCGTTTCCGCTCGGCGACCTCGACGACATCCCACTGCTGACGGTCTTCCACCTGGTGCTCTCGGGCGGGTCGTCGCTGGCGGAGGATTTGGCCTGAGCGAGGCTCACTGGCGCTTGACGACCTGGCCCGGTGTCGCCTGCCGCTTCGACGAGGTGCCGTTGCCGACTTGGCGCGAGGTGTTGTCCCCCCAGCAGTAGATGCCGCCGGCCGAGATGGCGCACGAATTCTTGCCGCTGGTCGCAAGAACGCTGACTGTGGACAGGTCCTTGACGCGAGTGGGTGTCTTTGTCACTCCGCTCGTTCCGTCGCCTACTTGCCCTTCCCAATTGCTTCCCCAGCAGTAGGGTGCGCCGTCGGCGATCGCGCAACTCGTATGGTCGGTCGTGGACAGGGACGACACGTTTCGCAGCCCGACAACTTTGGTCGGGGCTGTTACGAATTCATCTGAGCTGCCGACGCCCAGAGTCTGGTTGAGATTGTCGCCCCAGCAGTACAGATCGCCATCGGCGATTGTGCAGGCCGCGGCGCCGTTAGCAGTTAGCGAGGACACCCCGGTCACGCCGGCGACAGGCCTCGGCGACGGGGCTATCTCCGTTGTGGTGACGTTGGCCAGCCCCCAGCAGTACGCGGATCCGCGAGACAGCGCGCAAGTCTGCGATCGTGCTGCGGCAATCGTGGTGACGTCAGTGATCCCCTTTACCTGGACCGGTGTGGATTGTCCGCGGCGCTGGCCGTTTCCGACCTGGCCGGCTGCGTTCTCTCCCCAGCAGTACGCGAGGCGATTCGCAAGCGCGCACACATGCCCGTCGCCGATCGAGACGTCGCTGACGTCGCTGACGTTCTGGACACGGGAAGGAGTGTTTCGCGCATCCTGAGTGCCGTCACCGAGCTGACCGTGCACGTTCTGCCCCCAGCAGTACAGGTCACCGGACGCGATCGCGCAGGTCATTCCGTAGCCGGTGGTCACCGCGGTCACGTCGTTCAACCCGACGACCCGGGTCGGGCGGGTGCGGTCCTCGGTCGTACCGTCGCCGACTTGGCCGGCGTTGTTGGCGCCCCAGCAATACAGCGATCTGTCGCTGATAGCGCAAGTCGTCGATCCACCCGCCGAGATATTGGTGACGCTTGAGATGCCGATGACGTGGGTGGCGACATCTCGATTCTTGGTCGTCCCGTCTCCGATTTGACCATCCTCGTTGTCGCCCCAGCAGTAGGCGGTCTCGTCGGCGATCGCGCAGACTGTCCGGTCGCCCATCGCAAAGGCGGTGACGTCGGTCAACGGAGTTCCGCTGGGCCCACGGTCCCACAGGTAGACGGCGGCGCCGCCGGCGACGGCCAGGAGAAGGAGTGCCGCAGCCCCTAGGACGCCCACGATCAGTAGGGTCTTCTTTCCTCCCGACGCCGGTGGCGTCGCGGGTGGGTGCGGTGGCCACATCGGAGGCGGTGGCGGGATGTGCTCCATCCCGGCAGCTTAATTCGACGGCGTGCGGCAGCTCGCGCAGGTCCCGAAGATCTCGACCGTGTGACTGATATCGCTGAACTTGTGCGACTTGGCGACCTTCGAGGCCCAGCTCTCCACCTCGTCCGCGTGGATCTCCACGGTGGTCCCGCACGCGCGGCAGACCAGGTGATGGTGGTGTGACGCCGAGCAGTGCCGATAGCGCGTTTCGCCGGAGCCGTCCCACAGCGCGTCGACGATCCCGGATTCGGCGAGTGCCTGCAGATTGCGGTACACGGTGGTCAGCCCGATGGACTCGCCCTGTTCGACCAGCTGGTCGTGGAGTTGCTGGGCCGACCGAAAATCGTCAGTCGCCGCGAGTGCCGCGGCGATGGCTTCGCGCTGGCGCGTGTTGCGCTGTCCGGTGACCGGCTTGGCTGGTCCGGTCACGAGGCGGTCGGGCGGATCGGCTGCGGCTGCGCTTCCGGCCGCTCACAGGTGTCGTCGACGCGTTCGCACGCATGGACGATCGCGTCGGTGGCGATATGGGCGACATGGTCGTCGACGAGGGCGTATTCGACCTCGCGCCCGCGGCGGCGACCGTCGACGAGTCCCAGGTCGCGCAGTACCCGCAGATGCTGGCTGACCTGAGGCTGGTTCAGTCCGAGTTCATCGACGAGCTGGTGTACGCAACGCGGCGATTCGGCGAGGAGCATGACGATGGCGATCCGCGTCGGCGCCGCCAGCGCGCGCAGGAGGTCGCTGGCCGCTTCGAGGGCGGCCGGATCGGTCCGGACCGCGGTGCGGCTGTGGGGCAGGGTGGTCACGGCGGGCTCCTTCACCGGGAGAAACAACACCACCAGCTTATCGGAACCTGTTTTCAATTGGGGTGCACCGTGCCGCGGTAGGCGCTCGGGCTGAAGGCCAGCACGGACCGGAAGTCGTTGGAGAGGTGTGCGTGGTCGGTGTATCCGAGGTCGGCCGCGATCGACGCGAGGTCCGCCGCCGGGTCGTCGCGGATCAGTTGCGCGGCCTCCTGGAGTCGGCGACGGCGGATCATCGCCGACGGGGAGAGGCCGACATATCGGCGCGCGAGCCGCTGCAGGGTTCTCGGTGAACTGGCCAAGGCCTGCGCCGCGTCGTCGAGTCGAAGGATCGTCGGATCGCTCATCAACAGATCGGCCATGGCGTTGGCCAGGCGAGCCTCGTCGGACGGCTCGGGCACGCGATCGGCGAGCCAGTCGGCAAAGGCGGTGATCGCCCGGGAGTGGCGGGTCGCCGCGTCGCCGTCGGTCATCGCGGCAAAGACGGCGTCGTGCAGGTCGGCCGCCTCGAACGGCTGGTACGAGTCGACGTACGCACCGGGATCGTCGATCAGCGCCGCGACGCCGGCCGGTCGCAGCAAGGCGCCGACGGCCCAGCCGGTGCCGGTCAGGTCCCGGTGGGAGATCGTCGTCGCCGGCCCCGTGAAGCCGACGTGGTCGAGTTCGACGACCAGGTTCGACGCCGGAAAGGGCACGAGCTCTTGGCGCGACGAGCGGCCCGCCGCGATCTGCCATTCGGGAATCCAGAACCATCCGACCAGCTCTGCCGCGAGCGGCGGCGGGGCGAGCCGCGTGAGGGTGGGCAGCTTGGCCGGATAGAGCACGCCGCGCGAGGGGTCGACCATGCTCTCAGAGTAGGCCGGTAGCCGGACATCCCGAACTTGTCGCGAATCTCCAAGCCGGGCGCGCTCGGCCGCTTCTAGCGTGGAGCCATGACCGAAACAATTCAGGCGGCGAACGGCCGTCACACGACCAACGGCACACCCAACGGATTCACCAGCATCACCCCGTTCCTGGCCATCCGCGACGCCAAGGCGGCCATCGAGTTCTACCGTGACGTCTTCGGAGCGCGCGTCCTGGGCGTCACCGAGTCTGACGGAGTGGTTCACCACGCGGAACTCGACTTCGGCAACGGACGTCTGCAACTCGGCGAGCCGGTAGCCGACTACCACCTCATCGCCGGGCCAGAGGGGGAGGACGACTGCTATTCGCTGGGGCTCTACCGCCCGGACGTCGACGCCCTGACGGCCCGCGCCGAGCAGGCCGGCGCTACCGTCCGCGAAGCCCCCTCGACCTTCGTCTCCGGCGATCGATTCTCCAGCATCCGCGACCCCTTCGGCGTGCGATGGTCGATCATGACCCGCGTCGAAGACCTGTCGCAGGAGGAGAGTGACGCGCGGGTCGCGGAATGGGCCAAGTCCCTCGGCGACGGCTGAGGCGGGGGCGGCGGATCGCGCTCACCTGCTGCGACTAGGCTGGGAGGTCAACCCTGATCGCCCCGTCTAGTCAGTCTGAGTGGAGAACCGAACCCGTGGCCGTCCAGTCCAAAGTCGATGCTGTCGTCAACCTCGCCAAGCGGCGCGGTCTGGTGTTCCCGTGCGGTGAGATCTACGGCGGTACGCGGTCGGCCTGGGACTACGGGCCCCTGGGCGTCGAACTCAAGGAGAACATCAAGCGGCAGTGGTGGCGCACCATGGTCACCAGCCGCGACGACGTCGTCGGCCTCGATTCGTCGGTGATCCTCCCGCGCCAGGTGTGGGAGGCCTCCGGGCACGTCGAGGTGTTCACCGATCCGTTGGTCGAGTCGCTGTACACGCACAAGCGCTACCGCGCCGACCACCTGCTGGAGAACTACGAACTCAAGCACGGTCGCCCGCCGGCCAACGGCCTCGCCGACATTCCCGACCCCGACACGGGGCAGCCGGGTAAATGGACGGAGCCCAAGGCGTTCTCCGGCCTGATGAAGACTTTCCTCGGCCCCGTCGACGACGAGGAAGGCCTGCACTATCTACGCCCGGAGACCGCGCAGGGCATCTTCGTCAACTTCAAGAACGTGCTGACCACGTCGCGTCGGAAGCCGCCGTTCGGCATCGCGCAGATCGGCAAGAGTTTCCGCAACGAGATCACGCCGGGCAACTTCATCTTCCGCACGCGTGAGTTCGAGCAGATGGAGATGGAGTTCTTCGTCAAGCCGGGCGAGGACGAGACCTGGCACCAGTACTGGATCGACGAGCGACTGAACTGGTATATCGACCTGGGCATCGACCGCGACAACCTGCGACTGTTCGAGCACCCCAAGGACAAGCTCTCGCATTACTCCAAGCGGACCGTCGACGTCGAGTACAAGTTCGGCTTCTCCGGCAACCCGTGGGGCGAACTCGAAGGCGTGGCCAACCGCACCGACTACGACCTCGCCACGCATTCGAAGCACTCCGGCGAGGATTTGGTCTACTTCGACCAGGCGTCGGGGGAGAAGTACACGCCGTATGTCATCGAGCCGGCCGCCGGCCTGACGCGTAGCCTGATGGCGTTCCTGTGCGACGCGCTGGTCGACGAGGAGGTGCCGAACGCCAAGGGGGGCACCGATACGCGCACCGTGCTGAAGCTCGACCGCCGGCTCGCGCCGGTCAAGGCCGCCGTGCTGCCGCTCTCGCGCAACGAGGCGCTCTCGCCGAAGGCTCGCGACCTCGCCGCCGAGCTGCGCAAGCACTGGAACGTCGACTTCGACGACGCGCAGGGCATCGGCAAGCGCTACCGCCGCCAGGACGAGATCGGTACGCCGTTCTGTGTGACCGTCGACTTCGACACCCTCGAAGACCAGGCGGTCACGATCCGCGAGCGCGACACCATGGCTCAGGAGCGCATCGCGCTCGACAAGGTCGTGGAGTACCTCGGCGGCAAGCTCGTCGGAGCGTAGGCAGCACCCGATCCCTTTGGTTTTTGGCCCGGAAACCGGCGCAAACGACAAAGGGATCTGGTCGGACTCTGCGAAGATGGAGAAGTGTCGCGGGCCGGTTTGGCCCCGGCGTTGGAATCAGTGGTTTGGAAGTGGGTAAGGGTTGTGGCAGTCAGTGGGAAAATCGTGCATTTCGACACGAACAAGGGGTTCGGGTTTCTCGCGCCGGACGAGGGCGGCGCGGATGTGTTCATCCACATCAACGACCTCGACATCGACGAGTCACAGCTGAAGCCGGGCGCGCTGGTCGAGTTCGACATCGAAGACACCGATCGTGGTGCCAAGGCGACCAACGTCGTCATCACCCAGGAGGCGCCGGCGGGGGGCTTCGACGCTGACGCCCGGGCAGAGCGTCGCGCCGAGCACCGCCGCGACGACAACCACCGTCCGGGCCGTCGAGCCGAGCGTGGGGACCGCCCCCGGCGTTCGCGCGGCGGCCAGGGTTCGATGGATGCGGCGTCGTTCACCGAGGAGATCACCGAACTGCTCCTCGATTCCTCCGGCACGTTGACCGCCGCTCAGATCGTGGCGATCCGCCAGCGCGTCACCGACTTCGCCGTCGACCGGGGCTGGGTGCTTGACTGACCCAGTCGGCGAGGCCGTCTATCGCGCGGCCGACGTGGCCCGGCGCGTGGCCGAAGGCGAGAAGGTCGCCGGGCTGCCCGGCAGCAGTATCGAGCATCGCAGCGCCTTCTCCCGCGATCGGGCCAGGGTGCTGCACTGCGCCGCGTTGCGCCGTCTCGCCGACAAGACTCAGGTCGTCGGGCCCCGCGAGGGCGACACCCCGCGCACGCGCCTGACGCACTCGTTGGAGGTCGGGCAGATCGGCCGGGGCATCGCCGTCGGCGTCGGATGCGACCCGGATCTCGTCGAACTGGCCGGTCTCGCCCACGACATCGGGCACCCGCCGTACGGGCATAACGGCGAACGCGCTCTCGACGAGGTTGCCGCCGACATCGGCGGCTTCGAAGGCAACGCGCAGAACCTGCGGATCCTGACGCGCCTGGAGCCGAAGATCCTCGACGAGGACGGCAACAGCGCGGGGCTCAACCTCACCCGCGCCTCGCTCGACGCCACGTTGAAGTACCCGTGGACGCGGCGGGAGCCGGGCAGCAAGTTCGGCGCCTACGAGGACGACGCGGAGGCGCTCGCCTGGATCCGGCAGGGCGCGCCGGAGCGCCGCCAATGTCTGGAATCGCAGGTCATGGATTGGGCCGACGACATCGCCTACTCGGTGCACGACGTTGAGGACGGGGTGATCTCGCACCGGCTCGATCTGCGATCGCTCGCCGACCCCGGCGAGCGGCAGCTCCTCGCCCGGCTTGCCGTCACACACTTCAAGGGCCTCGACGAGGCCGAACTGGTGGAGGCCGCGCAAAGGCTGTCGCAGATGGACGTCGTCACCGCGATCGGCGAGTACGACGGGACGCTCGCCTGCTCGGTAGCGCTCAAGCGGATGACCTCCGAGCTGATCGGACGATTCGCCACGGCGGCGGTCATGGCGACCCGCGAACGGATCGGCGACCGCCCTGTCGCTCGATACGACACCGACCTGGCGGTTCCGCCGCTGGTCGCCGCGGAGGTCGCGGTGCTCAAGACGATGGCGCTGCAGTTCATCTTCTCCGACCAGCGCCACCTCACCGTGCAGGACCGCCAGCGCGAACGGATTCACCGGGTCGCGACCTGGATGGAACAGGCTGGTCCGGGCGGTCTGGATCCGCTGTTCGTGCCGGCGTGGGAAGCGGCCGACGACGACGGTGCGCGGTTGCGCGTCATCGTCGATCAGATCGCGTCGATGACCGAGGGGCGCCTCGAACGCACCGACAAGCGCAACTCCGATATCCAGGCGCATCTCGGGTAGGCACGAGTTTTCGCTACCCTCGGCGCAATGCTGATTTGGATCAACGGCGCCTTCGGCGCGGGCAAGACGCAGGTGGCGCACGAACTCCAACGGCGGCTGGGACGGGCACACGTCGCGGACCCGGAGCTGATCGGCTACGCGATCCACAAGATGTTGCCTCCCGGTTCGCGCGACGACTTCCAGGATCGGCCGCAATGGCGTGCCGCCGTGGCCGAAACCCTTCGCCAGGCCGACGCGGAGGCGGACTCGCCGGTGATCGTGCCGATGACGATGGTCGACCCGGTCTACTTCGACGAGACGGTCGGGACGCTGCGAGACGCCGGGACCGACGTGCGACACGTGGCGCTCGTCGCGAGCCCGGAGACCCTGCGCCGACGCCTCGCCGGGCGCGTGTCCAGTGTTCTCGCCGCGGTACTGGGCCGTGACGAGACCTGGGCGACCGCGCAGATCGATCGCTGCGTGACCGCGCTCGCCGACGAGCGGTTCGCCGTACACATTGACACCGACGAGCGGTCCCTCGACGAGGTGGTCGAGGCGGTGGCGGCAGCGGTCGACGTGGAGTTGACGGCGGGTCGCCTGGGGCCGGTGAGGTCTGGTGCGCGGCGCCTGGAGGTCGCCGCCCGCCACATCCGGCTCTGACCGTTCGGCCTGACACTAGACTGTCTCTCGTGCCAGGCAGAATCCCCGATCGCGACATCACGGCAATCCGTGAACAGGTCCGCATCGAGGATGTCATCGGCGACTACGTCGCCCTGCGTCGCGCCGGCGCGGACCGTCTCACCGGACTGTGCCCCTTCCACGACGAGAAGACGCCGTCGTTCCACGTTCGTCCGAACCACGGGCACTTCCACTGCTTCGGCTGCGGCGAGGGGGGCGACGTCTATTCCTTCCTGCAGAAGCAGGAGCACATCAGCTTCGTCGAGGCGGTCGAGCAGCTCGCCGACAAGGTCGGCTACCGGATCAACTACGAGGGCGGTGGCACCAGCGTTCAGCGCGACCGCGGTACACGCGCACGGCTCGTCGCGGCGAACGCCGCCGCCCAGAAGTTCTACGCGGAGCAGTTGCGCAGCCCGGAGGCGCAGGCGGCCCGCGACTACCTCAAGGAACGGAACTTCGACGGCCAAGCGGCATTGAAGTTCGGCTGCGGATACGCGCCTGCCGGGTGGGACACGATGACGAAAGCCCTTCTGGGACAAGGGTTCGAGTTCAAAGAGTTGGAAGCCGCCGGACTGTCGAAGCAAGGGAGGCAGGGGCCGATCGACCGCTTCCACCGGCGGCTGCTGTGGCCGATCAAGAATCTGGGCGGCGACGTCATCGGTTTCGGGGCGCGCAAGCTCTACGACGACGACAACCTCGGCAAGTACATGAACACGCCCGAGACGATGCTCTACAAGAAGTCGCAGGTGCTGTTCGGTCTCGACCACGCGAAGAAGCACATCGCCAAGGGGCACCAGGTCGTCGTCGTCGAGGGTTACACCGACGTCATGGCGATGCACGAGTCCGGCGTGCAGACCGCCGTGGCCAGCTGTGGCACGGCCTTCGGCGAAGATCACCTCGCGCTGATACGGCGCCTCATGATGGACGATTCGTACTACCGGGGCGAGGTGATCTATACCTTCGACGGCGACGACGCCGGCCAGGCGGCGGCGATGAAGGCGTTCGAGGGGGAGCAGGCGATCGCCGGGCAGACCTTCGTCGCCATCGCTCCCGACGGGATGGACCCGTGCGAGTTGCGCCAGCAGCAGGGCGAGGCCGCCGTTCGCGATCTGGTGGCCCGGCGGATCCCCATGTTCGAGTTCGCCATCAAGACGTTGCTCCGCAAACACGATCTCGACACGGCCGAGGGGCGGGTGCACGCCCTGCGTGAGACCGTCCCCGTCGTGGCCCGGATCAAAGATGTCGCACTGCGCGACGAGTACGCGCGCCAGTTGGCCGGCTGGGTCGGCTGGGACGACGTGTCGCAGGTGTTGCGCCGGGTCCGCGAGGAGGCGTCGCGCAATGCGAAGCGGCGGGGTCGGCCGATGCGGCACGAGCCCGCCCGCACCCGCCCGGAAGCGTCGTCGACGCCACCTCCGACCGCCAAGCCGCTGCCCAACGACCCGAGGCTCTGGCCGCAGCGGGAGGCGCTCAAAGCGGCGCTGCAGTACCCGGCGATCGCGGGCACCGTTTTCGACTCCCTGCCCATGGAGTGCTTCACCGAACCCGCGTATGCCGCGATCCGCGCGGCCATGCGGTCCCTGGGAGACACGGCATCGGGCCTGGGCGGCGCGCAATGGGTGGACGCGGTACATCACGCCATCGACGATCAGGCGATCAGCCCGTTGGTCACCGAGCTGGCCGTCGAGCCGATGCGCGTCGAGGATGACGCGGTGCCGCGCTACATCGGTTCGGTGTTGGCGCGGTTGCAGGAGGTCTGGGTCGGGCAGCAGATCGCCGACATCAAATCGAAACTGCGGCGGATGTCGCCCACCGAGGACGCCGATACGTACAACGGTGTGTTCGGCGATCTCGTCGCGCTGGAGGCCTACCGGCGTAGTCTGCTGGAGCAGGCCGTCGACCCGGTGATGGACGTCGGGTGACCGATTTCCGCTCGGGCCGACTGAGTTGTCGGTGGCGTACGCGACACTGACCGCATGAGAGCGACGTACTCATGGCGCATCGGCGTCGGCGCGGCGGTGGTCTGGTCGGCGCTCACCGCGTGCGCCGTGACGCCTGCGCCGGGGGATTCCGATGTCGCCGGTGGCCAGGCGCCACCGGCTGAATCCTCGTCGAACCCGACGGCGGCGGCGAAGGCTGCGCTGATGCGGCTGGACCGACTCGAGGTGAAGGGCCGGGCACCCAAGACCGGGTACCGACGATCGGTGTTTGGCCGGGCGTGGTCCGACGAGGTCGCGGTCGCGTTGGGCCGTAACGGTTGCCGCACACGCGAGGACATCCTCCGCCGCGACCTCACCGACGTGCGCCTGAAGGGGCATTGCGCGGTGATGAGCGGTTGGCTCGACGACCCGTACACCCGTGAGCGCCTGCGATTCGAGCGCGGTGTCGACGTGCGGCGGATCCAGATCGATCACGTCGTCGCGCTTGCCGATGCCTGGCAGACAGGCGCTCAGCAGTGGACGCCGCCACGACGCCTCGACTTCGCCAACGACCCTCGCAACCTGCAGACCACCGCCGGCTGGGCGAACCAGCGCAAGGGTTCGTCCAACGCGGCGTCGTGGCTGCCGCCGAACCGGTCCTACCGGTGCACCTACGTCGCGCGGCAGATCGAGGTCAAGGCCGCCTACGGACTGTGGGTGGTGCCTCCCGAGCGCGACGCGATGAGACGCGTGCTGTCGCGCTGCGCCGACTGGCCGTCGTCGCCCGACCCCGCGCCGAGCAGCCGGCGGTAGGTATCGCTGCTCGTCACGAGTTCCTCGTGCGTGCCGACGGCATCGACGCGGCCGTTCTCCAGGACGACGATCTGGTCGGCGTGCCGGACGGTATCGAGGCGGTGGGCGATCACCAGCACCGTGCGGCCCGCGGCCAACGATTGAATCGCCCGCTGGATGCGCGCCTCGGTCTCCGGATCGACCGCCGACACCGCCTCGTCGAGGATGAGCACGGGCGAGTCCTTCAGCAACGCGCGCGCGATGGACAGTCGCTGCCGCTGGCCGCCGGACTAACCTTGCCCTCAAATTAAATCAACACTCCATGAAGTTACCTGTCTCACAGGACACATTCGAGTAGCTTGGACAGCTATGACCGCTACCGACGGGCGCAAGCGCGGACGGCCCGCCCGGGCCGACGGGCGCACACCCTTGACCAAGGAACTCATCGCCACGGTCGGACTGAAAATCGCTGGGGACGAAGGGTTTCCGAACCTGACGATGCGCCGGTTGGCGAGTGAGATCGGGGTGACGGTGCGCGCGCTGTACAACGTCGTGGCCGATCGCCAAGAGGTGGTCGATCTCGTTGCCGCCCGCATGATCGAGGCGATGCCGGTTCACGACTATGCGATCGACGACTGGCAGGACTCGGTCCGCAAGATGTACCGGGAAGCGCGCGCGGTGTACCGAGCGATGCCCCGCGCCACGCTGATTTCCTTGGACGAGACCATCACACCCACCGAGGTTCCGGTCAAACGGATGCTGGAGCCCGAGCGGCAGCTCGCCTTCCTCGTCGACCTCGGGTTGTCGGTCGAGGACGCGATGACCGTGCGCGGCGCGTTTCTGGTGGAGGTCTTCGGCTTCGTCCTGCTGATCGACTACCGGTTCGACCGCAGCGACGAGATGACGCGGCAGATGATGTCGGAGCCGGTCCCGTTGGCCTGGCTGGACACGAAACCCGAGGTGGAGGCACCCCTTGCCCGGGCTGCCGCTGCGCTGCGTGGAACGCCGGACGACCTGTTCGACGCCCTGATCGAGCGGGCGATTCGCACCATCGACGATCTGCGACAAGGTCGGTAACCGCGGGGCCTGCCGCTGAGGGGTCAGGTCCCGGTGCAGAGCGATCCGGTGTTGAAGCCCGGGGTCACGGGGAACACCGCGGTCTGTTTGCGGACACCGTTCTGCACGGCCGCGATTCGATAGTTGCCGGGGTGGGCGGGGATCCAGTCCGCCTCCACCACGCGCTTGTCGTCGGTGCGTCGCTCGTTGCGCACCTTGAGGCGCTTGACCGTGCGCCCATACGGGTCGACGACGGTGAGGCGAGCCGGCGCGGTGCGGTCGGTGACAACGACCGATACGTTGTATTTGCAGCCGGTGCCGCGATGTCCGGTGAACATCGGCAGCTGGATGTGCGGCGCGGCGGTCGGAGCCGCGCTGGCCGGAGCGGTGGCTGCTGCGCCGCCGCCGATCACCGCTGTACACGCCATGGCTGCGACGAGGGGGTAAGACAGTTTCATGGATTCGAGGATGTCAGAGGTCGACCCTCGGCGTAGCGCTTCGGCGGGCCGAGTTGCGGTCGGGACAGCCGCTGGGGTGGCGAGCGCTACGGCAGGTGTTCATCGGCCCATGCGAGCGCGGTCCGGCCCGACGCGAGTCCGTACTGCAGTGTTGCGAGCTGGTACTCGGCGACGTCTTCGAGTCCTTCGGGGACGATGAACGTTGGGACCTGGGCCTTCAATTCCTCCAGGCGGGCCAGATCAGCGCGGATGCGCTCCCGGACGCGATTGGCGACAGTTGGCCGTTCCTCGGCCTCCAATAGACCCATGAAGTACGTGCGGGCCAGGATCGTTGCTTCCGAACTCGAGGTCAGCGGCTCGTCGAGCATCCATCGGCGGAATTCCGCGCGGCCTGTGTCGGTGATCGCGTACGTCTTCTTGAACCGCCCCGGAGTGTCCGGAGACTTTCTAGTTTGAGACCTCGACGAGTGTCGGGGTCGGTTGTTGAGCGTAGTGCGCAGTCTCCATCTCTACTGGCGGGATGTCGCCGCAGTACTCGTAGAGCCTTCGGTGGTTGAACCAGTCGACCCACTCCGCGGTGGCGACCTCGACCTGGTCGACGGTACGCCAG
>NZ_BAEE01000061.1 GCF_000241265.1 Gordonia araii NBRC 100433
TTGTGCTGCTCCAACGCGCGATAGCCGTAGTAGTAGGTCACGAGCATGAGAGCCCAGACGGCCATCGCGATGCTGTAGAAGAGCGTGCGGTCGGCGTCGTCGGCCGGAATATGGACGAAGTCGTACGAAACCGCGATGACTGCGCCGAGCAACGTGGCGAACGAAACCCAGGCCGCGTTCTTGTGCTCACCGACTCGCCAGAGCCGGACGGCGACGTAGAACATGAAGGCCGCGACCGCAAGATTGGCGATGGTGTAGAAGACCGTCCAGCCGAGGCTGACGGGCCGTACGTCGAGGGCGCGGTTCAGCCCGACGACGGTGGCGAGCGCGATTGCTCCTGCTTCGACGATCCAGCTCGGACGGTATCGGTGCGTGACGGCGAGCATGCCGAGGATGAAGATCAGTGTCATGCCGAACGACCGCGAGAATGCGTCGAAGAACACCATGAGGTGGTAGCTGAAGCTGTCATGCGCGACACCGATCGCTGCCAAGACCAGCACGTTGGTGCCGGACAACGCGATCACCACCCACTCGAACCCGAGCAGGAAGTTGTGGTGTCTGCGGAAGAACCTGATGCCGTAGACATAGCCGGCGACGAGCATCGCCAGGTTGGCGATGAGGACCAGGGTCATATGGAGCGCGTTCATGAGGAGCCTTCTTTCTGAGGATTGCCGTGCTAGCGGAGAGCGTCGGCGATGGCATCGGCGACGCGGTTGACGGCGTCGCGGGCTGTTGTGCTGATCCGCGTCAACGAGAGGTAGCCGTGAACCAGGGCGCCTTCGCGCATCAGGCGCGTCGGGACGCCGGCCTCGGCGAGACGATCGGCGTAGGCGATCGCTTCGTCGCGGAGAGGATCGAACCCGGCGACGGTGATCAGCGTCGCCGGTGCCCCCGACAGATCGTCGGCGCGCAAGGGGGAGATGCGCGGGTCGGTTCCGGGATTGCCGTCAGGCAGGTACAACCTGGTCAGCCAATCGATCTGCTTGGCCGACAGTGCGGGGTTGGCGGCGAATTCCGATCGCGACGGGTGCGTGCTGAGAGCGTCGACCGCCGGATACATCAGTACTTGCATCAGCGGGCGGAGAGATTCGCCGCTCAGGCTGTTTGCCAGCACGGCGCAGAGGTTGGCTCCCGCGCTGTCGCCGAGCAGCACGATCCGCCGCGGATCAGCACTCCATTCAGCTGCGCGGTCGACGGCGAAGCGCCACGCTTCGAGTGCGTCATCGACGGGTCCGGGAAACGGTGCCTCCGGTGCCAGGCGGTACTCGACCGACAGCACCGTGACGCCTGCACGGTCTGCCATCAGGCGGACCGGAACGTCGTATCCGGCCCGGCTGCCGAGCGCGAATCCGCCCCCGTGCAGGAATACGACCAGCCCCGTCGACCGGGTGGCCGGGCGGTAGAGGCTCGCCCGGATCCCGCTGGGCAGCGCGATGTCGTCGACGGCCATCGCCGGGGCGTCGTCGGCGAAGACCCGGCAATCGTTGTCCATCGCGGCCCGAGCCTGCGCGACGGTGCCGTCGCTGAAGTCGGGTGCGGAGGCGGCGACCTTCATGAGGAATGCGATCTCCGGTGCCATGACGTCGCCGTCCGCGTTGACGACGTCGGGGACCAGGCGGCGGAGGATGCGCTCGGGCACGCGCCCGATAGCTGTGAACGCTGTGCGCTGGATCCGTTCCGCGGTGGTGAACGGGGCGGATGCGGCAAGATCCGGCGAATGATCGATGGTGGTCATCGTCGGCCGCTCTCCGGTGTGGCAGCAGGCACGGAGAGCTCGCGCTCCAGTCGCGAACTGAAGGTGAGCGCGTCGGTGACCACGGGACCGCGGAACATCTTCCGGTCCTCGAGGAACACGCTTTTCATCTGCCACGGCGTCTCGTCGCCCTGGCGGGGCAGCGTGTGCTTGGCGCGCAGCATGTAGCCGGCGTCCAAGTCGATGATCGGGCGGGTGCCGGTGCCGTCGGGGGCGTCGGCGACGGCGGTGTCGTAACCGCCGGTGTCCATGTGGCGCAGCAACTCGACGAAGCTCTTGCCGAGCAGCCCGATCTTCAGCGTCCACGACGATTTGGTGTAGCCGACCGCCATCACCCAGTTCGGCACGCCGGATAGCATCATGCCGCGGTAGACGACGGTCTCCGACAGATCGACGGGCCGCCCGTCGACGGTGAGGTCGATGCCGCCGAACAGGCGCATATTGAGCCCGGTCGCGGTGACGATCAGGTCCGCCTCGATCGTCGCGCCGGACTCGAGTTCGATGCCGTCGGCGGTGAACCGCACGATTCGATCGGTGACGACGGATGCGTCGCCGGCCCGGATGGAAGCGAAGAAGTCGCCGTCGGGCGCCAAGCAGAGCCGTTGATCCCACGGGTCGTACGGCGGGTTGAAGTGGGTGTCGACGTCGAACCCGGCCGGCAGCTCCTTCGTGTTGAGATACCGGATCAAGCGCCGGGACAGCTTCGGGAACGTGCTGAGCATCTTGACGACGCCCCAGTCGGTCCACACGTTCTTCCATCGGGTCGCCAGGTACCCGCCGCGCTCGCCGAGCAGTTTGGTGAGTTTCAGGCTGAGGCCGTCGACCCTCGGCATCGTCATGATGTAGGTCGGCGTGCGCTGCAGCATCGTGACGTGGGAGGCTGCGCCGTCGCCCTGGAGCATCGAGGGGATCAGCGTGATGGCGGTGGCACCGCTGCCGATCACGACCACCTTCTTGCCGGAGTAGTCGTAGTCCTCGGGCCAGTGCTGGGGGTGGATGATGTCGCCCTTGAAGTTCTCGCTCCCCTCGAATTCGGGTGTGAACCCCTCGTCGTACCGGTAGTAGCCGGTGGCGCCGAAGACCCAGCCGGCCTTGATGACCTCGTGACGGACCGTGCCGTCGGCATCGGCGACGTCAACCGAGAGCACCCACTCGGCGTCGTCACTCGACCAGGCGGCGGAGGTGACCTGGCTGCGATAGCGGATGATCTCGTCGAGGCCGTACTCGTCGACGGTCTCCTGAAGGTATCCGCGGATCAGCGGGGCATCGGCGATTGCCGTTTCGTGCTTCCAGCTCTTGAACTCGTAGGCGAAGGTGTGCAGGTCGGAGTCGGAGCGAATCCCGGGGTATCGGAACAGATCCCAGGTACCGCCTATGGCGTCGCGCCCCTCAAGGAGGGCGATCTTCTTCTTCGGGAACTCCTTCGTGAGGTAGACGGCGGCGCCGATACCCGAGATGCCGCCGCCGATGATGACGACGTCGAAGTACTCCGGGTGGGTTGCTGAGGTACTCATGTTTCTTGCCTCTCCGTTGCGCGCCAAGACTGACGCCGTGGGTGGAACTGATGTGTGATGCGCCTCAGAGTGCCGAAGCGGATGTAACCCAGGCCACACCGAATGTCAGCGTCTTCTCGGCGGCGGGTGTGGGAATCTCACACACTTGGGCTTTCGCGGATCTGCGGCCACAGGCACGTACTCGCTCGACCAGCGCCGGCGGTGCGATGTGCACCGGTATCGGCGCCGAGACGCTGCAACATGCGGATAGGCAGCGCCGGTGACACCGGCAATGGTGAGACCTGCGCCACAGCGCATCCCACCGCGGTTCCTCGGACGGAAGTCAGCGAACCGCATAGTCACAGATTGGAAAGTCCCATGACCAGCATCGAAACCGCACTCCAGCGAGTCCCGAACACCACGGCCGCCGCCGACATCCTCGCCGTCGTCGCGCGAGACGGCGGCGTCATCATCGAAGGCCTGCTCTCGCCGGAACAGGTCGTACGCTTCAACGCCGAGATCGATCCGCCCCTAGCCGCGCTCGCGCCGGGCAGCACCCACGAGAACGAGCTCGTGCAGGAGTTCCACGGCGTCAACACCAAGCGGCTCACCAATCTGGTCAACCGCAGCGACGTGTTCCGCGACGAGATCATCGACCACGACCTCGTGCACGAACTGTGCGACGCCCGGTTCCTCCAAGAGTCCGGCACCTACTGGATGACGACCGCCCAGGTGATCGAGATCGGACCCGGCAACCGCGCGCAGATGCTGCATCGCGACCTGGAGAACTGGTACCCGTTCGTCGGCATGGGCCCGGCCGGACCGGAGATCACTCTGAACTTCCTCATCGCGCTCACCGACTTCACCGAGGAGAACGGCGCCACGCGCGTTATCCCCGGCAGCCACGTGTGGCCCGACTTCGAAGACCGCGGCACCCCCGAGCAGACAATTCCGGCGACGATGAACGCCGGCGACGCTCTGTTCATCAGCGGCAAGACCGTCCACGGCGGAGGCGCCAACGTCACCGACGGCCAGTACCGTCGCGCGGTGTCGTTCGCGTTCAACCCCGGCTACCTGGTCGGCGAGGAGGCCTACCCGTTCCTGGTCTCGCGCGAGGCCGCCGCCGCCCTTCCCGAGCGCGTCCAGCGGATCCTCGGCTTCCGGTCGCAGTACCCGCTGGGCTCGCCCGGCCTGTGGCAGGTCGACTACGCCGAACTGGCCGACTATCTCGGTCTCTAGGCCGATGCCCGGGCGGAGTGTCCTGATCCGCTGATGTAGGGCGCCGACACGGGGAGACTGACAGATATGACGACGCCGGATCAACTGTGGCCCGAGCCCTCCGAGCCGGTGGCCCGGTTGATCCGGGATCTCGCGGAGGATCTGCTCGCGCGGTCGGACGAAGTGATCGCCGAGGTGACCGCGGCGTCGGTGGAGGACCCGCAGTATCGGGCGATCGCGGACGACCCGGTGCTCGCCGAAGCCGACGCGCAGCTGGTGGTCGCGCTTCTCAAGCACTGGCTAACGTCCAACATCGCCAACCCCGGGCGGCGTGTTCCACCTCTCGGCAGCAGCGAGATGCGTACGTTTGCCCGCGACGTGGTGCTGCGCGGTCTCGTCGTCGACGACATCGGGGCCTGGCGGGCAGTGGAACGAGTCTGCTGGAAATGGTGGCTGACCGCGTGTTTCGCGGCCACCGACGACCTGGACGAACTCCGCGAGCTGTGTGAGATTTCCGGGAACACGCTCGCCACCACTACCGACGATGCGATGGCGGAGCTCGGGGGGTACGTGCAGCGGATTCGAGAAGAACTCGCCGGAGGGTCCCAGCTCCAGCGCTACGCCACCATCGAGCTGCTGATGCAAGGCGCGGACATCGCCACGTCTCACGCCGAGGCTCAGCTGGGATACGCCCTCACCGGATCGCACCTCGGCGCGGTGGTCTGGGTCGACGCGGAGGAGGACGTCGGTCTGTTGGAGCGAACCGCCGAACAGGTGATGCGCGCGTGCGGGGCCGATCGGCGTCTCACCGTGGTCGCGGGTACGGCTGCGTTGTGGCTGTGGATTCCGACGGCCACCACGCCGCAGCTCGAAGCGTTGACAGACCGTCTCCGGGGTCGGCGGCGCGTCCGCGTCGCGCTCGGCCGTCCGGCGGTCGGCGTCGCCGGCTTCCGGCAAACGCATATGGATGCCGCTGCGGCACAACGGCTTCTGGTTCGCCTGGACTCGGAGTTGTCCATCGTGCGCTACGAAGACGTCCACCTGGTGGATCTCCTCTCGGCCGACGTCGCCGCTGCCGATCGGTTCGTCGCCGATGTGCTCGGCAAGTTCCTCGACGCCAGTCCCGTCCTGCATCAGACGGTGCTCACCTACGTCGAGGAAGCGCTCAACCGAACCAGCACCGCGGAGCGTCTGTACACGCACCGCAACACGATCGACCGGCGCCTGGCCCGTGTCGACGAACTTCTGCCGAAGCCCTTCGCGCAGAACCCCACCGAGGTGGCGGCCGCTCTCACACTGCTGCGCATACGTCGCAGCACCGCCTAGCCAGATCGACCGCCGGTACGAAAGGCTATAGCGATGTCACGTGTACCCGCCCGCGGCGGATTCTGGGTCGGAGCCGCAGCGGAACTCGCCATCATCGTCGCCAGCCTGGTCTATGTGCTTTCCAGTGAAGTTTGGGCACTCATCACCTGGGAGGCGCTCGCCGCGATCTATCTCGCCACCGGATTCGCCCTCGCCTGGAACGGCGAACAGCCGTCCCGGGTCTCCCGCAGCGAGCTGCGCATGGCTGCTCGGTGGTCCTGGGCGCTGCCGCTGATCTCCAGCTTCGCGGGAGTCAACTCCGCCGTTCTCGCCCTGGTCGCCCGTCATGACGCGGCCCAGAACGACATTGCCCTGAGCGTCGCCGCATCTATCGGCGTCGTCCTCTCCTGGGGGTTGCTTAACACCGGCTTCGCGCAAATGTACGAGGCCGCCGATATCGCCTCCGAACACGACGCCATCGAGTTCCCCGGCAACGACCGCCCGGTCTTCCTGAACTACCTCTACTTCTCCTTCACCGTCGGCACGTCATTTGCCACGTCCGACGTCACCGTCAAAACGCTGCCCGCCAGACGCCTCGTGCTCATCCACAGCGTCCTGTCCTTCTTCTACAACGCCCTCGTCGTCGCCGTCGCATTCCAGGTCCTGCAACACGCCGTCACAACCTGAGTTCCAGACCTACTGGCCGGGATGTATCGAGTGTTCAGCCTGTTTCGCGGGTCTGTGAATCCTGTCGGTGGTTCCTGGTAAACCTCTTGGCATGAGCCGAAACGTTCAGATCACCTTCGACTGCCACGATCCGCGGGCGCTGTCCGTCTTCTGGCGCGAGGCCCTCGGCTACGTCATCCCCGGACCGCCCGGTGTGGACGTGCCCGGTCTGACCGGCGACGAGCGGATGGCCGCACTGGAACGGGAGTCGGACCGCTTGGTCGACCTCGGCGCGCGACGGCTGGAGCGACATGAGCCCGCGCCGCCGATGGCCGCCGGACACCTCGTCATGGCTGATCCCGAGGGCAATGAGTTCTGCCTGGACTGATCGCAGGGGGGAGAAGCGCACTCGCCTGCTGGCGTTACCAATGATTGGTACTATCAGGATATGGCGCAGAACACCTCGATCAGCCTGGACGACCACTTCTCGGAGTTCCTCTCTCGGGAGGTTGCATCGGGCCGTTACCGGTCTGCTAGCGAGGTGGTCCGCGCCGGGCTGCGGCTCTTGGAGGACCGTGAGACGCATCTGGCGGCATTGCGCACTGCCCTCGTTACCGGGGAGGAGAGCGGTGCGCCGGAGCCCTTCGACTTCGACGCGTTCATCGCGGCGAAGAAGTCGTGAGTCACTACAGGCTCACGCCGGCTGCCCAGACTGATCTCTCCTCGATCTGGGACTTCACCCAGGAGCGTTGGGGCGTCCGTCAGGCAGAGACCTATGTCAACGAGATCAGGGCCGCGATCGAACGTGTTGCCGACAACCCTGAGCGTGGCCGCGCCTGCGGCGAGATCCGCGAAGGGTACCGACGGTACGGCATCGGCAGTCATCTCCTCTTCTACGTCGAAAGCAGCGGCGGAGTCGATGTGATCCGAATTCTGCACCAGCGCATGGACCCGACACGGCACCTCTGAACGGCCACGAGTCGCGACGGCATGGACGCCGTGTTGATGGCCAGCCCCGTCTCACGCGGTCAGCAGCTCTTCTGCCTTGAGACGCATCTGATCGAGTACTCGGCGGACGGTGGCCTCGTCGTCTGAGTTCACCCCTTCGATCAGCTTGGCCGTCGCGGTGGCCACCGCGATGCGCGCCGACGAGAGTTCGGCCTCGCCCCGAGGTGTTAGCGAGTTGTCGGCCGTGACCAGGCCGTCGCGGTTGAGTTGTGTGAGTACCTCGTCGACCAGGCCGGGCTCGACCTTGAGGACCTCGCTCACCCGGGCGAGCCAGTGGCCGGCCGTGGCATCGCGGGTGTCGTGAGACGGAGCGGCGCTGAGAACGACCCATGCGGGATAGGTCTTGATCGGGGTCGTCGACAACGTCGCCGTGAGTAGAGCGCGCAAGGTGTTCTCGGTCGCGCCGACGAGCGCGGGCAGTGGGCGTTGGTCGTTCATCGATCCTCCATTATATTGGTGACACCAAGATAATATTGGTAATACCAAGAAGGAGCAAGGAGATGGCTACTCCGCTCGACTCGTTGCCGACCTGGATCCTCAGCACGGCGGCGAGCCGCTCGCACCACGTACTCCAACGGCGGTTGGGGGCAGCCGGCTGCACCGGCTACGAGTACCGCTGCCTCGCCGGACTGGCGGCGGCCGGTGATCCGCTCAGCCAGGCCGAACTCGGCAGCGCGGCCGCCCTCGACCCTCGCGACGTCACCCACACCGTCCGTGCCCTGGAGAATCGGGGGCTCGTCGCTCGCGACAAAGACCCCGAACACGGCCGCCGCATGCTCGTTTCCCTGACGGCGGCGGGTCGGCGAGCCGCCGCCGAACTCGCGTCGGTGATGGCTGGCGTCCAGGAGGACGTGTTCGCGCGGCTCACCGCCGATGAGCGAGACATCCTGGTCGCGCTCTTGGTTCGGGTGGGCTGACTCGGCGCGTAACGGTTCTTGCTGCGGACGCCCATTCGACGCGCACCGGCGTGACCGTAGAATTAGAACGCGTTCTACTTTGATGAGGGGTGCCTGAGGATGCCGACAAGGAACGAACTGCTGACCGCGGTCGACGAATCGCCCGCTGCCGTCGCCGCTCACGACAAGGATCGCTGGCTGTCGCTGTTCGCGCCGACCGCGATCGTCAACGACCCCGTCGGTTCGGCACCACACCGAGGTGTCGAGCAGCTCTCCCGCTTCTACGACACGTTCATCGCGCCCAACGACATCCGCTTCCACGTCAACCACGACATCGTCTGCGGTCTCGACGTCCTCCGCGACCTCACGATCGAGATTGCGATGAGTGATCGAGTGACACTGTTCGTGCCCGCGCATCTCCGCTATGCGATGACCGAGAACGCGCGGATCGACGGGCTATACGCGCACTGGGAACTGCCGGCCATGGTCGCTCAGCTGCTCGGCAACGGGTTGCCGGCCGCCGCCGTGTCGAGCCGACTCGCCGTCGGCCTGCTGCGCAATCAACGGGTCGCCGGTTCCCTGGGGTTCGCCCGCGGATTCGCCGGCGTCGGACCCCGCACCAAGAGAAGGGCGGTTGAGCTGCTCGACGGGCTCGGCGCAGGAGCGAATCCCGAGGAGGCGTTCGTGCCGTCGCCCGTGCTCCGTTTCGGGACGGAGACGGTGCGCTCGCCGGCCGAGCTGGGCGCGCGTCTCGCCGGTTGGCGAATGGGCAAGACCATCGCGGCAGGCAACGTCGTCTCGGCGACGTTGACCGACGGGCGGTCGCACGCGCTGGCGATGCTGGAGTACCGGGCGCGCAAGGTGTCGTCCTTGTCAGTGTTCGTCGACTGCTGAGGCTCGATGATCAGGGGTTGCCGTGGCGCTGAAGTCGCCGCCGCGCGTGCTTGCGATAGATCTGAACTGCCGACCGCACACGCGGATGCCGGTCGTCGTCGAGGGACGATGCAATCGCGAGGCCGCGTTCGACGTCGGCCGTCGACCCTTCCTTGATGAACCAGAGAGGGGCCGTGATCGCCGATCTGCGTCGGAGGGGATCGTCGGCGCGCGCGAGATCATCGAGCACGCTATCGCCGACCGCGCCGATCAGGATCGGCCAGCCGAGCACTCGCGGGGCCGCGCGATCCACCATGTCCCACGTGCTGATGGAGTCGTGCCGGTCCAGGTAGATGTGGGCGAGCGCGGCGCGCTGGTCGTCGGCGAGCTTGCGGCGCGCACGGAAGTCGAGGATGCAGAACGCGGCCAGTCGCGGCTCGTACGCCTCGTGCTCGAACAAGGCGTCGAGTTCGGCGTCGGGGAGACCGGCGGCGTGCTTGGCGATGTCGAACAGCGTGCCCATCCGGACGCCGATCACCGCTTCGTCTTCGTCGACGCGGTTGCGGATCTTCGCTTCTTCGATCGGGTTGGCTGCGCTGTGGAGGGCCTCGACGACCTGGGCGGCGGTCGAGTAGGAGGTGGCCATGACGCGATCGTATCCGCGGCCGGGCGCTCAGGCGGCCGGCTGTCGCAGGGCGTCTCGCATCCAGCGCAGCACACTCGGCATCGCCCACCCGGCCGCGATCATGTGCTCACCGGGGACGGGCAGGTAGTCGACGGTCGCCCCCTTGGCGCGCCAGCGATCGGCGAGTTCGGTCACGCCTTCCTCGGGGATGAACTGGTCGCCGATCAAACGGTCGCGCGAACCGTGGTACAGCAGGACGGGCATCGTCGGCGGGGTGGCACCCGGCTTGTTGGCGTCGATCACCGCCTGGGCGACCTCGGATTCGAATGGTTCGGGGACGGTGGCCAAGACCCCCAGGTCGATACGGGCCACTCCCGACGCGGCCAGCGGTATCTGCGGAAAGTCTTTGATGAGCGTGGCCACGTAGAAGGCGAAGTCCCCGAAAAGCTGCGTCATGCTCGGATACTCGCGCGCCTGGCCGATGGTCGCCGCGGCGAACAGGCCGGATCCGAGGCCGCCGTTCATACTGCGATACAGCAGGGCGTAGTCGGTGGGCGTGCCACCGGCAACGGCGCCGTTGAACCTCAGTTCGGGCGCGTAGACCGGTTGTTCCTGTGCCGCCCACACGGTCGCGATGGCCCCACCGCTGTAGCCGTCCATCACCGTCGGGGACTCGGCGAGATCCGGGCGGATGCGGTGCATCCCGCGCACGGAATCCAGGACGGCATGTGCGGCCATGACGCCCGCCGAGTAGGCCATTCGCGGTCCCTCGTGATCGGGGATGAGGACCGCGCAGTTGCGGGCCAGAAGCAGCGGGAGCAGCGGCGGTGCGTCGATATAGGTGCCGCGCGCGAGTCGATACGAGGGCGCGGCCTTGAGCCCGAGCGAGTTGATCGGCTGATTCCGAACCACGACCGGCCGCGGACCGTCCCCTCGCCATGGGCGGTCGGGTTCGATCAGCGTGGCAGTGACCGCCACGGCCTTGCCCGCGGTGTCGGTGGAGCGGACCATGAATCGCTCGAGAGTCGCCGCGGGAGTCGGGAGCCGCGGCTTCACCCGCTCGCTGCGGATGATCTCGCCGTTGGTCAGCGCGGATAGGTCGCCCGGGTCGGAGTAGAAGGCCAATCGCAGCGGCGTCGGAAGAATGGCGGCATGCCGGTCGGCGCGCTGCTCATCGGTCAGCCTGTGCGCCGCCCACTCGTTCAGGCGGCGGACGACGGCGGGGGTTCTCAAGGCTGCCGCCGAACCGGCGATACCGGCTACTGCGGCTCCCGCGCTCGCCAGCGCGGCCTCGGCCGGGCCTGACAACTTAGACATCGCTGCTCCGCCCGTCCGGCTCGGGGGAGGCCACCTCCTCGGCGAACATCACCAGAATGTCGCTCGGGCCACGGAGGTAGGTGAGTTTGTATACGTCGCCGTAGGTGGCCACGCCGCGGAGCGGATAGCAACCGTGCCGTGCCGCGATGGCCAGTGCCTCGTCGATGTCGTCCACGGAGAACGAGACACGGTGCATGCCAACGTCATTGGGCGAGGCGGGATCGGTCTCGACGGCCTCGGGGTGGATGTACTCGAAGAATTCGAGGCGACCGTGGCCGTCCGGCGTGGTGAGCACGGCGATCTTCGCGTGGTTGCCGTCGAGGCCGACCGCCGTGTCGGCCCACTCGCCGCTGATCGTGTCACGGCCCAGGACAGTCAGACCGAGGTCGGTGAAGAACGCGATCGCCGCGTCGATGTCCCGGACGGTGATGCCGACGTTCTCAAGCTTGATGGCCACGCATCGCACGCTACCAAGACGGCGTGACCGACGTCACGCTTGACCTCAACTTAACTTCAGGTCTTAGCGTTGCGGAGACAACCACTTCGGAAGGATCCGCATGACCGCGTACACGCTGCCCGACCTGCCCTACGACTACAGCGCACTGGAGCCGCACATCTCCGCGAAGATCATGGAGCTGCACCACTCCAAGCATCACGCCAACTACGTGGCGGGTCTCAACGCGACGCTGGAGAAGCTCGACGAAGCGCGCGAAACCGGGAACTACGGAGCCGTCGCCGGACTGGAGAAGAACCTCGCCTTCAACCTCGGCGGCCATATCAACCACTCGGTCTTCTGGAAGAACCTCTCGCCCGACGGCGGCGATCGTCCGGCGGGTGAACTCGCCGCGGCGATCGATGAGCACTTCGGTTCCTTCGACAGGTTCCAGGCTCACTTCGAGCAAACCGCCCTGACTATCCAGGGTTCCGGATGGGCCATCCTGGCCTGGGACGCGCTGGGGCAGCGGTTGCTGATCGTCCAGCTCTACGACCAGCAGAGCAACATTCCCGCCACCCTCGTGCCGGTCCTGCAACTGGACATGTGGGAGCACGCGTTCTACCTCGACTACCTCAACGTCAAGGGTGACTACGTCAAGGCGTTTTGGAACATCGCCAACTGGGCCGATGCCCAAGAGCGCTTCGCCGCGGCGACTTCCGGCGGGCGAGTCCTTTTCTGATCAGATGACCACGACGACGCATACAGAGCATCGCGCCGGACCCGAGCAGCGGTACGACGGCTTCGCCCGCTACGGCAGCGGCGTGAGTCTGGTCGCCGTGCACGACGGCGAGGAGGATCGCTTCTTCGTCGCCGCCTCGGTACTGACGGCGTCGGTCGAGCCGTTCGCACTCGCCGTCTCCGTCGGGACCGGGCGGGATGCCCTGCCGGCGATCCTGGACGGCCGGCCGTGGTCCCTGTCGGTCTTGGCGGCGCACCACCTGTCGTTGGTGCGCCGCCTCACCGGCGCGACTGGCCGTGCGGCGAGGCTGGCGGCGCTCGCCGACGCCGGGGCCGAGCGATCCCCGCAGGGGGCGCTCTGGTTGCCCGACGCGCTCGCGACGTTCTGGTGCGAGACCGCCTCCGCCACGCCTGTGAACGATCAGGTGCTGGTGGTCGGGGACGTCGTCGGCGGGAGCGCGCCGCGCGACGGGACCCCCTTGCTCCGCTGGAATCACGACTTCCACACGACCGCCGATCTGACGCCCGCCGTCGGGACGATCGGCGACCCGTCGGCCGACGTGGATCGCTGATTCGGCGTGGCAGGATGGATCGATGGCTTCCATCCAGACGCTCAGTGATTCGGACCGTCGCACCATCGCCCGATGGGCCGCGGACTGCGCTGAGCGCGTCCTCCCACTCTTCGACGGCGACGCGTCGGCGACCGATCAGGTGCGCGACGCCATCGCCCGTACGCGTGCGTACAGCAATGGGGAGACCACGGCTGCCGAGCAGATCCGTCTCCGGTTCGCCGCCGGTAAGGCAGCTCAAGCTGCGAAGACGCCAGCCGGTGCCGCCGCTGCCCGGGCCGCCGGTCAGGCGTCGTCGGTCGCCCACATGGGTGCGCACGCACTGGGAGCCGCGGGATATGTGGCGAAAGCCGTCTCGCTCGCGAACCCGGCGCCGTCCGACGCGGTCGCCGAAGAGGTTCGGTGGCAGATCGAGCAGCTCACCGACGACGACAAGGCGATTCTTCGTCAATTGCCAACGCTGGGGTCCGACTCCTCGGGGCCGCTCGGCACCGGATTGTTGACCCAGGGGGTCGTCGGTGAGGTGATCGAGCAGATCCAAAATGAAGTCGCCGGCGGCAGGCCGCGCACGTAGGCTCTCGCGACGTGTTGATATCTGCATTGCCGACCCGTCGGCTCGGTGTGCCCGAGGACCAGGCCGCGCTCCACTTCGGTACCGTCGGTCCCGACGTCGGTAACCGCTACCTCTACATGTCGGGCGAGCCGGCGTTCGAATTGTCGTTCTGGTGCGGCAGTTGCCCGTTCCTGTTCGAGCGCCAATACGGCGCCAACGTCAGACTGTCTGATGGCCGCGAGCCGATGCGACAGCTCGAACAACCCTTGGACGCCGTCGATGACGCGATCTTCGACACCTTCTCCCCATTGCTGGCAGAGGGCGACTACCTGCCGCTGCTGTTGGAGGTCCAGCCCGAGCTGGTAGCCCCCAATGACGAACGCGACTACTTCACCCATGAGCAAGTCGCCACGTGGGGAATCCGAAACTTCTGGTCGCTCCCGGAGAACCCGCGCAGTTTCTACTACCGGACTTTCGAGACCGCCGTGGACTCCGACGCGCACCTCTACGAGTTCGTCGTGCCCATGGTCCCGCCCAGTTGGACCGATAGGGATCGCGTGCGGCACTACGTCGACCTCATGGGCGAAGGGGTTGCGCCGACCGCTGTCGCACTGTCCGGGCTCGATGTCTGTGCACCCGCCACGACCGGCGACGACGCGGACTTCTACTTCCACTGGGGGTTGACGCACTACTTGCTCGACGGTCACCACAAGATGCTGGCTGCGGCCAGATCCGGCTCGACGGTTCAGCTCTTGGCGCTGGTGAGTCTTGCGGGAGGTCTCGCCGACCCGGCGGCGACCGCCCGTCTTCCGGAATTGTTGGCTCGACCCCGCGCACGCAGGGGCGTGGGCGGAAATCGGTAGGAGGCGTGGCGACGACGATGCGTTCCGCGGAACGTTTTCGCCACACCGGTAACTCCCGTCCCAACAAGTGCGGCTGCTTGACGCTCGCCCCTCATGGTTTCGGCGATTCCCCATCGATCGATGAGGGATGGGCGAAACCGTGAGGGTTTAGCGGCGGCGATTATCAGTAGTCGGCGTCGGCGACGAGCCGCTCGGCGACGAAGAGCGGCGTGCCGTCGTCGATCCCGCCGATTCGGCGACGGACCAGTGAGCGCACCCGATTACGCTGGCCACGGGAGTCGGCGCCGTTTGTCTCGCCCACAGCGCAGACGAGCGCCGACCAGTCGATTCGCCACGCCTGCGCGGCCGTGAGGGGCAGTGCGACACGTACCAGCCCGGTCGGTTCCAGCGTTGCCCGCACCCGCATCGGCAGATCGGGAAGCGACAACGTCACCGGCAGCGGAATCGCCGCGCGTCCCGGCAGGAGCGCGACTGCGACATCGGCGACCACTTCCGGTGCCGCGTCGACGGACCAGGCGATCGTGTTCTCAGCCGCGTCGAACGTGTTGGCGGGCACCGACTCCCAGGCGACGGATGCCCGGCCCTGGGCGATACCGGTGCCGGGCGCGGCGAAGGTCTCCGATCCGGCCGCCAGCGCGTAGTCGTCGGCTCGTCCCGGCACCGCTGTCTCGCGCGGGCGGGCGGCGCCACCTTCGCGGCCGATCCACCGGCCGTGTAGGGCGCGCACTTCGGCACTCGCGTGGGTCGCCAATGAGCCGATCGCGTCCTCGCCGTGCGCGGCGAGCAGAGCATGCGGATCGCCGTCGAAGCTGACCTCGTCGAAGTAGGCCTCGCAGTCGTCGGTCAGCAGCGCGACCTCGATATCGAGTACGACACGGGGCAGCTCCTCGATACCGTCGATCACACTGGCCGGCCACCACCGCCGCAGCCAATGACCCCACGCCAGACGCCGCAGGATGGCCAGTTCGCCAGGGGAGTCCACGGCGACATCGGCATCACGGTGCTCGGCCAGTGCGGCGACGACATCGACATGGCCCTGCTCGCCGACGATGCGCCACAGCCAAGTCGCGTCGGCCGGCGACCACAGATGCAGCCGCGGAGCAGCTTCCGGATCCATTACGTTCCAGGTGAAGATGCCGCCGGCCACTTCGAGAGTCATGGTCGTCCACGTCGGCGAGGCCGGTGCGCCCGGCGCACTCGAGATTCTCACCTGGCCGCCTTCTCGATCGCGGCCCGGATGCGTGAACGCTGGTCATAGCTGACCGAACGAGCGATTCCCTCGAGCAGATCCAGCAGCGCAACAGCATCGAATTCCGTTGTGGCCGTCCAAGGTTCGAGTACCGATCGCCCGTGCAGCCGGACCCAGAGGCGCCCGAGGTACGGTCGCCAGAACTCTCGCAGTTCGGTTGACAACTCACCGTCGACGGGAGCGCCGCTGAGCAGGAATCGCCTGTTGTACAAGATGTGCGCCTGCGCGGCGAGCCGCCGCGACATCGTCTCCGCGAAACCGTGTGGGCCGGGCCGCGGTGCGAGGGGGTGCAGCTGTGCCGCGACGACCACGCCGAGCAGCATCGCCGCCCGCCACGTGGCGCCGTCGAGCGCCCACGGCTGGCGTGAGCGGTTGATCTCGTCGTCGACGAGGCCGGCGATCGGGGGGAGGCTTTCGCGGTCCCGGGAACGACGCAGCGTCGTCGTCACCCGGGTGGCGATGGGACGGTCGAGGGGCAGTCCTCCCGCGTTGCCGCGCAGCGGCGGCACCGTGACCGGTGTGGATGCTGAGAGCGCCGGTGCCCGATCGGGTTCGGCGATCGTCACCCCGCACGCCGCGAGCAGGTCGTCGATGGGGGCGCCGGCCTCGAAGAGCCCCACCCCGACACGATCCGGCACGCCCGACGTCGTCAGGTCGGTCCATCTCGCCTGACGTTCGGCGGGGTCGGCGTCCGCGGCCAGCACGATATCGACGACGTGGGCGACATCGCGGCCGGTCTCGTCGGCAACGGTCCGTTTCGCGTTGGTCCAGACGTTGTCGAGTGCGGCGTCCAGTTCCGCGTGGTGGCGGTCGAGGTACTCGGCGAGATCGTCGACGGTCATACCCGCCCGCGGCCGATGGATGTCGTCGATCGTCTCCGCGGCTATCGCGGCGGCACCGTCGCCGGGCGAACCGTAGGCGACGGCGAGTTCGAACGCGCGGGGGAAGTACTGCTCCTGAATACTGCCGCCGGTGATGCCGGCCGCCCGCCGGGCCGCTTTCAGTTCGGCGAACCAGCGCGCCGAATCGGCGATCGTCGGCGCCGCTCCGGCGATCAGGGCGGCGACCTCGGCCGAGGCCGTCGCGTCGAGCAGCGGTTTGCCGAGCTCGGGCTTGGCGCGCAAGCGGAGCACGAGCGGGTCGATGAGGCATTTCACGGTGCGCGCCAGAGGACGCCCGTCGCGCCCACTCATCACCGCCAGCACGTCGCTCCCGGTGCTGACCGCCGCGTCGCCCGCAGCTTTCCGCCACGCCTCGTCGATCACCGCGGTGCGTGGGCGAGGAGCGGTCACGGCAATCGGTGTCCTTCCCGGGCGGATGCGCGGCTGCCCAGAGGAATTTACCGTGTAGGGATGGTCCAACTCGACGACGACGCCATCGAGGTGCGCCGGCTCGTCGAAGTGCTGGCCGGACAACTCCAGTCCGGCGACGCGCAGTGGTCGACGACGCTTGACCGGGCGCGGACCATCGCCGATGCCGTCACCGACCCGCGCTCGCGAATCGATGCCCAGCTCCGCGTCGCCAACATCGACCATGTGCTCAGCCTCAACACCGGTGACGCCGGGGGCGCGTTGGCCCACCTGGACCGCTGCCTGGAACTCATCGCGCGGGCGCGCGAGTTCGACGACGATGAGGCCGATCGTCGCCGACTCAACGAGCAGGAATGGGGAGTTCGTCTCAATCGCAGCCAGGTGCTGCAGACGATGGACGACATCGACGGCGCCGACGCCGACGTGATCTTCGCACTGGAATTGGCGTCGACCACCGACAACGCCGACCGGAATCGGGCGATGACCTTGTGCTCGGTCGCCGCGATCGCGGTCGAACGGGAACAGTGGGCGCGCGCGTTGGCGTTCGCCCGCGAGGCGGTCGACGAATGCGCGCGGCACAGCCCGGAGGCGCTGGGGGTCGCGCTGCTGAATCTTGCCCAGTCGCATGCACGCATCGGCGACTACGACGAGGCGACGCGTGTCGCCGACCGAGCCGAGGGCGTCATCGACGACATCCAGACGCAGGCCGCGCTCGCGCATCTGCGCGGCTACATCGCGATGGGCCGGAAGGACACGGCCCGCGCCGCGGAACTGTTCGGCGAGTATGCCGCGGCCGCCCAGGCGCATGCAGATCTCCTCGAGCCGCATCACCGCGCGGAATCGGCGAAGGCCGTCGGATTCGGGCTGCACGCGCATGACGACGTCGAGGGTGCGCGCGAGCATTACCTGTCGGTGGTCGAGCAGGCGAGAGACGACGCCTCGCCGATGACCCTGGTGGCCGCGCTGGTGCAGGCGTCCGGCGCCACCCAGGACTGTGCGCTGGCCACGACCGAGCCGGCCGAGGCCGCGCGGATGCACGACGAGGCCCTCGGCTTGATCGCCGAAGCGGCCGAACTCGCGCTGGCCCAGCAACGGTTCACCATGGCGGCCGTCTGCGACCTGACGCATGTGCGCTACGTCGACCAATTCCATCGCACGGTCACGACCGGCAACGAAGGCGTCCTGCGGCGGGCGCTCGCGAAGGTGTTGGCGGCCTCCGTGTATTTGCATCACGCGGCATTCGCCTCCTCCCGTCACGCGGAACGTCGGCATTTCGCGGCGGAGCGCAGCCTGGACGCGTTCGGCCTCGCCTTCGCGCTGGCCTTTCGTCTCGGCGCATCCGACATCGTCGCGCAACTGGTGGAACTGCGCTGCGCGACCGCGTTCTTCTCGGCGTCCCGCGATGCCGTGGGCGCATCCGGGTCTGAAGTCTCGGAGGATCGTGCGGCCACCGCGGCGGCCGGCATGGCCGAGCTGATGGCCGGTGATGCGCCGGCACCTTCCGTCGGCGTCGGCCCGGCGCTGGTAGTGAAGGCACCGCCGCCGTTGTCGTTGACCGCCGACACGATCGTGCTTGGCGACGCTTTCGACGTCGCCAAGCAGCGATACGGTCTGGCCGAGGACCGGGTACCGGTCAATACCTGGTGAAGCCCTGACCGGTCCCGGTGCCCGGAGCGGGGCGCGAGGCCTCGATTACGGGCAGGTGACCTTGATCTCGAAGGGCTTCTTCGACGGGGCCATCGGGTTGGCCATGTCGACCCCGGTCACGTTGCCGGAGATGGTGTACTTCTTTCCGTCCTTGGTCGCCTTGGCGTCGCCGCCCGGAGTGCCCTTGGCCCAGCCGAGCGCCTGACCGTTGGTGGCACCGAGGCCGACCGTCTCCACTTCGGGGTTGTCGCCCGTTGTGAGTGTGGCTCCGACGCCAGCGGTGCCCCCGGCGGTGGCGTCGCCGATGGCGATGACGACCTTGCCCGCGTTCTCCGTGCAGACAACCGTCTTCGACGACATCTCGACCGGCTTGCCGTCGACCGTCACGCTGGCTTCGCCACCGGTCTTGGCGACGTCGTCCGACGAGTCGCTGGAACATGCGCCCAGGGCGCCGATGAGGCCGATCGCGCCAGCGCTTGCGACGAGAATGTTGAACTTACGCATGACTTGCTCCTGATGGTGTTGTGGTTCTCAACGAGCCGCCCTGGTGGGCTGCTGAAGTCAAGGTAGAACCGGGTCGCGCCTACCGATCACAGATTCGGATACGTGCGGTGCCGGTGGGTCAGACGGTGCTGGTGAGCGCCGCCCACATCAATGGACTGTCGGCGACCTGGCCGTCGGCGTACCACCGCGCCCGGCGATCGCGCTGCCACAACGCGAGTGCGCCGAGCGGATCGTCGCCGCGGTGCGCGGCATCGACGGCCAGGACCAGCTCCTCCAGCGGGCGCCGGTCGCCCAGGTTGCCGGCGCGAGCGAGGGCCCGGTTGGTGGGCACGGCCCACCGTGTCGCGGTCACGAGTCGAGCGCCCGTCGCCAGCGCCGCCATGGACAGACCCATCCCGTCCGGGTGTGCGAGGTCGCCGCCGGAGTTGCATCCGATGAGCGCCGTGCGCGGCGGAAAGCGGTACCCGCCGGTGAGCAGGTCGTAGACACTGAGGGGGCGGTGAGCCCCGCGTTCGTCGGCACAACACAGATGCAACGCGGCGTCGACGCTTTCGCCGCTTGCCGACGCCGCACTGACGTGCCCGACGTAGAGGAGCCTTGCCGCGACGGCCATGGTGTGCCGCAGCCAATCGCGGTCGACATCGGTGCGCCGGGCCAACTCGCCGTAGGACGACACCGTTGGCACGAGTACGGGGTTCTCGGTGAGCAGGGCGGCCAGCGGCGATGCTTCGTCGGGACGGCCCAGCACGGAACCGAGTGCCGACGATGCCGACTGCCCGGGGATCCGGGGGTCGACCACCGCCACCACGGATCCTTCGCGGTCGGCGGGAACGATGTCGGTGGGCACGATGGAGCGCTGTGCGGCTACGCTCGCCGGAGCCGAGCACACGACGTCGGCGATCTCGCCGAGTTCGATGCCGTCCTGGTGGGAGGTTGAGGACCGGCCGACGCGGAGCATCTCCCACGGCACGCGGGTCAGTGACTCGCTCGGCTGAACGCGCAGCAGCGGGCGAGTCGGCGAGCGCTGGACGGTCTCCGCCAATTCGATCGGCACCAGCGCGACGCCGAGTTCGCGGGCGAACGCGGCCGTGGACTCCGGACGTGCGAGCGGCCCGCGGAGCAGCGCGCGGTCCACGCCGTCGCCGATGGACTCGCCGGGCAGGGGATCGGGCACCGCCTCGGCGAGCGCGGCCCGCACCGCGGTCAGGACGTCGGCCCCGATGTGTGCGACACCGTCGAAATCGGCGGGTCCGTCGTCGCCGACCCAGCGCCAGGTCAGGTAGCCGTCGCCGGCCTCGGCGTACTTCACCAGCAGCGTGGGCGTCTCGGGCATACCGGAAGTCTGCCAGTACCTCGCATGGCTGGCATCGTGTGTGGCATGACAGTCGACGACCTGCCGGCCGATCTGATCGACGGCCTCGGAGTCCGTGCCGCGCGGCCGGTGTCCGGTGGGGACATCGCTCGCGCCTATCGACTCGAAACCGCGGACGGTCCGCTGTTCCTGAAGTGGCGGCCCGACGCGACCCCCGACCTTTTCGAGCGTGAGGCCGCCGGCCTGCGGGCGTTGCGCGCCCATCGCGGCGAGCTCGGCGTTCCGGAAGTGTTGCGGGAGAGCCCATCAGGATTGGTACTGGAGTGGATCGACACCGCGCCGGCCACCGCGTCGACGGAGATCGACCTCGGACGCGGGTTGGCGCGGCTGCATCGCACGACCGGCACGCACTTCGGTTCCCTCGACGATTCGCTCTCCGGTTACCTCGGCTCGGCCGAAGTCGATCTCACGCCGACTACCGACTGGCCGGACTTCTTCGTGCGGCGCCGGGTGATCCCGCTGATCGACCGCGGGATCGGGCTCGGCGCGGTGCCGCCGCAAGCGCGGGAGCTGATCGACCGGCTGGCGCCGCGGGCCGAGGAACTGTGCGGACCGTCCGAACCACCGTCGCTGGTCCACGGCGATCTGTGGGCCGGCAACCGGATGGTCGGAGCGGGAGGTCGGAACTGGCTCATCGACCCGGCGGCGTACTGGGCGCGCCGCGAGATCGACCTGGCCATGATGCTGCTCTTCGGCGGCTTCGGCAGGGACTGCTTCGAGGCGTACGACGAGGCTTTTCCGCTCGCCGACGGCTGGCGCGACCGCGTCCGCTGGTACCAGCTGCCGCCGCTGCTGGTGCACGCCATCCTGTTCGGCGGAGGCTACGGGGCGGCCGTCGTCGACGTCCTTCGGCACTACGACCGGTGAGACTTCCCCAGACCGGGGCGCACGGCATGATGGGACGATGAGCGTCGAGCAGATCCGGCTTAGTCCGCATGTCACGCGGTGGATGGGGCAAAACGGCGGCGGCTACCCGTACGGCAATCCGCTGACGGTCGCCGGAGGCGACACCACCTTCCTGCTCGACAGCGCGCTGGGCCTGACGGCGCCGCCGGCCGATCTGCTGCTGCTCAGCCACTACCACGAGGACCACACCGTGGACGCCGCTGCCAGGGCCTCCGACGTGGCGATCCACGAACTCGACGCCCCAGCGCTGACATCCTGGGACGGCTTCCGCGCGCAGTACGGGTTGCCCGAGGGCGAGTGGGAAGCGGAAATGGTCGAGGAGTTTCGCTGGGCACCGCTCCCGGATGCGCGGACGTTCGGCGACGACGCCGTTTTCGATCTCGGCGGCGGAGTGAGAATCCGCGTCGTTCCGCTGCCCGGCCACACTGCCGGGCACTGCGGGTTCCTCGTCGAGCCGGACGGCGTGTTCTACATCGCCGATGTGGAACTCTCGTCCTTCGGTCCCGTCTACGGCGACCGCGACTCGAGTCTGACCGCCGTTCGCGAGACGCTGCGGGTCGTCGCCGACGTCGATGCCGCAGTGGTGGTGCCGTACCACGCGAAAGGTCCGTACTTCGAGCGTGCCGAGTTCTTGTCGGCGCTGGCCCGCCACGCCGATGCACTCGACGCGCGCGAGGGCCGCCTGCTGGCGCTGCTGGCGGAGGCGCCGGCGTCGGTGGATGAATTGACCGGCAAGGGAATCGTCTATCGCGTCGGCACCGCACCGTGGTTCGCCGCCGAGGTCGAGCGCAGCATGTGCGGTCGGCACCTGACGGAACTGGCGGAGCGCGGGGTGGTCGTCGGGCCGGACGCCGAAGGGCGCTACCGGCTCGCGTGACGACGACCCGGGACGGTCACGTGTGGGCGTCGTAGATCGCCTTCGACAGTTCCGCTTTGATCTCGGTGAACTCCGGCGTCGCCAGCACCGCCGGGTCGCGAACCCCGTCGGGAGTGTCGCCGGGCAACTCGACCTGACGGTCGACGATGATCCGGCCGGGCCGCGCGCTCATGACGAGCACGCGCGTCGCGAGGAAGGTGGCTTCTTCGACGGAGTGCGTGATGAACACGATCGTCTTGCGCGCCTGTCGCCAGATCTTGAGCAGGTCGACCTGTAGGCGCTCGCGGGTCAACTGGTCCAGCGCCCCGTACGGCTCGTCCATGAGAATGATCGCCGGGTCGTTCACCAGCACCCGGGCGATCTGGGCCCGCTGCTGCATTCCGCCCGACAGTTCATAGGGCCGCTTGTCGCCGAAGTCTCCGAGACCGACGAGATCGAGCATCTCCTGTGCCTGTGCGCGACGCTGCGGCTTGGGCACGCCGCGCACCGACGGGCCGAACTCGACGTTGCCTCGCACGGTGAGCCACGGGTAGAGGGTCGGCGCCTGGAACACGACGCCGCGGTCGGCCGCGGGACCGTGCACCGCTCGGCCGCCGACCTCCACCGTGCCCGCCGTCGGTTCGAGGAATCCGGCGAGCATCTGCAACAGCGTGGTCTTGCCGCAACCGGACGGTCCGACGATGCACACGAACTCGCCCGGCTCGATGGTCAGGTCGGTCGCCTGCAGCGCGATGGTCTGACCCGACGCCGTGTCGTAGGTCTTGGCCGCTCCGGTGAGCACGACGCGTTCGGCGCCGCCCGTCGTGATCGCCTCCTGTGCTTCGGTCATCGGCCGGCCACCTCGCGGGCCGCGTCCGGATAGAGCGCGGCGATGTACGCCTCGACCGGGCCGACGGCGTCGACCTGGCCCTGTTGGAGCAGGAACTGCGCGGTGTTGCGCAAATCCGCGCCGAGCTGTCCGCCGAGGCGATCGGGAGCGGCTTGCGCTGCGGCGTCGAAGTGCCGGTAACCCTTGATCTGCGTCAGCACCTGCTCGACCGGCACGCCCAGTTGACCGGCGATGTGGACCGCGGCCTCGTCGGGCTTGGTGTTGAGCAGCACCGCCGCCCAGTTCTGCGCCGCCGCCCAGATCCGTAGGAACCGTGAGTTCTTCGCGACGAAATCCGAGCGGGCACCGGTGAGGTCATAGGTGGGGGCGCCTTGCTCGGCGACCCGCGCGTTGTCGGTCACCACGTGCGCGCCGCCGGATTTCAGCTGGTCGAGTGTCGGTTCCCAGATGTAGGCGGCGTCGATCTGCCCGCCCTGCCACGCGCCTCGGATGGCGTCGGGGGAGAGGTTCAGCACCTGCGCGCTGCCGCCGACGCCGGCCTTGTCCAGCGCCGTCAGCAGGCTGTAGTGCGCTGTCGACGCGAACGGAACGCCGATGCGTTTGCCCCGCAGGTCGGCGACGGTCTTGATCGCGGGGTCGCGAGCGATCAGCGATTCCGCCTGCCCGATCTGGTCCTGGATCCAGAGGATCCGCATCGCGATGTCGAGCGGCGCGGACAAGGCCTTCGCCGCCGGCGCGCTGCCGAGCAGACCGATGTCGAGCGAGTTGGCCCCGAACGCCTGGATCACGTCTCCGCCGGAGGCGAACTTGCTCCACACGAGTTTGGCCTTGGGCAGGCACGTCTCGAGGAGGCCGGCGTCCTTGACGACGAGATCGCCGTTGGGGATCTCCTGCCAGGCGATGCGCACCGTGCCCGTCACCGACGGGTCGGGGTCGACGGGGCATTTGACCGCGCCGCCGATGGTCCGCGACTGCTCGGGACGTCCCGATTCGACACACCCGGCCATACTGCCGACGGCGATGCCCGCGGCGATGACGGTCGCGATGGTGCGCACCCCGATCCCGCTCATGCCTTCCCCTTCCACGGGACGACGAGCACGCCGATCCACTTGATCAGCGCGTCGAGCGCCAGCGCGGTGATTCCGATGACGATGATGCACGCGATGGTCAGGGCCGAGTTGAGCTGCTGGCCGGACAGGTAGGCCAGCCCGCCGATGCCCGGGATGCCGTTGTTCAGTTCGGCGGCGACCACGGTTGTCCACGCGAACCCGATCGCGATCCGGATGCCGTTGATCATCTCCGGCAGGGTCGCGGGGAACACGACGCGCGTCACCGTCTGTGTTCGGCTGGCACCGAGGGCGCGCGCCGCGTTGATCTGATCCTGTTTGACCGCTTGGACGCCGTTGGCGGTCGAGATCGCGATGGCCGGGAACGCGGCCAGAAACAGCAGCCAGATCTTCGAGGTGTCGCCGATGCCGAACCAGACGATGAGCAGGCCGATATAGCCGAGCGGCGGCAGCGCTCGCAGAAAGTTCATGTAGGGCTCGATGATGGTGCTGATCGTCTTCGACGTCCCCATCAGGAACCCGACGATGGGTCCCAGGATGATCGCGGCTCCGACTCCGGCGCCGATCCGCTGCAGGCTGGCGACGAGGTGTTCCCACAGGAAGTAGTTCTGTTCGCCGAGGACCTCGCGGGGCACGCCGGGTGCGATCTGGTGCCACGTGCTGGCCCGCACGGCCGCGCGCCACACCGCTGCCGGTGTCGGAAGGAACTTCTCGTCGACGAGGTGCAGCGCGGTGATCAGCCACCACACGAGAAGGAAGGCGACAAGCGCGGTCAGCCGCACCAGCCACGCACGGGCCGCGTGCGGGAGCGGTTCGATGACCGCGTTCTTGACCCGCAGGAGCGGGGGCTCGCCTGCCATCCGACGATGATGTCCGATTCGGTAGGCTGCTCGGGGAGTCGGAATCATGGTGAGCGAAACCAGCGCGACTGCGCGCAACAACGTGCGCCATCGTGTATACGGCCGCCATCGTCGCAGGTAGAGATCACGTCACGGAACAACATGCCAATCGTTTACCTTCACATCGGGCTTCCCAAGACCGGCACGACGCATCTGCAGGAGCGTCTGTGGGCCAACCGGCGTCCGGCCCAGGATCGAGCGGGTCTCTTGTTCCCCGGATCGAGCACCGCCGACCACTTCCACGCCGCGGCGCACCTGCAGCCCGAACGGTTCCCCGCCTGGGCGAGCCCGGAGAGCGCGGGTGCCTGGCCGGCGATGCTCGGGCAGATGCGAGCGTGGCACGGCGACAGCGTGGTCTCCCACGAACTGTTCGCGACGATGGGACCCGAGCAGATCGCCTCGCTGCTGGGCGACCTGGACTTCGCCGACGAGGTCCGCGTGATCCTCACCGTGCGCGACCTGGCCAGGCAGATCCCGTCGGTCTGGCAGGAGACCCTGCAGAACCGGCAGACCACGACCTTCGACGACTTTTTCGCCTCGGTCGCCAACCACGCACCGGGCGGGCCGAGGTCGCCGGAAATACCCGAAGTCTCCTTCTGGGAGCTCCAAGACTACGCGGCGATCGCCCAACGGTGGGCCGAGGCTCTCGGTGCCGGACAAGTCCACATCGTCACCGTGCCCGCCGCGGGCGCCGTCGGCGGTGACGCGCTATGGGACCGGTTCCTCGCGGTGCTGGGCGTCGACCCGGCCCTGCTGCCCGAACTGGACCACCGGGCGAACAATTCGATCGGCGCGGCGCAGAACGAGTTCTTGCGACGGCTCAACGTCCGGCTGGGGCCCGACGTCGCCGAATGGTGGCGCTACGAGCTGCTGGTCAAGCGACAGTTCGGCGGTGATGCGTTGCGGCAGACGAGTTCCGGGCGGTCGGGCGGACTGTCCGGCGCTCACCGGCGGTGGGCGGCCGGACAGGCCGACGCGATGATCGCGGCCGTCGCCGACCGCGGGTACGCGCTCACCGGCAGTCTCGACGACCTGCGGGTCAGCCCGCACGACGACGGCGGTGCTCCCGCGGTTCCGCCCGCCGAGGACGTGCTCGAGGCGGGACTGGACGCCCTCGCGTACTGGATTCAGAAGATGCCGCTGCCGGAGCAGAATCCGAAACCGCCGAGCTTGGCCCGGCGCGCCGCCGGCCGGGCCAAGCGCGAGGCACGACGGTTGGGTCGTCTCAGGTAATCGTCGCGACGTCGTCGTGCAGCATCGCCGGCCAGCGCGCGACGTCGGACGGGCCGCGGGCGACGGTGAGGACCGACCGGGGGAACAACTCGTCGAGCGCGTGTGCCGTCGACAGGGGGTGCGACGGGTCGTCGACCCAGGCGAGGATGCGCGTCGGCACGCGGATGCGTGACAGGTCCGACGGCGCGGGGAGGTCGCTGGCGGCTGCACCGCGGAACACCGACGGCAAGAGTTCTTCGGCGACCTCCGGCACGGTTTCGGGATGTCCGACGGCGGCCGGGGGTGGCGGGAAGTCGGGGCCCTCGGCGAGGAAGGCGGCTTCGCCGTGCTCCTCGATGGTCGAGGCGTTGAGCCGGTATCGGCGCGCTTGGGCCACGCGCGTCTCCCAGGCGGTCGGCGGCAGCAGCAGCGTCAGACCGGCGAAGCGATCGGGGTCGCGCACGGCGGCGTGCATCAGCGTCCCCGAGCCCATCGAGGTGCCGACGCCGTACACCTGCTCGTCGGGGAACCACTGGTCGAGCAGTCGCAGCAGGTCGTCGGCAAGGTTGGGCCACAGGTAGTCGTCGGGCGCGGCGCGGCCCGACGAGCGGCCGTGACCGCGGGCGTCATAGCGCAGCAGGCGGGTTCCCGACAGCCCGCGCCCCAGGTCCAGGTCGAGTACGCGGTCGCGCGCGCGGCTGGAGGTCAGGCCGTGCAGCTGGACGACCGGGTGTCCGCCCTCGTCGCTCAGTTCGACGTCGAGCTCGGCGCCGGGCACTTCGAAGGTGGCCATGGGGTTCCTCTCGGTCAGGCAGCCATCGTACGAAGCCGGGGCGAGCGGAGCGAGGGGAAGTGTGCCGGGGCGAGCGGAGCGAGGGGAAGTGTGCCGGGGCGAGCGGAGGAGAGCGCGGGGGAGGCGGCCGCAGTAAGGTACCGCCGTATGCGGCTCACCAACGTCGCCCACCTGCGGCTCCCGTTCGGCCGCCTGATGGGGTACGACGTCACGACTTCGGAACCGGGCGACCCGCTGCCGGTCTCTTTCGATCAGCGTCGTCACGTCGCCGCGGGGGAGCGTCCGGGCTCGTGGATGGCGTTGTCGTTCCGATTGACCGATCCGGTTTCGCGGGACGCCCTCGCGCAGGCGTGGCTGGCGGTGATCGCCCGCCACGGCACGCTGCGCACCGTGTTCGTCCCGGAGCCCGAGGGATCGCCGAGGCTGTGCACCGTCGACATCGGGCCCGGCGAGTGGGTCGAGCATCCCGTCGCGCCCGGCGAGGCGGTCAACGACGCGTTGCGCGACGTGCTCGACCGCACGTGTTCGTCGTATTCGCGGCCCGCCCACCGGTTGTGCGTCCTGGAGACCGCCGCCGGTCCGACGATCGTCGTCGCGGCCGATCACTCCCACGTCGACATGTGGTCGATGCTGGTGATCCTGCGCGACTTCCTGGCGGCGCTCGGCGAGATCGAGGCCGGGCGGACGCCTATGCCGGGATCCGTGCCGGCTTTCGTCGAACACACCCGCGCGCTCCGTGAACGATCACCCGCCCCCGACGACGTCCGGCGGCGGTGGGAGCAGATCCTGGCCGAGAGCGGTGGGGTCATGCCGTGCTTCCCGTTGCCGCTGGGCGCGCCGGTGCCCCACGTCGAGCGGGTCGAGGTGCGCGACGTGTTCGACGTCGACGACAGCGCCGCGTTCTCGGCGCAGGCGCGCGACGACGGCGTCTCCACACTTGCGCTCGCGGTGTCGGCGATGACCGAGGCGACCCGCGAACTCGCCGACGCGCCGCTTCGGGCGGTCTTCCCCGTGCACAGCCGCTACGACGACACCTGGCACGACTCGGTCGGCTGGTTCATCACGAATTCGGTGCTGGAGTCCGCCGACCCGGCGCCTCAGGCCGCCGCCTCGTCGGTTCGGGAGGCGGTCCGGCTCGGCTCGTGGCCGCTCGACGATGTGCTCGCCCCCTGGGGCGGCATGCCCGAGGCGCCCGGGATGTTCGCGATTTCGTGGTTGGATCTGCGCCGTCTTCCCGTTCGCGTCGACGCCGCCGGGCTCGACGCCCAGTATGTCGGCGCGTCGATTCGCACCGACGGCGTGATGCTGTGGTTCATCCTGGACGGCTCCGGCCTGCACCTGCGGTGCCGCTACCCCGACACGCCGGAGGCGCGCACGAACGTCGGTGGCTGGCTCGACCGGTTGGTCGAGCGGATGCAGGCCGGCGCCCGCTCGTCGGTGGGCGGTGTGCTGCGGGCCGGAGGCGCTGAGTTCCGGGTGCAGCGCGCGACGCGTGCCGATGTGCCCGCGATCGTCGCGCTGCTGCTCGACGACGAGATCGGACGGACTCGCGAGGTCGGGGAGTACGCGCCGTACGAGGTCGCCTACGACGTCGTCGCCCGGGACCGCTCCCATTACCTGGCGGTGGTGCGCGCCGCCGACGACACCGTCGTCGGCACCATGCAGCTCACCGTCCTGCCCGGACTGTCGCGCGGCGGAACGACCAGGTTGCAGCTCGAAGGGTTGCGCGTCGCGCGTTCGGTGCGCTCACGCGGGCTGGGCACCGCCATGCTCGGCTGGGCCCATGAACACGGCCGTTCGCACGGTGCGGCATTGGTGCAGGTGACGACGGATGAGGCGCGTGAGCGGGCGCGCGAGTTCTATGCCCGGCTCGGGTACACGGCCAACCATGTGGGACTCAAGCGAGAGTTGTAGCAGACTGACAGTCATGAAACCCGGCGACACCGCACCCGACTTCGCACTGCCCGACCAGAACGGCACCGTTCGACGACTCAGCGAGTTCCTCGCCGACGGTCCGGTCGCGCTCTTCTTCTATCCGGCGGCGTTCACGCCGGGCTGCACCAAGGAGGCCTGCCACTTCCGCGACCTCGCCACCGAATTCGCCGACGCGGGCGTGCAGCGCGTCGGGATCAGCCGGGACGCCGTCGAGAAGCAGCAGCGCTGGACCGGCGAGCACAACCTGGACTATCCGCTGCTGGCCGATGTCGACGGTGAGGTCGCGGAGTCCTACGGGGTCCGCCGCGGTCTTCTCGCCAAGGTCGGGATGCCGACCAAGCGGACCACCTTCGCGATCCGCGCCGACGGGACCGTCGCAGACGTGATCGCCTCCGAGGTGAACATGTCGGTGCACGCCGACCGCGCGCTGGGCGCGCTGCGCCAGTAGGACTAGAGGCGGCGGACCGTGAAGCTCGCCGCGGACACGGTCATGCCGTTGAACAGGTAGTAGGCGTGCTGGATGCTCGGTGAGCCGACCGGCGCACCGTTGCAGATCGTGTCGCCGGGCTCGCAGTATTTGGCGAGCTTGGGGCGGAACCGGGGTGCGATGGTGATCGGCGGTGCGCCGACGTCGCGGATGAACCGGGCGCTCGGCGCACCGAAGAGGACGACTGCCGCGATGTTGCGGGTGATGTTCTTCGGCAGTGGCGAGGGGGCATAGTGCGCGTAGGCCCGGTAGGCCCGCGGGATCTGGAGTTTGTCGACCAGGGCGTAGCCGGCCACGACAGCGCCCTGGGAGAATCCGCCGAAGACGATCCGGGTCCGCGGGCAGGTGGCGGCGATCCGCTTGATGTCCCGCTGTGCGCTCTTGACCCCGTTGTTCACCGAGTGCGCGAACTCGCCCCGGTTCCGGAAGTTATCACTTGCCGCGTAGCGGACGCCCGACACTCGCATGGACTTGCCCCGCGTCTGCGCGCGGAGAGCCTCGACGAAGGCCAGCCCGGTGTACCCGACCGGAGCACCCGGTTCGGCGGTCCCGCGTGCCCAGAGCACGTGGATGTCGGGGCACGGCGCCGCCGAGGCGGCGGGGGCGGCGGTGAGCGCGGTGCCGGAGATGACGGCTAAAGCACAGACAAGGGCAGCTGACCAACGACGAATCATTGGGCCATGGTACCCAGCGGTGAGCTGGCGCGCGCGTGCTCGGCCATCTGGTTATGATCGCGCCATGTCGAACGCTGGCGATGCCGCGCAGACCGCGGCAGACATCCGGAACCGGGCGGCCGGGGTCGAGTTCGAGGATGTCGATCCCGCGGACGCGGCGGCCCGGCGCGCGATCGAGCTGTACTTCGCCGAACTCAACGACCGGTTTCCCGACGGGTTCGACGCCGGCGACCCCGCGGACGGTGACGCGTTCCGTCCACCGTCTGGTCGGTTCGTCCTGGCCCGGAACGACGGCGAACCGATCTGCTGCGGATGTCTGCAGACGATCGCGGACGGCGTGGGCGAGATCAAGCGGATGTGGGTTCGCGACGGCTGGCGCGGTGCGGGACTGGGTTCGCGGGTCTTGCGCGAGTTGGAGCGGCGGGCCGGTGAGATGGAACTCAGCGTCGTGCGCCTCGACACGCACGTGTCGCTTGTGGAGGCTGTCGCCATGTATGAGCGCGCCGGCTATCGACGCGTCGACCGCTACAACGACAATCCGTATGCCGGCCTCTTCTTCGAGAAGCGGTTGTGAGCCGGGTGGGATCTGACTAGTCCGCCTGCTCGCCGTGGCCGAGCCGCCAGTCGGGCAACGCGGCGTCGCGAACCAGCCGCTTGAGCTGTGCGGCATCCGGGAAGCCGCCGTCGCTTCGGCGATCCCAGATGCGCGCGCCGTCGACGTCGATGGTGAATTCCCCGCCGGTACCCGGCACCAGGGTCACGGAGGCGAGGTCGGAGCCGAAGGTCGACAGCAGTTCGCTCGCCATCCACGACGCGCGCAGGAGCCAACTGCACTGGGTGCAGTAGGTGATCGTGACGCGCGGTGCCGACTCGGCGGCCTGACCTGCCATGACCCGAATCTTACGGGGAGTTCGCGCAGCGGGATTCGCACTCACGGCGCGCCGTCGACGCGCACCCTCCTAGATTTGAACCATGACATCATCTCCCGCCGACCACCGTGCGCGCGCGACCGAGATCGTCGCATCGTTGACGTTGCGGCAGAAGGCCGACATCACCACCGGCGCCAGCTTCTGGGACACCGTCGCCGTCGAGAGCGCGGGCGTCGCCTCGTTCGTGCTCACCGATGGGCCGCACGGCATCCGCAAACAGGTCGACGGAGCCGATGCGCTCGGGCTCAACGCGTCGGTGCCCGCCGTGTGCTTCCCGCCCGCGGTCGCGATGGCGTGCACCTTCGACCCCGAGTTGTCCGAACAGGTCGGCGACGCGCTCGGACAAGCCTGTCTCGCCGAGAAGATCGGCGTGCTGCTCGGTCCGGGGATCAACATGAAGCGCTCGCCGCTGGGCGGACGCAACTTCGAGTACTACTCGGAAGACCCGTTTCTCGCGGGGCGCATGGCCGCCGCCTATGTGAAGGGCGTGCAGCGACACGGGGTGGGGACCTCGCTCAAACACTTCGCCGCCAACAACCAGGAGACCGAACGGTTCCGAGTCAGTGCCGATATCGACCCGCGGCCGCTGCACGAGATCTACCTGCGGGCCTTCGAGCACGTCGTCACCAGCGAACAGCCGTGGACGGTGATGGCGGCCTACAACAAGATCAACGGGGTCTATGCCACGCAGAACGCGTGGCTGCTGACTGAAACCCTGCGCGGCCGTTGGGGATTCGACGGTCTGGTGGTGTCGGACTGGGGCGCGGTCGATGACCGGGCGGCCGCCGTCGCCGCCGGGCTGGATTTGGAGATGCCCACCAGCAACGGGCTCGGCCCCGCCGCGGTCGTGGCCGCGGTCGGCGACGGTTCGTTGCCGGAGGCCGCTCTCGACGCCTGCGCCGAACGCGTCGTCGCCCTGGCGCTGGCGGCCGGCGATAACGCCGTCGACACGACCTACGATCGCGATGAACAGCACGATCTCGCCGCGGCCGTCGCCCGTCGGTGCGTGGTCCTGCTGAAGAACGACCCGGTCGACGACGAGCCGCTGCTGCCGCTAACCGCGGAGCGCCGGATCGCCGTCATCGGCGAGTTCGCGCGCACGCCGCGTTTTCAGGGCGGCGGCAGTTCCAAGGTCAACCCGACGCGGGTCGACAACGCGCTTGACGCCGCCGCCGGCCATGCGGCCCCGGAAGTCATCTTCGAACCAGGTTTCGCCCCGGGAGACGCCGACGGGACGGGCGACGAGGGCATGGCGGCGAGAGCGGTATCCGCTGCGCGGGAAGCCGACATCGCGCTGGTGTTCCTCGGCGTGGCCGATGGCGACGAGTCCGAGGGCTTCGACCGGACCGACTGGCGACTGCCGCAGGCCCAGCTCGACCTGCTCGCCGCGGTGCTGGCGGTCAACCCGCGCACCGTCGTCGTGCTGTCGCACGGCTCGGTCGTCGACCTCGCCGACGTGGTCGCGGCACCAGCCGTCGTCGACGGATATCTCTTGGGGGAGGGCGGTGGCTCGGCGCTTGCCGACATTCTCTACGGGATCGACGACCCGTCGGGTCGCCTGGCCGAGACCATCCCGATCCGCCTTCAGGACACCCCGGCGTGGCTCGACTTCCCCGGCGAGAAGCTGCACGTGCGCTACGGCGAGGGCGTCTTCATCGGCTATCGCTGGTTCGACGCGCGCGAGCTACCGGTCCGCTTCCCGTTCGGGCACGGCTTGTCCTACACGACGACGACGTTCACCGACGTCGAGGCTGTGGCGTCCGCGGAGGGCATCGACGTTTCGCTGACCGTCACGAACACCGGCAAGCGCGACGGGCGGGCCGTCGTCCAGGTCTACACCGGATTGGAGCAGTCGGTCGTCGCCCGGCCGCCTCGGGAACTGAAGGGAATGGCTGCTCTCGCGTTGGCCGCCGGCGAGAACCAACGGATCACCGTGCGCATTCCGCGTGCCGAGCTGGCGTACTGGGACCGCGCGGCGACGGGCGGTGACGGGGCTCCCGGCGCCTGGGTCGTCGAAGGCGGCGACTACCGGATCGACGTCGGTCACAGCAGCCGCGACATCGATGCGAGCGTGACCGTCACGGTGGCCGGCGACCCGTCGACGGCGGTGCTGGGCCCCGACTCGACGTTGTCCGAGTTCCTCGCCGTGCCCGCGGGTCGGCAGCGGATGGCGCAACACTTCCAGCAGACCCTGGGGGCGGAACTCGATCCGACGATGGAGAAGCTGATCGGGTCGATTCCGCTGCGGCGCGTGGCGCCGATGCTCGGCCTCGACACCGCCGCACTCGACGCGATGCTCTCCGCGGTGGAATGAGGCTGACGCCGGTCGACGCCCGGATGTTGTGGGCCTCGCCGACCGCGCGCAGCGACCAGTTCCTGCTCTTCGCCTTCGACGACACCGACGCGACCGACACCGCGGTGGCGGCCGAGGTGCTCGATGCAGCATTGGCGATCGAGCGGCTGAACCTGGCGGTACGAGCGGTGCCCGGCCACCTCGACTACCCGTACTGGACGCATCGCGCCGCCGGGTCCGAGCAGATCCGTATCCACCGCCTCGACGACTCGTCGTGGGCGGGGCTGCTCGACCTGGTCAGCGGGCTGCTCGCCGACCAGGTCGACCCCTATTCACGGGCGTGGCGAGTGCATCTGGTCCGCGGTGTCGCCCACCCGCACGGCGAGCCGGGCCGGCTCAGGGTCGCGATACTGCAGGTCTCCCATGCCCTCGCCGACGGGCGCGGCGCCACCGACCTGGCGCGCCGACTCTTCGGCGGCGCGGGCGGACTGGGCAGTCCAGACGGTGCGGTGGGGAGGGGGCCGGCCGCCTCGCGGTGGCCGGCCCCGGTGCGGGCAGTCGGCGGCATCGTGCGCCTGCCCGCAGAAGTCGGCGGGATGCTCGCCCGCGGAGCGCGCGCCTACCTGTTGTCGCGCCAGGAGCGCATGTCCGGTCCGCAACCGGAGCCGGCGTCGTCGGTCAACCGTGCTCCGGGAGCGCGACGTGCGATACGCACCCTCACCGTCGACAGAGCCCGGCTCGACGGGCGGGTGACACCGGGCGCGATCGCGGCGGTCGGCGACGCGATGGCGACGTGCGGGCTGGTCGACGGGGACCCGGTCGTCGAGCTGACGGTGGCGCGGGCACCCGAGCGCGGTCAGGCGAACAACTTCTTCATGGCGGGCATCGCCAGTCACACGGATTCGGGCGGGGCTACGCGTCGGCGTGCCATCGAAACCGAGATCGAGGGTGCGCGCAGCCGCGACTCCCGGCCGGCCAGGGTCGCCGCCCGCCGCGCCGAGGCGTCCACGCCCGCGGCGCTGATGCACTGGGCGGCAACGGCATTCACCCCCGAGACGGTCACCGCGGTCACCGGTCACACGGTGGTGTCCTCAGTGAACCGCGGTGCTGCCGACCTGCGTTTGGGAGGTGGGCTAGTCCGATTCACCGCCGGCTTCCCGGCCCTGTCATCGGCGCACAGTCTGACCCACGGGGTGCACGGAATCGGCGACGCAATCACCTTCTCCGTGCTCGCCGATCCCGACATTGTCGACATCGACGCCTACCTCACGGCGCTAGAAGCCGTGATCTAGCCGAGTGGGCACCTCACCCCCGCCGACTGGTGCCCAGTCGGCGGGGTTGAGGTGCCCAGTCGGCGGGGCTATTGCTCAAGCCCGTTGACCGGCGCCGAGCGGCCCCGGGTCAGCCGCTTGGGCAGCCGGTCGGCAAGGCCGCCGAGCGGCGCGACCGACGCGTTGAGGAGTTCGACCGTCTCCCGCAGGTCGGCGACCGTGTCCTGCATGGCGATCAGCGCGGGCGCGAGCTGGCCGATGGTCTCGGTCAGCTCGGTCATCCGGTCCAGCGGACCGCCCGGCGCGATGGCTCGGTCGAGTGCACCCTCCTCGCCGAGCAACTGGTCCAGCAGACCGTTGTCGTCGGCCAAGCGGTCGATGATGCCGCCCGGCTCGGCCACCTTGTCCAGCACGCTGTTCGGTGCGGTGAGTTTGTCGACGATCCCGCCCTCGGAGGTCAGGCGCTCCAGAATGCCTTCGCTCTCGGTGATCTGATCGATGACGCCGCCGGTGCGCGTCAGCCGGTCCAGCGGCCCGCCCTTGGCGGTCAGTCGCACGAGGATGCCGCCGTCCTCGGTCATCTGATCGAGCAGGCCGCCCTTGGCGGTGAGCTTCTCCAGAATCCCGTCGCTGTCGGCGAGCCGGTCGACGACTCCGCCGCGCTGCAGCAGCCGATCGACCGGGCCGCCCTGTGCGAGCGCGCGCCCGATGGGGCGGTCGGGACCGAGGAGTTCGGCGACGTGGCTGAGCAGCTCCAGCGGCGAGCGCGTGTCGGCGAGGGTGTCGGAGCTGATGCCCAGCGCGTGGTTCACCTCGCTCTGGACGCCTTCGGCGGTGACGCGGGCGACCGATACCGCCGATTCGACGGCCGACAATGCGACGCCGGTGATCGCGAAACCGAGGCGGACCGGCAGGCCGACGACCATCTGCGGGCTTAGGTTGGGCGAATTTGCCATGCGCACAGCCTAGGGCACCGATGCCTGGGCATCTGCCGATTGGGCGCCCGCGGCGGCGGTCAGCCGTTGGCCTTGGCGGCGGCCTTCGCGGCCTTCTTGAAGTCCCGGACCTGCTGCAGCGAGTCGGCGTCGACGACATCGGCGACCGAGCGGTAGCCCTTCTTCGCATAGTCGCCCGCCGCCTTGGTCCAGCCCGCGGGGGCGACGCCGAGTTGTTTCGCGAGCAGCGCGAGGAAGATCTTCGCCTTCTGCTCGCCGAAGCCGGGCAGTGCGCGCAGCCGGGCCAGTAGTTCGGCTCCGGTGGGGGCGCCGGACCAGATGTTCGCCGCATCGCCGTCGTACTCATCGACGACGACCTGGGCCAGTGCCTGGATGCGGCCGGCCATCGAGCGGCCGTAGCGGTGAACCGCGGGCGGGGTCGCACACATATCCGCGAAGCGTTCGGGGTCGGCGGCGGCGATCGCGGCCGGATCGAGCGAACCGAACCGCTCGTAGACCTTCAGCGGACCGGCGAAGGCGCGTTCCATGGGGAACTGCTGATCCAAGAGCATCCCGGTCAGGAGCGCGAACGGATCGCGCGAGAGCAGGTCGTCGGCGGCCGGATCCTGGGCGATCGTCAACTGGACGGATTTCGGCGAGTTGGCCATGAGCCGAGTGTATCCACCGTTAGGGTGACTGCATGCAAAGCGGAGTGAAGATCGCACTCGGCCTGGTGGGGGCTGGCTTGATGGCGGGCGGAGCCGTAGCCGCTCCCGCGCAGGCCGCACCGGGGGATGATCCCTACGCCGGGGGGCGCAACTATGTGAAGACGCTGAAGTGCCCGGTCCGCGACCCGTGGCCGGGGGCCGAGATGCAGACCCGCGTGGACGTGTGGAACAAGATCACCCACCCGTCCGACGGATTGCCGCCGCCCGCGATCGCGTTGATCGCGAGCACGAACCGCTGGCAGCTCACGATGACCCCCCTCACCGAGTACACGATGTGGACGAGGGTCTACTGGCGCAACGTCGACAACAAGCGGCGCGGCGTCGTCAAGGTGCGCACTCGTGCGACCACGAACACCTGGCAGGCGGTTCTGCACCCGGGCGCGGGCCGCGTGAAGTTCGAGATCCACCAGTCGGTGGAGGCGATGTTCCTCGTGCCCGGTCTCAACCCGCAGACGTCGGTGTGCCGGGGTTCGGCCCAGGCGGTGTGATCGCCGCTCGCCTCGTACTCGGCCGGGTCAATCCCCGGCGCTGGAACTCTTCTCGCCGCTGAGCAGGGCGTCGACCAGAAGGTGTTGCGCGGCGAAGTAACTGCCCAGTACCCAGGTCTCGATCCAGGAGCGGGCCGCGGGGGAGTCCACCAGGTGGCGGCGGTTGATGATCGCGATGTCGGAGGCCTGGAACAGCAGGCCGCCGATGGCGGCGCCTCGTCCCTGGTCGCCCGCGAGGGTCGACATCCCCGCCAGCAGTGCACCATAGGGTCCCAGCACGGGCAGCACCTTCGGTGCGTTCACCGCGAGCACGGCGGCGGGTTCGCCCATCACGGTCATGCGCGGCGCGAAGGCGCGCATCCGGTAGCGCGCTCCGCGACGCAAGAACGCCGCTTGGTAACACAGTTGGGCGCCGGCGAAGAACGCCGCTCCGCGTCGCAGGTAGGCGTCCTTGGCGGTGGAGTCGCGCGGCTCGAACTCCTCGCGAAGCATCCAGTAGTCGCCGGCCATAGAGAATCCGACCGCGCCGAGTACCAGTGCGCAGTTGGCCGGTGTCGCGGCGGGGTCGGTCAGCGCCCGCGCGCCCAGCAGTGCCATCGGCAGCGGCTTGGTCGCCAAGGCGGCACCGCGATTGCCCCACGCCCCGGCCACGGTGGCCGCGGCCCCGGCCGCGATGGTGGCCGCGGACCAGAAGCGGCGAGAGGGCAGTCGTGTCATGAGTCGCTTCGTCTCGAAGTTCGGGCTCGGCGGTCGGCCGAGTCAGACTACGAGTTCACCACACCGACCGACGGCAGGAAGAAGCACTCCCGGTTGCCGTTGGCACCCGATGTTCCGTACACGGCAGCCAAGATGGTGCCCTTGCCCGTGTCCACCGGCACCAATCGCACGCCCGACAGCGCGGGGAGCACCTTGAGCAGGGGATTCGTCTCGGTGATCGGGGTGAGTTCGTTGACCCCGCCGCGCATCGTGCCGAGGTTGAACCAGGCGACGCGCATGGTGCCGCTCTTCTGGCCTACGCGGGCGTCGGCGGGGACGAACGCGAAGGCGGTCTGCTTGTCCTTGACGATGTTGGGGTCCGGAATGGTGATTCCGGGCAGCGGGAAGGGGAGCTGCCGCAGCGGTTCGAGCGGGTCGCCGGTCTTCAGCGGCCACGGGCCGGGGATCGCGCCGCTCGCCGCGTGGACGAGGCCGAGGGGATTCTGCGGGGTCGGGGTCGTGCACATCGGCGCCACCGACGGCGTGAGCGGCTGCACGCCCGCTTGGCGCAACAGGATCAGCGGATCGCCGGCGGGGTCGACCGCTTTGATACCGGGAACCGGCTGGTCCGCGGTCGTCGCGCTGACCGGCGAGATCTGGCCGGCCGCGCCGATGATGGCCTGGAGGAGTTCGACGACGATCTTGTCCCCGCCAGCCTGTTTGAGGAAGCGCAGGGCGGTGGCGAGCTCGTTGTCGAAGGGGACCTGCAGCGGCAGCGTGTTCGTTCCGCCCGGATTCGCGCGCGGCAACTCCGGCATGGCCGGCGGCGCGGGCAGTTGCGGGGCGGCGTGAACGGTCGAGCCGCCGACCGCCACGGCGGCCGCTGAGGCCAGGCCGATGGCCGCGGTGATCACCGGTCGCGAAAACTTGCCGAGCATCGTCACTCCAAAATGGTGTTACTTCTGATGTTTCAGTGACAGAAGAACACGGATGTGACTAATGGGGCAACGGCCGAGGCCGACCTGTGATGTGGCCGCAACCGGGCGTAGACCCGCGGAAAGCGGCGATGACGACGGCTAGCTTGCAGGCGGTTATACGTAGGCGATGCCGATGACCGGCACGATGCCGCACGAGACGATGCGCTTCTTCTTCGTCTTCGTGGTCACGTCCCCGGAGATGACGCTCAGCACTCGGCCGCGCCCGGTGGTCGCGATCGCGGTGAAGGTCCCCGGACCGTCGGTGGCGTTGATCTTGGGATTGCGGCGCAGGCTGATGATGCCGGTGCGGCCGTTGTCGAGGTTGAGCCACTGGGCGACGAGCGGTCGTGCCCGGTTGTTCACCGCCGGGCCGGTCCCCATGCTGGTGTAGACGTAGCCGATCTGGCCTCGCTTGGGCCCGGGGGCGGGCGCCTTCTGCGGGCCGGCGGTCACCAGTGCCCGGCCCAGCGAATTGCCGCCGCCGAGCGAGCCGAGCGACCCGGTCGCGGATTCGGGCATGCAGCCGATACCGATCGTCGGGTAGAGAAATTCCTGGATGCGCGGCGCGCCCGGACCGCGCGGGATCTCCGGATCACCGGGCTTGACCTTCTTCTTCCGGTCGGCCTGGTAGCGCTGCGCCGCGTAGGCGGCCTGCTTGCGCTTGCCCGGCTCGCCGAGGAAGTCGATGACCTGTTGCCAGACCGCGCGCACCTCGGGAGACAGCGACGGATCGCTGCCCAGTCGGTGGGCGTCGGCGAACAGCGCCGGATTGACCCGGCCGTCCGGCCCGGGAGTTGCCATGGAGCCGATGATTGCGGGCGCGAAAGCACCGAGGGAATCCAGCACGCGCCGGTCGACCTTCTTGGGTGTGGCCGACAGGGCGGCGGCGAGGTCGTTGAAGGTCGCGGGCGAAGCGGGTGCTGCGGTCGCCGTCGCGGTGGGGGCGACGACGAGTCCGGCGGTCAGGGCGACGGTGGCCGCGGTGAGCGGGAAGTTCAGTCGCACGGAGTGGATCCTTACGGTCGGCGAAATGCGATCGCGCGTCAGTCTATGTGGCATCGGTGCGGATTTCCGAATGGGTCCGCAGCGAGCACCATAACCCCAGAAGGCTGTGACCAGTGGTTTAGGTGATGCAATTGTTACGTATGTGTTTAATGCCGAAGCGTTGCTGATGGTTAGATGCATCCATGCGCAGCCGACACGCCACCGTTCTGCTTCCGATGCGCCGGGTCGCCGGCGCCGCGCTCGTCGCCGCACTCGCCGTCGGCCTTGCCAGCGGATGTGGCGACTCCAAGAGCGACACGGTCACGATGCTGACGCACGATTCCTTCGAGCTGCCGTCGTCGGTCATCGACGAGTTCCACAAAACGACCGGCATGACGCTGCGCATCGCGCGATCGGGCGATGCGGGAAAACTGGCGTCGCAGATCTCGCTGACCCCGGGCTCGCCGAAAGGCGACGTCGTCTACGGGATCGACAACACCTTCGCGTCGCGTCCGGTCGACGCGGGGGCGCTGGAGCCCTACGTCTCTCCCGAGGCCGCCAAGGGGTCCGACGAGTTCGCCTTGCCGGACGCCCCCGACCTGCTGACCGCGATCAACCGGGGCGACGTGTGCCTCAACGTCGACTCCGCCTGGTACGACCGGCGGGACCAGCAACCGCCGGCCTCGCTGGACGACCTGGTGAAGCCCGAATACCGGGGCCAGGCGGCGTTACTCGACCCGGGCACCTCCTCGCCGGGCATCTCCTTCCTGCTGACCACGGTCGGCCAGAAGCGGGGCGGATGGCAGGACTATTGGCGCAAGCTGGTGGCCAACGACGCCACGATCGTCTCCGGATGGGAGACCGCCTACAACCAGCTCTTCAGCGCGGGCGCGGGACACGGGTCCAAGCCCATCGTCATCTCCTATGCGTCGTCGCCGGCAGCGACCCCGGGAACGGCGGCTCTCCTTGAGACCTGCTTCCGGCAGGTCGAGTACGCGGGCATCCTCAAGGGAACGCCCAACGTCGAAGGTGCGCGCAAGGCCATCGACTTTCTGCTCAGCCCCGCCGTGCAAAAGGCGCTGCCCTCGTCGATGTACGTCTACCCGATCGTCAAGGGCACGCCGCTGCCCGACGGCTGGGCGACGCGTGCGCCGATTCCGGAGTGGACGGTCAACATGCCGCCCGAATACATCGCGAAGAACCGGGAGACGTGGCTGCAGCAGTGGCGCGATGCAGTAGGACGGTGACTCCGCATCGGCGCGGCGCCGGCCTGGCTCTGATCGCCGCGATCCCGACGCTGTTCCTTCTCGTCTTCTTCGGCTGGCCGCTCGCCGCGTTGTTCGTCCGCGCCGTCGAGTCCAGCGACGGTACCGGACTGGTGGGCCTGTGGGCGCGTTCCGGCGCGGGACCGCTGCTGGCCTTCACGCTGGCGCAGGCCGCGGCGTCGACGCTGCTGACGCTGATCGTCGCGGCGCCGATCACCTGGCTGGTGGCGCGCGTCCGCTTCGCGGGATCGAGATTGTTCCTCGTCGTCGTGACGCTGCCGTTCGTGCTCCCCAGCGTCGTGGTGGGGATGGCGTTCCGCGCCGTCTTCACCGGACCGCTGTCGTTCTTGCCCGCGAGCCTGGGCGGCGCGCTCGACGATGCCGGGCCGAGCCTCGTCCCGGTGCTGTGCGCGCACATCTTCCTGAACGTGGCCGTGGTCGTCCGCGTCGTCGGTGCGGCCTGGTCGGGTCTGGACCCTCGCCTCGCGCAGGCCGCCCAGGTCACCGGCGCCGGCCCGGTGCGCGCGTTCACGACGGTGACGCTGCCCCGGCTGCTCCCGGCGATCGCGGCAGCGGGCGCCCTCGTCTTCCTGTTCTGCACGACGAGCTACGGCGTGATCATGGTCCTCGGCAACGGGCGACTGCGCACGGTGGAGACCGCGATCTACACCGAAGGGGTCAGCTACTTCCACCTGCCCGAAGCCGCCGCGCTGTCGGTCCTGCAGATCGTGATCGTCATCGTGACGCTTGTCGTCGCCCGGCTGCTGGCGCGCCGCGCCGGGGTGCGGGGGAAGTTCGCCGCCGCCGACCGTCCCAGCGACGAGCCGCCGCCCCGGCCGCGCGGAGGGTCGCGGATCGCGATGGGGTTGACGATCGCCTGGGCGGTGCTCTGGCTGGTCCTGCCGCTGGCGGTCCTGATGCTGTGGTCGGTGCGGCCGGCCGGAGCGGGCAGCTGGACGCTGGACGGCTATCGGGCGCTGGGGCACGAGGTCAACGGCATCACGCCGCTGTCGTCGGCGGTCGTTTCGCTGAGCACCGCGGTCCTGGCCGCGCTCCTGGCCTTCCTGCTCGGGCTGAACGTCGCTGTCGCCGTGACGCGATTGCGCGGCCCCGCGCGCGAAGCCGGTGAAGTGATCGCGACGATCCCGCTCGGAGTGAGCGCGGTGACGCTGGGCTTCGGCTACACGCTCGTCCTGGCCCACTGGCCGTCGTGGCTGGCCAACTCGTCACTGGTGATCGCGGCGGTACAGGCACTCGTCGTCATGCCGCTGGTCATTCGCATCGCGGTGCCCGCCCTGGAGCGGGTCCCGCTCGGACTCACCGGTGCCGCGGCGACCCTCGGCGCGAACCCCGTGCGGGTGTTCGCCACGGTGGAACTGCCCGTCGCCGCCCGGTCGTTGGCCGCGGCGGGCGGATTCGCCTTCATCCTGAGCCTCGGCGAGTTCGGCGCGACCAGCTTCCTGGCCCGCGTGGACACCACGACCCTCCCGGTGATGATCGGCACCGCGCTCAATCGGCCGGGGGAGGCGAATCTCGCGACGGCGATGGCGTGTTCGGTCGTTCTCGTGATCGCGACCGCGCTGGCCGTCGCGGTCGTCGAAGCGGTCCGCCCGAACGCGGGGTCGCTGCTATGACCGGGGCGGCACGGGTGGAGGCGCTATGACATTGGAACTGCGCGGAGTCGCGATCGACTACGACGGCCGCAGAGTGGTCCGCGGACTGGACCTGACCGTGTCCGCGGGGGAGTCGGGCGCGGGGCCGGTCACGGTGATCCTCGGGCCGTCCGGGTGCGGCAAGTCGACGCTGCTTCGGGCCGTCGCCGGACTCGAGCCGTTGGCCGAGGGGACCATCGCCTTCGACGGCCGGGATCTCGCGACGGTCCCGCCGCACCGCCGGGATTTCGGACTGGTCTTCCAGAACGCGCAGTTGTTCCCCGGCCGCACCGTCGCGGCGAACATCGCCTACGGGCTTCGCGCCCGCCGGTGGCCGCGCGACCAGATCGCCGCTCGGGTCGCCGAGCTGCTCGACCTCGTGCACCTGCCCGGATCGGCCGACCAACTCGTCGACGACCTTTCCGGCGGACAAGCGCAACGCGTCGCGCTGGCGCGGGCACTGGCCCCGCGGCCGCGCCTGCTGTTGCTCGACGAGCCCCTCGCCGCGCTGGATGCCAACCTGCGCGGCCGGCTGGCCGACGACATCACCGACATCGTGGCCGCCACCGCCACACCGACCGTCTTCGTCACCCACGACCACGACGAAGCGGCCACGCTGGGCGACACGGTCGTCGTCATGCGCGACGGTGCGGTGGTCGCGATCGATACCCCGACTCGCATCTGGCGCTACCCGCGCGACGAGTGGACGGCGAGGTTCCTCGGATGGGAGCACCTGCTGCCCGCCGAACAGGTCGGCGACACCGTCCGGACCGAGCTCGGTACCTGCCGGGCGGTCGATCTCGGCATCGGGCCGGACGAGCGGGTCGGCGCGGTCGCGATCCGGTCCGAGTCGCTGCGGGCCCGTCCGGCCGGTGACGAGGCCGCGGTTGTGCTGCCGGTCCTGCGCGTGCGCGAACTGCCCGAGCGCACCCACGTGATCCTTGACGGCTCGGCACTCGACGATCCGGTCGCCGAGTTGGGGGCTCTCGTCGACGACGAGGACGGCGCCGTGCCGCAGCCGGGGGATTCGGTGGCGGTGACGCTCGTCGGCGCGCGCACCGGGGTGATTCGGGCGTCCCGCGGCGTCGTGGCCGGCGCGATCATCCGCACCGGTGAGACGGGGCGCGAGCTGTTGCTCGCGCAGCGCGACTATCCCGACGAGATCGCCGGGCTGTGGGAGCTGCCCGGCGGCAAGGCCGAGCCCGGGGAATCCGACGGGCAGGCCCTGGTGCGGGAGCTGCGCGAGGAGTTGCGGGTCGAGGTGACGGCCGGCGAACCGGTCGGGTCACCGGTGGTGCTGCCGGGGGATCTGGAGTTGCGTGCCTACCGCGCGGAGTGGCGGTCGGGGGAGCCGGTGGCGGTGGAGCACCGGGCGGTGCGCTGGGTCGACGCCGGCGGACTGGCCGAGCTGGTGGCGAACGGGAAGGTCGTGCCCGCCGATGCCGGCTGGGTGCCCGATCTGATCGAGCTGCTTACGCGACCCGCACCTTCTTGATGGCCTTCTCGAGCTGCTTGCGGTTCATGTTGTCGACATCCAGTTTGCGGAGCTTGTGGACCACCACGGGGCACCGCATGCAGCGAACATCTTTGCGGCAGCACTTTTTCTTCGGCTTAAGGTTGTGCACCTTAGCCGCGGTTTTCTTGCTGCCCATGTCCTCCAAATTAGCATAGGGATACCTAAACGAAAGAAGCCGCGGCTGCGTGAGCGCCGTCTCACCTGGGCCCTTCGATTCTGGTCGAGAGCCCCTCCGCCGCTAGAATTGCACGGTTAGCGACGGCGCCGACGCCCGTCACCTCTCGCCGCCCAGGATTTCCACCGGCCCATCATCAGAAAGTCACGCTTGTGAGCGCTGCTCGAAACTTCCGCAATGTCGCGATCGTCGCGCACGTCGACCACGGGAAGACCACCCTCGTCGACGCCATGCTGCGCCAATCCGGTGCGTTCGCCGAGCGCGCGGAACTCGTCGACCGGGTCATGGACTCCGGCGACCTGGAGCGCGAGAAGGGCATCACCATTCTCGCGAAGAACACCGCGGTGCACCGGCGTCAGCCCGACGGCACCGAGGTCATCATCAACGTCATCGACACCCCGGGACACGCCGACTTCGGCGGCGAGGTCGAGCGCGGCCTGTCGATGGTCGACGGGGTGGTGCTGCTGGTCGACGCGTCGGAGGGGCCGCTGCCGCAGACCCGTTTCGTGATGCGCAAGGCCCTGGCGGCCGCGCTGCCGGTCATCCTCGTCGTCAACAAGACCGACCGCCCGGACGCTCGCATCGACGAGGTCGTGCACGAGGCGCAGGACCTGCTGCTCGACCTGGCTTCGGACCTGGAGGACGAAGAGGCGTCCCAGGCGGCCGAACTCGCACTGGACCTCCCGGTGCTCTACGCGTCGGGCCGCGCGGGAGTGGCGTCGACGACCAAGCCGGCCGATGGCTCGGTGCCCGACGGCGACAACCTGGACCCGTTCTTCGACGTGCTGATGGAGCACGTGCCCGCACCCAAGGGCGACCCGGACGCGAAGCTGCAAGCCCACGTCACCAACCTCGACGCCTCGGCCTTCCTCGGCCGCCTCGCGCTGGTGCGCATCCACAACGGCACGCTGCGCAAGGGCCAGCAGGTGTCCTGGTGCCGTGAGGTCGACGGCGAGCCCGTCATCGAGAAGGCCAAGATCACCGAACTGCTGGCGACCGTCGGCGTCGACCGGGAACCGGCCGACGAGGCCGTCGCGGGCGACATCGTCGCCGTCGCCGGCATGCCGGAGATCATGATCGGCGACACGCTGGCCGACCCCGAGAACCCCGAGCCGCTGCGGCGGATCACCGTCGACGAGCCGGCGATCTCGGTGACCATCGGCACCAACTCGTCGCCGCTGGCCGGCAAGGTGTCGGGCCACAAGCTGACCGCGCGAATGGTGAAGTCGCGCCTGGACTCCGAACTCGTCGGCAACGTGTCCCTGCGCGTGGTCGACATCGGCCGCCCCGACGCCTGGGAGGTGCAGGGCCGTGGCGAACTCGCCCTGGCGATCCTCGTCGAACAGATGCGCCGCGAGGGCTTCGAACTGACCGTCGGCAAGCCCCAGGTGGTGACCCGCCAGATCGACGGGAAACTGCACGAGCCGCACGAGCACCTGACCATCGACGTCCCCGAGGAGTACCTGGGCGCGGTCACGCAGCTGCTCGCCGCGCGCAAGGGCCGGATGGACCACATGGCGACCAATGCGCACGGCTGGGTCCGGATGGAGTTCATCGTCCCCAGCCGCGGGCTGATCGGTTTCCGCACCGATTTCCTCACCGAGACCCGCGGTACGGGTATCGCCAACGCGGTCTTCGACGGCTACGCGCCGTGGGCCGGCGAGATCCGCGCCCGCCACAGCGGGTCCCTGGTCAGCGACCGCCAGGGCTCGGTGACCCCGTACGCGATGATCCAGTTGGCCGACCGCGGCACCTTCTTCGTCAACCCGGGTGACGCCACCTACGAGGGGCACGTCGTCGGGATCAACCCGCGCCAAGAAGACCTCGACATCAACGTCACCCGCGAGAAGAAGCTGACCAACATGCGTCAGTCGTCGGCCGATGTGATGGAGACGCTGGCCAAGCCGATGCAACTCGACCTGGAGGGCGCGATGGAGTTCTGTGCCGCCGACGAGTGCGTCGAGGTCACCCCCGAGGTGGTCCGGGTGCGTAAGGTTCATCTCGACGCGACGACGCGTGCCCGCGAGCGCTCGCGGGCCAAGGCGCGCGACGCGAACGTGTAAATCGTTGGGGGCAGGGACCCGGAGGGAGACCGTGGTGCGCAAGGCGGTACTGGTGGGCGACCGGCGCCGGCAGCGTCAGCGAGCGGGCCGTATGGGCGCCGTGCTGGTGTCGGCCTCGACGCTGCTGGCCGGGGGATGCATGGCCTCCCCGCCGCCTCCGGTGCAGCCCAGCGCGCCCGCACCGGTCCAGGCCGAGTATCCGACCGAGAAGACGATCTACGTCGCCACCGACGCCATCGGGGCCGGATTCAACCCACACCTCGCCGCCGACCAGTCGCCGGTCACCACGGCCATCGGCACGCTGACCCTGCCGAGCGCCTTCAATCCGGTGCCCATTCGCGGTGGCGGCGTTGACTGGCGGCTGTCGGACTCGTTGCTGACCTCAGCGGAGGTGACGTCGACGGCGCCCTTCACGGTGACCTACCGCATCCAGACCAACGCACAGTGGTCCGACGGCCTGCCGATCACCGGGGACGACTTCACCTACCTCTGGCAGCAGATGTCACGGCAGCCCAACGCGGTGTCGCCGGCCGGTTATCGCCTGATCGACTCGGTGCAGACCGGATCCGGCGGCAAGTCGGTGGTGGTCACCTTCGCCCGCGAGTACCCGCAGTGGCGTCAGCTGTTCCGGTCGCTGCTGCCCAGCCACGTGCTGCGCGCGCTGCCCACCGGCTTCCAGACGGGGATGGACACCGGCAAGCCGGTGTCGGGCGGACCGTTCGCGATCGTCGGGATCGACCTGGCCCGCGACGAGGTGCGTCTGGCCCGCAACGACCGGTTCTGGAAAGAACCGGCGACCCTGGATCAAATCGTGTTCCGGCGTCCCGGGACCCAGTCGCAGACCGTCGAATCCATCCGCACCGGCGATTCGGCGCTGGGCGTGCTGAGCGCCGGTCCGGCCCAGGAACGGCTGATCACCGCGGTGCCGAGCACCGTGACGCGACGCAACCTGGAGTCGCGGGTGCTCGGCATCCACGTCAACACCCGCTCGGCCGCGATGCGCAGGCAAGCGGTGCGAGCCGCGGTGCTCGGCATGATCGACGCCCGCCTGGTCCGCTATGCCGCGGCCGGCGACGACGACGTCGCGCCCTTCGCCAACACCGTCTTCGCCCCGTCGGATCCGGGCTTCTTCGACCCGGGGCGTGCGCGTCCCAGCGAGGCGGTCGTCGCCGACCTGCTCGCCTCCGCCGGTTACCGTCGCGCGGCTCCGCCTCCTCCGCCCGCACCCGCCCCGCCGACGCCCGCACCCACGCCGGGCACGTCCGGCGAGGAATCGCCGGAGCCCTCGGCGCCCGAGTCGTCGCCGTCCCCGGCGCCGCCCCAGGAGAAGCGCGACGAGCGGGTGCCCCCGGAAGTCGCCCCCATCGTGAAGGACGGCAAGCCGTTGCAGGTGCGGGTCGGCGCCGTGGTCACCGATCCGCGCACCATCGCGGCGGCGGCCGCCGCCGTCGACCAGTTGCGCGAGGCAGGTGTGCGCGCCTCGGTCGTCAAGCTCTCCAACAGCGAGTTGTACGGCTCGGCGCTGACCGGGTCCCGCGTCGACCTCGTCGTCGGCTGGACGGACGGCAGTGTCGCCCCCGCGACCGGGCTGGCATCGCTGGTGGACTGCGACCAGCCGAAGAAGGAGACCGAGGAGGGCGATCCCAATGCGGGCCAGCCCGCCACCAAGCCGACGAGTTTCACCAGCAACATCTCGGGGCTGTGCGACGCCGCGCTGATCGATCTCGCCAGGCAAGCGGTGTCGTCGCCCGATCCGACCGGACTGCTCGACCAGGCCGAGGCGATGCTGGCGGCCGCGGCGATCTATCTGCCCGTCTACCAGGACTCTGCCCTGATCGCCGTCACCGACGAGGTCGTCGGCGTTCCGTTGAGCGGGCCCGTGCAGACCTCGATATTCGCCAACGCTCCGGAGTGGGCCCTGCCGTGACGTCTCGCCGCCTGCTGCTCGTGCACGCCCATCCCGACGACGAGTCGCTGATGACCGGAGGCACGATAGCCCGGTATCTGGCCGAGGGAGTCGACGTTCGGGTCGTGACCTTCACCCTCGGTGAGGAAGGCGAAGTCATCGGCGAGCGGTGGGCCGGTCTCGTCGCCGACGGCGGAGCCGATCAGCTCGGCGGATACCGGATCGGGGAGTTGACCGCGGCGCTCGCCGAGTTGAGCGGCGACGGGCCCGCGCTGGGTCCGCGGTTCCTCGGCGGCGCGGGGCGGTGGCGCGACTCGGGCATGGCCGGATCGCCGTCGGCCCGGCATCCGCGGGCGCTCGCGCGGGCCGACCTCGACGAGGTCGTGGCCGCGCTGGTGGCCGAACTCGTCGACTTCGACCCGCAGGTCGTCGTCACCTACGACGAGGCGGGCACCTACGGCCATCCCGATCACCGGCGGGTGCACGAGGCGTGTGCCGCGGCGCTCGCGGCGTACACCACGGCGAGCGGCAGGCAGATCAAGGTCTACGAGTCGGTCACCGAGCGTTCGTCGTTGCAGCGCGGGCTGGCCGCGGCGGCCGGTCGGGTGCCGGTCGGCTGGCGCATGCCCGAGCCGGGCGAACTGCCCAGCTATCCCGACGACGCGATCACCGCCGCGGTCGACGTCGGCGCGGTGCTGGATCGCAAGGTCTCGGCGCTCGAAGCGCACGCGACGCAGGTGACCGTCGCGCCGTCGCGCACCGAATACGCACTGTCCAACAACATCCTCACGCCCGTCGGCGCGGTGGAACACTATCGCCGCGTCGACACGGCGGCGGTTCCGGGCTCCGCGCGCGAAACCGATCTCTTCGAAGGGCTGGCCGATGTCTGACGACACCGATATCCCGTTCCGGTTCCTGTTCTTCATCGACGGCGTCGTGGTCGGGATCCTGTCCCTCGGTTTCCTCAACCTGTACATCGGATCGACGATGGCCCCGCTGGGGATCCTCGCCGCGGCCGTGGGCAACGCGCTGCTCGTCTGGTTGGCCTCGGGGACGGTGGCCTCGCCGTGGCACTGGGCGCCGGTCTTCGGCTGGGGCCTGGTCATGGCGTTGGCGCTGGGCAGCGGCCCGGGAGGCGACTCGCTGCTGGTCGACGATTGGCGCTTCGCCGTGCTGTTGTTCGCCGGGGTCGGTGCGCCCGCCACGGTCATGTGGCTGGCGTCGACGCGGCGCCGCGTGCTCGACGCGGGCGGCCGGGACTCGCGGCGCGCGGCCGATCGGCGCTAACGCCGATCGAGGTGCCGGGCGATCCGCGTCTACTATCGGGATGGTGACCGATGAACGCCCCTCGCCGGCGGCGATGCGACGCGCGCTACGGCGTGCCCGAGACGGTGCGACCCTCAACGTGGACGAGGCGTCGGTGTTGCTCGCCGCCACCGGAGACGACCTCGCCGACCTGACCACCAGCGCGGCCCGCGTGCGCGACGCCGGACTGGTCGCCGCCGGTCGCGAAGGCCAGATCGCCTACTCGCGCAGCGTCTTCATCCCGCTGACTCACCTGTGCCGGGACCGTTGCCACTACTGCACCTTCGTCACCGTGCCGGGCAAACTCGCGGCGCAGGGCAAGGGGATGTTCCTGGAGATCGACGAGGTCCTGGAGATCGCCCGGGCCGGTGCGGCGCTGGGCTGCAAAGAGGCGCTGTTCACCCTCGGCGACCGCCCCGAGGACCGCTGGCCGCAGGCGGCGGAATGGCTCGACGAGCGCGGCTACGACTCGACCCTGCAATACGTGCGCGCGGCCGCGATCCGGGTCCTGGAGGAGACCGGTCTGCTGCCGCATCTGAACCCGGGAGTGATGTCCTGGGAGGAGATCTCCCGGCTCAAGCCGGTGGCGCCGTCCATGGGCATGATGCTGGAAACCACCTCCCGCCGGCTGTTCGAGGAGAAGGGGAAGCCCCACTACGGCAGTCCCGACAAGGACCCGCAGGTGCGGCTGCAGGTGCTGACCGACGCCGGTCGGCTCTCCGTGCCTTTCACCACCGGCATCCTCGTCGGGATCGGCGAGACTCGCGTCGAGCGCGCCGAGTCGATCATGGCGATCCGCGCCAGCCACAAGGCCTACGGTCACATCCAGGAAGTGATCGTGCAGAACTTCCGGGCCAAGCCCGACACGGCGATGCGCGCGGTGCCCGACGCCGATCTCGCCGAGTACCGGGCCGCGATCGCCGTCACGCGACTGCTGCTCGGACCGGCGATGCGGGTGCAGGCGCCGCCCAATCTGGTCGACCCCGCCGAGTGCGCCGACCTCATCGCGGCCGGCATCGACGATTGGGGCGGGGTGTCGCCCCTGACGCCCGATCATGTCAACCCCGAGCGGCCCTGGCCGAACCTCGACACCCTGGCCGACATCACCGCCGAGAACGGGTTCACGCTGGCTGAACGACTGAACACGCACCCGGAGTACGTGTTGGCCGGGTCCCCCTGGATCGACCCGCGGGTGGCGACGCACGTGCGCGCGCTCGCGCACGCGGCGACCGGGCTGGCTTCGCCGGAGGCGGCGCCCGCCGGGTTGCCGTGGCAGGAGCCCGACGAAGAGTGGGCGTCGTCGGGGCGCGTCGACCTGAACACCGAGATCGACGGCGAAGGACGCCGCACCGAGACGCGCAGCGACCTCGGCTCGGCCTTCGGCGACTGGGAGACCGTGCGGGGCCAGGTGCAGGCCCTCGCCGACGCCGAATCCGGCGCGCCGGGCAGATTGTCGTCGACCCGAGCCGCTGGCCGACTGTCGTCGGACGTTGCCGCTGCGCTGCGCCACGCCGAGTCCGATCCGGCCGGCTGCAGCGACGCGGACTACCTCGCGCTCGCCACGGCCGAGGGGGACGACCTGGAAGCCCTGGTGGCGCTGGCGGATTCGATCCGCGCGGACGTGGTCGGCCCCGACGTCACCTACGTCGTCAACCGGAACATCAACTTCACCAACATCTGCTACACCGGGTGCCGGTTCTGTGCGTTCGCGCAGCGCAAGGGCGACGCGGATGCGTTCACCCTCTCGGCCGACGAGGTGGCCGACCGGGCATGGGAGGCCCACGTCGCCGGTGCGACCGAGGTCTGCATGCAGGGCGGGATCGATCCCGAACTCCCCGTGACCGGCTACGCCGATCTGGTGCGCGCCGTCAAGGCGAAGGTGCCGTCCATGCATGTGCACGCGTTCAGCCCGATGGAGATCGTCAACGGCGCCTCGCGCGGCGGACAGTCGGTGCGGGACTGGCTGACCGCGCTCCGCGAAGCCGGACTCGACACCATCCCCGGCACCGCGGCGGAGATCCTCGACGACGAGGTTCGCTGGGTCCTCACCAAGGGCAAGCTGCCGACCGCGACCTGGATCGACGTCGTCTCCACGGCGCACCGCGTCGGGCTGCGGTCCAGCTCGACGATGATGTACGGCCACGTCGACGCCCCGCGGCACTGGGTGGCCCACCTCAACATCCTGCGCGGGATCCAGGACGATACCGGGGGATTCACCGAGTTCGTACCGCTGCCGTTCGTGCACCAGAGTTCGCCGCTGTATCTGGCCGGCGCGGCCCGCCCCGGACCGACCCAGCGCGACAACCGGGCGGTGCACGCCCTGGCTCGCGTCATGTTGCACGGCCGGATCCACAACATCCAGACGAGCTGGGTCAAGCTCGGCGTCGCCGGTACCCGTGCCATGTTGAACGGCGGGGCGAACGACCTCGGCGGGACGCTGATGGAGGAGACCATCTCGCGGATGGCCGGGTCGATGCACGGGTCGGAGAAAACCGTCGCCGAACTGCATTCGATCGCCGAGGGAATCGGCCGGCCGGCCCGCCAGCGGACCACCGAATACGGGCTCGTCGACGGAGGGGTGAGTGATCCTGGCCATGCTCACGGAGCCCCGATTTCGCTGGCCATCGCCCATGACCGATAATCTTGGGTTGAAGACTTCAGCTATTCGGGGCGTCGCGGCCCAGCCCATCGCCGCATCGCCCGGCGCCCACGCTCGTTCCGGCGTCGTGAGCCTGCATTGTTAAGGAGACCGTGGTGACCTACATCATCGCCGAGCCCTGTGTGGACGTCATGGACAAGGCTTGCGTCGAAGAGTGTCCCGTGGATTGCATCTACGAGGGTGGCCGCAGCCTGTACATCCAGCCGGACGAGTGCGTCGACTGCGGCGCCTGCGAGCCCGTCTGCCCGGTCGAGGCGATTTTCTACGAGGACGACGTGCCCGACGAGTGGGAGCCTTACGTGGCGGCCAATGTCGACTTCTTCGACGACCTGGGCTCACCCGGCGGCGCCAGCAAGACCGGCAAGGTCGACTACGACCCGCCGTTCATCAAGGGCCTGCCGCCGATGGGCGAGGACTGACCGCGTGACCGGTGCGAGCGCAGCGAGGGGGAGTTCGGCCCGCCGTCGGGTGAGTGCTGCGCTCCCGGATTTCCCCTGGGACACCATCGCCGGTGCCCGCGCGACGGCCGCGGCTCGTCCGGGCGGGCTCGTCGACCTGTCCGTCGGCACGCCGGTCGACCCGGTCGCCCCGATCATCCGCGACGCGCTGGCGGCCGCCTCGGCGTTCCCCGGCTACCCGACGACGGTCGGGACCGCCGAGTTGCGCGACGCTGCCGCCGCCGCGTTGACCAGGCGTTACGGGACGGTCGAACTCTCCGGCGACCAGATCCTGCCGGTCATCGGCACCAAAGAGGCCATCGCGGGGATCTGCTCGGTCCTCGGCTTGGGGTCGGACTCCACCGTGGTCATCCCGACGGTGGCCTACCCCACGTACGAGGTGAGCGCCCTCCTCGCCGGTGCCCGAGCGTTACGCGCCGACGCCGCTGTCGATGCCGATGCCGACCTGGTCTTCGTGAACTCGCCGTCGAACCCGACCGGAGCGGTGACGGGCATCGACGAACTGCGCGAGGTCGTCGCCCGAGCGCGCCGGCACGGCGCCGTCGTCGTGTCCGACGAGTGCTACCTGGGCCTCGCGTGGGATGCCGAGCCCGTTTCGATCCTGGATCCCCGCGTGTGCGACGGGGACGCGACCGGATTGCTCGCGGTCCACTCGCTGTCGAAGATCTCGAACCTGGCGTCGTACCGGGCGGGGTTCTTCGCCGGCGACGCCGATCTCGTCGCCGAACTGCTCGCCGTGCGCAAGCATTCCGGGTTGATGGTGCCGTTCCCGATCCAGGCCGCGATGACCGCGGCCCTGAACGACGACCGCCACGTCCAGGAGCAGGCCGACCGTTACCGGGCTCGGCGCGACGTGCTCAAACCCGCCGTGGTCGAGGCGGGGCTTCGCGTCGACCACTCGGAGGCGGGGCTCTACCTGTGGGCCACCCGTGACGAGGACGCGCGGATCACCCACCACTGGCTTGCCGAGCGCGGAATCCTGGCTGCTCCCGGCGACTTCTACGGTCCGGCGGGCGCGACGCACGTGCGGATCGCTCTCACCGCCTCCGACGAACAGATCGCCGAGGCGGCTCGGAGGTTGACCGCGCCCGCGGTGTGACCACCCTCTATCACCGTGGCATTTGGGTGGTCGAGTGCCGCCCGAGCGTGCGAGGGCGGTGTATCGAGACCCCGCACGACGGCGAGGCGGGCCTATGGGTGGTCGAAATCGTGCTTGCGGGGGGGGCGACGTTGTTGGGTGGTCGAGTGCCGCCCGAGCGTGCGAGGGCGGTGTATCGAGACCCGGCGACCTTCGATGTGAACCGAGGTCAGGTGCCGCGCACGACGGCGACGGCGAAGCCGTCCCAGCCCTTCACCCCGACGGTCTGCAGCGCGGTCGCGTCCAGGCGCGGGTCGCTGCCCAGGATCTCCAGCGTGCGGCGCGTGCCGTCTCCGTCGGGACTCTCCTCCTCGATCCGCCGCACGACATTGTCGACGACGATGATCGCGCCGGGCTTCGTGAGCCGCAGCGACCACTCCAGGTAGTTCGGGTTGTTCGCCTTGTCCGCGTCGAGGAAGACGAGGTCGAACGGTCCGGTGACGGTGGGCAGCGTCTCCAGGGCCGCGCCGACGAGGACCTCGACACGGTCGGCCAGGCCGGCGGTGCGCAGACTCGCGGCCGCGACATCGGCGTGTTCGCGTTCGCTTTCGAGACTGACCACCAGCCCGTCCGCGCCGACGGCCTTGGCCAGCCACGCGGTGCTGTACCCGCCCAGCGTCCCGACCTCCAGTGCCCGGCGGACATTGCCGATGCGGGCGAGCAGGTAGAGGAATTTGCCCTCGTTGGGGGAGACGGCGATGTCGGGTAGCCCGCCGTCGGCCTGAGCTTGGCGGATGAAATCGAAATCCGCGGCGTCGTCGGCGACGGTTCGCGTCAGGTATTCGTCAGTCCTTGTCCACAACTGTTCGGCGTCCACCCCGCCAACGCTACGCCGAGCCGACCGCTCCTCCCGCGCCGTTTCGCCCTTCCCGCACCGATCGCTGCGGGAAGAGCGAAAGCGTGCGGGATCAGTTGTGCTTGTGCAGCGCGTCGTTCAGGGCGATGCCGTCACCCTTCCACGGCACCACCTCGACGACGCCGGTCGTGCTGTTGCGGCGGAACAGGATGTTCGACTGCCCGGCCAGGTCTCGCGCCTTGACCTCGGTGCCATCGGGTCCGACGACCTTCGTCCCCGCGGTGATGTAGAGGCCCGCTTCGATCACGCAGTCGTCGCCGAGCGGGATCCCGCAGCCGGAGTTCGCGCCGAGCAGGCAGCGCTTGCCGAGGGAGATGATCTCCTTGCCGCCGCCCGACAGCGTGCCCATCGTCGACGCACCGCCGCCGATGTCGGATCCTTCGCCGATGACGACGCCCGCCGAGATGCGGCCCTCGACCATCGAGTTCCCGAGCGTGCCGGCGTTGAAGTTCACGAAACCTTCGTGCATGACGGTCGTGCCCTCGGCCAGGTGGGCGCCGAGGCGGACGCGATCGGCGTCGCCGATGCGCACGCCGGAGGGGATCACGTAGTCGACCATGCGCGGGAACTTGTCGATCGCATACACGGTGACCTGGCCGCGGGCGCGCAGCTTGGCCCGGACCTCCTCGAAACCCTCGGTCTTGCAGGGGCCGAAGCTGGTCCACACGACGTTGCTGAGGATCCCGAACTGGCCGTCGAGGTTGACCGCGTGCGGTGCGACGAGCCGGTGGCTGAGCAGATGCAGGCGCAGGTACACATCGTGGGCGTCGGCGGGGGCCGACGAGAGGTCGACGATGGTCGTGCGCACCGCGACGGTCCGAACGCCGCGGTCGGCATCGGTCCCTACCAGCGGTGCCAGCGTCTCGGGCACGTCTGCGCCGTCGAGCACCTTCGTGCCCGACGAGGAGACGACCCCGAGCTCGGGCTCGGGAAACCAGGTGTCCAGGACGGTGTCATCGTCGGCGATCGTTGCGATCCCGACCGCGAATGCTCCTTGGTTGCTCACGGTCGGAAATCCTACCCGTGTCCGCGAGACGGCCCTTGGCTGCTAGCGTCGCAGCACCGCCGTGTGATCGGCGCCACATCAGAGGAGGATGCTGTGTCCGACCCAGACGATCAGCCCGAGCGGCTCACCCCGAGCGACGATGAGTTCCTCGCGGCCGCCGCCAGTCCCGAGTTCGAGACGTTGCGGCGGACCTTGCGGCGGTTCGTCTTCCCGATGACCGTCTTCTTCCTCGTCTGGTACACGACGTACGTCCTACTCGGCGCCTTCGCGCACGACTTCATGGCGACCCCGGTGTGGGGGAGGATCAACGTGGGCCTCATCCTCGGCCTGCTGCAGTTCGTCACCACCTTCGCCATCACCGCCGCCTACATCCGTTTCGCCGATCGCAAGCTCGACCCGGCCGCCGAGGCCGTCCGTAAACGCTTCGCCGACGGCGACTTTCAGGCCGGGGCAGCGCGATGACGGTGATCGCCGCCGAATCGGCGGTCGGCAACCCCGCCGTCAACATGGCGATCTTCGTCGCCTTCGTCGCGGTCACGCTCTTCGTGGTGATCCGGGTCAGCCGCAACAACTCCACGGCGTCGCAGTTCTTCATCGGCGGCAGCTCCTTCTCCGGCCAGCAGAACGGCGTCGCGATCGCCGGCGACTATCTCTCGGCGGCCAGCTTTCTCGGGATCGCCGGGGCCATCGCCATCTACGGGTACGACGGATTCCTGTACTCGATCGGATTTCTCGTCGCCTGGCTGGTCGCCCTGCTGCTGGTGGCCGAACTGTTGCGCAACACCGGCCGCTTCACCATGGCCGACGTGCTCAGCTTCCGGCTCAATGAACGGCCGGTGCGCACGGCCGCGGCGATTTCGACGCTGACCGTCTCGTTGTTCTACCTGCTCGCGCAGATGGCCGGCGCCGGCGGATTGGTGGCACTGCTGCTTGATGTCGACTCCCGCGCCGGCCAGTCGATCGTCATCGCGGTGGTGGGTCTGCTGATGATCGCGTACGTGCTGATCGGCGGCATGAAGGGCACGACGTGGGTGCAGATCATCAAAGCGGTGCTGCTCATCACGGGTGCCGGCGTCATGACCGTCATCGTGCTCCTCAAGGTGGGCGTCAACGTCTCGGAACTGCTCGGTCTCGCCCAGGCCGAGATCGCGAAGTCCGCCGACGAGGCGGTGGCGGCGCGCGACGTTCTCGCGCCCGGCGCCAAATACGGCGAGTCGATGATGACGAAGGTGGATTTCCTCTCGCTGGCCATCGCACTCGTGCTCGGCACCGCCGGACTGCCACACGTGCTGATGCGCTTCTACACCGTCCCGACCGCCAAGGAGGCGCGTCGCTCGGTGGTCTGGGCGATCGGGCTCATCGGCGCCTTCTACCTGTTCACCCTGATCCTCGGTTACGGTGCCGCCGCCTTCGTCGGTCCCGACAAGATCTTGGCCGCCGCCGGGAAGGAGAACGCCGCCGCTCCGCTGTTGGCGCTCGAACTCGGCGGGACGATCCTGCTGGGCGTGATCTCCGCGGTAGCCTTCGCGACCATCCTGGCGGTCGTTGCCGGACTGGCGATCACGGCATCGGCATCCTTCGCTCACGACATCTACGCCAGCGTCATCAAACGCGGCCACTGCAGCGGCGAGGAGCAGGTGCGAGTCTCGCGCATCACCGTCGTGGTGCTGGGCATCCTCGGCATCATCCTCGGCATCCTGGCCAACGGCCAGAACATCGCCTTCCTGGTCGCGCTGGCCTTCGCGGTCGCCGCGTCGGCGAACCTGCCGACGATCCTCTACTCGCTGTATTGGCGCCGGTTCAACACACGCGGCGCGTTGTGGAGCATGTACGGCGGATTGGTGTCGGCGATCGTGCTGATCGTGTTCTCGCCGGCCGTCTCTGGGAGTCCTAGCGCCATGCTTCCCAGCGTCGACTTCCACTGGTTTCCGCTGCAGAACCCCGGACTGGTCTCGATCCCACTGGCGTTTCTGCTCGGCATCGTCGGGACACTCACCTCGCCCGACCGCGGCGATCCGGCGCGCAACGCCGAAATGGAGGTCCGTTCGCTCACCGGAGTTGGCGCACACGGTGCCGTCGCGCACTAGAGCCACTGGCGACCGGCTAGCGGCGGCGTCGCCCCGGTACGGTGATCACCATGGCTCTTGACCTGCGCGCCGACCCGGCGTTGCTCACCGCTGCGCTCATCGACATCGCCAGCCCGTCGCGCGAGGAGGAGGCGATCGCCGACGCGGTGGCCGCGGCACTGCACGCACAGACCGACGGCTTCGAAATCGTCCGCGACGGTAACCGGGTGCTGGCCAGGACGAGTCTCGGGCGCGAGCGGCGCGTGCTGCTGGCCGGACACCTCGACACCGTGCCGATCGCCGACAACGTGCCGCACCGGTGGGAGAAGCGAACCGACTCGGCCGCCGGCGATCCCGGAGCCGGTGACATCATCCACGGGTGCGGCAGCGTCGACATGAAGTCGGGCGACGCGGTGTTCCTGCACCTGGCCGCGACCCTGGAGAATCCGCGCCACGACCTCACGCTGGTCTTCTACGACTGCGAGGAGATCGCGGCGAAGTACAACGGTCTCGGGGTGATCGAACGGGAGCGGCCGGAGTGGCTCGACGCCGACGTCGCGATTCTCGGCGAACCGACCGGAGGACTCATCGAGGCGGGGTGCCAGGGCACGCTGCGGGTGCGGGTGAGCACCTCCGGTGTGCGGGCCCACACCGCGCGAGCCTGGATGGGGGACAACGCCATTCACCGGTTGTCCGGCTTGCTCGGCGTCCTCGCGGACTATGAGCCGCGTCGCGTCGACATCGACGGCTGCGAGTACCGCGAGGGGCTGCAGGCCGTCGCGGTGAACGGCGGTGTCGCGGGCAACGTCGTGCCCGACGAGGCGAGCGTCGACATCAACTTCCGCTTCGCGCCCGACCGCACCCCGGACCAGGCGCTGGCCCACGTGCGCGAGGTCATCGCGTCGGCGCCCGGCGGAGCCGACCTCGCCGTGGAGTTGACCGATTCGGCCGCCGGGGCGCTGCCCGGTCTGTCGAACCCCGCGGCGGCCGAGCTGGTGGCCGCCGCGGACAACCGCTTCCGCGCGAAATACGGCTGGACCGACGTCTCCCGGTTCGCCGCACGCGGCATCCCGGCCGTCAACTTCGGCCCGGGCGACCCGAGCATCGCCCACCGGCGCGACGAACACGTCGCCGTCGCGGAGATCCACGCGGTGCACCGGGTGCTGCGCGACTACCTGACGGGGGACCGGTCATGAGCGAGACCACCTCGGACCCCGGCCGCTACGTCGGCCCCACCTGGCTGTGCGCCGACACCGCCGACCTCGAGATCACCTCCGATCGGCGGTTGCTCAACCGGCGGCCGCCGCGAACGACCGCCGACGTCAACCAGGTCAAGATCGACGACTCGTGGCGCGTGTTGCGGATCCAGTCGGAGTTCGTCGCCGGCTTCGACGCGCTGCTGCACGTCGAGGACGCGGTCACCGTCTTCGGATCGGCTCGCACCCGACTGGGCACCGAGGCCTACGAACTCGGCGTCGACCTCGGTCGTGCGATCGGCGAGGCCGGCTACGCCGTCATCACCGGGGGCGGTCCGGGCAGCATGGAGTCGGTCAACCGGGGTGCCCGCCAGGCGGGGGCGCGCTCGATCGGTCTCGGCATCGAGTTGCCCTTCGAGCAGGGCCTCAACCCCTTCATCGACATCGGCGTCAACTTCCGCTACTTCTTCGCGCGCAAGACGATGTTCATCAAGTACGCCCAGGCTTTCGTCTGCCTTCCGGGCGGGTTCGGCACCCTCGACGAGCTGTTCGAGGCGCTGACCCTCGTGCAGACGCACAAGGTCACCCAGTTCCCGATCATCCTGGTGGGCAGCGAGTTCTGGGGCGGGCTCGTCGACTGGATCCGCACCCGGCTCGTCGACGAAGCGATGATCAACGGCTCCGACGGCGACCTGCTCACCGTCGTCGACACCCCGGCCGAGGTCGTCGCCGTCCTCGAAGCGTCCCGGGCCGCGCGCGAGGAGGCATAGTTGGCCGCGATCTGTGTCTACTGCGCGTCCGGACGGCACGTACCGCAGCGCTACCTCGACCTCGCCGTCGACCTGGGCACCGCACTCGGCGAGGCGGGGCACACGCTCGTCAGCGGCGGCGGCAACGTCTCCATGATGGGCGCCGTCGCCGGTGCGACGCGGGCCGCCGGGGGCAAGACCGTCGGGATCATCCCGGGGCATCTCGTCGACCGGGAGGCCGCCGATCGGGACAGCGACGAACTCGTCGTCACCGAGACGATGCGCGAACGCAAGCGGCTGATGGAGGAGCGCGCCGACGGGTTCATCACGCTGCCCGGCGGGATCGGGACTCTCGAGGAACTCTTCGAGACGTGGACCGGCGGGTTCCTCGGCGAGCACGACAAGCCGGTCGTCCTCCTCGACGCCGACGGTTTCTACCGTCCGCTCCTGCAATGGCTCACGGATCTGCGCGGCGAGGGCTTCGTCACCGACGAGGCGCTGGACCGCCTGCTGATCGCCGGTTCGGTGGCGGGTGCTGTGACGCTCGTTACCCAACAGTAAGATTGCTGGGAACCATCGACGAGGGGACGAAAATGGCGAACTCCGCGACCAAAAAGGTGCGGTTGACCGACCTGGCGAAGGGTGTGGTGGACATGGTTCCATCGGCACCGCTGATGCTGAAACACGCGCCCGGCCTGATCCATCGGCCGGCCGATGCCCGCAGGACCATCGGCAGCATCTTCCAGCGCCACGCCGGCCGCCACCCGGAGCGGCCCTTCGTCCGCTTCGAGGGCAACACCACGACCTATGGCGAGGCCAATGCCATCGTCAACCGTTACGCGGCGCAGCTCGCCGCCGACGGGGTCGGTGTCGGCGACGTCGTTGCGCTGCTCGGCAAGAATTCGCCGACGCTGCTCTACCTGACCCTGGCGACGGTCAAGCTCGGCGCCATCGCCGGGATGATGAACTACAACCAGCAGGGCGAGATCGCCGACCACTCGATGAAGCTGCTCGGTGCGAAGGTCCTGGTCCACGACCCGGACTGTGCGGAATCCTTCGAGTCGATCTCGCCGACCGTCCGGCCCGAGCACGTCTACGGCTACGCCGAGTTCGACGAGCTGTCGTCGACGCGTCCGGCGACCAATCCCGAGGTGACCGAGACCCTGCCGGCGTCGACCAACGCCTTCTACATCTTCACGTCGGGGACGACCGGCCTGCCGAAGGCCAGCGTCATGTCCCACAACCGGTGGCTGGCCAACATGTCCGGCATCGGCGGTATGGCGGTACGCCTGCGTAGCACCGACACGATGTACATTCCGCTGCCGCTCTACCACAACAACGCGCTGTCGGTGTCGCTCGGCGCGGTGCTCGCAGCGGGCGCGACGGTCGCGATCGCCAAGCAGTTCTCGGCGTCGAGGTTCTGGGACGACATCATCCTCAACCGCGCGACCGCGTTCTGCTACATCGGCGAGCTGTGCCGCTACCTGCTCGCGCAGCCTCCGAAGCCGACCGACCGCACCCACGGCGTGCGCCTGGCCGTCGGCAACGGGATGCGCCCGGAGATCTGGGACGAGTTCGTCGAACGGTTCGGCGTGAAGCGGATCGTCGAGTTCTACGGTGCGAGTGAGCTGAACCTGGCCTTCGTGAACGTCTTCACGGTCGCCAAGACCGCCGGCTTCTGCCCGCTGCCGTTCAAGGTCGTCGCCTACGACCAGGAGACCGGCGAGCCGAAACGCGACGGCAGCGGGCGGCTGCGTACCGTGCGCAAGGGCGAGCCCGGCCTGCTGATCTCGCAGATCAGCGACCGCGTGCCGCTCGACGGCTACACCGACGCGAAGGCGACGGAGAAAAAGATCATCCGCGACGGGTTCAAGGCCGGCGACGAGTGGTTCAACTCCGGCGACCTCGTCCGCGAGGTCGGCTGGGGCCACATCGCGTTCGTCGACCGCCTCGGCGACACGTTCCGCTGGAAGGGCGAGAACGTGGCGACTACCGAGGTCGAGGGCGCGCTCGACGGTCACGATACCGTCGAACAGTCCGTGGTCTACGGCGTCGAGGTCCCCGGCTGCGACGGCAAGGCCGGCATGGCCGCCGTCACCCTCGCCGACGGGGCGGAGTTCGACGGCAAGGGCCTCGCCGAGCACCTCTACCGGACGCTGCCGGCCTACGCGGTACCGCTGTTCATCCGCGTCATCGGTGCCGTGGAGGCGACGTCGACGTTCAAGACCCGCAAGGTCGATCTGCGCGACGAAGGGTTCACCGGCGTCGGCGACGACCCGCTCTACGTCCTTCGCGGCCGTGCCGACGGCTTCGTCGACGCCTACGACGACTATGCCGCCGACGTTGCCGCGGCCCGGGCACCCCGCGGCTGATCAACGGTGCACGGCTGCCCGGTAGCGTGGATGCGGTGACCACGACCCCGGGAGAACGCGGCCCGCTCACCTCGTTCCCGGCGCCGTCGACGACCACGCTGTGCGGACGGCCCGTGGCCGACGACCGGGCGCTGGTGATGGCGATCGTCAACCGCACGCCCGACTCCTTCTACGACCGGGGGGCGAGTTTCGACGACGATGCCGCTCGTCGCCGGGTCGAGCAGGTGATCGCCGAGGGCGCCGACATCGTGGACATCGGTGGAGTGAAGGCCGGGCCGGGCGAAAGCGTTGCGGCCGACGCCGAGGCCGAGCGGGTCGTCGGATTCATCGCGTGGGTGCGCGCCCAGTTCCCCGACGTGCTCATCAGCGTCGACACCTGGCGCGCGGCCGTGGCCGACCTCGCCTGCGACGCCGGTGCCGACCTCATCAACGACACGTGGGCTGGCGCCGACCAGGACCTGGTGGGCGTCGCCGCGCGACGCGGTGCCGGATTGGTCTGCTCGCACACCGGCGGAGCGACGCCGCGCACCCGCCCGCACCGCGTCCGCTACGGCGACGACGCCGACGGGGTGGTCGACGCGGTCGTCGCCGAGCTGACCGAGGCGGCGCGCAAAGCCGAGGCCGCCGGCGTGCGCGCCGACGGCATCATCGTCGATCCCACCCACGACTTCGGGAAGAACACCCACCACGGGCTGGCGCTGCTGCGCCGCACCGACCGGCTGGTGGCCACCGGCCGTCCCGTACTCATGGCGTTGAGCAACAAGGATTTCGTCGGCGAGACCCTCGGGGTCGAGCTCGACGAGCGCCTCGACGGGACGCTCGCGGCGACGGCCTTGGCCGCCGAGCACGGCGCACGGATCTTCCGGGCGCACGAGGTCGCCGCGACACGTCGGGTCGTCGAGATGGTCGCGGCGATCACGGGCCGGCGCGGTCCGGTCCGAGCGGTTCGGGGGCTGGCATGAGCGGCGCTGTGCCCGAGGTGCCCGGTGCGGCGATCGCGACCTGGGACCGCCCGGCGTGGTCGATCGCCGAGCTGACGGCGGCGAAGACGGGGCGCACCATCGCCGTCGTGCTGCCGGCACTCAACGAGGCCGACACGGTCGCCGGTGTCGTCGCCTCGATCCGCCCGCTGCTCGGCGGGCTGGTCGACGACTTGCTCGTGCTCGATTCCGGGTCCACCGACGACACCGCCGCGCAGGCCCGGGAGGCGGGAGCGCGCGTCGTCAGCCGCGAGGAGGCGCTGCCGCAGATCCCGCCCGTCGACGGCAAGGGCGAGGTGCTGTGGCGGTCGATCGCCGCGACCACCGCCGACATCCTCGTCTTCATCGACGCCGATCTGGTGTCGCCGGATCCGATGTTCGTGCCGAAGCTCGTCGGGCCGATTCTGACCCAGCCCAGCGTGCAGCTGGTCAAGGGCTACTACCGCCGGCCCTGGCGGACCGCGGCCCAGCACGTGGAGGACGGCGGCGGCCGGGTAACCGAACTCGTCGCGCGGCCGCTCCTCGCGGCGTTGCGCCCCGAGTTGTCCCATGTCGTGCAGCCCCTCGGCGGGGAGTACGCCGGTACCCGCGAGCTGCTGTCGTCGTTGCCGTTCGCGCCCGGGTACGGCGTGGAGATCGGACTGCTGATCGACACGCACGAAGCCCGGGGACCACAGGCCATCGGCCAAGTGAACCTCGGGGTGCGCATGCACCGGCACCGTCCGCTCACCGAACTCGGGGTGATGAGCCGCCAGATCGTGGGGACTTTGCTTCGTCGGTGCGGGATCGACGATTCGCAGGCGCCGCTCGTCCAGTTCGCCGCGGCACCGGACGGGTCCTTCGCCACTCAGGTGACCGAAACCGTCCTCGCCGACCGTCCGCCCATGGATTCGATTCTGATCCGGGAGTGATCCGATGTTGATGCTCGCAAGCTACGCCGCCGGCCTGGTCCTGGCGTCGGGGCTGCTCTTCCTGCTCGTGTGGTTCGTTTTCGGCCGCGGGGAGGATCTGGCCCCGCTCGACGACGACCTGACGGTCACCCAACTGCCGCGCGCCGGGATCACCGGCGACGATGTGCGCAAGGTGCGCTTCGCGCTCGTGTTCCGCGGATATAAGCAGGCGGAGGTCGACTGGACGCTGGAGAAGCTGGCCCGCGAGATCGACGAATTGCGCGGTGTCGCCGACGCGCTGAGAGAGCGTGGCGGACCGGGCGAATCGGCCACCGATGCGCAGTCGCCGGGCGTGGGCCGACGCGCGGCCCATCGCGATGACCAGGTATAATGAAGCGGATTGAAAACTCGGAGGGAGTTGCACGATGGCGGCGATGAAGCCACGCACCGGAGATGGCCCGATGGAAGCAGCCAAGGAGGGTCGCGGGATCGTAGTGCGAATCCCGATCGAAGGTGGCGGACGCCTCGTCGTGGAGTTGACGGCTGAGGAAGCGGCCGCGCTCGGCGAGGAGCTGCGCGGAGTCGCCGGCTGACGCCATCGAGCACCGGGGGAGACCCCGGGACCGCGTTGGACCGGGTGCTGGGCGCCGTGCGCTGCCCGGTCTGCGCCCAATCGCTGACGCGGGTGTCCGCCGCAACCCTGGGGTGCGGCCGGGGACACCGCTTCGACATCGCCCGTCAGGGCTACGTTTCGCTATTGACCGGTCGCAGCACCGGATTGAGTTCGGACACCGCCGAGATGATCGCGGCTCGCCGTGCGGCCCTGGCCGGACTCCCGTACCGCGCGTTGCGGGAGGCCGTCGCGGGCAGTGTCGCCGCCGCGCTGACCGACACCGCTGAGGACACTCATGAACGGCCTCGGAAGTCACCGCTGATCGTCGATGCCGGATGCGGGACCGGGCAGTACCTCGCCAGCTGCCTCGATGCCCACCCCGACGCGCTCGGCCTCGGCCTGGACCTCTCCAAGTACGCCGCGCGGGCCACCGCCAAGGCGCATGATCGAGCGGCCGCCGCCGTCGCCGACCTGTGGCAGCCGTGGCCGCTGGCCGACGGCTGCGCAAGCGTCGTCGTGTCGGTGTTCGCCCCGCGCGGATTGGCGCAGGCGCGCCGTGTGCTGGTGTCCGGCGGAACCCTCGTCGTCGCGACTCCGCGCGTCGACCATCTCGCCGAACTGATCGAGCCCATGGGGATGCTCGACGTCGCGCCCGACAAGGTCGAACGGCTGGGAGAGTCGCTGGCGGCCGCCGGATTCGGGCCGGTTTCCACCACGGCGATCTCAAGGCGCGACGCGTGGACCGCGGATGCCGTCGTCGATGCGGTCGCCATGGGGCCCAGTGCCTTCCACACGAGCCCCGAGCAGTTGCGCGCACGAGCACGACAGCTGTGCGGATCGGACAATACGGTCGAGGTGACCACGTCGGTCGACGTGACCGTGGCGCGCAGCGGGTGACCGACTGGGCTAGGTTGGAGGCGTGAGAGCAGCGCCACATGTCCTGGGAATCGTGCTCGCCGGCGGCGAGGGCAAGCGCCTGTATCCGCTCACCAACGACCGCGCTAAGCCGGCAGTACCCTTCGGGGGCAGCTATCGGCTGATCGACTTCGTGCTTTCCAACCTCGTCAACGGGGGATACGAGCGCATTTGCGTACTGACGCAGTACAAGTCGCACTCGCTGGACCGCCACATCGCTCAGACGTGGTGGTCGAGCGGCTTCCACGGCGAGTACATCACCTCGGTGCCCGCCCAGCAGCGCTTGGGCAAGCGCTGGTTCACCGGCAGCGCCGACGCCATCCTGCAGTCGCTGAACCTGGTCTACGACGAGAATCCCGACTACCTGGTGGTATTCGGCGCCGACCACGTGTACCGGATGGACCCGTCGCAGATGGTGGAGGCCCACATCGCGTCCGGCGCCAGCGCGACGGTCGCCGGCATCCGTGTGCCGCGCGAAGAGGCGTCCGCGCTCGGCTGTATCGATGCCGACGAGGCCGGTCGCATCACCCGCTTCCTGGAGAAGCCGGCCGATCCACCCGCCACTCCCGACGACCCCGCGACGACGCTGGCATCGATGGGCAACTACGTGTTCACCACCGAAGCGCTGATCGAGGCGTTGCGCGCGGACTCGGAGAACGACGACTCCGGCCACGACATGGGCGGCGACATCATTCCGGCCTTCGTCGCCAAAGGCGAGGCGGCCGTCTACGACTTCCGCGACAACGAAGTGCCCGGTGCGACCGAGCGCGACCGCGGCTACTGGCGCGATGTCGGGACGATCGACGCCTTCTTCGACGCGCACATGGATCTGGTGTCCCCGAACCCGGTGTTCACGCTGTACAACCGGCGCTGGCCGATTCGCGGCGAGACGGCGAACCTGCCGCCCGCGAAGTTCATCTTGGGCGGCTCGGTGCAGGACTCGGTCGTCGGTGCCGGCTCCATCGTCAAGGCGACGGCCGTCAGCGGGTCGGTGATCTCGACCGACGTCGTCATCGAGGAGGGCGCGGTCGTGCAGAACTGCGTGGTCATGCCGGGCGCCCGGATCAATTCCGGCGCGGTGGTCCGCAACGCGATCCTCGACAAGAACGTCGTCGTGGCGCCGGAGGCACAGCTCGGCGTCGACCTCGAGCGCGACCGCGAGCGCTACTCGGTCAGCGACGGCGGAGTAGTGACGATCGGCAAGGGCATCACGGTCCAATAGCCGATCCCTTTGCGGTTTTGCCCGGAAACCGGATCAAACCGCAAACGGATCAGTCGAGCCGGCGTCGAGCGGCGTCGACCAGTGGGACGAGTTCGGGATTGGGCAGGTCGTCGAGCGGGAACCACTTCAGGTCGAGCGATTCGTCGCTGCGCTCGGGGCGCGGCAGTGTTCGATCCGGCGTCGGCGGCGCGACGGCGACGAACCGCACGTCGAGGTGGCGCGTCGGCACCCCGAGCGAACAGGTGATCGGATGCGTGTGCAGATGCACCGGGTCCGGGAGCAGGGTCAGCCCGGCGATGCCGGATTCCTCGGCTGCCTCCCGCAGTGCGGCCGCCTCGATCGACTTGTCGTCGGGCTCGCAGTGCCCGCCGAGCTGCACCCACTTCCCGACGCGCGGGTGCAGGGTGAGCAGCGCATGCGTGGCGGCGGCATCCACGACCAGGGCCGACGCGGTGATGTGGCCGGGCTCGTGAGCGCGCAGGCAGCCGTCGGGCGCCGCGTCGAGGAACGCCAGGTAGGTGTGGCGCAGCCCCTCCTGCTCGGCGTCGGAGGCCTGGAAGGACGTCAGCGCGGCCTGGGTGGAGGCGTGCAGGGTCATAGCTCGACGACCAGCCCGGTCGGGTCGGCGGGAGCGCGCGGCGGGATGTTCGAGCCGTCGTCGGGCCGTTGCGGCAGGTACCCGACGGCGATTGCCCCCAACGGCTCCCAGTGCGGGGCGAGCCCCAGCTGGTCGCGGACCACCTCGGGGGCGAAGATCGTCGAGCCGATCCAGCAGCTGCCGATCTCGCGGGCCGACAACGCCACCAGGAGCAGTCCGACGGCTGCGCCGGTCGCGACGGTGAACATCGTGTGTTCGGCGGCGTTGCGGCGATCGTCGGGATAGGTGTGGGCGCCCTCGGGGACGAGGAACGGGATGACGATCTCGGGCGCGTCGTAGAGGATCTGCCCGCGCCGGACACGTTTGTCGATCGACTCGGGCGTCTTGTCGTCGCCACGCAGATCGGCGCGCCACGCCTTGCCCATCGCGTCGAGCAGGGCCACGCGACGCTCGCGGTCGCGCAGCCACAGGAAACGCACCGGGTGCGTGTGGTGCGGGGCCGGCGCGGTCAGCGCCTCGGCCATGGCCGCGCGCAGCTGTGCCGGATCGACCGGCTCGTCGGCGAAAGCGCGCACCGACCGCCGCGTCAGCACCGCCTCCCGCCGCCCCTGCGCCACGGCCAGATCGGTGCCGAGCCGAAAGAGGTCGTCGGCGCCCGGGCGCACCAGATCCGCCGCGCGGCTGCCGTCGTCGCGAGGAGTCAAACCCCGCACGATCGCCGCGGCGATTCCGTCGAGCTTGCCCTTGACCAGGTCGGCTGCCGCGGCGATCTCGTCGGCGACGGCGATCTCGGTGACGATCAGTTCGTTGCCGTGGCTATCGCGGCGCCCTTCGTAGCTGTGCGCGACCGCTAGCCCCGCCGATCCGATCGCCACGTCGGTCTGCCCGACGCGCCAGGCCCGGCCCATCGTGTCGGTGATGACGACGGCGACGTCGACTCCCGCGGCGGCGAAGGCGGCGCGCGTCGTCGCCGCACTCGCATCGGGGTCGAGGGGCAGCAACGCGAGTTCGTCCGCAGCGACGTTCGACCCGTCGACGCCCGCCGCCGCCTGGACGAGGCCGTAGGCGTTCTCGGTGATCAAGGTGCGGTTCTTGCGGGCCACCACGCGCACCGACTCCTCGTCGACGAGGCGCCGGCGCAGGGCATCGCGCTCGTCCGGATCGGCCGGCGCGGCCACCATGCGGCCTTCGGTCTTGGAGAAGACCTTCGAGGTGATGACCACGACGTCGCCATCGCGGAGCTCGGCGGCTTCGAGGATGGCCGCGGCCACATCCATACCCGCGCGGAACTCGGGCAAGCCGGGGATCGGGATGAGCTCGACCGCGCCGCCAGCACGGTGGTCGGCGGTCACCGCTCCTCCGCGAGGGCCGGGGTGTCGACGCCGACGAGCGCACACGCGTCGCGCACCATCTGCGCCGTCGCCCGGGGACTGCTCATCAGCAGCGGGGCGGTGCCGATCGCGATGCCGTCGACCGAGGCCGTATCCCCGTCGGCGACGAGCCAGCCGTCGAGGAGGCCGGCGCGGCCCCGCGCGCCGTAGTGTTCGGCGATGGCCTCGGCGGTGGTGGCGACGCCGATCACCGACAGGCATTCGTCGGCCATGCCGCGCAGCGGCTTGTTGTCGATCACGGGACTGATGCCGACGATCGGCGCCGACGCGGTCCGTAGGGCGGCACGCATTCCATTGACCGACAGAATGGCCCCGATGCTGACGACCGGGTTGCTCGGCGCGAGCAGGATGACGTCCGCATCGGCGATCGCGGCGGCCGCCTCGGGCGTCAGCGAGGCGTTGTCGGCACCCACCTGGGCGAACCCGCTGGTCGGCACTTGCGCGCGGTAGCGCACCCACCATTCCTGGAAATGAACGGCGCGCTGCGCGCCGTCGGTCGATTCGGGCGGGGTGATCACAACGTGGGTCTCGTGCCGCTCGTCGGTCACCGGAAGAAGTCGAACGCCGGGATTCCATCGACGGCACAGCGCCGCGGTGACGTCGGTGAGGCGGAAGCCGGATTCGAGCATCTGCGTGCGGATGAGGTGAGTGGCCAGATCGCGGTCGCCGAGGCCGAACCAGTCCGGGTCGGCCCCGTACGCTGCGAGTTCCTCCTTGGCGTGCCACGTCTCGTCGCGCCGGCCCCAGGCCCGTTCCTCGTCGATGCCGCCGCCCAGGGTATACATGCAAGTGTCCAGGTCAGGGCAGATTCGGACGCCGTGCATCCACGCGTCGTCGCCGACGTTGACGATGGCGCTCACCGTGTGCGGCGAACCGCCGGAGGAGCCGGTGTCGTCGGGATCGGGGAACGGGGTGGCGCCCAGCAATTCGCGCACGCCGAGCAGCAGGCGGGCGCCGCCGACGCCGCCGACGAGGACAGTGACCTTCACGATGGTCCACTGTAGTGGTCGCGAAACACGGCCTGTGAGACACGCGGATCCCTAGAGTTCGTGTCGAGACACGGAGTTTCGCGATGACAGTGGTATAGGCGAGTTTCGCCGTTCGGCTTGACCTGGACGATGGTCCGAGTGTCTAATCACATCAGTGTCATTTCGGATTTAATTTGCGGCACTCAACGAAGTGAATTGCCTTGAGGCACAGCATCTTCGACCGTATGTTCGAATCCGACGGATGTGGACGCCGAATGGGTCGGCGTCGTCGGGGCAGCCGCGACACACAGCGAGAAGCACATTCGGGTGTTCGACGTAGCTGTTGGACGGAAGCGGCTGCCAAACGGCAGCGCTGGGGCGACAACGAGAAGGAGACGCTGAGATGGGAATGAAGAACCCGCTGGGCGACGACTCGTCTGCGTACGGCATCCCGACACCGAATGCCGGGAGCGCACCTTCGGGTGCACGACTTCACCTATCCGTGGTGACCGACGATTTCGACGCGCTCTTCGACGAGGTGGAGGAGACCTGGCAGGAACGGGCGCTGTGCGCCCAGACCGATCCAGAGGCCTTCTTCCCGGAGAAGGGCGGATCGACGCGCGAGGCGAAGCGCATCTGCTCGGGCTGCGAGGTCAAGGCGGAATGCCTCGACTACGCCCTGCACAACGACGAGCGCTTCGGCATCTGGGGCGGCTTGTCCGAGCGTGAGCGCCGCCGCCTCAAGCGCGGCATCATCTGACGCCGCCGAACCACCGGCCCGGTTCCATCGCTAGGACGGGCCGTTCTCCACGGTGTCCTCATCGACGCCCAGATACGTCGCCACCTGTTCGATCAGCACCTCGCGCACCAGATCGGCGAGGTCGTCGCGGTCCTTGGAACGAACCTCCAGGGGGCGCCGGAACACCACGATCTGCGCGCGCGTCGCGTTCCCGGCCACATCGACACCGGCCGGGATGAGCCGGGCCAGCGGTATGGCCCGGTCGGCCGAGACTTCCGCAGGCCATTCCACCGATTCGGGATCCTTCGGCAGCATGCGGGGGACGTCGTCGACGGCGATGTTGAGTTCGCGGAGCTGATCGTGCCAGCGCGCGTCGATCTCGGCGATCGCCTCGATGACCACCGCGTCGAACTCGTCGGCGCGCGAGGTCCAGGCCGGGACCGATTGCGGGAGCAGCGGCGAGCGGAGGCCCCGTGCCCGGCGGTCGCGGGCCCGCCTGGTGCGCAACGATTCTGCTCGCATGGCCACGAGTGTAGGGCCGCACCGGGCGCGTACGGCGGCGCGGTCTCCGGTGTGTCTCCCGTTCGCTGTTGCCGTCGAGGGCTAATCTTGCAGGCGTGACCAATCTTCGTCAGTGCTGCCGCCCGGCCTGTTCGCGCCCGGCCGTGGCGACGCTGACCTACGACTACGCCGGTTCGACGGCGGTGATCGGTCCACTCGCACGGGCTTCGGAGCCGCATTCGTGGGATCTGTGCGCCGAGCACGCCGACCGGATCACGGTGCCGCGCGGGTGGGAGATCATGCGTTCGGTGAGCGGCTTCGGCGCACCGCCGGAAGAGCAGGAACTCACCGCACTCGCCGAGGCGGTACGCGAATCGGTGGCGGTCGGATCGGAGCCGCTCGACGGCTTCGACGACCTGCCGCCGCGCCCCTCGGTGGCCCCCTCGCGACGGGAAGCCGCGACGTCGACGCGTCCGCGGCCCGGTCGGCGCGGGCATTTGCGCGTCCTGCCCGACGTGGACTGAGCCGCGCGCGCCCACGGCGCGGCGGTGATGGATACGCTAGAGGCATGCGCACCACACAGGTGGACCTCGACGACCCGAGCAGTCTCATCGATGCCGACGTCGATGGTCTGCTGCACGCCGCCGCGCGCGCCGGCGCACAGGTGCGGGCCGTCGCCGAGGCGGTTCGCGAAGGCGTGATCGAGCCGCTGTCGGCCCTGCGCCCGCGCAGCGTAGTGATCGTGACCGGCGCCTCGGTGGCGGCGGCCCAGGCGGCGCGATTCGTTGTCGCCCACAGCGCCGCACGGCTCGACGTTCCGCTGGTGTCCGCACCGGCGCTGCCCGGCTGGATCGGCCCGCTGGACGTCGTTGTGCTGGTGGGCGACGACGCCGGGGATCTGGCCCTCGCCGATGCCGCGTCGCGGGCGTCTCGCCGTCACGCCGAGTTCGTCGTCGTCGCGCCCGTGGAAGGTCCGCTGGCCAGCGCGGTGGGCGGGCGTGGCATGGATCTGTCGCCACGGATCCAGGTGCCCGAGCAGTTCCGCTTCGTCGGGCAGGTCGCCGCGCTCGTCGCGGTGTGCCAGGGGCTCAAGCAGGTTCGCTACATCGGCGGGGATCTGGATCTGGAGCTCCTCGCCGACGCCCTCGACGCCGAGGCCGCCCGCAACCATCCGTCCCAGGACGCCTACGGTGCGCCCGCCAAGACGCTGGCGGAGCGGTTCCGCACCGCGACACCGGTGCTCAGCGGCGACAGCCCGGCCGGCGACGCGCTCGCCGCGCGCACGGCTAGCACGCTATTCGCCGTCGGCGGAGTGCCCGCCGCCGCCGTCGACCTCGCCGCCGCCATGACCCAGCTTCTGCGCGACCGGGGCGGGTCGGCGAGCGACGCCCTCTTCCACGACCCCGAGATCGACGGGCCGTTGCCGCAGCGCGCGCGGCTGCACGTCCTGAGCACCCCGGTCCAGCAGTGGCAGGCGCGCCGACGCGTCGCCGCCCTCCCCGACGCCGAGGTTCTCGTCGGCTCGGCACCCGACGAGGCGACGCCGGAGGGTGCTTCAGCGGCAGGTGCGACCGGAGCGGTCGACGACGGTGCGTCGGCGCTGCTCACCTACCTGGTCCTGGCTGCTCGGCTGGAAATGGCAGCGGTGTATGCCGCGCTGCTGGGGACGCGGTAGCGGTGCAATTGCTCGAAGGGCTCATCCGCCCGTATGCCTGGGGGTCGCGCACCTCCATCGCGACGATCCGCGGCCTGCCGACGCCGTCCGCGCACCCGGAGGCGGAACTCTGGTTCGGTGCCCACCCGGCCGGCCAGGCGCAGTGCCTCGACGACCACGGGCGGCCCGACCACTCGCTCCTGGCAGAGATCGAGGCCGATCCGCTCGCCGCGCTAGGCCAGCCGGTGATCGACGAGTTCGGCGTGCGGCTGCCCTACCTGCTCAAGGTTCTGGCCGCCGACGAGCCGCTGTCCCTGCAGGCCCACCCGAGCGCCGAGCAGGCTGCCGAGGGCTTCGCGCGGGAGAACGCGGCCGGAATCCGCATCGACGCGCCCGAGCGCAACTATCGCGATCCCTGGCACAAGCCGGAAGTGATCGTGGCGATGACGCCCTTCGACGCGCTCGCCGGCTTCCGGGACGCCGGACGGACGGTCGAGCTGCTCCGCGAGCTGTCGCTGCCCGCCCTGGACCCGTACTTGGGGATGATCGCGGGCCAACCCGATTGCCACGGGCTGCGGGCGCTGTTCACGACGTGGATCACCCTGCCCGAGGCCGTGCTCGCCGAACTGGTGCCCGCCGTGATCGATGCCGCGGTCGCCGTCCTGGCCGCCGGGCCGACCGAGTTCGACGCCGAGTTGCGCACGTTGCTCGAACTGGGGGAGGCCTACCCGCGCGATCCGGGCGTGCTCGCGTCGTTGCTGCTCAACCGCATCCACCTCGAGCCCGGGCAGGCGCTCTATCTGGCGGCGGGGAATCTGCACGCCTATCTGCGCGGCACCGGCATCGAGGTGATGGCGAACTCCGACAACGTGCTGCGCGGGGGTCTCACGCCCAAGCACATCGACGTTCCCGAGCTGCTGCGCGTCCTGGACTTCGCGCCCGTGCAGCCGGTGCAGCTGTCGCCGGAGGTGACGACGTTGGGCGCCGAACGGATCTACGTGACGCCCGCGCCGGAGTTCCGGATCTCGCGGGTCGAGCTCGACGGAACCGGCATGCACCAGCCCTCGACGATCTCCTTCGACATGCCGGGTCCGCAGATCCTGGCGGTCACCTCGGGCCGCATCGAAGTCCGCGGCGGTGGCGAGGTCATCACCGCGTCCTCCGGCCAGGCCGTGTGGCTCGCCGACGGCGATCCCGACGTCATCGTCGCGGTCGCCTCGTCGAAGGGGACCTTCTTTCGTGCGCGCGTGCCACTCGGCGCCGAGGCCGACCGGGCGGAGTAGACGTCTACCGCACCGCGGCCAGGTCGCGCTCTGGTGCGGCGGCGACGGTGGCGACGTCGAAGCCGGCTCCGGGCAGGGCGACGGCCACGCTGGAAGGATCCTCGGACGTGCAGTCGATCCGTGCCCACGTGGTCGCGGCCGCGTCCTGTTCGACGGGGACGCCCGAGCCGGCTCGCGTGAGCCGGAAGCGATACGGAGCGTCGGGTTCGGGCGTGGATTCGTCGAACAGGTCGACCTCGATGAGCGCGGCCCGCGATCCGGGTACGACGGCGCCGAGCGCGAATACGCAAGGGTCGTCGATTCTCGTCAGCAGATGCTGCCAGCGCGCTGGTACGGCGGTGTGCACGCTGATCGCCGCGCCCGCGGCGATGCAGCGACCGAGCAGCAGACCGGCCTGCCATTGGCCTCCGGCGAATTCGACGGGGTGGCGGGCCGAGGAGAACAGCGGAAGGGTAACGGCCCGCCCCGCCGGGTCGGCACCGATGATGGGGCCGTCGTCGCCTACCCGGAACCGCCAGTGCCGCAGGCATTCCGAACCTGCGGGCAGCTCGGGCGTGCCGGCGAGCGATGCGCCGCCCGGCAGCCGGGAGTGCAGCGCGGCGAGTTGGCGCTTCGGCAGCGGATCCATCGCGGCAGCGGACGAACGCAACACCCGTCCGACCCCGGGTATCTCGGTCGTGCCGAACAACCCGTGAAGTCGTGGCGCCGAAACGGGGCCGGTCAGGCGGAGGATCGTCGTGGTGGATACGGCGTCGTCGGCCGCGACCGCCGCGAGGGCGGCCGGCGAGCAGTCCGGGCGCAGCGCGAAAGTGCGCCAGACGACCCCAGACGAACTGACACCGTTCGGTCCGGCCTGTACGTCGAGCGGGAAGCTCTCCCGCCCGTCGCGGGGGAACAGCCGCGGCCCGACCAGGTGATCGGTGTGCTCGGCGAGGTGATCGGCGCTGCACACCGTTGCGCGCATACCGTGCGCGGCGAGTCGCGCCGCCAGGCGGCGCGTCATGACGGTGGCGGCGCGCAGCGCGAACCCCGCACCGGAGGGCGATGAGCCGGATCCCTCGTTTCGCGGCCGCGCGTACAAGTCCGTGACAGGGATCCGGAGCACGGCAACCACCCGTCGGACTGCGGCGATCGGCAGCGGTCCCAGCGTCGCGCGGTAGGCCGAGGCGAGTGGGCCCGCCCCGCAGTAGCGGTGCTCGGTCACCACCAGGTCCACCTCGACCGGCACCGGACAGGATCGTCGGAAGTCTTGCAGGACAGCAAGATTCACGGTGCAATCGTCGCCGGTCAGCGCCTCGGACCCGCCGGCTTCGTGGACGCGCGGTGCGGGTCGCGGGTGATCGAGCCGAACGACGGTGACCAGACACCGGCCGTCCCAGCGCATCCCGACCGGTGGGCCGCCGAGCCGGTTCGGGTCGACGCTATCGTCGGCGTCGAAGGCGCACGGTAGCGACAGTTCGGCGGTGCGGACGGCAAGAGATGTGCGACGCACGGCGATTCCCCCGATTCGATGCGTTGGGCCACGCGGCCCCCCGGCGGCGTGTGCAGGTGCGACGCTAGCGCAGCGGCGGAATCGCTGCTGCGGAATCAGCGGTTGAGCCATTCGCCGCATTCGCCTGCGTGCGACGGCGCCACATGCGAGAGTGTCATCGGCGCCGCAACGTCATGCGGACCGATTCGGGGGAGTCTGGTCCGCGTCGGCGCCGAGTCGGAGTGGGGGTCCGATGGTCAGGCAATTGACGACGCGCGCCCAGGTGAGCGGATATCGCTTCCTGTTGCAGCGCGCCGAACACATGCTGGTGCGCCGCGATGCGCGGATGCTGCACGACCCGATGCGCGCACAACGGCAGTCGATCACCGTCGGGCTGGTTCTCGCCGTGCTCATCGCGGCGGGGAGCGGCGTGTACGGGCTGATCCGGCCGGTCGGCTCGGTGGCCGACGCGCCGATCGTGCTCAACCGTTCCGACGGCGGGCTCTTCGTCGTCGTCGACCGCACAGCGCACCCGGCGCTCAACCTGGCGTCGGCGAGGCTGATCGTGGGCGAAGCGGCGACGCCCAAGACGGTGTCGGCGGCCGCGCTGCGCGATCTGCCCCGCGGGCCGACGCTGGGGATCATCGGTGCGCCGAACGCGCTGGGGACGGGCGCGGCGACGGCGTGGACGGTGTGTGACGCCGCCGAATCCGGGGTGTCTGCCGACGTGGCGGGCGACCGTGCCGAGCCGCCCGCCCGCACGGCGGTCGTGGTCGGGGACGGCAGCGAGGCGGCCGGCCTGCGCGCCGCCGAGAACGCCGGGATGGTGGCGGCGGTCGGGGGAGAGGTCTACCTCGTGTACCGGCTCGGCAGCGGAATGGCGGCGCGCACTGTGCGCGCCCGGGTCGATACGTCGTCGTCGGCAGTACGGCGTGCGCTGCGCCTGGACGACGCGCCGGTGCGCGGCCTCTCGTCCGGGATGGCCAACGCGATCGAGGAGGTGGAGCCGCTGACCGTACCGACGATTCCGGAAAGCGGCAGACCCGGAGCGCTCGGGCTGGCGGCCGGAACGGTGTTCGCCGTGCCGGGGCTCGACGGTCGCGCCGACCATTTCGTCGCTCTCGCCGACGGTGTTCAGCGCCTCACGGGGACGGCGGCGGAGATGCTCCGGTTCGCCGCAGCGTCGTCGCCGACCCAGATTCCGACGGTGTCGCCCGCGCGAGCGGCCACCGCGCCGATCGTCGAGCGGGTGCGCGTCGAGCACTTCCCCGACCGCGCGCCGCATCTGCTCGACGCGGTGCAGGCGCCGGTCGTCTGCCAGCACTGGCACCGTCGTCCGGGTGCGCCTGCCGCCACGACAGCCCTGCTGGCCGGACACCGCATCCCGGGCGGGCGGCCGGTGATCCCGGTGGGAGCCGACGGCCCCGGGCCCGGCCTCGACGAGGTGCGCGTCGCACCGGGGACGACCAGCGATGTCCGCGCGACCGGGATGGATCCGCGCAGCTCCCGCCGCCACGGTCGGTTCTTGGTCAGTGACACCGGCATCAGGTACTCGGTCGCCGACGACCGGGCCGCCGCCGTGCTCGGTCTCGGCGACCCCGGCCTGGCGCCCTGGCCGATCGTCGGCCTGTTGCCCGCCGGACCCGAGCTATCTCGGGCTCAGGCGCTCGTGGCGCACGGCCGGTTCGACCAGTAGCGGGGGCTTCGTCAGGAACACGTCTTGGCCAGTGCGATGACGAGTTCCTCCCACTGCTGGGTGATCTCGGCGGCGCTGAGTCCTTCGGCCTCGGTGAGGAACAGCACCGCGTCGGCGTGCAGCGGAGCCTCGATGGCCAGGGCCACGACCTCCGGGCGCGCTACGCCGAGTTCGATCAACAGCATGCGCACGTGCGTGGTGGTCGCCATGACGACCGGCATGGTGAATCGTTGGGGGCCTTCGGAGGCGAGTGCTTCGGCGAGGATGTCGCGGTGGGCCAGGGTGTGCTCGAGGCGCGCCCGGCCGTAGGCGAGCAGGCGGTCCAGCGGCGGTGCGCCGGGCCCGAGCGGCGGGGGGCCGAAGAGAAAGCCGTGCTGCAGCCGCTTCTCGTCGTGGTCGACGAGGGCGCGCATCAGGCCGGTGCGGCTGCCGAACCGGCGGAACACCGTCCCCTTGCCGACCCCGGCGGCCTGGGCGACCTCCTCCATCGTGATCGCCGCGGCGCCTCGTTCGGCGACGAGCTGCGCGGCGGCGTCGAGCAGCCGGACCCGATTCGCGGCAGCATCGGCCCGCTCGTCGCGCCCGGCCAGCAGGTCGCTGCCGACGAGCGGGATCCCGTCATCGTCACCGCTGTTCACAGTGATGAGGGTAACGGTTCGCCCAAAGCGGGCAGATTTTCCGAATGATCGGCGTTGGGTCCGATTATGAGCCGCAAACCCGTCATCGCCGTGCTGGTCGGCAGTCTCCGGACCCGATCGATCAATCGACAGCTCGCCCGGATAGCCGTCGACAACGCCCCCGAGGGGGTGGTGGTCAAGATCGTCGACGGTCTGGGCGAGTTGCCCTTCTACAACGCCGACGCCGACCCGAGTACCTCCGACGGCGTCGGTGCGCGACTCGACGGCCGGGTCGCGGCGCTGCGGGCGGAGGTGGAGGCCGCCGACGGGGTGTTGCTGGTGACTCCGGAGTACAACGGTTCTCTCCCCGCCGCGCTCAAGAACGCGCTCGACTGGTTGTCGCGGCCGTACGGGGCCGGCGCGCTGATCGGGAAACCCGTCGGGATCATCGGCGCCTCGCTGGCCCGCGGGGCGGGGGAGCGGATGCGCACCGACGCGGTGAAGGTCGTCGGCGTCGCGGGCGGGCACATCGTCGAGGACGTGCGCGTCGCGCTGCGGACGAGCGAACTCGGCGAGCGCGGAGTGGCCGACGAGGAGATTGTGAGCCAGGTCACCGAGGCCGTGGAAGTCCTCGCCGACGCGATCGAGGCGCGCGCGGCCGTCTGAACGTCGCCGCGGGACACCCCTTCGGGCGACACGCCGAACACACCGTGACACGCCGAGAATTTGTGATCGTGTAGGCCTGCGACCAGCGAGTTTCATAAATGTAATTCACAACTTCTAGTGTTGGCTGGCAATGTCAGACACAAGGTGTAGTGTTCGGGGTACCCCAAACGACATCGATGGAATTCGGAGCAGCTATGGCTATCACCGTCTACACCAAGCCGGCTTGCGTTCAGTGCAACGCGACCTACAAAGCTCTGGACAAGGCTGGCGTGACCTATGACGTCGTCGACATCTCGGAGGACTCCGAGGCGCGCGACTACGTCATGGCGCTGGGTTACCTGCAGGCTCCCGTCGTCGTCGCCGGGGACGAGCACTGGTCGGGTTTCCGTCCGGATCGCATCAAGGCGCTCGCCGGCGCAGCAGCCACCGCATAGCCGAGGTGGGATCGTGTCGCTGTCAGTCGTCTACTTCTCGTCGGTGTCGGAGAACACGCACCGATTCGTCGAGAAGCTGGGCCTGCCCGCGGTGCGGATCCCCGTCCACGACCGGGCGGAGCCGCTGACCGTCGACGAGCCTTACGTGCTGATCACGCCGACCTACGGCGGCGGGCGCAGCGCCACGGCGACGGGCGGGGGCTATGTGCCCAAGCAAGTCATCCGATTCCTGAACGACCACCACAACCGCTCGTTGATCCGCGGCGTCATCGCCGCGGGCAACACCAACTTCGGCGAGGAGTTCGGCATGGCGGGCGAGATCGTCGCACACAAGTGCGGCGTCCCGTTCCTCTACCGATTCGAACTCATGGGTACCGCCGACGACGTGGAGCGCGTCCGCGACGGGTTGGCCCGGTTCGCCAGAACCGCCGACGAGGTGCTGGCGACCTAGTCGCCCGGTCCGCCTCCATCGAAGAAGTGTGTCGGCAGTCGCCGATGAAGAACCCCCATTCAGTCCAGATCTGCACTACCAGGAGTGTCTATCGTGTCGTCGCCCACCACCGCCTCTGAGACCGCGTCGGCCAGCCAGTCCGGCGTCCATCCGAGTCCCGCCGGGCATCAGCCGGAGGAACTGGACTACCACGCGCTCAACGCGATGCTGAACCTGTACGACGCGGACGGGAAGATCCAGTTCGAGAAGGACCGCGAGGCGGCCAACCAGTACTTCCTCCAGCACGTCAACCAGAACACGGTGTTCTTCCACGACCTCGACGAGAAGCTGGACTACCTCGTCGAGGAGAACTACTACGAGCCGGAGGTGCTGGAGCGCTACAGCCGGGAGTTCGTCAAGGACCTGTTCGGCTACGCCTACTCCAAGAAGTTCCGGTTCCCGACCTTCCTCGGCGCGTTCAAGTACTACACCAGCTACACGCTCAAGACGTTCGACGGCAAGCGCTACCTGGAGCGCTTCGAGGACCGCGTCTGCATGGTCGCGATGACGCTGGCGGCCGGCGACGAGACGCTGGCGCGCCAGCTGGTCGACGAGATCATCTCCGGCCGGTTCCAGCCGGCGACGCCGACTTTCCTCAATTCGGGCAAGAAGCAGCGCGGCGAGCCGGTGAGCTGCTTCCTGCTGCGCATCGAGGACAACATGGAGTCCATCGGGCGCTCGATCAACTCGGCGCTGCAGCTGTCCAAGCGGGGCGGCGGAGTCGCGCTGCTGCTGAGCAACGTCCGCGAGCACGGTGCCCCGATCAAGAAGATCGAGAACCAGAGCAGCGGCGTCATCCCGATCATGAAGCTGCTGGAGGACTCGTTCTCCTACGCCAACCAGCTCGGCGCGCGCCAGGGCGCGGGCGCGGTGTACCTGCACGCGCACCACCCCGACATCTACCGCTTCCTGGACACCAAGCGGGAGAACGCCGACGAGAAGATTCGCATCAAGACGCTCTCGCTGGGCGTGGTGATCCCCGACATCACCTTCGAGTTGGCCAAGAACAACGACGACATGTACCTGTTCAGCCCGTATGACGTGGAAAGGGTGTACGGCAAGCCGTTCGCCGACATCAACGTCACCGAGAACTACCACGACATGGTCGAGGACAAGCGGATCCGCAAGACCAAGATCAAGGCGCGGGAGTTCTTCCAGACGCTGGCCGAGCTGCAGTTCGAGTCGGGCTACCCGTACATCATGTTCGAGGACACGGTGAACCGGGCGAATCCGGTCGAGGGGAAGATCACCCACTCCAACCTGTGCTCGGAGATCCTGCAGGTGTCCACGCCGTCGACCTTCAACGACGACCTGTCCTACTCGCACGTCGGCAAGGACATCTCCTGCAACCTCGGTTCGATGAACATCGCCAAGGCGATGGACTCGCCGGATCTCGGTCAGACCATCGAGACGGCGATTCGCGGATTGACGGCGGTCGCCGACCAGACGTCGATCGATTCGGTGCCGTCGATCAAGCTGGCCAACGACCGCGGCCACGCCATCGGCCTCGGGCAGATGAACCTGCACGGCTACCTCGCCCGCGAGCGGGTCTTCTACGGCAGCGAAGAGGGCGTCGACTTCACGAACATCTACTTCTACACGGTGCTCTATCACGCGTTGCGCGCCTCGAACCGCATCGCCAAGGAGCGCGGTACGGCCTTCGAGGGCTTCGAGCGCAGCAAGTACGCCAGCGGCGAGTTCTTCGACAAGTACACCAACCAGGTGTGGGAGCCGAAGACGCAGAAGGTGCGCGACCTGTTCGGCCAGGCCGGGATCCACATCCCCAACCAGCAGGATTGGCGTGAGCTGAAGGAGGCCGTGGCACGCGACGGCATCTACAACCAGAACCTGCAGGCCGTGCCGCCGACCGGATCGATTAGCTACATCAACCACTCGACGAGTTCGATCCACCCGGTCGCGGCGAAGATCGAGATCCGCAAGGAAGGCAAGATCGGCCGCGTCTACTACCCGGCGCCGTACATGGACAACGACAACCTGGAGTACTACCAGGACGCGTACGAGATCGGCTACGAGAAGATCATCGACACCTACGCGGCCGCCACTCAGCACGTCGACCAGGGGCTGAGCCTGACGCTGTTCTTCAAGGACACCGCCACCACGCGCGACGTGAACAGGGCGCAGATCTACGCCTGGCGCAAGGGAATCAAGACGCTCTACTACATTCGTCTGCGGCAGATGGCCCTCGAGGGGACTGAAGTGGAGAACTGTGTCAGCTGCATGTTGTAGTTTGATTTATCAAACTATGCGTTCGCCGGGGTCACTGCATGCGAAACCGCAGGGCTGACTCCGCGTCGCGCATCGCATCGATGAGGAGCTGGGCGCGGCTGATCGGATCGGGCGCGGTCAGCGCCCGGTAGCGGTCGGCCTCGGTAATCGGCATGGATCCCGCTGTGGCCCAGGTGAATTCGCCGGGGGACAGGCTCGCGTCGGTGACTTGTGGAAGGGCGACGTGCCGTCCGGATCGGGCCGCGAGGGTCTGAATGCAGTTGAGCAGGTCGCCCACGGCGGACTGCAGCTGTGGCCGGCAGGTCTCCCAGTCCGCTGCCGCCACGGGCTGATCCGGCCACGCCGACACCCGTGCCCGCGGATAGGGGTCGTCGACGAGCCACTCATCGACGCGGATGCGCTCAGAACCCTGGCAGAACACGGAGTACGTGCCCCCGCGCGACTGCCGATAGTCGACGATCTCGGCGATCACGCCGGCGTCGGTGCGCACGTCGCCGCCGCCCACCTCGCTGCCGCGCTCGATGAGGACCACCCCGAAACGCGGCTCGCCGCCGATGCAATGATCCATCATCGCGATATAGCGCGGTTCGAAGATCCGCAGGGGCAGCGTCGCGCCGGGGAGCAGGGTCGAGCCCAGCGGGAACATCGGCAATTCGGTCGCGGTAGCCCGCATGACGTCCGCCTTCTCAACCGTGCGGGCCGCGCCCGCCTAGTAGATGTACACGATCGAGTCGGTACCGCCGCGGCAGATCACCACATCGCCGCGGGGACGGCAGTTCATCGGCACCCTGGCCCGCTCCTGGGGCGCCCACCCGTTGACCAAGCGGGAATCGCCCATTTTCCCGGCCCGCAGATATGCGGTGCGCACGCTCGCGGCGAAAGCGCAGCTGGCGGACCGCCCCTCGTGCGTGGCCACCCCGCGCGCGCCCGGGCACGGCTTCGCACCGGCCGGCAGTTTCGGCGCGGCGGGGGCCCCGTCGGTGCGCGGGGGCGGAGCCGGCTGCTCCCCGGTCTGGGCGGGCGGCGCCGTCGCCGTCGCCGTCGCCGTCGGCGTCGAGGGCGCGACGGTCGCCGACGGCGCAGCGGAGTTGTCGCCGCCGTCGTCGTCAGCCAGCCTGATGGCCACGACGGCGCCGACGATCCCGATGATCAGAGTGGCGATGCCCAGCGCGGCCAGCAGGGGTGTCCTGCGGCGCTTCGGCTTGTCGGTGCCGCTGTTCACCGGCAGTCCGCCGGTGGGTGGCGGCGGGTAGCCGACGGGAGCCTGGGCGGGCCGGCCCGTCGGGGGCGGATCAGGGTATCGGTTGGTCATCGGCGGCATCCCCCTTCGTTGCTGGGGATTCTAGTGCCAGAACCCCCCGACACGCCGGGTGGCGACACGCCGCGGTCGACGGTGACACACCATCTTGTGGTCCCGCTCGACAGGAGTCCCAAGGGGTAGTGTTGATCGCATTCCCGGTGGGGAATCCGAACTACTCTTCCGAGCAACCGAGGTGTCATGTCTGCGACCGCCCACAGCCCTGCCGAAGGCGCACCGATCAAGCTGGTCAGCCGGGTCAGCGCGATCAACTGGAACCGAGTTCCCGACGAGAAGGACGCCGAGGTCTGGGACCGGTTGACCGGCAATTTCTGGCTGCCGGAGAAGGTGCCGGTGTCCAACGACATCCCGTCGTGGAACACGCTCACCGAGTACGAGAAGCAGCTCACGATGCGGGTGTTCACCGGACTCACGCTGCTCGACACGATCCAGGGCACGGTCGGGGCCGTCTCGCTCATCCCGGACGCGACGACTCCGCACGAGGAAGCGGTGCTCACCAACATCGCGTTCATGGAGTCGGTGCACGCGAAGAGCTACAGCTCGATCTTCTCGACGCTGTGCTCGACGAAGGAGATCGACGAGGCCTTCCGCTGGTCGGAGGAGAACGACAACCTCCAGCGCAAGGCCAACATCGTCATGGAGTACTACCGCGGCGACGATCCCCTCAAGCGCAAGGTCGCCTCGACGCTGCTGGAGTCCTTCCTGTTCTACTCGGGCTTCTACCTGCCCATGTACTGGAGCAGCCGTGCCAAGCTGACGAACACGGCCGACCTGATCCGCCTCATCATCCGCGACGAGGCAGTCCACGGCTACTACATCGGCTACAAGTACCAGCGCGGGCTGGAGACCCAGACGCCCGAGCGCCGTCAGGAACTCAAGGACTACACCTTCGAGTTGCTCTTCGAGCTCTATGACAACGAGTCCGACTACACCGAATCGCTCTACGACGAGGTCGGCCTCACCGAGGACGTCAAGAAGTTCCTGCGCTACAACGCCAACAAGGCGCTGATGAACCTCGGTTACGAGGCGATGTTCCCGCGCGACGAGACCGATGTGAACCCGGCGATTCTCTCGGCGCTGTCCCCGAACGCCGACGAGAACCACGACTTCTTCTCCGGTTCGGGCAGCAGTTACGTCATCGGCAAGGCCGTGAACACCGAAGACGAGGACTGGGACTTCTGATGCCGGCGGCGGGACCGTTGCGACCGGGTTCGGTCGACGGCCGGGCCCGCCGCGCCACGGTGCCTCGGCGCACCCTGGCTGACTGGGACGGCGCCGCGCGGCGGCAGGATCCGCTGGCGACGATTCTCGAGCAGGACGCGATCCGCGATCCCGATCTGCTGGCCATCCGGCACGGCCGGATGGGTGCCTCGCCGTGGAGCTACTTCCGCGGTGCGGCCGCCGTGATGGCGGCCGATCTGGCGTCGTCGCCGAACACGGGTATTCGGGTCCATCTGTGCGGTGACGCCCACGTTCTCAACTTCGGGCTGTGGCGAACGCCCGAGCGGAACCTGTCCTTCGATTTGAACGACTTCGACGAGACGCTGCCCGGCCCCTTCGAGTAGGATGTGAAGCGTTTCCTCACCGGCCTGGTCGTGTTGGCCCGGGAGCACGGGATGCGCAACCGCGCCACCGAGCGGGCGGTGCGGGCCGGATACCAGGGCTACCGCCGTTGGATCGGAACGTACGGCCGGCGATCCGAACTCGACGTCTGGTACGACACCATCAGCGTCGAGCAATTGGGCCGCTACACCACCGCCGCCCACGACGCGCGCTTGGAGAAGTGGCTGAAGCGGCGGGGCGCGAAGAGTTCGAATCGCTCCGCGTACGCCAAGCTCACCCGGGCCGTCGACGGACGGCGCCGGATCGTCGACCGGCCGCCGTACCGCGCACACGAGTCGATCGATCTGACACGCCTCGACTCGGTGCTCGGAAGCTACCGATCGTCGGTGCCCGACCCGCTCGGCGTCCTGCTCGACCACTATGACGTCGTCGACGCGGTCCGCCAGGTCGTCGGGGTGGGCAGTGTCGGCATGCGGGACTATCTCGTGCTGTGCGAGGACCGTCGCACCGGAGACCCGCTGTTCTTGCAGGTCAAACAGGCCGGTCCGTCAGTCTACGAGCGATGGCTCGGCGAGAGCCGCTACCCGTCGCACGGCGAACGCGTCGTCGCCGGTCAACAGTTGCTGCAACGTGCGCCCGACATGTTCCTCGGCTGGACCACGATCGACGGGATGGACTTCTACGTCCGCCAGTTCCGCGACGGCAAGGTCGTCGCGACCGGCGAGCAGCTCGTGCGCCGCTTGCCCGACTACGCCCGCGCCTGCGGCCGGGTGTTGGCTCGCGCCCATGCCCGCAGCGGGGACGCCGCCGCCATCGCGGACTACCTGGGCAGCGCGCAGAAGGTCGAGGACGCGTTCACCGCCTTCGCCTTCGCCTATGACCAGCAGAACGCGCGTGATCACGCGAAGTTGGCCGTCGCGATCGAGGACGGTCGCGTCGAGGCGGTTCCGGGCTGGCCGTGAGCTGTCCGACCCGCACGATTTCGCCGGTGCAGCACCGATCGAAGCGGTATTGGCGAAACCATGCTGGTTCGACGGTCATCCCCGGCCGGTGAGCCGGTCGTACAGTGCCGCTAGCTCGTCGGTCGCCTCGGCGATGTCGAGCGCGGCGATCCCCGTGGCCCGCAGCGCGGTGCGCAGCAGGGGTGCTTCGAACTCGGTGAGCGCGTGGAAGTCGGTGAACGTCGGCGGCTCCAGATAGGCGGTGCGGTCGCCGTAGAAGTCTTCGACGACGACCTCGGCTGCCGCGTCGCCGTTCGTTTCGGCAGCGGGATCGGTCGCCGCTGCGTTCGCCAGTTCGAGCAACTCCGCGAGCGGGGCACCCATCACCGTCAACAGCACCGACGGGTCGCGGTCGATCAGGGCCGCGACCTCGTACGCCGTCGCCAAGACGTGGATGCACAGGTCGTCGATCGGGCAGGTGCAGCCGACGGTCGCATCGGCCGGTTCCGTCGGTGCGACGAACCCGCCCAGCCCGGCGGGCTGACCCCCGCGGGCCACCTCGGTCAGGTCGGTGACGCCTCCGCGTTGTCGCAGCAGGGGCACGACGGTGGCGGCGTCGACCGCCCGCAATTCGATGGTGACCGCGAACGGGTCGAGCTGACTGCCGGTCACCGACGACGTCACCCGGCCCCGGTCGACGGCGAGCCCGTGCACGTGGCGGTCGCGGAAGTAGCTGCGCGCCTTGGTGATCCGACGGGGCTGCGCCGGCTCGAACGCTCGCAGGAACGCCTGGCCCCACGGCGTGATCCCATACGAACGGACCGGCGCCTTCACCGTCCGCCGTCCGCTGCTCGCCCTCGCCACTATTCGCTCACCGCTTCGTCGCGCAGCCTCAGCAAGTCGTAGACCGCGTCGTCGCCGAGTTCGGAAAGCCAGCTCTCGCCGGCGCGGACGGTGAGCGCGGACAGTTCGCGCTTGGCCGAGATCATCTCGTCGATTCGCTCCTCAAGGGTGCCGACGCACATGAACTTGCGGACCTGCACGTGCTGATCCTGTCCGATGCGGTAGGCGCGGTCGGTGGCCTGGTCCTCGACCGCCGGGTTCCACCAGCGGTCGATGTGGACGACCTGGCTGGCCGCCGTCAGGTTCAGCCCGGTGCCGCCGGCCTTCAGCGTCGCGAGCAGCAGCGGCGGCCCGTCGTCGGACTGGAAATCGGCGACCAGCCGGTCGCGCTCGGCACGCGGCAGGCCGCCGTGCAGGATGGGGATCGGGGCGCCGAGCAGTCCGGCGAGCCACGGCGCCAAGAGATCGGCGAAGGCGGCGAACTGCGTGAACACCAGCATGCGGTCGCCCTCGTCGGCGGCCGTCGTCGCGAGATCGGCGAGCAGTTCGGCCTTTCCCGAACGGTTGGCGCCGCCGCGCATCACGGGTGAGCCGTCCGCGAGGTAGTGCGCCGGGTGGTTGCAGACCTGCTTGAGCCGGGTGAGCGCGGCGAGAACCGTCCGGCGCCGCAAGGTGCGCTGCTGGCGGTCGGCGAGCGCCGCCATCAGATCGTCGACGACGGCGCGGTACAGCGCGGCCTGTTCGACGGTGAGGTTGGCGCGGACGATCAGTTCGGTCTTGGGCGGGAGACCGGCCTCGATCTCCGGATCGGTCTTGGTGCGGCGCAGGATGAACGGCCGGGTGAGTGCCCGCAGGCGCCGAGCCGTCTGCTGGTCGCGGTCCCGCTCGATCGGCTCGGCGAATCGCGCTTTGAACGTCGACGCCGAGCCCAGCAGCCCCGGGTTGACCAGGTCGACGACGGCACGCAGATCTTCGAGCCGGTTCTCGACGGGTGTCCCGGTCAGCGCGACACGATGGTCGGCGTCGATCGCCCGGACCGCTTTCGCGGCCGCGGTGGCGACGTTCTTCAGGTGCTGCGCCTCGTCGACGACGACGCGGCCCCACGGGCGCCCTCGAAGACGGACTGCCGCGAGCAGATCGCGGTCGCGGGTCGCGATGGCGAACGTGGTGAGTACGACGTCGGATTCGGCGACGGCGGCGTGAAAGTCGGCACCGCGCAGTCGGTCCGGACCGTGATGCACGGTGACGCGCAGGTGCGGTGCGAAGCGCGTCAGTTCGCTGGCCCAGTTGCCGACCAGCGACATCGGGCAGACGATCAAGGTCGGGTTGGGCGTGGCGCCATCGGCCCGTTCGTGGCAGAGGAGAGCGATGATCTGGACGGTCTTGCCCAGTCCCATATCGTCGGCGAGCACACCGCCGATGCCTTGGTTGCCGAGGTGAGCCAGCCAATCCAGACCGCGCCGCTGGTAGGGCCGCAACGTGGCCTTCAACGTCCACGGCGGCTTCAGCGGGGGCGGACGGAGCCCGCGTCCGGCCGCCATGTCGTCGAGCCATCCCAGACCGGGGGCGGCGACGATCGGGACCGGCGGCGGCGCACCGGTGATACCGGTGATCATCGCCAGCAGGTCGCGGGCCGCGGTGGGAGCACCGGTTTCGGTGCGTCCGCGCTGCTCGGTGATGAACCTGGCCGCCCGGGAGAGTGCGGCGTTCTCGGCGAGCACCCACACGCCGCGCACCTTGACCAGGTCACCGTGCTGGCGAGCCAGACTGTCGAGGTCGGACTGGGTCAGCGTCGCCGCGTCGGGGGCGTCCCCGAGCGCGAGGCGCCATTCGAAATCGGCCAGATCGTCGAGTCCGACGATCGCGGCCCGACCGGTGTTCGTCGCCACCGGGGTGGCCTGCGCGTGCAGCGCGGGGCGAACGGTGGCGATCGAGCGGGGGAGCAGGACGGTGAACCCGGCCTCGCGCAGCAGGCTCGCCCCCGCGCTCAGGAAGGCCTCGGCCTCGTCGGTGGTCAGCAAGAAGTCCAGCGACTGCGGGTCAGTGCCCGCGTTCGCCAATTCGGGGTTCACCGCGAGTGCGTGGGCCAGGGACGTCGTGAGGTCTTCGAGTTCGGGACCGGCCAGTCGGTGGGGCGCCACGGCGACGATCGAGCCGGTCGCGTCTCGCCGGCAGACCTGCAGACGCCACGGCGGAGCGCCGACCGCGGGTGATTCATCGTCGGGCAGATGGAGTCGGAACACAGCCGGCGGTTCGCCGGCGGCGGCGCTCGCCGACCACCGGCTCCACGCCGTCGAAGCGTTCGGGCCGCGCTCGGCGGGAAGGGGAGCTGGGTCGTCGACGAGGTCGGTCAGCAGGCCGCCGGCGGCGACCGGTGAGCCGCCGCGCAACCGCGAGCGGCACAGCGCGTCGGTCATCTCCCTGACGAAGTCGGCGACCGCGGCATCGCGATCGCCGTGGCGCGGATCGTTGCGGATGAGGGCGGCGGGCGTGTGATCGAGCATCGCCGCCAGCCACGAGCGCCACGCCGGCGTGTCGACGAGTCGCCAGCGCAGGAGGTGCTCGCCGTCGACGGAGGCCACCGAGGGGACGACCGCGCCGCTGGTGATCGCGGCATCCACGCCGTCGAGCAGCCCGCGGTAGAAGCGGAACTCCCCGCCGGCGTCCGCCGCCATCCGGTCGTCGAGCGCCGACAACAGCGCGAGGGTGGTGCCGCGCCCGAGCGCCACACAGCGGCGAAGGGTGCGCTGTCCGTCGGGACCGACGACGGGCAAGGTGCGGCGCGGTGCCCGGTCGACGAGGAACTCGCGCAGCTTGTCCGGCACCTCCTCGGCCGAGATCGGCGCCCCGTCGTCGGCGGCGTCTTCGGTGGCCCGCCACAGCGTCAGCCCCAGGCCGGGGCGCCACAACGCGCGCAACGACATCGTCGTCACGGCTGGGGAGGCGGGCATGACGCCCACTGTATCGGCGGCGACCGACGTTTCCCGGCCGCGGATTAGGCTGGGACCGTGGCCACCGACACGAAGGACTGGAGCGTCTACGCAGCTCGGCGCTGCGACGAGTGCGGCTTCGACGCGTCGGCAGTCGATCGCGACGACATCGCGGCGAAAGTAAGGGTCGCCGCGAACGATTGGGCGGGATTCCTCCGGGACTCCGAGGCCGGAGAGCTGCGCGAGCGCCCCGCGCCGCAAGTCTGGTCGCCACTCGAGTACGGCGTCCACGTGCGTGACGTCATCCGCCTGTTCACCGACCGGGTCGGACAGATGTTGACGATGGACTCACCCGGCTTTCCCGGCTGGGACCAGGAGGCCGCCGCGGCCGCCGCCCGGTACAACGAGCAGGACCCCGGCATCGTCGCCGAGGAGGTCGCGGCCGACGGTGACCGGTTGGGGCGCGTCGTCGACGGGTTGGCGGCCGGCGACTGGGACCGGGTAGGCGCCCGCGAGACGCGCCAGTTCACTGTCGAGTTCCTACTGCGCTACCTGCTGCACGACGTGATGCACCACTGGCACGACGTCGGGGGTGAAATCTAGTACTCGGCGGAGTTTCCGTTGAGCGAGTTCTTCATGTCGTTGAGAACCAGCCAGGCAGCCGCGAGCCCGGAGGACCGGTACCAGATCTCGTCGTCGACGGCGAGGACGCGCTTCCACGTCGGGGCGCCCATGTCGAGCCATCGGTCCGAGAGCAGCACCGACTTGCCGTGGTCGAGGCCGTCGGGCTCGAAACTGACGTAGATGAGGTCGCCGTCGGCCGCGGTGAAGTTCTCCTCGGTGATCCGGGTCGGCCCGGCGGACCGTTGATGCTGCGGGCGCTGCGCACCCACCAGGCCGAGGATCTGCCCGGCGAAGCTCTTGGTTCCGGCGATCGTCTCGGTGTCGGGGCCGAAGCGCACCAGCGACACCTGCGAATGAGCAGCGTCCATCCGTTTGCCGGTCGCGGCGGCCTCGGCGCGGAACTCGCGGAGCAGGCGGTCCGCGGTCATCGGACGCCCCAGTGCGGCGCCGACGGCACGGAAGGTGTCCTCCCAGTCGCCCGCTTCGATGGAGGCGGACCTGACCTGTCCGAAGGCGGCGCCGGCCTTGGCCGTCGAGGGCGTGGTCAGCACGATGTCGGCGTTCGCCTTGGCCGCGTCGGCGGCACTCGGATCGGCGCCGAGCGCCGGGACCTGTGCCAGCTGCGGGCCGAGGTAGGCGGGAATCGACCCGGGTGCCGCCGCGACGGCGACAACCTTGTTGCCGATGCCGAGCGCGCAGATCGAGTCGAGTAGCGCCGGATCGGTGACGACGATGCGGTTCACGTCGGCGCGTCTCGTGTCCGGTGCCGTCGGGGCCAGGCAGGTCTTGGCGAGGTTGCGGTCCGGATTGACGAGGTTGACCTCCGCGACGCGCGTCGTCGAGGTCGAAATGGGTTGTCCATCCGGCTTGCGGAGCACGTCGTCGTCGCTGCCGCATCCGGACAGGATGGTCATCCCCGTGGCGGCGGCCAGCAGGGCCGTCCCGGCGTGGCGAAGGATTCGATGCACCCTGAAACGCTAACACTCCCGAGGCGGGCCACCAGTACCGATATTGCGCGCTGCGGGCAATTACGACACTTCGTAGGACCCGGGGCACAGCAGGGGGGCGAAGGGTTTAGGATTGGTCTCGATGCTCGCCTTCGAGGAGGAACTGTGACCGCGGTTGACCAGCCCACCACACAAGTGGCACCAGTGCGTCCGTACCCGGAGCGCTACCAGCCCAAGGGCTCGTTCCTGTACAAGATCCTGACGACGACCGATCACAAGCTGATCGGGATGATGTACATCACCGCGTGCTTCGCGTTCTTCTTGATCGGCGGCCTGATGGCCCTGCTGATGCGCGGCGAGCTCACCCATCCCGGCCTGCAGTTCCTGTCGAATGAGCAGTTCAACCAGCTGTTCACGATGCACGGCACGGTCATGCTGCTGATGTACGCGACGCCGATCGTCATCGGCTTCGCCAACTTCGTGCTGCCGCTTCAGATCGGCGCGCCCGACGTCGCGTTCCCGCGTCTGAACGCCTTCGGTTTCTGGCTCTTCCTGTTCGGTTCGACGGTCGCGCTCGCCGGCTTCCTGACCCCCGGCGGTGCCGCCGACTTCGGCTGGACCGCGTACGTGCCGCTGACCAACGACATTCACTCGCCCGGCGTCGGCGCCGACCTGTGGATCATGGGTCTGGGCGTCGGTGGTCTGGGCACCATCCTGGGCGCGGTCAACATGGTGACCACCGTCGTGTGTCTGCGCGCTCCGGGCATGACGATGTTCCGGATGCCGATCTTCACCTGGAACATCCTGGTCACCAGCGTGTTGATCCTGCTGATCTTCCCGCTGCTGACGGCCGCGCTGCTCGGCGTCGAGGTCGACCGCGCGTTCGGTGCCCACCTGTTCGACCCCGCCAACGGCGGCGTGATCCTGTGGCAGCACCTGTTCTGGTTCTTCGGCCACCCCGAGGTCTACGTCATCGCGTTGCCGTTCTTCGGCATCGTGTCCGAGGTGTTCCCGGTGTTCAGCCGCAAGCCGCTGTTCGGCTACACCGGCCTCGTCTACGCGACGCTGTCGATCGCCGCGCTGTCGGTGGCCGTGTGGGCGCACCACATGTTCGTCACCGGCGCGGTGCTGCTGCCGTTCTTCTCGTTCATGACCTTCCTCATCGCGGTGCCGACCGGTCTGAAGTTCTTCAACTGGATAGGCACGATGTGGAAGGGGAAGATGACCTTCGAGACACCGATGCTGTTCGCGGTCGGCTTTATCGTGACCTTCCTCTTCGGCGGCCTGACCGGCGTGCTGCTGGCGAGCCCGCCGCTGGACTTCCACCTCTCCGACAGCTACTTCGTGGTGGCGCACTTCCACTACGTGCTGTTCGGCACCATCGTGTTCGCCACCTACTCGGGCATCTACTTCTGGTTCCCGAAGATGACCGGCCGCATGCTCGACGAGGGGCTGGGCAAGATCCACTTCTGGCTGACCTTCATCGGCTTCCACCTGACGTTCCTGGTGCAGCACTGGCTGGGCAACCAGGGCATGCCGCGCCGTTACGCCGACTACCTGCCGTCGGACGGTTTCACGATGCTGAACATGATCTCGACGGCCGGCGCCTTCGTGCTCGGCCTCTCGACGCTGCCCTTCCTGTGGAACGTCTTCCGCAGCTACCGCTACGGCGAGGTCGTGACCGTCGACGATCCGTGGGGCTTCGGCAACTCGCTGGAGTGGGCGACCTCGTGCCCGCCGCCGCGCCACAACTTCACCGAGCTGCCCCGCATCCGGTCGGAGCGCCCGGCGTTCGAGTTGCACTACCCGCACATGATCGAACGAATGCGAGCTGAAGCCCACGCGGGCTCCGGCGGCCACTGACAGGTGGTGCAGCCGGGTACCCCCTCGGTCCTCATCACGGTCAGCGGCCCTGACCGTCCTGGAGTCACCTCCGTACTGATGGGCGTTCTCGCCCAGGCGGGCGTGGAACTCCTCGACGTCGAGCAGGTCGTGATCCGGGGCCGGCTCACCCTCGGCGTGCTGGTCGCCGCGGTGTCCGACGTCGAGGACCTCACCGACCGGGTCGACGAGGCGATGGCCGCCGCGGGGTTGATCGCGGAGGGCTTCGCGGTCCACGTGGAGGCGGGCAACAATACGGTGGCCCAGCCTCCGTCGACGCACGCCGTCGTCGTCTTGGGCAACCCGGTCACCGCGCGAGCGTTCCGCTCCCTGGCGTCGGCGCTGGCCGCCCAGGGCGCCAACATCGACTCCATCCGCGGAGTGGCGGACTATCCGGTCACCGGTCTCGAGCTGATGGTCAGCGCGCCCACGGACACCCCGTTCGCCGATTCGGCGCTGCGCGAGGCACTCGTGGGAGTCGCCGCCGAGCACGAGGTGGACGTCGCCGTCGAGCGTGCGGGCCTGGCCCGGCGCGCCAAGCGCCTCATCGTCTTCGACGTCGACTCGACGCTGATCCAGGGCGAGGTCATCGAAATGCTCGCCGCCAAAGCGGGCCGCGAGGCCGAGGTCGCGGCGGTCACCGAGGCCGCCATGCGCGGAGAGATCGACTTCGAGGAGTCGTTGCACCGGCGCGTGCAGGCGCTGGCGGGTCTCGACGCCGGAGTGATCGACGAGGTCGCCGACTCACTCGAATTGACCCCGGGAGCCCGGACCACCATCCGGACGCTGCGCCGGCTCGGCTATCACTGCGGCGTGGTCTCGGGCGGCTTCCGGCAGGTCATCGACTCCCTGGCCAGCGAGTTGGGGCTGGAGTTCGTGCGGGCCAACACGCTGGAGGTAGTCGACGGCAGGCTGACCGGCCGCGTCGTCGGCGAGATCATCGACCGGCCCGGAAAAGCCCGCGCACTGCGGGCGTTCGCGAACGAGGTCGGCGTGCCGATGGAGCAGACGATCGCCGTCGGTGACGGCGCCAACGACATCGACATGCTCGGTGCGGCGGGCCTGGGGATCGCGTTCAACGCGAAGCCGGCGCTGCGCGACGTCGCCGACACGGCGCTGAGCCATCCCTTCCTCGACGCCGTGCTGTTCATCCTCGGCGTCACGCGCGACGAGATCGAAGCGGCCGACGCGGTCGACGGCACGCTGCGCCGCGTCCCGCTGGACTAGCCAGGGCGCCGACCGTGCCCAAAATCCCGCCGCGGTGGTCGAGTGCCGGGGAGCCGCTAGGCGACTCGGTGTATCGAGACCCTGTGCCCCCGAATCCGCCGCGGTGGTCGAGTGCCGGGGAGCCGCTAGGCGACTCGGTGTATCGAGACCCCGTGCCCAGTATTTCGTCGACCGTGCCCAGTATTTCGTCGACTGTGCCCTCGCGCGAAGCGATCGCGGCGAACCACGCGCGGCTGGCCGGCTACCTGACCGCACCGCACACCCCGGACCCCGAGGATCCGGCGCAGGTCTGGGCCATGCAGATGGCGCTGCGGGTGGAGAAGACCGATCCGCCCGACCGGGCCGAGTTGCTCATCGCGGCAGCGCGGTCCGTCGTCCTGCTGTGCCTCGACGAATGTTCGGCGCCCGGCGGGCCATGGGCGTCGGCAATGGATGCATGGTGCGACGCGCGGATACGCAAGATCGCACGACGGGCGCGCGGAGCGCAATGGGAAGCGGCGCAACAGGTGTGGGGAGTCACCGCGGAATCGGGCGGCGAGCTGGCCCGCGCCTTCGTCCCGACGACCGTCGGCGACGTCGATCCACGGGTGCGCAAGCTGCAGATCGATGGCACCGACGTGCCCGGGGAACTGCCCGCCGAGCCGAACGACGGCACCGGCCTGACGCTGTGGGTCAACCCCGGCCTGACGATGACGGTCGGGAAGACCGCCGCCCAGGTGGGTCACGCCGCCATGCTCGGCGTCGCGCTGCTCACCGTCGACGAGACCGTGGCGTGGCGGGTCGCCGGGTGTCCGATCGCCGTGTGTCAGCCGTCGCGGCAGCGGTGGGCCGGGTTGCTCGCCGACGAGGAGAGCGGCGATGCGGTCGCGGTGCGCGACGCCGGGTTCACCGAGATCGCGCCCGGTTCCATCACCGTTATGACGACCCGGAACCCGCCCACTGGCCGTAGCGCGGTTTGAGAATGGTGTTCACGTCCACCTCGACGCCACCGACGCGTCGTTGTCCGGGGATCTGGTGCAGATGCGCCGCGGGGTGGAGGTAGCCGCGTCGCGTGCCCCAGTCGTGTTGCCAGAACCAGGACGCGAGTCCCGCGTCGACGGCCCACTGGATGGTGGGGGCGTTGGCGTAGATGCCGGTGCGCTGCTTCCCGATGACTGACTGCCATCCCTTGATATACGGCGCGATCCTCGACGTGAACTGCGCGCGGGACGGATTGTCGTCGATCGAGGCGTAGATGGGTGCGTCGCCGGGACCGCCGGCCTGGGTGTGCAGCTCGACGGCTCGCCGGGCGTGTTTGACTCCGGCGTCGAAGCCGCCGAGCCAGTCGGCGGTCTTGCCCTTGCCGTACTGGTAGTTGGACACGACCGTGAGCCCCAGCCCGCGCATCGCCAGCGACTCCGGCAGCGTCAGCGGTTTGGCCAGCATCTTCTCCGCGCCGGGTCGGCGGTCAGAGACGTAGCGGATGACGCCGACGTGTCCGGCGGTGCGGATCGCCACCGGTGACGGGACCCTGCTCGAATAGTCCAGGATCGTGCCCAGGCTGGTGCCCCCGGGCAACGACGGTGGCAGCGCTACGGCGGTGCCGGCGGGCACCGTGGTGGCCACGGCGAACACCCCGGCCACCGCGGCTGCGGAGAAGAACTGGCGACGGCTGATCGGCATTCCACAACCGTAACTTCCGTCACAGCGGCGAGCCAGGGTTGTGACGCTATCGGGACCGGTTGTACACCGACGGACGAATCGTCAGGCCGGCGCCGGCGCCAAGTTGGCCAGCGTGTCGAACCACACCTGCCGGTCGGGTGCCAGCGACGCGACGATCAACTCGTCGGCGTCCGCGTGCTCGGCGAACGCCCGCAGCTTCTGGCGCACGTCGTCGGGTGTTCCGACCGCGGCGTAGCGCATCATCTCGTCGACCTGGCGCCCGACGGGGGAGTCCGACAGCAGGTCGGCCTCGTCGTCGGTCAGCTTCCGGTGATGGGCGACGAGGTGTTTGATGCGATGTCGTTTGGCGGCAGCCTGCTCCCGGTGGGCCAACTCGACGTCGTCGATGGCGATCGCGGTGATGCCGGCGATGACGTACGGCTCACTCGTGCCGCCGTCGGGCAGGTCGGCGGGCTGGAACTCCTTGCGGTACAAGGAGACGGCCTCGGTGAGCGCCTGCGGAGCGAAGTGCGAGGCGAAGGCGTAGGGCAACCCGAGCGCCGCCGCCAGCTGGGCGCCGAACAGCGACGAACCGAGGATGTAGAGATCGACGTTCGTGCCGGCGCCCGGAGTCGCGCTGACGCCGGGAACCCGCGAGGAACCGCGCAGATAAGCCTGCAACTCGAGGACGTCGCGCGGGAACTGGTCGGCGGCCTGGTGGGTCCGCCGCAACGCGGCGAACGTGGCCTGGTCACCGCCGGGCGCACGCCCCAAGCCCAGGTCGATACGGCCCGGATGGAGTTCGGCGAGCGTCCCGTACTGCTCGGCGATGGTCAGCGGCGAATGGTTCGGCAGCATGACCCCGCCGGCTCCGAGGCGGATACGCGTGGTGTGGGCGGCCATGTGGGCGATGAGCACGGCCGGGGCAGCCGAGGCGATGGCGGGCATGTTGTGGTGCTCGGCGTACCAGATCCGTTTGTAGCCGGTGGTATCGGCGAATTCGGCAAGGCGGGTGGAATGGGCGAGGCTTTCGCGTACCGACTCGTCGGGGCCGACCTGGGCCAGGTCGAGCAGGGACAGCGGAACGCCGGAGGAATCTACAGGCACGTCGATTCCAGCGAACCGGCATGCCTCGGTATTCCCGCGCGGTGCCCATCCGGCACGATAGGGGGGTGACCGACGAAGCGCCCGACCTCGACCTCCTCATCGACTTCCGCGACGTCTCCCTGGTGCGCGACGGCAACACGCTCGTCGGCCCGATCGATTGGCAGGTCGAACTCGACGAGCGCTGGGTGGTGCTGGGGCCCAACGGTGCGGGTAAGACGTCGCTGTTGTCGATGGCGGCGGCCCGTCAGCACCCGACATCGGGCACCGCGTTCGTGCTCGGCGAGCGGCTGGGCCGGGTGGAATTGCGGGAACTGACCACTCGGGTGGGGATGACCGGCGGCAACGAGGTGGAGCGCATCCCACCGGGCGAGATCGTCGAGAACCTGGTCGTTTCGGCCGGCTATTCGGTGCTGGGCCGCTGGCGCGAGAACTACGACACCGTGGACCGCGATCAAGCGCTGAACACGCTGGAGTCGCTGGGCGCGGAGCATCTCGCGCGGCGCACCTACGGCACGTTGTCGGAGGGGGAGCGCAAGCGCGTCCAGATCGCGCGAGCACTGATGACCGATCCCGAGCTGCTGCTCCTCGACGAGCCGGCCGCCGGGCTCGACCTGGGTGGGCGTGAAGAACTCGTCGACCGGCTCGGGCGGCTCGCAGCCGATCCCGACGCGCCCGCGCTCGTCCTGATCACCCACCATCCCGAGGAGATCCCGCCCGGCTTCAGCCATGCGATGCTGCTGTCGGAAGGCGGCGTCGTCGCGCAAGGGTTGCTCGCCGACGTGCTGACGGCGCAGAACCTGTCCGCCGCTTTCCACCAGCAGATCGCACTGGACGTGATCGACGGTCGGTACTTCGCCCGGCGTGCGCGGCGGGCCGGCGGGCACCGTCGAGGAGATTAGGGTCAGGGCACCGTCGAGCGGATTTGCGCACCCTCGCGAGGACCGGTTTTCGCCGGCGGTAACGTACGTCACATGAGTGACAGTCCAGCACCGGTGAGCGACGGCGAGTCGGCCCAGGCGGCTCCGCTGCGCGATGCTTCGACGGTCGTGCTCGTCCGCGACGGAGCCGACGGCGTCGACGTCTTCCTGCAGCGCCGCGTCAAGCAGATGGCCTTCGCCGGCGGGATGACCGTGTTCCCGGGCGGCGGGGTCGACGAGCGCGACGCCGAGGCCGACCTGGCGTGGGAGGGGCCCGACATCGACTGGTGGGCACATCACTTCTCGACGACGCCGGTCGGTGCTCAGCAACTGGTGTGCGCCGCGGTCCGGGAGACCTTCGAGGAGTGCGGGGTGCTGCTGGTCACCCACACCGACGGGTCGGCCCCGGACGTGTCCGCGCTGATGCCGGCCCGCGCCGAGCTGGAGAGCCGAGCCCTTTCCTTCGCCGAGTTTCTGCGGCGCCACGAGCTGGTGCTGCGTGCGGATCGGCTCCGACCGCTGGCGCATTGGATCACGCCGAAGATCGAGAAGCGGCGCTACGACACCCGGTTCTTCCTTGCCGAGCTGCCCGAGGGGCAGGACGCCGACGCCGAAACCTCGGAAGTCGAGACGGCGCAATGGTATTCGGCCTCTCAGGCGCTGGCCGACTGGTCGGACGGCAAGCACTTCCTGCTGCCGCCGACGTGGTCGCAGCTGCGCGAGCTGGCCGCGTACCGGTCGGTGGCGGAACTGTTCGGGGCCAAGCGGGACATCAAGCCGATCGAACCGGGCACGCCCAACGACGACTTCGAGGGGCTGCGGTTCACCAACGCCGACGAGTACTTCGCGTCGATGGACCCGCGTGCGCGTGAGCTGTTCTTCAGCCGCCCGCCCGGCTAGACGGCTCAGTCGAGCCCGTCGCGATCGGCCCACGCGAGCAGCACGTCGATTCGGTGCTCGACGTCGTCGATCTCGGCGTGCAGATCGCCCAGCTCGGCGAAGCGCGCGGGCATCGTGGCGATCGTGAAATCGTCCGGCACGACCTCGTCGATCTCGGTCCACGTCACCGGCGCGGACACGGTGGCGTTCGGATTCCCCCGCACCGAATAGGCCGCGGCCATCGTGTGATCGCGGGTGTTCTGGTTGAAGTCGATGAAGACCGCCGCCGGGTCGCGATCCTTGCGCCACCAGACCGTCGTCGCATCGTCGGGCAACCGGCGCTCGACCTCGCGGGCGAAGGCGAGCGCGGCGCGGCGCACGTCGGCGAATCCCCATTCGGGCGCGATGCGCACGTAGACGTGCAGCCCGTGCCCGCCCGACGTCTTGGGGAAGCCGCGGATGCCGAGCTCGTCGAGCACCTCGTGCACGACGCCGGCGACTCGTCGGACCCGCTCGAACGGGCAGTCCGGCATCGGATCCAGGTCGATGCGCCACTCGTCGGGCTTCTCCACGTCGAAGCGACGAGAGTTCCAGGGGTGGAACTCGACGGTCGACATCTGCACGGCCCAGACGACGTCGGCGGCGCTGGTGACGCACAGCTCGTCGGCGGTGCGGCCGAAGCGCGGGAAGTAGATCTCGGTGGTCTCGATCCAGTCCGGAGCACCGGCGGGCAGCCGCTTCTGGTGCACCTTGGGGCCGGTCACCCCTTTGGGGAACCGGTGCAGCATGGTCGGGCGGTCGCGGAGCGCGCGGACGATGCCGTCGGCAACGCTCAGGTAGTAGCGGGCGAGGTCGAGTTTCATCTCGCCGCGTGCGGGGAAGTAGACGCGGTCGGCGCTGGACAACTCCACCACCCGCCCGTCGACCTCGATCGGTATGCGGTCGCCGCGATCAGCCACAAACCCCAGCGTATAGGGTGGTGCCCATGGCTGAGTTCGTCACTTTGGAAACTTCGGAAGACCACCCCGGCGTCGGCACGATCCTGCTGAACCGCCCCCCGATGAACGCGCTGAACCGTCAGGTTCAGGACGAGCTCGTCGCGGCCGCGGAAGAAGCCTCGGTGCGCGACGACATCAAGGCGGTCGTCGTGTACGGCGGACCGAAGGTGCTCGCCGCCGGTGCGGACATCAAAGAGATGAACGACATGACGTTCGCCGAGATGAACAAGGTGGCTGGCAAGCTGCAGGCCGGGTTGGGCGCCATCGCGGCGATCCCGAAGCCGACGGTCGCGGCGATCACCGGATATGCGCTGGGCGGCGGGCTGGAGGTCGCGCTGGGAGCCGATCGCCGGATCGCCGGCGACAACGCCAAGCTGGGCGTGCCGGAGATCCTGCTGGGCGTCATCCCCGGCGGTGGCGGCACCCAGCGTCTCGCGCGCCTGGTCGGCCCGGCCAAGGCCAAGGACATGATCTTCACCGGCAGGTTCGTCGGCGCCGACGAGGCGCTGAAGATCGGGCTGGTCGACGAGGTCGTCGCGCCCGACGAGGTCTACAACGCCGCGCTCGCCTGGGCCGGTCAGTTCCGCAACGCCGCATCGGTTGCACTCGCCGCGGGCAAGGCCGCGGTGGACCGCGGTCTCGATGCCGACCTGTCGACGGGACTGGCCATCGAGGCCAACCTGTTCGCCGCGCTGTTCGCCACCGAAGACCGCAAGATCGGCATGGATTCCTTCGTCGAGAACGGCCCCGGAAAGGCCGAATTTACCGGCCGGTAGGATGACCTGAACGTTTTTCCAACCCCCTCCGGGAGTCATCATGACCACGAATTCGCCGGCCGCCGATCCCGCGCCGAACCCGCACGCCACCGAGGAGCAGGTGAAGGCCGCGCTGGAGGACACCAAGCTCGCCCAGGTGCTCTACCACGATTGGGAAGCCGAGACCTACGACGACAAGTGGTCGATCTCCTACGACGAGCGCTGCATCGAGTACGCGCGCGGCCGGTTCGACGCGATCGTGCCCGACGCCGAGCTGCCCTACGGGCGTGCGATGGAGCTGGGCTGCGGTACCGGATTCTTCCTGCTGAACCTCATGCAGTCGGGCATCGCCGAGAAGGGGTCGGTCACCGACCTCTCGCCGGGCATGGTGAAGGTGGCGCTGCGCAACGCGGAGAACCTCGGGCTCGACGTCGACGGCCGCGTCGCCGACGCCGAGAAGATCCCGTACGAGGACAACACCTTCGACCTCGTCGTCGGCCATGCCGTGCTGCACCACATCCCCGACGTCGAGTTGTCGCTGCGGGAGGTGCTGCGCGTGCTCAAGCCGGGCGGGCGGTTCGTGTTCGCCGGCGAGCCGTCGACGATCGGCGACTTCTACGCGCGCTGGCTCTCCCGTGCCACCTGGTACGCGACGACCAACATCACCCGCCTGCCCGCGCTGGGCGGCTGGCGCCGTCCCCAGGAGGAACTCGACGAATCGTCGCGAGCCGCCGCCCTGGAGGCCGTCGTCGACATTCACACCTTCGACCCCGACGACCTGGCCGGACTGGCCCGCAGCGCGGGCGCCGGCAACGTGGCGACCGCGACCGAGGAGTTCTCCGCCGCCATGCTCGGCTGGCCGGTCCGCACCTTCGAGGCCGCGGTGCCGCCGGAGAAGCTGGGCTGGGGCTGGGCCCGTTTCGCCTTCGGCGGGTGGAAGCGGCTCAGCTGGCTCGACGAGAACGTCCTGCGCAAGGTCGTTCCGCCGAAGTTCTTCTACAACGTCATGGTGACCGGCACCAAGCCGTCCGCCTGATCGATCCGAACAGCCTCCGGGGGGCGAGTGGGCAGCACGATATTCGCGAAGGCGGTGATGGTCGCGTGACGTCGCGTGCCTTGGCTACATGGCGAGGACCGCGAGCGCGGGGACTTGACAGGCTTGAAGAGGTGCACGCGGCGGTGTCCGGCGGTGTTCCTGGTCGTAAATGGGAAACCGAGCACGTCAACTTCGCGATAGTGATGCGACTCGCAGCCGAGTTCCAGGGGTTCTGGTAAGGAGCTGCACACCGAAGCCGCGGCATCACTGATCGACCACGCGGGTGTGGCTTCGTCCCTGCGCCCGGTGCTCGCCGCTGCGTTCGAAGATTGCCGTCGGATCGACTCCAAGAACGCGCAGTGGGGAAATGTCGTTGCCGACTTTCGACGCGTTGGGGTCGATCTCAAGGCAGGGCTTGCTCAATACAAACGCACGGACTCTCGTCGAGAGAAGCTCGGACTGCTTCTGGAAGCGCGGAATGCCATTGCTCATTCGGACGCCGACAAGCTGGCGTCGGTTCAGGCAGTTGTGCCGGTCACTTTGAAAACGAGCCGAATATGGCGGGAGGCGCTTAACGGGCTTACCGTCGACATGGATCGTGTGACTAAGGCACAATTGAGTCAGCTAACCGGACAGGAACCATGGTAGATGGGAGGAGGGTGGCCGTGAGTAAGGTTAAGGTGCCTGCACGAGGCTCCCGTCTGCGCGTCCGCTACGCAAACGGCGAATATGAAGCGAAGGTGCTGAGCGTGCACGGAGACCGCGTCTCCGTCGCCGTCGATCCTGATTCGGACTCGCCGATTCGTACTGTCTACCGGCTGCGAGATCTCACGGCATCGTGACTCAGTCGGCCCTTCAAGTCGCGAACCTGGCCGCGCACGGTCTCTCTGATCGCCGACGATACGCTGGCCTCATGGTGAGTGTGGGCACGAGAAGGCTCCGGGAACGTCGTGACGGTCGGTCTGCTTCGCGCCGCCGCACTCGCTTGGCTATTCGCCCGTGATCACCCCTGACGACGTTGCGTTCCTCCGTTCGCGGTTCGGTGTCAAAGCGCTGGAGAACGCTTCAGCGCTGGCGCTGACCTCGGACTCGCTGGTCGCCGACATCGCCGAGTTGCGCAGCCGGTACGCGCAGCGGGCGCCCGCACTCGCCGAGACGGTGCGATGCCGGCGGCGCGCCGTCGGGCGCCTGCGCGACCCGCAGCGCTGGCTGCTCACCGACGAGGCCCTGCAGCAGGCGACGAACCGCGTCGTCGCCGCGCGCCGGGCCGAGGAGATCGCCCGGCGTTTCCCGGGGGCGGTCGTGCACGACGTCACCTGCTCGGTGGGCGCCGAACTGGCCGAACTGACCGCCGTCGACGGGATCGGCGGTGTGATCGGCTCCGATCTCGACGAAGCCAGGCTGGCGATGGCCGCGCACAACGTCTCGGGCGCGACGCTGCTGCGGGCCGACGCGCTCGCCCCGACGTCGACCGCCGATGTTCTACTCGCCGACCCGGCGCGGCGCAGCGGCGGTACCCGGACGTTCCGGATCGACGAGCTGTCCCCGCCGCTGTTGAGCGTCTTGACCACCTATGCCGGCCGGCCGCTTGCGGTGAAGTGCGCACCCGGCATCGACTACGGCACTTTGCGGGCGCGCTACGGCTTCGACGGCCAGGTCCAGGTCACCTCGCTCGACGGAAGTGTGCGCGAGGCCTGCCTGTGGACCGAGCTGGACGACGGCGCGCACCAGCGCGCGACGGTGCTGCGCGTCGCCGACGGCGAGTTACGGGCCGAGGAGATCACCGATCTCGACGCCGACGAGACCCGCGTGGGCCCGCCCGGGGAGTATTTGATCGACCCCGACGGAGCGGTCGTCCGTGCCGGATTGGTGCGGCACTGGGCGGCGCGGCACGGGCTGTGGCAGCTCGACCCGAAGATCGCCTACCTGACCGGTGACGTCATACCGCCCGGTGAGCGCGGCTTTGCCGTCCTCGAACAGGTGCCGATGAAGGAGAAGGCGCTGCGCAAGGCACTCGCCGAGCGCGACTGCGGGAGCTTGGAGATCCTGGTCCGCGGTGTCGACGTCGACCCCGACCAGCTGCGAAAGCGACTGCGCCTCAAGGGGACTAAGCCGTTGACGCTGGTGATCACGCGGATCGGAACGAAGGGCGTCGCTTTCGTCTGCGCAGCCGCGACGCGGCGCCCGGCCTGACGAGACGGTCCGGAATCAGCGCCCGATCTCATCCTTCGAGTCGAAGAAGTAGACCTTGCCGATATTCGTCGCGACGGCGAGCTGGCCCTTCGGCGAGACCGCGACGCCGGTCGTGAACCCCTTGGCGTCGGGCAGGGGGAGCATGCGCAGCGTCTTGCCGTCCTCCGTGGACACCTCGGTCAGCGCCAGGGTGTCGTCGCCGGTCCGTACGACCGTCCAGGCCGTGCCCGAGTTGGTGAGCGTGGCGAGACTCGCGGTCTTCAGGTCGTCGCGCGACCACACCTGTTCGGCGCGCTCGCCGCGGTCGGCCAGCAGTCGCAGCGGGCCGCCCAACGGCCCCGCCGGGATGATGAGACCGTCGGGAGTCGCGGTCAGCGTCGCGAAGCCGGGGTCGCCGTAGTCGTAGGTCCACTTCGTCTCGCCGTTCTCGGCGTGCAGGGCGACGAGTTTGCCGAGACGGCTGAACGCGTACACCGTCTTCCCGTCGGCGGAGACCGCTGCCGGTCCGACGACGCCGCCGGGGATGTCGGCGTGCCAGGCTTCGCGCACCTCGCGCTTGCCGTCGGCCTCGCCGTAGTCGAGGGCCCGGATCTGCGAGGCGATGGCGCCTTGCGGCCAGAAGTTGAGATACATGCGCTGGGCGTCGACGTCGACCGCAACCGGGGCGGGAATGCCGCAGCGCGGCCCGCTGGTCACACAGTCGCTGAATCCGGCCATCGCGTTGTCCGGGTTCGCGTCGGCGCGCAGACGCACCTCGGGGGCGGCGAACGTCGCGTCCTGGGTGTTCAGGAGCAGGATCTGTCCCTGCGTCGTCGCCACCAGCACGACCGACGGGGCGACGAACTTCGCCGACGTCGGAACGCCGATCACCGGCATGCGCCACCGGATCGAACCGCCCGCGGTCCAGCCGAGGAACATGGTCTCCTCGCCGACGTAGGTCTGGTCGAACTGGTCGATGAGCGGGGACTGCACTTCGACGCCCGGTCGCATCCGCTTGCAGTAGTTCATCCGCCCGGCTCGCTGGTCGAGGACCATCCAGTTGCAGCCGTCGGCGGTGCTGGCGGTGACGCTGACGTTGGACTGGTTGGAAATCGTGAGCGGCGAGGTGATGGGCCCGCCGGTGGGCCGTGACCAGCTCAGCGCCAGGTCGTCGGGAACCTCGGGGTAGGCGAAGTTGGTGTTGCCCGCGTTGCCGCCGAAACTCGACCATCCCGGGCTCGCGAGCGACTTCACGCTGACCTGGCCGTCCGAGCAGGAGGCCAGGGCGACGGCCAGCGCCGCGGCCGTCGACGCGATCACCGTTGCGCGGGCCGCCAGGCGTGTGCGGGGGAACGGGCGCGAAGCCCCGCTGGGTCGGGCCGCTCGCGACATCAAGTGCTCCTTTGCGTGAACTTCTCACCGATGGACCGGGTTGCCCAGTGAGCCTATCGTGTCCGATTTCGGGCTCTACTAGTGTTTGTGCCATGACCACGATGTGGAACGCCTCGTACCGGGACCGGTGGCGAGCAGGTCGTCGCCGCGACCCCGACCAAGCCCGGTTTCTGACCCTGGCGTCGCTGCGCTGGGTGATGGCCAACCGGGCTTACACGCCGTGGTACCTGGTCCGGTACCTGCGGCTGGCGAGGTTCCGCTTGGCCAACCCGCACGTCGTGCTGCGGGGCATGGTCTTCCTGGGGCGCAACGTCGAGATCCATGCCACGCCGGAACTGTCCCGGATGGAGATCGGCCGGTGGGTGCACATCGGCGACGGGAATTCGATCCGGGCGCACGAGGGAAGCCTGCGGATCGGGGACAAGGTCGTCTTCGGCTGTAACAACGTCGTGAACTCCTACCTGGATCTGGAGATCGGCGCGTCGACGCTCGTCGCCGATTGGTGCTACATCTGCGACTTCGACCACAAGATGGAGAGCCTCGAACTCCCGATCAAGGATCAGGGAATCGTGAAAGGCCCGGTGCGGATCGGCGCCGACACGTGGGTCGCGGCGAAGGTGTCGGTCTTGCGCAACACCGTCGTCGGCCGCGGATGCGTGCTCGGGTCCCACGCGGTGGTCAAGGGCGTGATCCCGGACTTCGCGATCGCCGTCGGAGCCCCGGCGCGCGTGGTGAAGAACCGCAAGGACGAGTGGGAGGCGAATGCCGCCGCTCGCGCCGAGCACGAGCGGGCCCTGGCCGACATCGAGCGCAAGAAGAAGGCGGCCGGGTAGCGAACGCCCAAGATCCGCCGATCGTGCCCAACTTTGCGCCGACCGTGCCCAACTTTGCGCTGACCGTGCCCAACTTTGCGCCGACCGTGCCCACTTTCCCGCCGACCGTGCCCAGTTCTCCGGCGGGAGTGTGTCCACCCGGGCACAGTCGACGAGACTGGGCACAGTCGACGAGATTCTGGGCACGGTCGGTGACTTTCTGGGCACGGTCGGCGAGATTCTGGGCACGGTCGGCGGGAAACGGGGCACACTCGGGGTGGAGGTGATCGCTGATGCCATTCCACGCGTACGTCTTCTACAGCGGCGACTGTGCCGAGGCCTTCGAGCGCTACCGCGAGGTGTTCGGCGGTGAACTCACGATCATGCGCAACGGGGATGCCCCGCCGGATGCGAGGATGCCCGGAACATCCGACGACACGGTCATGCACGCATCGCTCAAGGTCGGCGACGGACTGTTGATGGGGTCCGACGACCCATCCGGCGACGGCGGGCCGAAGGTCGGCTTCACCGTCGCCTACACCGCTCCCGACATTGCGACGGCGAACCGGGTCTTCGAGGCACTGGTCGACGGCGGCGAAGCGATCATGCCGATGCAGGCGACGTTCTGGTCGAGTTGCTTCGGCATGTGCACCGATCGTTTCGGGGTGCCCTGGATGGTCGACACCGACGCGGAGCCGTCGTCCTAGACGATTCCTGCCGCGACTTTCGCGGCGCGGTTCGCGAACGCCCGCCCGTCGGTCAGACCGGCTGGTTCGGATCCCGCTCGGGGAGCGGGCGCTCGACGATGTTCGGGCGCCCGATCGGGTGGCGTACCCGCCGTTTGGCGGCCAGGTAGACCCCGGCGGTGCGTTCGGCAACCGAGCGCCACGAGAACTCCTCGGTCAGCCGTGCGTAGGCGCGCTGGGCGCGTTCCTCCGCTGCCACCGGGTCGTCGAGCGTGGTGCGCACCGCGGCGGCCAGCGCGGTCACGTCGGCGGGCGGGAAGGTCATGCCGGTGATGGCGTCGGTGACCGCTTCGCCGAGTCCTCCCGCGGTCGACACCACCAGCGGAATGCCGGTCGCCGCTGCCTCCAGCGCCACGATGCCGAAGGGCTCGTACCGACTGGGCAGCACGATCGCGGCACATCGGTGCATCAGCTCGATGAGCTCGGAACGCTCGACCGACCCGTGGAACCGCACGGCACCGACCACTCGGTGCTTGCGCGCCAGCTCCTCCAGCCACGCCTGTTGCGTGCCGGAGCCGGCGATGGTCAGGGTGGTTCCCGGATGCGTCCGCCGGATGCGGGGGAGCGCGGCGAGCAGGTCCTGAACGCCTTTCTCATACTCCAGGCGGCCGGCGAACAGCAGTTCGGCGGGACCCGTGGCGATGGCGCGGGGCGAGTGGGGCCATTCGTCGACGGCGATCCCGTTGTGGATCACCTGGATCTCGGCCAGCTCCGGGCCGAAGAGTCGACTGACTTCGTCGCGCATCGACGTCGAGCAGGTGATCAGCGCGTCGGCTTCGCGTGCGAGCCACCATTCCACCGAGTGGACCTGGCGGTTGGTCTTGGCGGCGACCCAGCCGCTGTGCCGCCCGGCCTCGGTCGCGTGGATCGTCGCGACCAGCGGCACGTCGAAGAACTCGGCCAGTGCGATCGCGGGATGGGCCACGAGCCAGTCGTGGGCGTGCACGACCTCGGGCACCCACGGCGTCCCGGTCCCGTCGTCGCGCACCAGGCGCAGGCCGGCCCGGACCATCGCGTGCCCCATCGCCAGCGTCCACGGCATCATGTCGGCGCCGAAGTCGAACTCGGGCGGGTCCTCCGCGGCGGCGACGATCCGCACGCCCTCGGCGGTCGTGACGGTCGTCGGGTGGGTGGTCGCATCCGAGCCGGTCGGCCGGCGCGTCAGGACGACCACGTCGTGGCCCTGCGCAGCGAGCTCGACGGCCAGGTTGTGAACGTGGCGGCCGAGACCGCCGACGACGACGGGCGGGTATTCCCAGGAGACGAGCAGCAGTTTCACCGGCTGCCCCCCTTCGAATAGGCGTCGGTGCCCGGCAGTCGGCGGGCGTCGAGGTCGGCGAAGAGATTGTCCGCTGCGAACCACCCGTCGGCCAGGGAGCGGGCGGTCGATTCGCGGCCGCGGGCGGCGGCGTCGGCAATCTCGCGAGTCGCGTGCGCGTGCTTGTGGGCGCGGTCGGTCGCGTAGCCCCCCGCCGTGTCCTTGGAAACCATAAACGGCCAGTCGGAGGCGACGGTCATCAGGGTCTCGCGCAAGATCTGGTCGTTGACCCGGTCGCGGACCGTCGACGGTTCGGCGGCGGACCCGAACCCCCCGGCGCGTTTGTCGACGGTGTTCAACGCGGTGTCGACGACTTCGGCGTTGAGATCGACGAAATGCTGAACCTGGGGACCGGCCCAGACTCGCCAGTCCTTGCCCGACCCCCACGACGACGGCGGCAGGTCGACCGGCGCCCCGACGAAACCGCGTTCGCGCGCCGTCGCCAGGGAACCGACGGTGACCCCGGCTTCGGGCAGCCGGCGCAGCACCCGGTCGAGCCAGACGGGTCCTTCGTGCCACCAGTGGCCGAACAGTTCGGTGTCGAAAGCGGCGACTACGTGGGCGGGCCGGCCCACGCGGTCGGACTCCTCGACGAGGCGCGCCCGGACGGTGTCGATGAAGTCGCCGACATGCTTGTCGATGACGGCGTCGACACGGTCCGGGTCGTAGGGAGCCTTGTCCGGTCCGGCGACCGATCGCCCGGTGACCCGGGCCAGTTTCAGGCCCGAGTCGTGATCGTAGGTGTGGAAATCGCGATAGGCGGCGTGGCCCGGGTACCCCGACTTCGGCGACCACACGCGATAGCTGACGTTCAGGTCGCGGCCGAACGCGACGACATCGGTGTCGCCGACCGGGCGGCCCAGCGCGGTGTCGCCGTGCAGGGTCGGGCCGTCGACCATGAAATGACCAACACCGGCCGACGCGTACTCCTGCTCCATCCCGGGGGCGAAAGCGCATTCGGGCGCCCAGATCCCGGCCGGGGTGTAGCCCCAGCGGCGGTGAGCGTCGGCGAGACCTTCGGCGAGCGAAAACTGTCGCAGGCGCGCGTCGAGTAGCGGAGTGAACGGGTGGGCGAGCGGTCCGCCGAGTAGTTCGACGATGCCCGACGACAGCAGTGAACGAATCGCCGGCGATGCGCCGTGCCGCCAATGCGCCTCGAAATCGGCGATCGCATCGGCCGCCGCCCGGAAGTGGCGGGTTCCGGCGGCGGCGCGCACCGGATCGCGATCGGTCGCCAGCTCCATCGCGCGCAACTGCCAGTTGGCCAGCCACTCGTACATCGACGAGGTGCAGTGCGGGTCGTCGAGCTGGGCCGCGAGCACGGGGGTGATGCCCAGCGACATGACGTCGGTGAAGCCGTCGGCGGCCAGCCCGCGCAATACGGCGAAGACGGGCTGGTAGCTGGCGGCCCACGATTGGTAGAGCCACTCCTCGCCGACCGGCCAGCGGCCGTGGTGGGCCAGCCACGGCAGATGCGAGTGCAGGACCAGCGTGAACTGGCCCGGCACGGCGGCGGAGGAGTCGGTCACTTGCGGACCGCGATCGCGAACAGGTCCAGGCTGGCGTCGACGTCGCCCGGGCGGATGTCGAAGTCGGCGGTGGTCACGTCGGCGACGTCGGCGGCCAGTGCCGCGGGCCACGGCTCGTCGGCCAGCGCCCGCTGGATCTGCGCGTCGATGATCGAGCCGTCCCACTTCGCGTCCAGCTCGAGCAGGCGGGGGCCGTGGTGGACCCCGAGCATCTTTTCGACGGTGAACGCCCGGCCACTCCCGTCTCCGTCGACGAGGAGTTCGGTCAGTTCCATGGCGTTCAGCTCGCGCGTGTGGAACGGATTGACCGGTGTATCACTGTCGGGGGTGAAGGTGATCCTGTTCGGCGTCGAGATGAGCAAACGCCCGCCGGGGCGGAGAACGCGGTGGCATTCGGCGATGAAGGCCGGCTGGTCCCACAGGTGTTCGATGACCTGGAAGTTGACGACGACGTCGACGGATTCGTCGGGCAGCGGCAGGTCGATCAGATTGCCCTGGTGGACGGTGAGCCGCGGGTAGCGCGCACGGGTGTGTTCGACGGCGGTCTCGTCATAGTCGACACAGGTGACGCTGCGCGCAAGCCGCGACAGCAGGTCGGCGCCGTAGCCCTCGCCGGAGCCGGCTTCGAGCACGTCCTTGTCGTCGACGAGGGCGGCGATGTATTCGTAGGCGACCTCGTGCCGGCGGAACCAGTAGTTCTCCTCGGGGATTCCGGGCACGGTGCGTTCGCCGGTCAGCGCCAGCGTTGCGGCCGGATCGGGAGTGCCGGGGTCGGATCGTGGTGATTCGCTCATCATCTGAAGAGGGTAGTCGCCGGGGCGGAACTGAGTACTTTCCCCATGTGCCGACGTGATCCGCGGCGGCAAGGTGATGGGCATGTCGACTACGTCGTCCATCCCTTCGCCGAATGGCTCTTACCGGCCTGCCGTCTACCCGCCCGTCCCGCCGCCGGTGGTTCCGAACCGCGCGCCGATGACCGGCTGGCGCATTGCCGACATCATCGCCACCATCGTCGCGACGGTGGTGTTCGGGGTGTTGGCCGCGCTCGCCGCTTACGTCACGGTCTTCTTCGTGATGATGGGCGGCTCCTGCCACTCCGGCGCCGACTGCAGTACCGATCTCATCGGATGGGCCTACCTCGTGTCGTGGGGCGGGGCAGCGGTCGCGTCCCTGGTCGTCACGGTCGGCGTCGTCGTGGGAGCCGTCCGCCGGAAGGTCATGGTCGTCTGGCCGCTGGCGGGCACGGTCATCGTGATCGCGACCTTCGCCGCCGGCTACCTGATGGCCGCCCAGTCGATTCCTTCCTGACCGCGGTGGACGCGTTCCGCCCTCGCGGTGGACCTCAGTGCGGGCCGGACACGCAGAACTGGTTTCCGTCCGGATCGGCGAGGGTGGCCCACTCGAACCCGGGCATCTCGCGTCGCGCGACCAGCGTGGCGCCGTCGTCGAGCAGCCGAGCCACCTCGGCCTCCCGATCCGCCGAGACGAGATCCAGATGCAGCCGGTTCTTACCGGGGGTCGGATCGTCGACCTTCTGGAAGGCCAGCATGGGTTTGCCCTCGCCGGTCGCCACGGTGACGAACCAGCCGTCGTTCTCCTCGACGATGGTGCCGTCGGTCTGCTTGGCCCACCACCGCGCGAGGGGTACCGGGTCGATGGTGTCGAAGGTGATCATGCCCACTGAGATCGTCATGCCTGGAGACTATGCGCGTCCCCCGACAAACCGGGCCCGGTTCGCGCTCGCGGTTTGCGGAGGCGGACTCGTCGCAAGCCCAGGTCGGGCCGCACCGGGCGAGGACGGCGATTGTGAGGTACACCGCGTTCGCATCGCAGAGGCGGCACGTTAGAGTGTTGGGCGACCCTTATGGCCTTACCCGCTGGTAAGACGCCTCACCCGATGCAGGAGGTCGACGTAGACCCATGACAAACATTGTCGTACTCATCAAGCAGGTGCCCGACTCTGGCTCGGAGCGCAAGCTCAACGACAGCGATTTCACCCTCGACCGCGAGATCGACCCGGTGATCGACGAGATCAACGAGAAGGCCGTCGAGGCCGCGCTGCAGATCAAAGAGGCCAACGGTGGCGAGGTGACCGTCCTTTCGGCCGGTCCGGACAAGGCGACCGAGGCCATCCGCAAGGCGCTGTCGATGGGCGCCGACAAGGCCATCCACATCCAGGACGACGCACTGCACGGCTCGGATGCGGTTCAGACCTCGTACGTGCTGGCGCGCGCGCTGGGCACCGTCGAGGGCGTCGAGCTGGTCATCGCGGGCAACCAGGCCACCGACGGTGGCGTGGGTGCCGTCCCGGCCATGATCGCCGAGTACCTGGAGCTGCCGCACCTGACGTCGCTGCGCTCGCTGACCGTCGACGGGGAGAACCTGAAGGGCGAGCGCGAGACCGACGAGGGCATCTTCACCGTCGAGGGCGCGCTCCCCGCGATCGTCAGCGTCAACGAGAAGATCAACGAGCCGCGCTTCCCGTCCTTCAAGGGCATCATGGCCGCGAAGAAGAAGGAGATCGCCGTGGTGTCCCTCGGCGAGATCGACGTCGAGGCGGGTGACGTCGGCCTGGCCAACGCCGCGACGGCGGTCACCTCGGTGACCCCGAAGCCCGCCAAGGAAGCCGGCGAGCGGGTCACCGACGAGGGCGACGGCGGCACCAAGGTCGCCGAGTTCCTGGTCGCGCAGAAGATCATCTAGCCCGACCCGCCACCAATCGACATCTGAATCTCAGGAGAAAAGAAACATGGCTGAAGTACTCGTTCTCGTCGAGCGGGACACCGAGGGTGGGCTGAAGAAGGTCACCTCCGAGCTGATCACCGCCGCGCGTGCGCTGGGCTCCCCGTCGGCCGTCGTCGTCGGCGCCCCCGGGCAGGCAGACGCGATCGCCGGCGACCTTGCTGCCGCAGGCGCCGAGAAGATCTACGTTGCCGAGTCCGACGACGCCGGCAGCGTCCTCATCTCGCCGGCCGTCGACGTGCTGTCGTCGATCGCCGAGTCGGCATCACCGGCGGGCATCATCGTCGCCGCGACCGCCGACGGCAAAGAAATCGCCGGCCGACTGGCCGTGCGCCTCGGCTCCGGCGTGCTCGCCGACGTCATCGAGATCCGCGAGGGCGGCAACGCCGTCCACTCGATCTTCGGTGGCTCGTTCACCGTGGAGGCGCAGGCCAAGGGTGACACCCCGATCTTCTCGCTGCGCCCCGGCGCCGTCGAGGCTGCTCCGTCGGCCGGCGCCGGCGAGCGCGTCGACGTGGAGGTTCCGGCCCAGGCCGAGAACGCCGTGCGGATCACCAACGTCGAGCCGAACGTCGGCGGCGACCGTCCCGAACTCACCGAGGCGTCGATCGTCGTCTCCGGTGGTCGTGGCGTCGGCAGTGCCGAGAAGTTCTCGGTCGTCGAGGAACTCGCCGACTCGCTGGGTGCGGCCGTCGGTGCTTCGCGCGCGGCGGTCGACTCGGGCTACTACCCGGGTCAGTTCCAGGTCGGTCAGACCGGTAAGACCGTCTCGCCGCAGCTGTACATCGCGCTCGGCATCTCCGGCGCGATCCAGCACCGCGCCGGTATGCAGACGTCCAAGACGATCATCGCGGTCAACAAGGACGAGGAAGCACCGATCTTCGAGATCAGCGACTACGGCGTCGTCGGCGACCTCTTCAACGTTGCCCCGCAGCTGACCGAAGAGATCAAGAAGCGCAAGTAACCGCGCAGTCATTCCGCGAACCCCCGGCCGACCACAGGTGTTGGCCGGGGGTTCGTTTTCGCGCCGCAATTCACCGTTGCGACGCCGACATGTCATATCGAGTAGGCCGCTGCGTCGACTGTCGCCGATTTCATGAGCGGCATGACAGTGATAAATGCACCTACGGTCAGTCCGGTCCCCGCGGCCAGCCCCGCGACCGGGGAGACTACGACCGCAAGCGCCCCGCACCGGAGCCGTCGCCTGTTCGCAGGGGGCGGCTTTTCCGTTTGGCTCTCCACCGACGCGGACGACATCCGTGACGCGCAGCGCCTGCGCTACGAGGTGTTCGCCACCGAGCCCGGCTTCTCGTCCACGATCGGTGACGCGGCCACCCGCCTCGACGCCGACCGCTTCGACGAATTCTGCGAACACCTGCTGGTCCGCGAGGAGGAGACCGGCGCGCTCGTCGGGTGTGCCCGGTTGCTCTCGCCCCTGCGCGCCATCGCCGCCGGGGGCTGGTACAGCGACGGCGAGTTCGACCTCGCCGAACTCGCCCCGATCACGGCGCGCACCGTCGAAATGGGCAGGGCGGCCGTGGCCGTCGGGCAGCGCAACGGCGCGGTCACCGCGCTGATGTGGGCGGCCGTCCTCGCCTACGTCGAGGAAACCGGGCATTCCTACCTGATGGGGTGCGTCTCGGTGCCGCTGTCGGCCCCGGGCACGCAGCGCGGCAGCGTGCTGCGGGGGATCCGCGACGAGTTGCGCAACCGCTACCGCGCGGACTGGCAGGTGTTCCCGCACGGCGGCTCGGTCATCGACGGTGTGCGGCTCGACGACATCGAGCCGCCCCAGCGTCTGTTGATCCCGCCACTGCTGCGCGGCTACCTGCGTCTCGGGGCGCGCGTCTGCGGCGAGCCGGCGATCGACCCGGTCTTCGATTGCGGTGACTTTCTCACCGTGCTCAGCGCCGACGACGCCGACTCCCGCTACCGGCGCCGCCTGACCGACACGGTGCGGCGGCTGAGCGAGCAGAGTGCGTGACGGACGAACGGAACGAAAGAAGGGCGACATGACCAAGCACGCGTGGTACCCGGTCGGGGAGTGCGACGACGCCTGCGTGCGCGGCCCCCGCCGGCGAGCGGCCCGGACCAGGCAGCTGCTGCGAATCGGCCGGGTACTGGCCGTTCTGGTGGTGCTCGCGCTGGCGGCCCCGGTGGTCTGGCGGATCGCGCCGCAGCGGCGCCACCGCTTCAGTCGCTGGGCGGCACGGCGCGTGCTGGCGGCGCTCGGCGTCGCGGTGGTGGTCAACGATCGTCGACTCATCGACACCGATCCCCGGGTGCCGATCGGCGGACTCATCGTCGCCAACCACGTGTCCTTCCTCGACATCCTGGCCATCGCGACGCTCACCCCGGCGCGGTTCGTCGCCAAGTCGGATGTGCTCGACATGCCAGGATTCGGTCGTCTCGCTCGCCGCATAGGCGTCATCGGCGTCGAACGCGGGTCCCTGCGACGGTTGCCGGGCACGGTGGAGCGCGTGGCCGACGCGTTGCGCGACGGTGCTGCGGTCGCGGTGTTCCCCGAGGGGACGACGTGGTGCGGCGCGGCGTGGGGACGGTTCCGGCCGGCCTTCATCGGGGCCGCCCATGCCGCGGGGGCACCCATCATGCCGATGACGGTGAGCTTCACCGAGGACGACGGCTACCACTGCTCCGCGCCCGCCTTCATCGGCGACGACTCCCCGGTCGACACCCTGCGTCGTATTCTCGCGGTGCGGTCGTTGACCGTCACCGTGACGGCTCATCGCGTCCAGCTGCCGACGCCGGACCGTCGTGCCGACGCCCGCGCCGCGCAAGCCGTCGTCTTCGGTGAGACGGCAGGTGCCGCTCGGACTCCCGCGGCCCTGGTCGGCTGATCACGGCCTCCTCGTCGACGAGCGCTGTTAGCCTCTACGACATCGAGGGCCACCGCGCCCAATAGTCAAGGGGGTTCATCGATGTACCGGACACCGGCCGTCGTCCTGATGTCCGCGGCCGTGGTCGCGACATTAACCGCGGCGCCCGCACAGGCGAAGTTCGCCCCGCCCCTCGGAGACTTCGGCAGTCAGGCGCCGCCACCGGGGAAGCTCTACAACCGCAACGGCGTCAACGCTGTCGCGGTCACTGTGAGCAACGTCGCCACCAGCGGCTATGCCCCGCGCGTCACCTGGTCGGCGCGCACCAAGAAGGGCGCACCCGTCAGCGGCCGCAAATGCCGGATCGAGGTGACCTTCCCCGGCAAACGCTGGTCGATGTACAAGTCGAACGCATGTCAGGGGGCCGCCGCGTTCCCGGCCCGGCGCTATACGGTTCCCTCGCGATACTCGATCACGGTGCAGGAACGGGTCTCCGGATCGTTCACGACCACGGTGTTCGACGTCGGCACCTGACCGGCACGGCACCGGGGCCGGACGGCTGGCCGAATTGGAGGGCATCGGCGCCGCGTCTATCCTGGTGAGCACTATGTCCACCGCACCCGTCGAGTCGGTCTACCTCGACAACGCCGCCTCCATGGCCATGCGCCCGGAGGCGGTTGCCGCGATGGTTCCGGCCCTCGCGGTGGCGGGCAACCCGTCTTCGCTGCACCGGGCCGGCCGTTCGGCGCGCCGGCACCTGGAGGAAGCGCGCGAGTCCGTCGCCGTCAACTTGGGGGCGCGCCCGTCGGAAGTGGTGTTCACCTCCGGGGGCACCGAATCGGACAACCTCGCACTCGCCGGGATCTTCGCCGCGCGCCGCCGCGAGGACCCTCGACGTCGACGGGTCGTCATCTCCGCGGTCGAGCACCACGCGGTGCTGGACCCGGCGCAGGCGCTGGTCGCCGACATCGACGACGCCGAACTGGTCGTCATCGGCGTCGACGCGGACGGCTTCCTCGACCTGGACGCGTTGCGCGGCGAGGTCGAGCAGAACGCCGAGGACATCGCGGTGATCTCGGTGATGTGGGCCAACAACGAAGTGGGGACCGTCCAACCGATCGACGACGTGGCCGCGATCGGCCGCGAGTACGGGATTCCGGTGCACTCCGACGCCGTTCAGGCCGTCGGGCACATCCCGGTCGACTTCACCGGCAGCGGTCTTGCCGCACTGTCCCTCGCCGGGCACAAGTTCGGCGGGCCGCAGGGCATCGGCGCCCTCGTGCTCGGCCGAGACGTGACGTGCCGGCCGTTGGTTCGAGGCGGCGGACACGAGCGCGACCTGCGGTCGGGGACGCAGACCGTCGCAGGCGCGGTCGGCATGGCCGCCGCGCTCGCCGTCGCCACCGCCAATCTCGAACTGGAGTCGGCGACGGTCGCCGCACGCCGGGACCGGCTCTTCGAACATCTGCTGGCCGTCGCGGGCACACGGGCGAACGGACCGCGGGACTCCCGTCGTCTGCCCGGCAATGCCCACGTCTCCTTCGACGGATGCGAAGGGGACTCGCTGCTGATGCTGCTCGACGCCCAGGGGATCGAGTGTTCGACCGGCTCCGCCTGCACGGCGGGTGTCGCTCAGGCCAGCCACGTGCTGCTCGCGATGGGGTTGCCGATGGCCACGGCCCGCGGCTCGTTGCGCTTCAGCCTGTCGCAGACCACGACCGACGACGACGTCGACCGCGTCGGCGGGGTGATCGGCGATGTCGTCGCCCGTGCCCGCGCCGCCGGGCTGGTGACGCTGGGAGGGCGGCCATGAGGGTGTTGGCGGCGATGAGCGGCGGCGTCGACTCGGCCGTGGCCGCGGCCCGGGCGGTCGATGCCGGCCATGACGTGGTCGGCGTCCACCTGGCGCTGTCGGAGACGCCCGACGCGCTGCGCAGCGGATCGCGCGGCTGCTGTTCGCGGGAGGATGCCGACGATGCGCGTCGCGCCGCGGACGTGCTGGGCATCCCGTTCTACGTGTGGGATTTCGCCGAACGGTTCCGCGAGGACGTCATCGACGACTTCGTCGCCGCCTACGCTGCCGGCGAGACGCCGAACCCGTGCCTGTCGTGCAACGAGAAGATCAAGTTCACCGCACTGGCGGAGAAGGCCGTCGCGCTGGGCTTCGACGCACTGGTCACCGGCCACTACGCGCGCCTGGTCGACGGTGAGCTGCGTCGCGCCGTCGACGAGGACAAGGACCAGTCGTACGTGCTGGCCGTGCTGACCGCCGACCAGATCGCCCGGGCGATGTTCCCGGTCGGAGACACCCCCAAGCCGCAGATCCGCGAGGAGGCCGCGCGGCGGGGGCTGCTCGTCGCGGACAAGCCCGACTCGCACGACATCTGCTTCATCCCCACCGGCGACACCCGTGCCTTCCTCGGCGCCAAGATCGGCGTTCGGCCAGGTGCGATCGTCGACGCCGAGACCGGCCAGCAGCTCGCCGAGCACGACGGTGTGCACGGTTTCACCATCGGCCAGCGCAAGGGGCTCGGCATCGACGCACCGGCCACCGACGGCGCGCCGCGGTATGTGACCGGCATCGACGCGGCGACCGCCACCGTCACGGTCGGACCGGCCTCGGCGCTGGGTGTTTCGCGCATCGTCGCCCGGCACGCCGTGTGGACGGCCGGGCACCCGCCGCAGGGCGCGGTCGACTGCGTCGTGCAGGTGCGGGCGCACGGCGGAATCGCCAGGGCGACGGCCACGCCTATCGAGGTCGACGGCGAGCCGGGCATCGAGATCGTGACCGACGAGCCGCTGACCGGCGTCGCACGCGGGCAAGCCGCGGTGCTGTACTCGCCCGATTTCGAGCGCGGCGACCTGGTGCTCGGCTCCGGTCGCATCGCCGACACGGCATGAGCCGACCCGGATCGCTGCCGGGGATCATCGGAACGACCTCGTCGCCGGCCACCGGTGTGGGGTCGATGCCCGGGCAGGACCCGTTGGTTGCGGCGAGGACAGCCTTCGACGAGGTCGCCCTTCCGTTCGTTCCCGAACTACCCGCACGCGGAGCAGGTGCCGACATGGTCGGACGGGCCGCCGCGCTACTCGTCGACATTCCGATGGACACCGCGCTCGACGGCTATCGGCTCGCCGCGGGACGGACGCGGTTGGCCGCCCGTGCGGGCGGCTTCCTGCGCGCCGACTTCGACGCGGTCGAGGAAGTGGTCGAACGCAGCGGGTCGTCGGCGCCGGTGAAGCTGTCGGCGATCGGGCCGTTCACGTTTGCCGCCCTGGTGGAACTCCCCGGCGGGCACAAGGTTCTCCACGACGCCGGCGCCTGGCGCGACGTCGTCGGATCGCTCGCCGAGGGACTGGCGGAGCGTGCCGACGAGCTCTCCCGCCGGCTCGGCGTCGAGATCGTCGTGCAGTTGGACGAGCCGATGGTGGGCGCGGTGATCGACGGTCAGATCGCCCCGCTGACTCGCTTGGACGTGAACCAGCCGATTCCGGCGCCCGAAGTCGCTGCCGCGCTCGGCGAGGTGGCGCGGCGCATCGGCCGCCCGATGGTGTTCCACAGTTGCGCGTCGCCGCGGTGGGATCTGTTGGGGCTCCTGGACGGATACGCGGTGTCGATGGACCTCACCGTCGTCGGTGCCGACGACTACGACCAGCTGGGCGGTTTCCTCGACCGGGGCGGCGCCCTGGTCGCCGGGATCGTCCCGACAGCGTCACCGGCGTCGAAGCTCTCGGCCGACGAATCTGTCGTGCGGCGGGCGTCCCAGCTCTCGGCCGACGAATTGGCAGCCCGGTTAGTGGCGTTGACCGATCGGATCGGGCTGCCGCGAACGGTGCTGCGAGATCAGATCGTCGTCTCGCCGACGTGCGGCCTGGCCGGGTCGGGGGAGTGGGCTGGTCGCGCGCTGGAGCTGGCGTCGAGCGTCGCCGACCAACTGCGCCACGTCGACTAACCGCCGTGGTGGTCAAGTGCCGATGATCCGCTGTTTTTCGCCGACCGTGCCCAGTTTCTCGCCGACCGTGCCCAGATTCCCGCCGACCGTGCCCAGTTTCTCGCCGAGCGTGCCCAGTTTCTCGCCGAGCGTGCCCAGTTTCTCGCCGAGCGTGCCCAGTTTCTCGCCGAGCGTGCCCAGTTTCTCGCCGAGCGTGCCCAGTTTTTCGCCGTGGTGGTCGAGTGCCGGGGAGCCGCTAGGCGACTCGGTGTATCGAGACCAAGTGCCCTTAGCGCGCGTCGAGTTCAGCCACCGCGCGCTTCGGCGCAACCTGGCGAAACGACGCGTCGAGAAGCTCGCCGACCTCGGCCCAGTCGGTCTCGTCGTCGAGTACCAGCCCCACCCAGCCGAACGGGCCGACGTAGGCGGGCAGAAAGAAGCGTGGATCGGCCAGCAGCGCTGGGCGCTCGGCCGGTTCGGCCACGACGAGTAGCGACTGGTCGTATCGAGCGCCGCCTTTCACCCCGCCGCCGTACATGGCGAACATCTTGGGGCAGCGGAAGGTCGGCCGCCCGTGTGCGATGACTTCGGTGGCGCCGGGCAGCGCGAGGGCGATGGGCCGGACGCGACCGAGCAGCGGGTCGTCGTCGGAGAACATGACGGGATGGGGCACAGCAACCATGATCGGCACATCGGCTGCCGATTTCACGTTTTCTGCCCCTTGCAGCGGTAGAAGTTGCGAATACCCGTAGCTGTTGTGTCGCCGGGACGGACTACGCTGCACAGCGTGGACAACGCCGAACTGCAGCGGGAATGGTCGGAGCTGGCCGAGCAGGTGCGCGATCATCAGTTCCGCTACTACGTCCGCGACTCGCCGATCGTCTCCGATGCGGAGTTCGACGAGCTGTTCCGACGCCTGCAGAAGCTCGAGGACGACCACCCGGAACTCGCGGTGGCCGACTCGCCGACGAAGCTCGTGGGCGGCGGTTTCGCCACCGACTTCACCGCCGTCGACCATCTGGAACGCATGCTCTCGCTGGACAACGTCTTCGACGACGACGAGATGCGCTCCTGGATCGAACGCACCGATGCCGCAGCTGGTTCGGCCGCCGCGTTCCTCTGCGAGCTCAAGATCGACGGTGTCGCCCTCAACCTCGTCTACGAGGGAGGCAAGCTGGTGCGCGCGGCCACCCGGGGCGACGGTCGTACCGGTGAGGACGTCACCCTCAACGCGCGCACGATCACCGACATCCCCGACGAACTGAGTCCGACGTCGGAGTATCCGATCCCCGATGTGCTGGAGGTCCGGGGCGAGGTGTTCTTCCGCCTCGCCGATTTCGAGGTTCTCAACGCGAGCCTCGTCGAGGCGGGCAAGGCGCCCTTCGCGAACCCGCGCAACAGCGCGGCTGGGTCGCTGCGGCAGAAGAATCCGGCTATCACCGCTCAGCGTCGGCTGGGCATGATCTGTCACGGCGTCGGCTTCACGCAGGGCTGGCGTCCCGACAGCCTGCACGACGCCTACCTGGCCCTCGGGCACTGGGGGCTGCCCGTGTCGACCCACACCGCGCGGGTCGACACCCCCGCCGAGGTTTTGGAGCGCATCGCCTACTGGGGCGAGCACCGGCACGACGTGGAACACGAGATCGACGGGATCGTGGTCAAGGTCGACAACGTCTCCATCCAGCGTCGCCTGGGCTCGACGTCGCGAGCCCCGCGCTGGGCGATCGCCTACAAGTACCCGCCCGAAGAGGTCACCACCAAGCTGCTCGACATCCAGGTCGGCGTCGGGCGCACCGGGCGTGTCACGCCGTTCGCGTTCATGGAACCGGTGCTGGTGGCCGGGTCGACGGTGGCACGGGCGACGCTGCACAACGAGTCGGAGGTCCGGCGCAAAGGCGTCCTGATCGGCGACACGGTGACCATCCGCAAGGCCGGCGACGTCATCCCGGAGGTCCTCGGGCCGGTCGTCGACTTGCGCGACGGCAGCGAGCGCGCCTTCGTGATGCCGACGAATTGCCCCGAGTGCGGCGCACCGTTGCGCCCGGAGAAGGATTCCGACGTCGACATCCGCTGCCCGAACGCGCAGACGTGTCCGGCGCAGCTGCGGGAGCGGCTCTTCCATCTGGCCTCGCGCGGAGCCTTCGACATCGAGGCGCTGGGATACGAGGCGGCGACGGCGCTGCTGAGCGCGGGGATCATCGCCAACGAGGGCGACCTGTTCAGCCTCACCGCCGACGATCTGGCGAAGGGTGAACTGTTCGTCACCAAGTCGGGCGCGCTCTCGGCGAACGGCAAGCGGCTACTGGAAAACCTGGACAAGGCCAAGCAGGTGCCGCTGTGGCGGGTGCTCGTCGCGCTGTCGATCCGGCACGTCGGGCCGACGGCGGCACGGGCTCTGGCGACCGAGTTCGGCTCGCTGGATGCCATCGCGGGCGCCGACGAGGAACGCTTGGCCGCGACGGACGGCGTCGGACCGACGCTCGCGAAGTCGATCACCGACTGGTTCGCCGTCGACTGGCACCGCGAGATCGTCGAAAAATGGCGCGCCGCAGGCGTTTCCATGCTCGACGAGCGCGACGAGTCGATCGAGCGCACGTTGGAGGGCAAGACGATCGTGGTCACCGGCTCGTTGGTCGACTTCTCCCGCGACGGGGCGAAGGAGGCCATCCTGTCGCGCGGCGGCAAGGCGTCGGGATCGGTGTCGAAGAAGACCGACTACGTCGTCGTGGGCGAATCACCCGGGTCGAAGGCGGAGAAGGCCGAGCAACTCGGCGTGCCGATCCTCGACGAAGACGCCTTCAAGCGGTTGTTGGAGACCGGTCAGGCCGATTAGTCCGTCGTTCGTGACCGCATGCTGGTCACAAGCGACGGAACAGGGGTCGTTCGTACCGGATCCGGCTACTTGCCGACGTTCCCGATGATTCCGATGAGGTAGCCGAGGCGAGCGACCTCGGCCGGGCGGAAGTCGGGACCGCCGACGCGACCGAGCAGCAAGGCTCGGTGCGAACCGTCCAGCGGGGCGGCCACCAGCCGGGTATCCGAGTCGCGCCACGACTGCGGCACCCCGGCGTCGTGCGGGTCGACGATCGCGGCCTGGGGGAGCGGCAGCCATCCCGCCGACGCCAACGGGGTTTCGGGGGCGCCGGAGCTGCCGCACACCGTGACCGTCGCCCCGGAATCCGCTCTGGTGACGATGGTTGCCCAGGAGGCCCGCAGTACATGCGGCGCGTCGTCGACGAGCGTCTGCAGGCGGTTGTCGCGCGCGGTCGCCACGTGGTCGACCAGCTCCAGCTCGCGGTGCGTGTCGAGCACGCCGGCATACGGTCGGACCGAGTCGACGTGGGCTCCGGCCTGCGACGCGGCGGTGATCAACGTATCCGGCAACGCGCCTATCGGCAGGTCCACGACAATGTCGTCGACGGCGAACCCGTCGCCGCGGTCGATGACCTCCAGTGAGATGATGTCGGCCCCGACGCCGCCGAGGGCCACCGCGAGCTGGCCGAGGCTACCGGGGCGGTCGTCGATCGTCACGCGAAGCAAGTAGGACACGCGAGCCATTGTTCCACCGCAACGGCCGACCGGCGCGGGCACACCCGTGCGGCCCGGCCGCCGACCCTGGCAGAGCCTCTTCGCCCGCCCGGCGCGGCGACCTCGCGGGTGGCCCAATAAGCTGTTCCCAACGCCTCCCGGATCGAAAGGACGAGGAATTGGCTGCCATCTCGCGCGACGAGGTCGCCCATTTGGCGCGGCTCTCGCGGCTTGCGCTGACCGAGGACGAGCTCGACCACTACGCCACCCAGCTGGATTCGATCCTGACTCACGTCGCTTCGATCTCGGAGGTCGCGGCCGACGACGTCTCGCCGACGGCACACCCGGCGGAGCTGGCCAACGTACTGCGTGCCGACGAGGTGGTTCCCGGTCTCACGCGCGACGAGGCACTGTCGGGTGCGCCCGCCGTCGAACAGGATCGATTCGCCGTTCCGCAGATCCTTGGGGAGGAATAGTGTCCGCCACCAGTGACTACACCGCTGTGGACGGCGGCATCCTCGACGCGACGGCCGCCGAACTGGGCGAGCGGATCGCCGCCCGCGAGGTTTCCTCGGTCGAGGTGACGCGCACCTTCCTGGATCGCATCGCCGCGGTCGACGACACCATCGGCGCCTACCTGCACGTCGGGGCCGACGAGGCGATCGCGGCTGCCGAGAAGGCCGACGCCGCGATCGCCGCGGGGGAGGCGACCTCGCCGCTGACCGGGGTGCCGATCGCGCTCAAGGATGTGTTCACCACCGTCGATGCCCCGACGACATGCGGCTCGAAGATCCTCGAGGGCTGGGTGCCGCCCTATGACGCGACGGTGACGGCCAGGCTGCGCGCCGCGGGCCTGCCGATCCTCGGCAAGACCAACATGGACGAGTTCGCCATGGGCTCGTCGACGGAGAACTCCGCCTACCAGGTCACCCGTAACCCGTGGGATATCGAACGCATTCCGGGCGGTTCGGGCGGCGGCAGTGCCGCGGCTCTCGCCTCGTATTCGGCTCCGCTGGCTATCGGCACCGACACCGGCGGGTCCATTCGCCAGCCCGCGGCCGTCACCGCGACGGTCGGGGTGAAGCCGACGTACGGCACGGTGTCGCGCTACGGGCTCGTCGCGTGCGCGTCCTCGCTCGACCAGGGCGGGCCGTGCGGACGCACCGTGCTCGACACCGCGCTGCTGCACGAGGTGATCGCGGGCCACGACGCGCGCGACTCCACGTCGATCGACGCTCCTGTCGGCGATCTCGTCGGTGCGGCGAGAACGGGCGCGGCCGGTGACCTGTCGGGGGTGCGCGTCGGCGTCGTCAAGGAACTGGCAGGCGACGGCTACCAGTCCGGTGTGCTCGCCTCCTTCGAGGACGCGGTCAAGACGCTGACCGACCGTGGAGCTGAGGTCGTCGAGGTGAGCTGCCCGCACTTCACCTACGCGCTGGGCGCCTACTACCTGATTCTGCCGTCGGAGGTGTCGAGCAACCTCGCGCGCTTCGACGCCATGCGCTACGGCTTGCGCGTCGGCGACGACGGCACGCACAGCGCCGACGAGGTGATGGCGCTGACCCGCGACGCCGGATTCGGTGCCGAGGTCAAGCGCCGCATCATGATCGGCACCTACGCGCTGTCGTCCGGCTACTACGACGCCTACTACGGGCAGGCGCAGAAGGTGCGCACCCTCATCGCACGCGACTTCGCGTCGGCATTCGAGAACGTCGACGTCCTGGTCTCGCCGGTCACGCCGACGACCGCCTTCAAGCTGGGCGAGAAGGTCGACGATCCGCTGGCCATGTACCTGTTCGACCTGTGCACGCTGCCGGTGAACCTGGCCGGCGTCGCGGCGATGTCGGTGCCGTCGGGTCTGTCCGACGGGCTGCCCGTCGGACTCCAGATCATGGCCCCTGCGCTCGCCGACGACCGTCTCTACCGCGTCGGCGCCGCCTACGAAGCGGCGCGCGGGCCGATCACCGGCTGAGTCGCGACCGCGTCCGAGCCGGATGCCGACACGGCGTCGGTGGGTGGATCGAGCCGGAATGACGTCAGGCCGATCGAGCGGTAGGAATCGGCGAGCCGGTCGTACTTCTTGCGTGCTCGCACTAGCGGCGTCTCGGTCACGACGCTGGGCAACAGCCGGAAGGCGACGCGCAGCACCGCGTTGAATGCCGCGTACTCCACGTCGTGGCGCCGCGTCCACCGCATTGGCAGCACTTCGCGCGCGGAGGGCCGCATCGTGCCGTAGCCGAGGATTCCCGTGACGTGGCCCGCCACAGGAGTTACGACCGACCAGAGGGGGCCGACGGCAGCGGGGAGGAAGTCGGGCCGCGGGATTCGTCGTTGGCTCGCCACGACGGCGCGCAGCGTAGGTGTGACGGTGAGCCGATCGGCGGCGAAGCGGTCGTAGTAGACGGTCAACTCGTCGAAAGACTCCATGAGCCGGCCTCGCCCGGGTAGTTGCAGCCCGGCGACCACCTCGCGAAACCGATCCCACACCGCTTGGTTCTCGGCCTCGGTGAACGTTCGCCCGGCGAGTGCCTCGGCGGCGTTTCGGTGCATGAAGAAGGTGCTGATCAGGATCCAGTTCCACAGGTCGGGAGACAACGCGCTGTAGCGCTCGCCGTCGGCGCCGGTGCCCCGCACGTCGCGATGCAGATCGAGTAGTCGGCGCGACTCCGCTTCGCGATCGGCCGCGGTTCCGGCGAACACGAGTTGGTCGGAGGCGGCGGTGCGCAGCGCGCGTTGCCAGGGGGTGTACCGGACTCGGCCGGTGGCCTCCAGAGCGGCGGAGACTCCCGGGACCATCGCTTGGTCGAAGAGTGCTGCGGCGTAGAAGGCGATGAAGGTCGAACCGGCGACGCGCTCGAAGAAGTCGATGGCGCCGGTGACAGGCGGTGTGGCGCCACGCGGGTGCTCGTGCGATGTCGTGGTGGGGGTGATCGGGCAGGTCATGAAGTGCTCCTCGGTGGTCTTCACACGCTGGCGGCGCCTCGCAAATCTGGTGCTGTGCGACACCACAAGCTAAGTGGTGCTAGCCTGCACCACAAACGACGGCGAGTCAAGAACCGACCGAAAGGTGACCGGTGGCGGGGGCAGAACGCGGATATGACGGCATTCCGGCGGCCGAGCGGCGAGCGGCCAGGAGAACGGCGCTGCTGGAGGCGACACTCGACTTGATCAGCGAGTCCGGTGCCGCGGCAGTGTCGAAGCGTTCGGTGTGCGCGCGGGCGCGTCTCAACGACCGCTACTTCTACGAGCATTTCGCCGACCGGGACGTGCTGCTGAGCGCGCTGGGGCAGGAACTTACCGCCGAGGGATTGCAGGCAGTCATCGGCAGCATGCTCCTTGAAGGAGGGGCGGTGGAGAACCGAGTCCGGGCAGCCGTCGACGCGGCGCTGGACTTCTTCTCCGAAGATCCGCGGCGTGGCCGGCTGCTCCTGGAATCGGGAGCCGATCGTGTGCTGCAGACCGAGCGGTTGTCCAGCATTCGTGCGATCGTGGACGCCGCCGTCGGCGTCGGGCCGTTGTTGTTCGGCGAGAATCGGCCCTCCGACGACGACCTGGAGGTCACCGCCTACATCCTGGTGAGCGGAAGCATGGACCTGCTCGCCGCCTGGCTCCGCGGCGAGTTGGCGGTGTCGCGCGAGGTGTTGGGCGATAGGGTCGTCGATCTGGTCTCCGCCGCGGTGGCGCGGGCGTCCGCTACTTCGGGTTGGGAGCAAGCGGGGCCGGCGCCCACCGGTTAGATTGGGCGCAGACCCACCGAGTCCCCCGAGGAGGATCTGCGCATGGCCCGCTACGGCATCCTGACGTCCGGGGGCGACTGTCCCGGCCTGAACGCGGTGATCCGAGCGATCGTGCTCGACGCCGACTCCGGCCACGAGACCTTCGAGTACGTCGGCTACCGCGACGGATTCTGGGGGCTGGTCTACGGCGAGACGATCGAACTCGACCGCACCGTGGTCCGCGGCATCTCCAAAGAGGGCGGCACGATCCTCGGCACCAGCCGCTTCGGTCCCTATACCGAACCCGACGGCGGGCCGGAGAACATCCGCAAGGCGATGGACCGGCTGGATGTCGACGGGGTGATCGCGATCGGCGGCGACGGAACGATGGCCGCAGCTGCGCGGCTGTACGGTGACGGCATCCCCACCGTCGGGGTCCCCAAGACGATCGATAACGACCTGGCCGCCACCGACTACACCTTTGGTTTCAACACCGCCGTCGAGATCGCCACCGAGGCCGTCGACCGACTGCGCACGACCGGCAACTCGCATCGCCGGTGCATGGTGCTCGAGGTGATGGGCCGGCACGCCGGCTGGATCGCGCTGTATTCGGGCATGGCAGGCGGGGCGCACGCCATTCTCATCCCCGAGGCGGCCGAGTCGCTGGAGCAAGTATGCGCATGGGTGACCAGCGTCCGCGACCGTGGCCGTTCGCCGATGATCGTCGTCGCCGAGGGCTTCACCCTGCCGGAGATGGACGAAGCGCATTCGCACAAGGGGCTCGACGGGTTCAACCGCCCGCGCCTCGGCGGCATCGGTGAGATCCTCGCTCCGCTCATCGAGGAGAAGACCGGCATCGAGACGCGGGCGACCGTCCTCGGCCACATCCAGCGGGGCGGCGTGCCGAGTGCGTGGGACCGTGTGCTGGGCACCCGGTTCGGCTTCGCCGTTCCCGAACTCATCGCCGACGGCGGGTGGGGCCAGATGCTCGCGCTGCGAGGCACCGACATCATTCGCGTGCCGTTCTCCGAAGCGGTGGGCCACACCAAGAACGTGCCGTTGGATCTCTACGGCGAGGCGCGCGCGGCCTTCGGCTGACGGCGCACCGGGTCTCGATACACCCGCTCCTCCGTCGCGGGCACTCGACCACCCAATTTGGGCAGCTGCCCACTCGGCGTAGGTGAGGTGCCCACTGGGCGTGGGTGGGGTGCCCACTCGGCGTGGGTGGGGTGCCCACTGGGCGAGGGCGAGGTGCCCACTCGGCGAGGGTGGGCGGGCTGTGAACGGTGGTCGAGTGCCGGCGAGCGAAGCGAGGCGGTGTATCGAGACCCCGTGAGATGACATGCCAACCCTCGTCGCACCCGGCGGCGGTACCGGCAGGAACCGCGGCGACCGCGGACGGATCGACCAATGGTCGAGCGGGTGTTCGCCAACGATAGGATTGGACGCATGACTGCGCCTGCCACCGAACTCATGGAGTTCGACGACGTCATCGCCGCTTACGACCCCGTGCTGGGGATGGAGGTGCACGTCGAGCTGGGAACCGCGACGAAGATGTTCTGCGGCTGCCCGACCGCATTCGGCGCCGAGCCGAACACGCAGGTATGCCCGGTCTGCATCGGCCTCCCCGGATCGCTGCCCGTCGCGAACGCCGCGGCCATCGAGTCCGCCATCCGCATCGGCCTGGCCCTCAACTGCTCCATCCGCCCGTCGAGCGTGTTCGCGCGGAAGAACTACTTCTACCCCGACCAGCCGAAGAACTACCAGATCAGCCAGTACGACGAGCCGATCGCCTACGACGGTCATCTCGACGTCGTGCTCGCCGACGGTACGGAGTGGCGGGTGGAGATCGAGCGCGCGCACATGGAGGAGGACACCGGCAAGTCGCTGCACATCGGCGGCACCGGGCGCATCCACGGCGCCAGCCATTCGCTGCTCGACTACAACAGGGCGGGAGTCCCGCTGGTGGAAATCGTCACCCGGCCCATCACCGGTGCGGGCGAACGCGCACCCGAGGTCGCCCGCGCCTACGTGACCGCGCTGCGCGACCTCCTCAAGGCCCTCGGCGTCTCCGACGTACGGATGGACCAGGGTTCGCTGCGCTGCGACGCCAACGTGTCGCTGATGCCCAAGGGGGCGGCCGAGTTCGGCACGCGCACCGAGACCAAGAATGTGAACTCGCTCAAGAGCGTCGAGGTCGCCGTGCATTACGAAATGTGCCGTCAAGGCGCCCTGCTGAGCAGCGGCGGGGAAGTCGTCCAGGAGACCCGCCACTTCCAAGAGGGCGACGGGACGACGTCGGCCGGCCGCCGCAAGGAGACCGCGGAGGACTACCGCTACTTCCCCGAGCCCGACCTGCCGCCGGTGACCCCCGACCCGGCGTGGATCGAGGAGTTGCGCGGCACGATGCCCGAGCTGCCGTGGGTGCGCCGCGCCCGCATCCAGCAGGAGTGGGGAGTGTCCGACGAGGTCATGCGCGACCTGGTCAACGTCGGCGCCATCGATCTCATCATTGCGACGGCTGACGCCGGAGCGTCACCGGAGGCCGCGCGCAGCTGGTGGGTGTCCTTCCTCGCGCAGCAGGCCAACAGCCGCAACACGGAATTGGCGTCGTTGCCGATCACCCCGGCCCAGGTCGCGCGGGTCATCGCCCTGGTCGACGAGGGTAAACTGACGAACAAACTGGCCCAGCAGGTCGTCGTCGGCGTTCTCGACGGCGAAGGCGAGCCCGACGAGGTGGTTGCGGCGCGCGGGCTAGAGGTCGTGCGCGACGACTCCGCCCTGCAGCAGGCCGTCGACGACGCGCTCGCGGCGAACCCCGACATCGTCGAGAAGATTCGCGGCGGCAAGGTGGCCGCTGCGGGCAAGATCGTCGGCGACGTCATGAAGGCGACTCGCGGTCAGGCGGATCCGGCACGCGTCAAGGAACTGGTCCTCAAAGCCTGCGAGTAGCCCGCCTACATGCGGTCTTCGCCGCCACCGGCGCCGCCGGGCACCAGGAACCGGACGACGCGCTCGTCCTGAGTGACGACCTTCGAGCCGTACTGTTTGTTGACCGTCGCGAACTGGATGAGTCCGTTGCCGACCGGACGCATCCGCCCGATCGCCCCGTACTGCTTCTCCAGGACGACGGTGGGCTTGTCGATCGACGGCTTCTCCGGGGTCGGTGCGCGCAGCGTTTCGATCCGCTGGGTGCGCTGGGTGGAAACGGCGATCATATCCTCCACGACAGCGCAGCCGCCCAGGCCGGGCTTATCCGGCCACGACCACACGGTGCGCAGCGATCTGCCCGACACCTGCGACAACCGGTCCGCGTTGGCGGTGCCGTCCGCGACGAAGATCGTGCTGTTCGACGGGCACAGCGCCGGATTGGAGCCGACGCCCGATGCCAGGATCTTCGGCCGGGGATTGCGGCCCGAGGAGAACTCGGTCACCAGCAGCACCTTCCCGGCCAGCGAATTGGGGTCGTTGGCCGCCGCGGGATTGCCGGCGTCACCGGTGGCGACGATCAGCTCGCCGGTGGACCGGAAGAACATCGACCCGAGGTTGCCGGTGCGCCCCTTGGGGATGCCGGTGAGGATCGGCTTGGGGACGTCGCCGTGCGCGATGCGGACGATGCGGTTATCGGTGGGAGTGGTGACGTAGGCGTACCAGAGCTTGTCCTGGTTGTACGTCGGCGACTGGGCGAAATCGATCAGTCCACCGTCGCCGGAGGCGTCGACGCCGGGAATCGTCATGAGGACTTTGTGTTCGGAGAAGCGCTGGGCCCTGATGATCTTGCCTGTGGTGCGTTCGGCGACGACGGTGAACGATCCGCTGGCGTCGGCGGGGGTCACAGCGGCCGTGGAGTCCAGGCAGGTGGTGATGACGTTGGGGTCGGGATCGACGCACGGTCCGGGCGGGGGCGACGGCAGGCCGGGCGGCGGAGGCGGCGGCGTTCTGGGCGGCCGCTTGATCTCGAAGGACTCGTTGTTCTTGGAGAAGGGCCCGGCGTTGCGGTCGTTGTCCTGCTTGCTGAAATCGGCGCATCCGCTGACGGTGGCGGCGGCGAGCGCGGCGGCGGCGCAGAAGGCCAGCACGGTGCGGAATCGGCGACGCGGGCGGCGCGACGGGCGCGCGGCATCGGCGGCGGAGACGGGCATGCAGACCAGCCTAGCGATTCCCCGTAGAACTCCGCCGTCGAGACCGTTCGGATGTCGCCCGATCGGGTGACGGGTGCGCCGAATGGGCGGCGATCCGCTGCTGCGACGGTGCCGAGCGCCGACGATCCCGACCAGTCTCGTCGCGTCGCGCTCAGAACGGTGCGATTTCGCGCTAGCGTGGTGCAATGGGTTCCCATCATCGTGACGAATCGGATGACGCCGAACGCGACGACAGGCACCGCGTCGAGCAGTCGAGGATTCCCGCGCCGCCCAGCGGATTCGCCCGGGTGGACAGTCTCGACGACTTCGACACCTTCCCGCGCGCGTCCCGGTCGGGCGACGACCCGCCGGCCGACACGTCTGCCGTCACCGAACCGATAGCGGCCGAGGCGACCGGTTCGGAGACCGGCGCGACCGGCCCTGCCTCGGATACCGAGGCGGCCACCCCGTCGAACATCAAGCCGGCGAAGACCGAGCGCCGCTCGCACAGGTGGAATCGGCGCCCGTCGATCTCCGACGAGACGAAGGTCTCGCTCGACGATTCCGAGGCGGAGTCCGAGACCGTCTCCATCAGCGACATGATCAACCAGCCGCCGCTGCCCGAAACCGTTCCCACCGAGGCGGTGCACTCCGATCTCGGCAATGCCTACGACGACACCGAGGCCCTCGCCGTCGTTCCGGCTGCTGCGCTGCCGGAGGCCTACACCGAGGAGCACGCCGGCACCGGCGAGCCCTACGAGGAGCACGGCGAGGCGCTGCGCAGCCGTCGCATCACCGAGCTGGAAGACGAAGTCGAGACGCTGCGCAAGACGTCGCGTCGCGGCACCACCGACCTCGGACTGCTGGTCCTGCGCCTGGCGGTGGGCGCGTACCTCGCCGTCGACGGGTTCCGCAAGGTGTTCGGCTGGCTGGGCGGACCGTCGCTCAACGGGTTCGAAGCCGACCTGCTGAACACGGCCAATCCCGAGATCGGGTTCGCCAGGCAGTCGGCCGGCATCATCGCCGTCGCGTGGTCGGTCACCGAGATCGTCGTCGGGATCGTCTTGATCGCCGGCTTCCTCACCCCGCTCATCGCCGCGGCCGGGCTGGCGGTCGCCGCGCTGGACCTCGCCTTCGGCGTCACCGTGGCCGGTGGCGTTCACCTGTTCGCCGACGAGCGCGGATCCGTCGCCTTCCAGGCCGCGCTGGTTGCGATGCTCGTCGTGATCATTCTCTGCGGGCCGGGCCGCTATTCGCTCGACGGGACGCGTGGCTGGGCACGACGGCCCGGGATCGGGTCCGTCTCGATGGTGCTCGTCGGCATCGCCGCCGCGGTGCTGGTGTGGTGGTTGTTCAACGGCACGAATCCGCTGAATTCACCCGGCAACCCCGGGTAGCGCAGGCTCAGTCCACCTGGCGGACGGCGCCCTTGTCGGCCGAGGTCGCCAGCTTCGCGTAGGCGCGCAGCGCCTTGGTGACCGGCCGGTCGCGGTTCTGAGGCTGCCACGGATTCTCCGAAGCCTCCATGGCAGCACGACGCTGCGCGAGGACCTCGTCGTCGACGAGGACCTTGAGGGTTCGACTCGCGACGTCGATGAGGATCTCGTCGCCGTTCTCGACCAGGCCGATCGTGCCGCCCGCCGCCGCCTCGGGGGAGACGTGGCCGATGACTAGGCCCGACGATCCGCCGGAGAATCGACCATCGGTGACCAGACCGCAGAACTTGCCCATCCCGGTGCCCTTCATGAAGGCGGTCGGGTGCAGCATCTCCTGCATGCCCGGTCCGCCGGCCGGCCCCTCGTAGCGGATGACCAGGACCTCGCCCTTCTGGAGTTCCTTGGACAGGATGGCGTGGACCGCGTCCTCCTGGCTCTCGACGACGCGCGCCGGGCCTTGGAAGTGCCACAGCGACTCGTCGACGCCCGCGGTCTTCAGGACCGCGCCGTCGGGCGCGAGGTTGCCGTGCAGGACGCACAGGCCTCCCTCGACGGTGTAGGCGTGCTCCTTGTCGCGGATGCAGCCGTCGGCGGCGTCGGTGTCCAGCGACTCCCACCGGTTCGACGTGGAGAACGGCTCGGTGGTGCGGACCCCGCCGGGTGCGGCGTGGAACAGCTCGATCGCCTCGTCGGTGGCCGTTCCGCTGCGGATGTCCCAGTCGGCGAGGTATTCCTTCAGCGACGGCGAGTGGACCGGGGCGACGTTCTGGTTGAGCAGTCCCGCGCGGTTCAGCTCGCCGAGGATCGCCGGGATGCCGCCGGCGCGATGCACGTGCTCCATGTAGTACTTCGGCGAGTTCGGCGCGACCTTGGCCAGGCACGGAACGTTGCGCGAGATCCGGTCGATGTCGTGCAGTGTGAAGTCGATGCCGGCCTCCTGGGCGGCGGCCAGAATGTGCAGAACCGTGTTGGTCGAGCCGCCCATGGCGACGTCGAGGGCCATCGCGTTCTCGAAGGCTTCCCGGGTTGCCACGTTGCGGGGCAGGACCGACTCGTCGTCGTCACGGTAGTACCGGGTGGCGATGTCGACGATCAACTCGCCCGCCCTGGTGAACAGGTTGCGGCGGGCGACCTGCGTGGCCAGGGTGGAACCGTTGCCTGGCAGCGAGAGCCCGAGCGCCTCGGTCAGGCAGTTCATCGAGTTGGCGGTGAACATGCCCGAGCACGATCCGCACGTCGGACAGGCGGAGCGCTCGACGGTCAGCAGATCCTCGTCGTTGACGTTGCTGTCGGCCGACGCGGTGATCGCGTCGACCAGGTCCAGGCCGGGATGGACGACGCCGTTGACGACAACGGACGTGCCGGCTTCCATCGGGCCGCCGGAGACGAACACCGTCGGGATGTTCAGCCGCATCGCGGCGTTGAGCATGCCCGGGGTGATCTTGTCGCAGTTGGAGATGCAGACCAGCGCGTCCGCGGTGTGCGCGTTGACCATGTACTCGACCGAGTCGGCGATGATCTCACGGCTGGGCAGCGAGTAGAGCATGCCGCCGTGGCCCATGGCGATGCCGTCGTCGACGGCGATGGTGTGGAACTCGCGGGGGACGCCACCGGCTGCAGTGATGGCCTCGGCGACGATGTCGCCGACGTTCTTGAGGTGGACGTGGCCGGGCACGAACTGGGTGTACGAGTTCGAGATGGCGACGATGGGCTTGCCGAAGTCGTCGTCGGTCATACCGGTGGCGCGCCAGAGGGCGCGCGCGCCGGCGGCCTCCCGGCCGACGGTGGTGGTGCGTGACCGAAGGGCTGGCATGGGATTCCTCGCTATACGTCTGGTACTGAGCCCGGCTCAGGGCTGGTGAGCGCTGGGTGCAAGCTACTCGTCACATTCTACGCGCCGAGGGCCAGCGATTATTCCCCTGCGCGGTTGTTTGTGACCAGCATGCGGTCACAAACGACCACGCTTTGGCGGTTAGTCGTCCTCGGCGTTGCGTGCCTGTTCCTCGGCCGCGAAGGGGTCGGGCACGCGGCCGCCGCTGCGCTCCGCGATGGCGGGCAGATCGGTGAAGCCGACGGCGGGCAGCGGCACGCGGTCGCCGAGGGTGGTGACCGCGCGCGTCGCCGACCACTTGGGGAACTGCAGGCCGGCCAGGTCGTCCCAGGCGACGCGGTCGGTGCGGAACGTGCGTACCGCGGTGAGGCCGTCGTCGTCGACGACGGTCCGCAGCCGCCGGATCCACAGGATGAGGACGACCGGGGCCAGCAGAACCCACCCGAAGTAGCGGAGATCGATCCCGGCGAAGATGAGGGCGATCACCAGCACGCCGATCGTCGCGAGATAGGCCACGCCGGACAGCCGGATCACCAGCGGCTCGGCCGAGTCGCCGTCGGAGTGGGGGGTCGCGGGGGAGTCAGAGTCAGCCACGGGCCCATTGTCGCACCCGGTTCGCCCCTGCTTCGCCGGCACCCGTGGGGCACCCCGGTTTGACTGCGCAGGTAGGACGGTCCTAATGTTGTCTTCGTGATGGACAACGGGATTCTCGTAGTACTCGGTCGGCGCGTCGCCTGACCGGCTACTTTGTAGACCCTCGTCAACCACGTCGCGCCCCTCGCACAGCACCAGCTGGTCGAGGGTTTTTTAATGCCTCGACAACCACGTCAATGAAGAACCGAGCCAAGAAGGAAGCACGCTCGTGAGCGCTCCGACAGCAGACGCCATCGGCACCGACTCCGCGCAGACGTTTGAAACGCTGCGGACGAAGTCACCGGCCGGCGGCACTTTGCGAACCTCCCACTCGCACACCGTGGCACCCGAACGCGTCAGCGGCGCCCAGTCGGTAGTCCGCTCGCTCGAGGAACTGAGCGTCGACGTGGTCTTCGGCATTCCGGGCGGCGCGATCCTCCCCGCCTACGACCCGCTGCTCGATTCGCAGAAGGTCCGCCACGTCCTGGTCCGCCACGAGCAGGGGGCCGGGCACGCGGCCACCGGTTACGCACAGGTCGCCGGTCGTGCCGGCGTCATGATGGCGACGTCGGGCCCCGGTGCCACCAACCTCGTCACCCCGCTGGCCGACGCGCAGATGGACTCGGTTCCCGTCGTGGCGATCACCGGCCAGGTCGGGCGCGCGCTCATCGGCACCGACGCCTTCCAGGAGGCCGACATCTCCGGCATCACCATGCCGATCACCAAGCACAACTTCCTGGTGAGCAACGCCGCCGACATCCCGAAGGTGATGGCCGAGGCCTTCTACCTCGCCGAGAGCGGGCGACCCGGCGCGGTGCTCGTCGACATCCCCAAGGACATCCTGCAGGCGCAGACCACGTTCTCGTGGCCGCCGCAGATGGATCTGCCCGGCTACCGCCCGGTGACCAAGCCGCACGGCAAGCAGGTCCGCGAGGCAGCGCGCATGATCCTGGCGTCGAAGTCGCCGGTGCTCTACGTCGGCGGCGGCGTCATCAAGGCGAATGCCGCACCGCAGCTGATGGAGCTGGCCGAGTTGACCGGCATCCCCGTCGTCACCACGCTGATGGCGCGCGGCGCCTTCCCCGACAGTCATCGTCAGCACGTCGGCATGCCCGGCATGCACGGCAAGGTGTCGGCGGTCGCCGGCCTGCAGCGCAGCGACCTGCTGATCACGCTCGGCGCCCGCTTCGACGACCGTGTCACCGGCCAGCTGGACTCCTTCGCCCCCGGGGCCAAGGTCATCCACGCCGACATCGATCCCGCCGAGATCGGCAAGAACCGCCATGCCGACGTGCCCATCGTCGGCGACTGCCAGGCCGTCATCGCCGACCTCATCGAGGCGCTGAAGGCCGAGCTGGCGACCGGCGGCAAGCTCCCCGACATGACCGCCTGGTGGGCCTACCTGGACGGGCTGCGCGAGACGTTCCCGCTCAGCTACGACAAGCAGTCCGACGGTTCGCTGTCGCCGGAGTTCGTCATCGAAGCACTCGGCAAAGCGGCCGGCCCCGATGCCGTCTACGTGGCCGGTGTCGGCCAGCACCAGATGTGGGCGGCTCAGTTCATCTCGTACGAGAACCCGCGCACCTGGCTGAACTCGGGCGGCCTCGGCACGATGGGGTATTCGATTCCCGCCGCGATGGGCGCCAAGATGGCCGATCCCGACCTCGAAGTGTGGGCCATCGACGGCGACGGCTGCTTCCAGATGACGAATCAGGAGCTGGCCACCTGCGCGATCGAGGGGATCCCCATCAAGGTGGCGCTGATCAACAACGGCAACCTGGGCATGGTGCGCCAGTGGCAGACGCTTTTCTACGAGGAGCGCTACTCCAGCACCGACCTGGCGACGCATTCGCGCCGCATCCCGGACTTCGTGAAGCTGGCCGAGGCGCTCGGCTGCGTCGCGATGCGCGTCGAGAAGGAAGACGAGGTCGCCGAGGCGATCAAGAAGGCCCGCGAGATCAACGATCGACCGGTGCTGATCGACTTCATCGTCGGCGCCGACGCCCAGGTGTGGCCGATGGTCGCGGCCGGGACGGGCAACGACGAGATCATGGCAGCCCACAACATCCGGCCGCTGTTCGACGACGACGAAGCGGCCTCCGAGCCGGCCGTCATCCACGAGGCGATGGTGCTCGGCGAGGAAGCCGGCGAGCGCGAAGCCGCCGACAAGGCAGGGGAGAAGAAGTGACCACGACGCATACACTCTCGGTCCTGGTCGAGGACCGCCCCGGTGTGCTGGCCCGCGTGTCCGGTCTGTTCTCCCGCCGCGGGTTCAACATCGCCTCGCTGGCGGTGGGACCGACCGAGATCAAGGGCATGTCGCGCATGACGATCATGGTGGAGGTCGAGGACTTTCCGCTCGAGCAGGTCACCAAGCAGCTCAACAAGCTGATCAACGTGATCAAGATCGTCGAGCAGGACCCGGCTCATTCGGTCAGCCGTGAGCTGGTCATGGTCAAGGTCCGCGCCGACGCGACCCAGCGCGGCGAGGTGCTCGAGATCGTCAACCTGTTCCGGGCGCACATCATCGACGTCGCGCCCGAGTCGTTGACGGTCGAGGCCACCGGCACCAACGAGAAGCTGGACGCGCTGCTGCGGATGCTCGACCCGTACGGGATCCGCGAGATCGCCCAGTCCGGTGCCGTCACCCTGGGCCGCGGACCGCGAAGCATGTCCACCAACCGGTAGTTTCACACCGCCTGAGACAATCGATAACAACCACCCGGCCGGCACCGCCGGCCACCACATCTGAAGGGAACCAACTGTGGCAGTCGAGATGTTCTACGACGACGACGCCGACCTGTCGATCATTCAGGGCCGCAAGGTCGCGGTGATCGGCTACGGCAGCCAGGGGCACGCGCACTCGCTGTCGCTGCGCGATTCGGGCGTCGATGTCGCCATCGGCCTGCGCGAGGGCTCGGCGTCGCGCGCCAAAGCCGAGGAGCAGGGCCTCAAGGTCATGACCGCGGCCGAGGCGGCGGCATGGGCCGACGTCATCATGCTGCTCGCGCCCGACACCAGCCAGGCGCAGATCTTCACCAATGACATCGAGCCGAACCTCAAGGACGGCGACGCGCTGTTCTTCGGCCACGGCCTCAACATCCACTTCGGCCTGATCAAGCCGCCGGCGAACGTTACCGTCGGCATGGTCGCGCCGAAGGGCCCCGGCCACCTCGTGCGCCGTCAGTTCGTCGACGGCAAGGGCGTGCCCGCGCTGATCGCCGTGCACCAGGACCCGAAGGGCGAGGGCCAGGCGCTCGCGCTGTCGTACGCGAAGGGCATCGGCGGCACCCGCGCCGGCGTCATCAAGACCGATTTCAAGGAAGAGACCGAGACCGACCTGTTCGGCGAGCAGGCCGTGCTGTGCGGCGGCACCGAGGAGCTGGTGAAGACCGGTTTCGAGGTGCTGATCGAGGCGGGTTACGCGCCGGAGATGGCGTACTTCGAGTGCCTGCACGAGCTGAAGCTGATCGTCGACCTCATGTACGAGGGCGGCATCGCGCGGATGAACTACTCGGTGTCCGACACCGCTGAGTTCGGTGGCTACCTCTCGGGCCCGCGGGTCATCGACGCGGACACCAAGAAGCGCATGAAGGACATCCTCGCCGACATTCAGGACGGGTCCTTCGTCAAGCGCCTGGTCGCCAACGTCGAGGGCGGGAACAAGGAGCTCGAAGCGCTGCGCAAGGAGAACGCCGAGCACCCGATCGAGGTCACCGGCCAGAAGCTGCGCGACCTGATGAGCTGGGTCGACCGGCCGATCACCGAGACCGCATAGGACTCGCAAGGGGGTAAACCCCGCAGAAAGGGACAAACCCTGCACCGATTCGGTGCAGGGTTTGTCCCTTTCTGCAGCGTTTGCGGATCAGATCAGGCGGAAGCCGCCGTACTGGGTACGCGAGATGCGCTTCATGATCGGGCCGATGTTTGTTCCGGTTTCCGGTCCGATGCACGCGGTGAAGTAGTACGCGTTGACCATGCCGACGAGGCGCGATCCAACCGTGACCGGGGCTCCGGAGTCGCCTTCGATGACGCACATCTGCGAGAAGTGCGCCTTGCCGTCGGACGCCCAGACCACGCCGCAGGTGTGACCGGTGGTGCGGCCCTGCTTGCACATGATCGTCGGGAAGCCGACCGGGCGCGGATCGATGCTCCGGATGGTGATGCCCCGGACGCTGCGCAGCGGCGCGACGCTCCGGTTGAACTCGATGATGGCCATGTCCAGGTCGGTGGTCGAGTAGGTGATCGTGCCGACCTGGCCGCGGTTCTGGAACTTCTCGGCGAACACGCGCTGCCCGGAGACCCCGCAGTGACCGGCGGTGATGCCGATCAGGCGGTTGCCGTTGCGCGAACGGCCGATGGCGGTCAGCGTGCACGCCGCCGCCGAGTTTCCACCCTTGAGAACCAAGATCCCCGAGCCGGCACCCAGCGGGGTCGCCGGCGCGGCGTTGGCAGCGCCCGAACCCCATCCGCCCAGGGTGAGCGCGGCCAGGACCGCTACGATTGCGGTCAACTTCCGTGTCATTAAAACTCCAGTTCGTTGGTTCTCTGAGACGGTCTCGGCCCTACCGAGTACCCCCCGTCCGGGCGTGAACATGCCCACCCTACCCAGGATTACTGAGAAGTAGCTGGTTACGGACAGATTCGGAGATCCTCCGAGTGCGCGGGCGTCATATCTCGACTTGATTCACATTTGCGCACGTAGCGTGTGCGTGCTCACATCCTATCGGTGCAGCACCGGGCGGCTGCAAGCGGTCGGCGGGCGGCCACTAAACTCTGCAGTTGTACCCGGCGCGACCTGCCCGGATTCCCCATGATTTCCGCGAATCGTCAGGAGACACACGTGACCGCAGCTGGCCGTCCAGTTGTCCTTATCGCCGACAAGTTGGCGCCCTCGACCGTCGAAGCACTCGGCGACGACGTCGAGGTGCGGTGGGTCGACGGACCCGACCGGCCCAAGCTGCTGGAGGCCGTCGCCGACGCCGATGCGCTGTTGGTGCGTTCGGCCACCACCGTCGACGCCGAGGTCCTCGCCGCCGCGCCGAATCTGAAGATCGTCGGCCGCGCCGGTGTCGGCCTGGACAACGTCGACATCAACGCCGCCACCGAGCGGGGTGTCATGGTGGTCAACGCTCCGACGTCAAACATCCACTCCGCCGCCGAGCACGCGATCGCGCTGCTGATGGCCACCGCGCGCCAGGTTCCCGCGGCGGATGCGACCCTCAAAGAGCACACGTGGAAGCGTTCGTCGTTCTCCGGCGTGGAACTGTTCGACAAGACCGTCGGCGTCGTCGGCCTCGGCCGGATCGGTCAGCTGGTCGCGGCCCGTCTCGCCGCGTTCGAGACCAACGTCATCGCCTACGACCCGTACGTGTCGGCAGCTCGCGCCGCACAGCTGGGCATCGAGCTGGTCACGCTCGACGAGCTGCTGGAGCGCGCGGACTTCATCACCGTCCACCTGCCGAAGACGCCTGAGACCGCCGGTCTGATCGGCGCCGAGCAGCTGGCCAAGACCCGCAAGGGCGTCGTCATCGTCAACGCGGCCCGCGGCGGCCTGATCGACGAGCAGGCGCTAGCCGACGCGATCGTCTCCGGTCAGGTGCGCGGCGCCGGCCTCGACGTCTTCGACACCGAGCCGTGCACGGATTCGCCGCTGTTCGAACTGGATCAGGTCGTGGTCACCCCGCACCTGGGCGCGTCGACCGCCGAGGCCCAGGATCGCGCGGGTACCGACGTCGCCAAGAGTGTGCGACTCGCGCTGGCCGGCCACTTCGTCCCCGACGCGGTGAACATCACCGGCGGCGCGGTCGACGACGAGGTCGCGCCCTGGCTGGAGCTGGCCCGCAAGCTCGGCGTCATGGTGGGAGCGATCAGTGCCGACGTGCCGGCGTCGGTCACGATCGACGTTCGCGGCGAGCTGGCCGCGAAGAACGTCGACGTGCTGGGTCTGTCCGCGTTGCGCGGCGTGTTCTCGGCGACCACCGACGAGCCGGTCACCTTCGTGAACGCCCCGAGCGTCGCGCAGGCCCGAGGCGTGGCCAGCGAGGTCACCCGCGCATCGGAGAGCCCGAACCACCGCAGCGTCGTCGACGTGAAGGCGGTCTTCCCGGACGGTTCGTCCCACAACGTCGCTGGCACCCTGTCGGGTCCGCGCGAGGTCGAGAAGATCGTCAACATCAACGGCCGGAACTTCGATCTGCGCGCCGAGGGCAACAACCTGGTCCTCAGCTACGCCGACAAGCCCGGTTCGCTGGGCAAGATCGCCACCGCGCTGGGCTCCGAGGGCATCGACATCCAGGCCGCGGCGCTGTCGCAGGATGCCAGCGGTGAGGGTGCCACGGTCATGCTCCGCACCGACCGGGTGATTCCCGACGAGCTGCTCGCCCAGATCGGCGACTCGGTCCAGGCCAGCCTCGCCAAGCAGGTGGACCTGTCGTGAAGCTCGCCGTCATCCCCGGCGACGGGATCGGTCCCGAGGTCACCGCACAGGCGCTGCGCGTCCTGCAGAAGCTCGAGCCGCAGCTGAGCACGACCGAGTACGACTTCGGTGCGCGGCGCTACCACGCGACCGGGGAGCTGCTGACCGACGCCGACCTGGCGTCGCTGCGCGAACACGACGCGATCCTGCTCGGGGCGATCGGTGACCCGAGCGTGCCGTCCGGCGTGCTTGAGCGCGGCTTCCTGCTGAAACTGCGGTTCGCGATGGACCACCACGTGAACCTGCGGCCGTCGGTGCTCTTCGCTGGCGTCCCGTCCCCGCTGGCCGGGAACCCCGAGATCGACTTCGTCGTCGTGCGCGAAGGCACCGAAGGGCCGTACACGGGCAACGGCGGCGCGATCCGCGTCGGCACCCCGCAGGAGGTCGCCACCGAGGTCAGCGTCAACACCCGCTTCGGCATCGAGCGCGTCGTGCGCGACGCCTTCGCCCGCGCCCAGGCACGTCGCAAGCACTTGACGCTGGTGCACAAGACCAACGTCCTGACGTTCGCCGGCTCCATGTGGCAGCGGACCGTCGACGACGTCGGCGCGGAGTTCCCCGACGTGACGACCGACTACTGCCACGTCGACGCCGCGACCATCTACCTGGTCACCGACCCCGGCCGGTTCGACGTGATCGTCACCGACAATCTGTTCGGCGACATCATCACCGACCTGGCGGCCGCGGTCACCGGCGGAATCGGCTTGGCCGCGTCGGGCAACATCGACGCGACCAGGGCCAACCCGTCCATGTTCGAGCCGGTGCACGGCAGTGCGCCCGACATCGCCGGTCAGAGCAAAGCCGATCCGACGGCGGCGATCCTCTCGGTGGCGCTGCTGCTGCGCCACCTGGGCCGCGACGAGGACGCCGAGCGCATCGAGAAGGCCGTTGCGGCCGACGTGGCCGAGCGCGGCGATGGACCGATCAGCACGGTCGAGGTCGGCGAGCGCATCCTCGCGCGCGTCTAAACCACCGAACCCACACGGTTTCGCCCATTCCTCCTCGATGGACGGGGGATGGGCGAAACCGTGCTGGAGACCGGACATATTGTTCTAATTGAGATAGAACTATATGATTAGTACGTGTTGATTCGAATCGATCCGTCCGACCGGGCCGCCCTGTACGAACAGGTGGCGGCATCGGTGCGCGGAGCCGTCGCGCGCGGAGAGGTGTCTCCGGGCGATCGACTGCCGACCGCGCGGGAGGTCGCCGCTTCCCTCGACATCAACATGCACACGGTTCTGCGCGCGTACCAGATTCTGCGCGACGAGGGGCTCATCGAATTGCGACGCGGCCGTGGCGCGGTGATCGCCGACAACGCGGACCGGAAGGCAGAGCTGACCGACGCGGTCGACCGCGCCATCGAGGTGGCGAGACGTCTCGGTCTGAGCATGGATTCGCTGGTCGCCAGCATCAGAGAGAGGAGTGCGCAATGAGCGCAGCACGTACCACCGAGGAGATGCCCCGGAAGCGGCTGATCGCCGGATTGCTGGTCGTATGTCTGGCGATAGGGGCCGTCGGCAGTGCGGTGTTGTGGAGTTGGACCGCCACGTTGCCGGACCCGATGGCCACCCACTTCGGCTCGTCCGGTCCCGACGGATTCACGTCGCTGCGCTGGGTGGTCTGGCAACCGCTCATCGTCGGGGCGGTCTGCGCCGCCGTCGGCATCGGCCTGCTGTTGTCCGACATTCCCCGGACGACCGCGCAGTGGCTGATCGGGGTGAGTTCGGGGCTGACCGCCGGAGTCGTCGCGCTGATCGTTCTCGTCGCCCACGGGCAGCGCGGGCTGGCAACGGCCGAGGGCGCGAGCCTGTGGCCGTGGTCGATCCTGATCGCCATAGCAGCGGGAGTGGCGTTGGGGGCGCTGGCCGCGCGTCTGGTGCCGCGGTGGACCGAGCCGCCGATCGGCAACGACGGCGACCGTCCCGTAGCCGATCTCCGCGACGGCGAGCGGTTCGTCTGGACTCGTCGGGCCTCCTCGTCGTCGCCGACGGCGGCGCTCGCCGCAGTGGCGGTCCTGCCGCTGGTCGTCGTCGGCTGGGTGACCGGCACCTGGGCGTTGCTGCTCGCCGCCGGCATCACGCTCCTCGTCGCCGCGGTGATGTGGTCGGTCCGCGTCACGGTCAGCAGACAGGAGGTGTCGATCCGATCGGCCGTCGGCTGGCCGCGCATCGTCATCGGCCTGGACGAGATCGACCACGCCGAAGTCGTCGAGGTCAACGCGTTGCGCGACTACGGCGGCTTCGGCTACCGGGTCGGCGTGCGTGGACGGCTCGCCGGGACCAAGGGATTCGTGTTGCGGTCCGGCCAAGCGCTGCTTCTCGTCAAACGGGCGGGCGGCGGCGAGGTCGTGGTCGTCGACGACGCCGAGACGGCGGCCGGTCTGGTGAACGCGGTCTGTGCCGCGCGCTGAGTCCTACCACCATCGTTTCGTCAGTCCTGCTTCGATCGAAGCGGGATCGGCGAAACGATGATGGTCAGATCACGCCGTGGCGACTGAGCCAGGTTGTGAGCATCGGAATCAGGTCACCGCTTCGAAGTGTTGTCCAGGTCCAGCGGATCACGATGAATCCCATCGACCGCAGATCGTCCTCGCGCTTCTTCTCTCGGATCACGGCATCGGCAGCGTCCTCGTCGGGGCGGCGGAGGCGCCCGTACTTCATGAGTCCGTCGAACTCGCCGACCAGCATATCGTCCCATCCGAAATCGCACCGGTACGTCCGCCCGCTGAGGCCCCGCACTTCGCGTTGCAGGACCGGCGCGGGAAGCCCGGCGTCGATGATCTGTGCGCGACTCCAGGATTCCCCAACGCTTTCCGACGCCGGATCGGCAACGGCCAGCGCTCGTCGTGCGGGCCGGATCCCCGGGCGCGGGGTGGCGAGTGCAGCGGCGATCGGCTCCCGGCGACCACCTGCCCGCAACGCGCCGTCGAACACCGTGAGGGCCTGCGAGAAATCTCCCATCGTCGCGACGTCGGCCGCCGTGCGCTCAAGTGAGGTCACGCGTACGCCATCGATCTCGACGACGTCGCCGGAGCCGAGCGCGGCCGGGTGCAGGTGTCGACCGGAGCGAATCCCGCCGCCACGCTTCTCACCGGTGGTGACATGCACATGACGCAACGACGGGTGGAGGAGGGGAAGACCGTGGACGACTGCCGCGGACGTGTGGCTGAGCGGATACCGCTGCGGCGTCGAGGACGTTGCGACCGCGATCGAACGGAGGCGAAACAGTTGTTCGGCGCCGCGCGGGCCGTCGAAGTCGTCACTGCCTTCCACGTAGACGCCGGGCGTCAAGCGGAGGAGACGGCCCGACCGCACGGCCGCAGAGAGTTCATCGTCGCAATGGTCGGCCGCGAGCGCATTGCCGCGCCGGACCAGTCCGTAGTCGTCCAGGGGAAATCGGGTCATGTGGCATTAGACGTCTTAGCGCCCTGAGTGGTTCCCCATAGACTCCGGAGCCGCGCGGCGAACCCGCATGGTTTCGTCGATCCAGTATCGATCGAAGTGGGATTGGCGAAACGATGCTGGTTAGCGGGGATCGCGGGGGACCAGGGCGAGCGCGATCAGCGGCGCGACGGCGCACAGGGCGTAGGCCCACGCGTAACCGTGGCCGTCGATCACCGCGGCGATGATCGGCACCGCGGCCGCGCTCACGACGTACTGGGCGGTGTTCTGGATACCCAGCCCGCGCCCGCTCCACGCCGGGCCGGCGTATTCGGCGATCGCCGTGAACGCCAGCCCGTTGTCGGCGACGACGACGATCGAGGCGCCGACCATGATCAGCACGGCCAGGGGACTACCGATCGCATCGGTCGCCGCCAGGGCCGCCATGAGCAAAGCAGCCGCCGCGGCGATGACGCGGATGGGCCGCATCCGCGAACCCCACGCATCCGACCACCGGCCGGCCGCGATACGCCCCAGCGCCGCGAGGACCTGCGTCGCCGTCACGACTGCGCCCGCCTGGAACGGCGGCCATCCGCGCGCGATGATCAGCCAGGCGGGCACGAAGGTCCACAGGGCGATCTGCGGCACCACCAGCAGGACGCTAACCGCGTGCACCCGCACCAGGAATCCGCCGCGGCGATAAGGGTTCTCGCCGTTACCGTCGGCCGTCGACCCCGTGCGGTCGGGGTCGGTGATCCACAGCGCGGTGGCCGCCAGGGCCAGTACCGCCACCACGGCGAACACCGCGAAGCCCGCCGTCACGCCGTAGCGGTGCGCCAGAACGGGCACGGTCAGCCCGGTGACGCCGACGCCGAGCGGCTGCGCCATCTGGCGGATGCCCATCGCCGTGCCGCGCTGCTGGGCCGGGAACCACCCGACGACGATGCGGCCGCTGGCGCCGTTGGTCGATGCGGCGACCGCGCCGCCGGCGAACAGGCCCAGCCACAACCCCCACGCGGGTGCCTGTGCCGCCGCGGCGACGGTGGTCGCCACCGTCGCCACGACCGTCAAGGAGAGCGAGATCAGCAGGATGCGTCGCTCACCGATCCGGTCGAGTGCCCAGCCCCACAGCACGGTCGTGGCGACCATGCCCACCATCGGCGCTGCCGCCAAGATCGATGCGGCCGGCAGACTCATGCCGTCGCGATGCAGCCGCGGGATGAGGAAGGCGACGCCACTGGCCAGACAGGTCGTGGCCATCGCGGCAAGCAGGGAGGTGGCGAGGATCGTCCATCGTCGGGCATCGGTGATGGACGACGAGGCCGGTACGGGCTGCTGCACGGCACTCCTTCCACAAATGCGTCCCATAGAATGAGACGTTCGGTTTCATAGTGTAGAACCACATCGGAGTGGGTCGTCAATCGGGCTCCCGACCGGTGGGATAGGCTGAAGATCATGCGTTTAGGACGAGTAGCCACCCGCGACGGTGTGGCATTCGCGGCCGTCGAAGGCCAGCAGGGCAATGAGATCGCGCGAGAGATCGCCGAGCATCCGTTCGGAACTCCGACGTTCACCGGACGACAATGGCCACTCGCCGATGTGCGCGTGCTCGCGCCGATTCTCGCGACCAAGGTCATCTGCGTCGGCAAGAACTACGCCGCCCACGCGGCCGAGATGGGCGGCCCGGCGCCCGCCGACCCGGTCATCTTCCTCAAGCCGAACACCGCGATCGTCGGTCCCGAGGTGCCCATCGTGCGCCCCCCGTCGTCGCAGCAGGTGGATTACGAGGGCGAGCTGGCCATCGTCATCGGCCGGCCGTGCCGGGATGTCTCCGCGGCCGACGCGCGCGGCGCGATCCTCGGCTACACCGTGGCCAACGACGTGACCGCGCGCGATCAGCAGAAGATCGACGGGCAGTGGACGCGGGCGAAGTCGTATGACACGTTCTGCCCGCTGGGTCCGTGGATCGACACCGACTTCGACCCGTCCGACGTGCAGATCCGCACCGAGCTGACCGGAGCCGACGGGCAGACCGCGGTGAAACAGGAGTCGCGGACGTCGCTGATGCTGCACAGCGTCGGCGAGATCGTCGAGTGGGTTTCGCGGGTGATGACGCTGCTGCCCGGCGACGTGATACTCACCGGGACCCCGGAGGGCGTTGGCCCGATGGTCGCCGGCGACCGTGTTTCGGTCACCGTCGAAGGCCTGGGCACGCTGACCAACCCCGTGGTCGACAAATGACCGGACCCGCCGCGGCGACGCTGGTCGAGTTCAACGGGATCACCCTCGCCTACGAGGATTCCGGCGGTGCCGGCGACCTCGTCGTGATGGTGATGGGCACCGGCAGCCCGGGACGCGTGTGGAAGGCGAATCAGGCACCGGCTCTCGTCGGCGCCGGCTATCGGGTTGTCACCTTCGACAACCGGGGGATCGCCCCGTCGTCGGAGTGTGCGGAAGGCTTCAGCCTCGACGACATGGTCGCCGACACGGCCGCCCTCATCGAGTACCTCGGCGACAGGCCGGCCCATGTCGTCGGGACCTCGCTGGGCGCGCGGATCACCCAGGAACTCGCACTATCGCGCCCCGACCTCGTCCGGTCCGCGGCCATGCTCGCCACGTACGGCCGGTCGACGCCGCTCGTCGCGGCATTCGGCGCGGGGGAGCGGGCCCTCTACGACCAGGGCATCGAGTTGCCGCCGGATTACGCGGCCGCGGTGACCGCCCATCTCAACCTGTCCCCGCACACCCTCGCCGACGACCGGGCCGCCCGCGACTGGCTCGACATCATCAAGTTCTCGCCGCAGCGCGTTACCCCCGGAGTACGCGCACAGCTGGGGGTGCACGAGGGCGAACCCAACCGGCTCGACGCCTACCGGGCCATCACCCGGCCGGCGCTGGTCGTCGGATTCGCCGACGATCGGACGTTGCCGGAGTTCCTGGCCCGCGAAGTAGCCGAAGCGATCCCCGGCGCCGAGTACGCCGTCGTCGAGAAGGCCGGCCATTTCGGCTATCTGGAGCAGCCGGCCCGCGTCAACGAGCTCCTGCTGGAGTTCCTCGCCAAGCACTGACGGTCGCCGCGCAACCGCTGCGCGCCGCCGCGCGGGCATTCGCTACGGTTGACGCCATGACCAGCCCCGTTCGCGTTCGATTCTGTCCCTCGCCCACCGGCACCCCGCACGTCGGGCTCGTTCGTACCGCGCTCTTCAACTATGCCTACGCCCGTCACACCAAGGGCGACTTCGTGTTCCGCATCGAGGACACCGACGCCGCCCGCGACAGCGAGGAGAGCTACACCGCGATCCTCGACGCGCTCCGCTGGCTGGGCCTCGACTGGGACGAGGGACCGGAGGTCGGCGGCCCCTACGGCCCCTACCGTCAGTCGGAGCGACGCGACATCCACCGCGACGTCGTCGCCAAACTCCTCGAAGCCGGAGAGGCGTACGAGGCCTACTCGACGCCCGAGGAGGTCGAGGAGCGGCACAAGGCGGCCGGACGGGATCCGAAGCTGGGCTACGACAACTTCGACCGCGATCTGACCGACGAGCAGCGAGCCGCCTATCGGGCCGAAGGCCGCAGCCCGGTCATCCGGCTCCGGATGCCCGACGAGGACATCACCTGGGACGATCTGGTGCGCGGCGAGACAACGATCAAGGCCGGGACGGTGCCCGACTTCGCGCTTACCCGGGCCAGCGGCGACCCGCTCTACACCCTCGTCAACCCGGTCGACGACGCGATGATGAAGATCAGCCACGTCCTGCGCGGCGAAGACCTGCTGTCCTCCACGCCGCGACAGATCGCCCTCTACCGTGCGCTCGAGCGCATCGGGGTCGCCGACGGGGTGCCGCGGTTCGGTCATCTTCCGTTCGTGATGGGGGAGGGCAACCGCAAGCTGTCCAAGCGCGACCCGCAGTCGAGCCTGTTCCACCATCGCGACCGCGGCTTCCTTCCGGAGGGACTTCTGAACTACCTCGCGCTGCTCGGCTGGGGATACAGCGGTGACACCGATGTGTTCACGCTCGATCAGATGGTCGAGGCGTTCGACGTGCGCGACGTCAACTCCAACCCGGCTCGCTTCGACGAGAAGAAGGCCGAGGCGATCAACGCCGAGCACATTCGGATGCTGGAGCCGGCGGACTTCGCGGGCCGACTTGGCGACTTCCTGGTGGCCCAGGGGCATCTCGACGCGTCGCCCGGGGGAGACCCGGCGTTCGCGGCGCTCGCCGAGTTGATCCAGACCCGGATCCAGGTGCTCGGCGACGCCTGGGACCTGATCAAGTTCTACTACGTCGACGACGCCGATTTCGTCATCGACGAGAAGTCGGCCGCGAAGAACCTCGGATCGGATGCCGGCCCCGTGCTCGACGCGGCGATCGGCGCCCTCGAGGGAGTGGCGGCGTGGGATACCGCCTCGATCGAAGAGGCCCTGAAGACCGCGCTGGTGGACGGTCTCGAACTCAAGCCGCGCAAGGCCTTCGGCCCGGTCCGCGTCGCGGTCACCGGAGCCGCGGTGAGCCCCCCGCTCTACGAGTCGATGGAGCTGTTGGGTGTGGAGAAGTCGTTGGCGCGGCTGCGCGACGCCAAGGCGAAGTACGCGGAATAGGTGCTTTGAACTGCACGTTTATGCTATTGGGTCGACCTCCTGCTAACCTACTTCTCGGTCCTTTCGCCGGGTAGTAGGCCCGGGGAGAGAAACCCATTGGGGTATGGTGTAATTGGCAACACAGCGGTTTCTGGTACCGCCATTCTAGGTTCGAGTCCTGGTACCCCAGCGGACTTCACGGTCTGTCTGACTTCGCTGTCGCGGCGGGGCCCAGTTCAAGCCGAGAAGTAGTTCAGGCCCCCTTCGTCTAGCGGCCTAGGACGCCGCCCTCTCAAGGCGGTAACGCGGGTTCAAATCCCGTAGGGGGTACCAACGTGGCAAGTTGGAACCCGCGTCCCGAACATCGGGACGCGGGTTTCTCTTGATCCGGCCTCGGCCGATTTCGCCCACCGCCCCTGACGGTCTGTCGCCAGACTGTGGCCCCGGGACGGATCCCAGTCGTCTACTTGATTGCTCGCGACTCCCGTTTTCCCCTCATGGTCGCTAGCGTGCGACCAACCCGGGATTGCAGCGCTCCTGTCGAGCTCTCGCCGTTCAACGGTGGCTTCGGCAGTCGTGAGGTTGCTGTGATCCGATCCTGCACTGACTTGAGCAGAACGAGCGGCACTGCGCCAGCGCCGCGAGGCGGAGCAGGGCATTGCGCTCGTGTTTGAGCGTGCTGACTCGCTTCGCTGCCCTTGCGTCACCACTCGCCGGCACCCCATGTGTGAGCGGTGGGTGGGCAAGGCGCAACCTGCAGCACGCATGTACCTGGTCGTTGGTACGCTTCGCGCCATGACAAGTGTGCCGCCTTCATCGGCGATGCCGTTACCGCCACCACCGCTCGGCTGGGCAGTGCCAGCTCATCCCATTCGGCAGGACTATCCTATGCCGCCACCTCGTAGCGGTCGTAGTGCTCTTCGAGGGCTCATGGTTGCTGCAAGCGGGCTAGCGGCTCTACTCGTTCTCGTATTGGCAGTTGTTCTGCTGCCCCGGACGATTGACGGGTCGGGGATACCGTCGGCAGCCGAATTGGCCCGCGTGAAGCTGGCAGCGGCTCAACTAGGCATGGTGCAGGCGCCCGCAGTCAAGTTCAACGGGCATGTCGATACCCGTGGGGGCAGCGAGGCACGGCTGGACGTAGTTGCGGGTAATACCGGTGAACTAGCGGGACAAGTATCGATCGGAAGCCACGAGTTTCATGTCACGACAGTTCAGGGGCGTACTTTCCTAACTGGGGACGCGGAAGCCTGGCGCTCGCTCGACCCTCCTGAGTCACCTGAAAAGCTCGCGGGCAGGCCAGTCGAGCTTCCGCAGAACTTCTTCGGCGTCAACCTTGCTGAGCTGGCACCAGCGCAGTTGGGTAAGAGTCTTGACCCTGCGCTGCTGGATGGCAAGCGAGTGACTGTTGGCACTCCCGTGGTTATCAACGGTCGCCTGTCCACTCCGATCACGAGCGGTCACATCACCAGCTATGTCTCTGATCCTGATCAGGCGATCCGGGCACCGGAGCCGTCAACTAGTACGATGCCAACGGCACTCGGTCGAGCCGGCGCCTCGATACAGTTTGTAGACGCTGGAGGTGCTGGAGCGCCACTGCCCTTACCAGAGCAGCCGCGAATCGATCGTGTGGAGATGGACACACTGTCGGGCAAGGGGCAGTCAGGTGACAAGCGTGCAACGTTCAAGGTTGATACGAGCAGGTTGACGCCCGAACAAGCCCAGCGATTCTATGTCGACTACAATAGCAAAGTTAAAGAACTGTCTGAGGCCGTCAATCCGGCACTTCGAGTCGCTGCCCAATCATCGGGGCACTTTGTGCCCTCGCCGTGTGGCACGACATCTTGCACCGTGAACTTTCAAATCGGCAACACAATCTCCGCCTCGTCAAACGTCACATTGCAGTCGGTCTATGCGAATTACACGATCACTATAACGGCGAAAGGGGGTCCTCGCAGGTAGTTGTTCTGGCAGTACCACCATGCCGCCCAATGGGTCGGCGACTGTTTCGTGTGGAGCGAGTTACGCGCCCTCGCGAACGGGTGGAACAATTAGCGCCAAGATTCACGTCCAAGCCGTTGCGTTTGGCAAAGCGCAGATTACTCAGTTGCTTCAAGTGGTCGCTGATCACGCCGCGGCGATTAGGGGTCTTCCACCGACCGAGCTTCCTGGGGACGGACGTTTCGTGGTTCAAAAGGCGCGAAATATGGGTGGTCCTGGTGCCCGATTAAATGCGGAGTTTCAGTCTCAGATCACTGGTCTCCCGGTCGCCGTCGAGTTCCTGATTGAGAATCCCGCGATCCAGAACGAATCACACAGTGTGCCGTATGACGGGATCGACTACCAGGAGCGAATACTAGAAGAGGTCAAAGGACGGTATGCTCATCTGATAAAGGATGGGCGACTTCTTCCCTTCATTGAGACCCCTTGGTTGAAGAGTTGAAACGTCAGCTAGAAGGACTTCCCATTGGCTATCGACTTCGAGTCACCTTTATGGAAGAAGAAGCTATGAAAGCTGCGATCGAGGCCTATCGGCGCGCAGGGATCGACCTGTCACGAGTAATAGTCCGTCAGGTTCCTAAGGAGTAGCGGCGTTGGGGTACCTACTACATCGCGAAGACTCGGAGCCGTTCGACATGGCACGAGTAACTGACTCGCTTCTCGGCGCAGGAGCGCATCTTAGGGGCGGTGGGCCCGATCCTCGTCAAGCGAATCCGAACTGGACTTTTCAGTGGACCTTGGACGAGGCAGAGATACAAGTATACGGCTCGGCAACCGTGATCAAGATCGATGCTGCCGAAGTCACAGATATTGTGGCGCAGTGGATCTATGACCTGATGGTCACGGACCATCTTCTTTTCCACGAGGAGACTATTCTCAATATGCTTGCCCCGAACGAAGAAAGCGTTCCTAGCGATCCGATGTTTAGTGGCTCAAAGGCTGTTCATACGTGGCAAGAACTCCAGCAGATCGCCAACTACGATGACCCTGAGCAATACTTCCAATCACAACAAAGCCACTAATAGTGATGGCGCCAAAAGGGAAGTTTCGGCCATATGTCCCAAACGGCGGGTAAATTCGTGCCGAAGACAGGGTGCGTGTCCTAGGTAGATCTCGCCGACTGCGTCTTGACTATATACCCCATGGGGGTATGGTCGTGAAGAGGTGGCAACACGGAACGGACGCGGACACATGAGTGAGCATCACGATCACACCGGACATCACGACGGGCAGGTCGTCGCGGCGTCCGGCCCCGACCAGCACGGCGATCACACCGAACACGGTGAACACCGTGGGCACGACGACCATGTCGGGCACGACCACGCCGGGCACGACGACCACGGCGGACACGGCCACGCCGGGCACGGCGGCGGTCACGCGGGTCACGTCGAGAAGTTCCGGCGGCTCTTCTGGGCGATGCTCGTTGTCGCCGTTCCGGTGGTCGCCTTCTCGCCGATGTTCGCGATGCTGGTCGGCTACACCGTCCCCGGCTGGGCGACCTGGGTGTCACCGGTACTGGGCACGGTCATGTACTTCTGGGGCGGCGGGCCCTTCCTGACCGGCGCCGTCGACGAGATCCGGGCCCGCCGGCCGGGAATGATGCTGCTGATCGGCCTGGCGATCACGGTCGCGTTCGTCGCGTCCTGGGGTGCGAGCCTCGGTGTCCTCGACCACGAGCTGGACTTCTGGTGGGAACTGGCCCTGCTGATCGTGATCATGCTGCTGGGGCACTGGCTCGAGATGCGGTCACTCGCGCAGACCACCTCGGCGCTGGACTCGCTGGCGGCGCTGCTGCCCGACGAGGCCGAGCGCGTCGAGGGCGACTCGATCGTCACCGTCGCCCCATCGCGGTTGCGCGTCGGCGACGTGGTCGTCGTCCGGCCGGGCGGACGGGTGCCGGCCGACGGTCGTGTCGTGGCCGGCAGTGCCAGTGTCGACGAGTCGATGCTGACCGGCGAATCGGCCCCGGTGCGCCGGGCCGAAGGCGATCGGGTGGTGGCGGGCACGGTCGCCACCGACTCCGGACTCCGGGTCGAGGTCGACGCGATCGGTGCGGACACCGCACTGGCCGGCATCCAGCGGCTGGTGGCACAGGCACAGGAATCGTCGTCGCGGGCCCAGCGCCTGGCCGACCGTGCCGCGGGCTGGCTGTTCTGGTTCGCGCTCGGGGCGGCCGCGCTGACCGCGATTGTGTGGACCGTCCTCGGCCACCCCGACCAAGCCGTGATGCGCACGATCACGGTGCTGGTCATCGCATGTCCTCACGCTTTGGGGCTGGCGATCCCGCTCGTCGTCTCGATCGCCACCGAGCGTGCCGCCCGTGGCGGCGTCCTGGTCAAGGACCGGTTGGCGCTGGAGAGCATGCGGACGGTCGACACGGTCGTCTTCGACAAGACCGGGACCCTCACCAAGGGCAGCCCGGCCGTGACGGCCGTCGAAGCGTCCGGTGCGTTGACCGCCGACGCGGTGCTCGCGCTCGCGGCCGCCGCCGAGTCGGATTCCGAGCACCCGCTCGCCTCCGCGATCGTGGCGGCCGCGCGGGAGAAGGGGCTGACGGTCGAACCGGCGGAGGAGTTCTCTTCGGCGGCAGCGGTCGGGGTGCGGGCCCGGGTGGGTGACCGAGTCGTTCAGGTGGGCGGGCCGTATCTGCTCGAGCGGGAAGGCGCCGGTGAGCTGCCCGTCGTCGATGAGTGGCGCGAGCAGGGGGCGATCATCCTGCACGTGCTGGTCGACGGTCAGGTGGCCGGCGCACTTCGGCTCGCCGACGAGATCCGCCCCGAGTCTTTCGCCGCCGTCGAAGCGTTGCACCGTCGCGGTGTCGAAGTCGTCATGATCACCGGTGACGCACAGGCCGTGGCCGCGTCGGTGGCCGCCGAACTCGGCATCGACCGGGTATTCGCCGGAGTGCGGCCGGAGGACAAGGCCGCGAAGGTCCGCTCACTGCAGGCCGAGGGGCATCGCGTCGCGATGGTGGGCGACGGGGTGAACGACGCTCCCGCACTCGCGCAGGCCGACGTCGGCATCGCGATCGGTGCCGGCACCGACGTCGCCATCGCCTCCGCCGGTGTGGTTCTCGCCAGCGATGATCCGCGCGCAGTGATCTCGGTGATCGAGCTTTCCGATGCCGCCTACCGGAAGATGCGGCAGAACCTGTGGTGGGCGGCCGGGTACAACCTGATCTCGGTTCCGCTGGCCGCCGGGGTGCTCGCCCCATTCGGGTTCGTGTTGCCGATGTCGGTCGGTGCGGTGCTGATGTCGTTGTCGACGATTGTCGTGGCCCTCAACGCCCAACTATTGCGACGGATCGACCTGCGCCCCGAGGTCGTGGCGCCGGCCGGAGCCCAGCCGACCTCGATCAGTGGGCAGTCGGCGGATTCAGGTACTGCGCGGTAGAGCCGCCCAGCGGAATCTCGGGCAGGCCGAGCTTCCGGTGATCCCAGCTGCGGATCCGATCGGCCTTCACACGCACGGCGACGCGCTTGTGCATCATCTGGTCCACCATCGGCCGCAGCTCGTCGGTGTACGGGCCGTTGTAGCGCTCCCAGACGCTGATCCCGGTGGCCAGCGTGTTCTCCTCGTCGTCGAAGATCTCCGCGGTGCCCTCGATGGCAACGCCGCGCAGCTGGTCGTAGGTGTGGCCGGCCTCGACGAGCACCGAGCACCGCGGGTTGCGGCGCAGGTTGACGGCCTTCTGCGACTTGGCCTTCGTCTCGAACCACAGCTCGCCGTCGATGACCCCGTACCACATGGCGACGAGGTGGATCGCGCCGTCGCGTCCCGTCGTGGCAAGCGTGGCCGTGCGCTGCTCGGCGATGAAGTCCGCGAACTCGTCGTCGGACATGACGATGTCTTTGCGTTGGTTGACGCCCATGGACCGACCCTAACGGGTGGCCAAAGGTCAGTCGACGGTATGGGCCAGCCGCTCCTGTAATGCTTCCGCGGCGGCGAGGAGATCAGCCGCCCAACGCGCCCCCGGACGTCGGCCGATGCGCTCGACCGGCCCGGAGACGGAGATGGCCGCGACGACCTCGCCGTCGACGTCGCGCACCGGCGCCGAGACGCTGGCGACGCCGGCCGCGCGCTCGGCGACGCTCTGCGCCCAGCCCTTCCGCCGGACGTCGGCGAGGGTGCGTTCGGCGAAAACGCTGTCGTCGAGGAGCGGGGCGCGCACTCCCTCGGGGGCCCACGCGAGCAGAACCTTGGCCGCCGAACCGGCGGTCATCGGCAGACGGCTGCCGACCGGAACGGTGTCGCGCAGCCCGCTGGGCGGTTCCAGCGCGGCGACGCAGATCCGCTCGGCCCCGTCGCGCCGATAGATCTGGACCGACTCCCCGGTGATCTCGCGCAGTCGCGGCAGGATGGCCAGCGCCGCGTCGGGAATGCGGTCGGCGTGGGAGCCGGACAGCTCGCGCAAGGCCGGTCCCGACACCCAGCGCCCGGTCGTGTCGCGTGCGATCAACCGGTGGACCTCCAGGCCGACGGCCAGGCGGTGCGCAGTGGCCCGGGGCAGACCGGTCGCCGCGCATAGCTCCGCGAGATTGCACGGCGAGGCTGCGACGGCGGTCAGGACGGTCACCGCCTTGTCCAGCACGCCGATTCCGCTGACCGGCTCCGGTGCGGTATCATTTCTCATAAGCCGATACTATCTGTCCAGATAGTGAGATTCCAACAGTTGCAGCCCGATTGTTGGCAGAACGAGCGAGGAGCTATGAGCAACAGCCCAGCCAAGCCCCGCACACTTGCCGAGAAGGTGTGGGACGACCATGTCGTCGTGCGCGGTGAAGTCGACGAGTCGGGTCAGCGCAACCCGGATCTCATCTACATCGACCTCCATCTCGTCCACGAGGTCACCTCGCCGCAGGCCTTCGACGGTCTGCGGATGGCCGGGCGCCCGGTGCGCCGGACCGACCTCACCATCGCCACCGAGGACCACAACGTTCCGACGGTGGACATCGACAAGCCGATCGCCGACCCCGTCTCGCGCACCCAGGTGGAGACGCTGCGCCGCAACTGCGAGGAGTTCGGTGTACGCCTGCACCCGATGGGCGACGCCGAGCAGGGCATCGTCCACGTCGTCGGACCGCAGCTCGGTCTGACCCAGCCGGGCACGACGGTGGTGTGCGGCGACAGCCACACGTCCACCCACGGCGCGTTCGGCGCCCTGGCCATGGGCATAGGCACCTCGGAGGTCGAGCACGTCCTGGCCACCCAGACGCTGTCGCTGCGCCCGTTCAAAACCATGGCGATCACCGTCGACGGTGAACTCCCGCCGGGCGTGACTAGCAAGGATCTCATCCTGGCCGTGATCGCCAAGATCGGTACCGGCGGCGGCCAGGGCTACGTCCTGGAATACCGCGGCCCGGCCATCGAGAAACTGTCGATGGAAGCACGGATGACCATCTGCAACATGTCGATCGAAGCGGGTGCGCGCGCCGGCATGATCGCGCCCGACGCGATCACCTACGAGTTCCTCAAAGGTCGTCCGCATGCTCCGACCGGCGACGACTGGGATACTGCCGTGGCCTACTGGGACAGTCTGCGCACCGACGAGGGCGCACAGTTCGACGCCGAGGTGCACATCGACGCCTCCGCGCTGACCCCCTTCGTCACATGGGGCACCAACCCCGGCCAGGGCGCGCCGCTCGGATCGGTCGTCCCCGACCCGGAGGACTTCGGCAACGACAACGACAAGCAGGCGGCGGCCCGCGCGCTGGAGTACATGGACCTCACGCCGGGCACACCGCTGCGCGAGGTGCCGGTCGACGCCGTGTTCGTCGGGTCGTGCACCAACGGGCGGATCGAGGATCTGCGGGCGGTGGCCGACGTGCTGCGCGACCGGCGACTCGCCGACGGCGTCAGAATGCTGATCGTGCCCGGCTCGATGAAGGTGCGGGCACAGGCCGAAGAGGAGGGCCTCGGCGAGATCTTCACGCGCGCGGGAGCGGAGTGGCGCCAGGCCGGATGCTCGATGTGCTTGGGCATGAACCCCGACCAGCTCTCGCCCGGGGAGCGCTGCGCGTCGACGTCGAACCGCAACTTCGAAGGACGTCAGGGCAAAGGCGGCCGGACCCACCTGGTCTCACCGGCCGTCGCGGCCGCGACCGCGGTGCGCGGCACCCTCTCATCGCCCGCGGACCTGTAGCCGCACAACACATCTCCGCACAGACCACTCGGGAGTTCACCACCATGGAACCGCTCACCACCCACACCGGTATCGGGGTGCCGCTACGGCGCAGCAACGTCGACACCGACCAGATCATCCCCGCCGTCTACCTCAAGCGTGTGACGCGCACGGGATTCGAAGACGGCCTCTTCTCCTCCTGGCGGTCCGATCCGGACTTCATCCTCAACACCGAGCCGTACAACAAGGGTTCGGTACTGGTCGCCGGACCAGACTTCGGCACCGGATCGTCGCGCGAGCACGCCGTCTGGGCACTCATGGATTTCGGCTTCCGGGTCGTGCTGAGCTCGCGGTTCGCCGACATCTTCCGCGGCAACTCCGGCAAGGCGGGTTTGCTTGCGGCACAAGTGGATCAATCCGATATCGAGCTGTTGTGGAAGCGGCTGGAGAACCAGCCCGGCCTCGAACTCACGGTGGACCTGGCGGATAAGACCGTCAGCGCCGGCGACCTCGTCGTCCCGTTTCAGATCGACGACTACACGCGGTGGCGCCTCATGGAGGGCCTCGACGACATCGGGCTCACGTTGCGCGAAGTCGAGGCGATCGACGGTTTCGAGCGTTCGCGGCCGGCGTTCAAACCCACGACCCAGTAGTACCCTGCGGTAGCCCTTGCGGATCAAGGGGATTCGACGCGGCGCGCGACGCGCTGAGGTCTCCGGCTTGATGGACCTTTTGGAATTCGACGTTTAACGTGTTGTGTTAGCTACGCCACACTTTCTGTGTGAACTGGCTGCTCACCGGGACGAAGATCCAAGGTTGCGGAGGTCGACATGAACAAAGCAGAACTCATCGACGAATTGACGAAACGGCTCAAGGCGGATCGTCAGACCGCCACCGACGCCGTCGAGCAGTTCATCGACACCGTTGTCCGCGCGGTGAATCGCGGTGAGAAGGTCACCATCACCGGATTCGGCGTATTCGAGAAGCGCAAGCGTGCACCGCGGGTGGCACGGAATCCTCGTACGGGCGAAACGGTCAAGGTGCGCGCCGTCTCGGTGCCGTCGTTCCGGCCCGGCGCGCAGTTCAAGTCCGTGATCGCGGGCAAGATGCGCCTGCCCGCGGGCGTGACCGCCGCCAAGCGCGGGGCGGTCGACGCCGCGACGGCCAAGAAAGCGGCACCCGCCAAGAAGGCTGCGCCGGCGAAGAAGGCTGCAGCCGTTAAGAAGGCGACACCGGCGAAGAAGACCGCAGCCGCCAAGAAGGCGACGCCCGCGAAGAAGGCGCCCGCCAAGACGGTCACCACTGCCAAGAAGGCCGCTCCGGCGAAAAAGGCGACGACGGCGAAGAAGGCAGCCGCCCCCGCCAAGAAGGTGAGCGCGACGAAGGCGCCGGCCAAGAAGGCGACGGCAACGAAGACGACGGCGAAGAAGGCGCCGGCAAAGAAGGCTGCGCCGGCCAAGAAGACCACGGTCGCCAAGAAGGCGGCGCCGGTCAAGAAGGCCGCGCCGGCGAAGAAGACTACGGCTACCAAGAAGGCCGCGCCAGCCAAGAAGGCTCCCGCGAAGACCGCGGCTGCCAAGAAGGCCCCCGCCAAGAAGGCACCGGCGAAGAGAGCGAAGTAGGCGTCGCCCGAGCGCGGCCCCGGGCTATTCGTAGTCCGGCAGTGGATCGGCGATATGGTCGGCGGCGAGAACGCGGCCGTCGGCGTCGATTGACAACACCCAGGTACTCGCCTTGCGGTTGCGGTTGGGTGGCACGGTGAAGCCGTCGCGCTCCGACCACCACTTCATCAGCGGTGCGATGGCCTTGCCTTGGCTGCAGACGACGTGAACACCGTCCTGCTTGCGCGCCAAGTCCACCATTCGCTGCCTCGCCCTTTCGGGATCATGGTCGTAGGCCTCTTCGGTCAGGCGCTTCTCGATATGGATCTTCTTGCCGCCGAGACGTTTCGACAGGGGTTCGAGCGTCTGGACGCACCTGGCGCGGTCCGCGGCGTGCAGGCGGCGGGCGCCGAACAACGGCAAGAGGTCGGCCAACGCTTGCGCCTGCGCACGCCCGACCCGCTCGAGTGGCCGTTGCTCGTCGGGACCCGAATATCGTCCGCGGCGTCCCGCTTTGGCGTGGCGGACCAGCAGCAAGGTGTGCAGATCGGCGGGCAGTGAGAGGAATTCGTCGACCACCATCCGGTCGAGCGTGTAGGTCAGCATCGACCGCGCCTCGTCGGGGGTGACCCACGCCAGCTCGTCGACCTCCTTGTTGGCAGCGAACTCGCCGCCGGTCATCCGGGCCGACCAATACCGGACGTGCTTCCTCTTCGACCCGTTCACCGCATAGGTGACCTGGCGAAGGTGGCGGCCCAGCGTCACCGTGTACCCGGTCTCCTCGAAGATCTCGCGGACCGCGGAGGCGTAGACCGTCTCCCCGGATTCGGTCTTGCCCTTGGGCAGCGTCCAGTCGTCGTATCGAGGGCGGTGGATGACGGCGATCTCGGGCCGTCCGGACTTCTCGTTCGGGCGCCACAACACTCCGCCGCCGGCCCAGACAGCGCGCACGCTCATGCGATGCGCTACGCCGACCCGGCCGCGGCGCGGCGGTAGCGGGCCATCAAATCGGTCTGGTGGTCGCGGACCTCGACGTCGGCGCCCGGCGACGCGGTCCAGCCGCCGTCGTGCCCGAGCACCCAGCACCTGGTGCGGGGGTCGAGCGCCGAGTCGAAAATGTCGGCGAGCTGCTGGGTCAGCCGCGGGTTCTCCACCTTGACGAGAACCTCCACGCGCCGATCCAGGTTGCGGTGCATCATGTCGGCACTGCCGATCCAGAACTCGTCCTGGGCGCCGAACTGGAAGATGCGCGAGTGCTCCAGGAACCGCCCCAGAATCGATCGCACGGTGATGTTGTCGCTGACGCCGGGGATCGCCGGCCGCAGCGCGCAGATGCCCCGCACGACGATCTCCACGGGAACACCGGCCTGCGAAGCGCGGTAGAGCGCGTCGATGATCTGTTCGTCGACCAGCGCGTTGGCCTTCAACCTGATCCGCGCCGACCGGTCGCCTTCGCGGTGCCTCGCGATCTCGTTGCCGATCCGCTCGATGATTCCCGAACGGATGCCGTCGGGCGCCACGAGGAGATTGCGGTAGGAGTGCTTGCGCGAGTAGCCGGTCAGCGTATTGAAAAGATCGGTGAGATCGGCGCCGATCTCCGGTGCCGCGGTGAACAGGCCGACGTCCTCGTACAGGCGTGCCGTCTTCGGGTTGTAGTTGCCGGTTCCGATATGGCAGTAGCGGCGGATGGTCGACCCTTCTCGCCGCACCACCAGACAGGTCTTGCAGTGGGTCTTGAGCCCGACGAGACCGTAGACGACGTGAACGCCGGCCTGCTCCAGTTTCCTCGCCCACTTGATGTTCGCCTGCTCGTCGAACCGGGCCTTGATCTCCACCAGCGCGACGACCTGCTTGCCTGCCTCAGCCGCGGCGATCAGCGCATCGACGACGGGCGAGTCGCCCGAGGTGCGGTAGAGCGTCTGTTTGATGGCCAGGACCTGGGGGTCGGCGGCGGCCTGTTCGATGAAGCGCTGCACGCTCGTCGAGAAGGACTCGTAGGGGTGGTGAACCAAGACATCGCCCTCGCGCAGCGTGGAGAAGACGCTCTTGGGCGTCTCGCGCTCGCCGAAAGCCGGGTTCGTCACGGGGACGAACGGCGGATCTTTCAGCGCTGGTCGGTCGACGTCGTAGATCTGGAACAGCGAGGACAGATCGAGGGGGCCGGGGACCGCGATCACGTCGGCGGGGTCGACGTCGAGTTCGCGGAGAAGGAGATCGAGCATGTGCTCGCTCATGTCTTCTTCGATCTCCAGCCGCACCGGGGAACCGAACCGGCGTCGGGCGAGCTCGCGTTCGAGCGCCTGCAGCAGGTCTTCGTCCCGGTCCTCGTCGACCTCGAAATCGGCGTTGCGGGTGATGCGGAACGCGTGGTGCTCGACGATGTCCATCCCGGGGAACAGCTCGCCCAGATTCGCCGAGATCACTTCCTCGAGCGGGAGGAATACGACGTCGCGGGGTCCGTCTTGGCCGGGTTCGGTTCCGACGAGCTGATCCACACGAAGGAACCGGGCAACGTTGTCGGGCACCTTGACGCGGGCGAAATGCTCGGCGCCGTCGGTGCGGTCGCGGACGGTGACCGCGAGATTCAGGCTCAGCCCGCTGATGTAGGGGAAGGGGTGCGCCGGGTCGACGGCGAGCGGGGTGAGAACGGGAAAGACCTGGTCGTTGAAGTAGCCGACGAGGCGTTCCCGCTGTGGGGCGTCGAGATCCGACCACGAGACGATGTGAATGCCCTCCTCGTCGAGCGCGGGTTTGACCGACTCGTTGAAGACGCGCGCCTGCCGCGTGGCGATCGACTGGGTGCGCAGCGCGATCCGATGCAGTTGTTCGCGCGGGGACAAGCCGTCGGCCGATCGGACCGACAACCCGGTTTCGTCGCGGCGTTTGAGGCCGGCGACGCGGACCATGAAGAACTCATCGAGATTCGAGGTGAAGATGGCCAGGAACTTGGCCCGTTCCAACAGGGGAAGCGATTGATCCTCGGCCAGCGCCAGGACGCGCGAATTGAAGTCGAGCCAGGACAATTCCCGGTTCAAATAGCGATCGGCGGGCAGGTCGGCGGATTCGTCGGGCTGTGCGGTCGCCGCGGGCGGGGCACCGGGGCCCGGGTCGGTGGTGATGGTTTCGATAACGCGCGGCTCCACGGTGGTTGACGGAGTCTGGGCTGGAGTCTCGGGGGCGTCGGCGCTCACCGCCTCATCATGCACCACGCCGGGTGCCCCCGCATCCGATGGCAACGAGCGCGCGCGAAGCCACTCGGCGGTGGCCGCGCCGACCCCGATCCGCGCCGCGCGCGTCAGGTCGGCGAGGGTATCGACGTCGGCCCGCAGGCCCGACCAGGCACCGTCGCCCGCTTCGTCTCCAGGGGTCAGATCGACCACTCCGGCGCGTCGGTGCGCAGCGGCCGAATCGGGGCCGAACAGGGGTGGTTCGTCGACGTCGACCGGGCGCAGCAGCGCCGCGGTGCCGGTGCCGTCGAGGTCGGCGATGAAGGACTGCCGGTGCAGCGAATCCGTGCGTTGTTCGTGGGCGCTCAGCGCGGCGAGCAAGCCATCGGCACTGGCGGCGGGCAGATCGGCCTGTAGGAACACCACCGAGTCGACCGCCGGATCGTGGTCGGCCAGCACGCGCTGGCCGTGGACGAAGGCCGCGTTCAAGCCTCGGGAATCGGCTGGTTCGTCCGCGGTCAGAGCGCCGGCCGATCGTGCGGCCTTGGCGATCCGGGGATCGGGGGTGACCACGAGCGACGCCAGCCCGGCGTCGGCGGCCGCGGCGAGCGCATCGGACAACATGGCCAGGACCAGCGCGGCACGATCGTCGGCCTCGCCGTTCAGCCGCGTTTTCGCCTGCGGCAGCGGTTTGACCGCCAGCACTGCTCCCCAAGTCACGTACTCCATCATGGCAGGGGCGCGCGACCGGTCCGACTACACTCTGAGGCCACCCGCCTTCACCGAGGCGATGGGAGTGAGGCAGGAATGGCGAAGACAGCGACGGCAATCGAATTCGACGGTCGGGTCGAGCAGATCGGCGACCGCCTGATCGTCCGGCTTCCGGACGAGGCAAGCGCGCAGCTCTCCTCGCGCGGTCAAGTGGCGGCCGCCGTGATCGTCGGCGGTCACTCCGCGCAGACGGTCGTCGAACCCGACGGCCGCCGCGGTCACTGGCTGCCGGTCGACGAGGTGGCGGGAGTGGTCGCGGGTGACGACGTTCCGGTGCGGATCGAGCCGACGAAGGAATGGCCCGAGCCGGTGAAGCCGGATGATTTCGCCGCGGCGCTCGACGATGCCCCCGACATCGGGGACCTGTGGAGAGAGATCACCCCGATGGCCCGCTGGGAGTGGGTGCGCTGGATCAACGCCACCAAGAACCCCGACACGCGCCAGCGCCGGATCGACGTCGCGGTCGACAAGCTGCGGTCGGGTAAGCGCCGGCCGTGCTGCTTCGACCTGTCGTCCTGCACCGATCCGGAGGTCGCGAAGAGCGGCAAACTCGTCGAGGCCTGAACGCGCGCCGGACCGGCTACGCTGAAACGCGATATCGGGCAAACCGATTCGCGGTGAAAGGGGTTACGCGTGCAGGCGGTCGTGATGGGAGCCGGGTCGTGGGGGACGACGGTGGCAAAAGTGCTGGTCGACGCGGGTACGCCGACGCGGATCTGGGCACGGCGGCCAGAACTCGCCGAGGCCATCAACTCCTCGCACGAGAACCCCGACTACCTGAAGGGCATTCCGTTGCCCGAGGCCCTGCACGCCGTCAGCGATGTGGCCGAGGCGCTCGACGGCGCCGACGTCGTGGTGCTCGGGGTGCCGTCCCAATCGTTGCGCGGGAACCTGGAGCAGTGGTTGCCGCGCCTCAACGACGACATGGTCTTCGTGTCGCTGGCGAAGGGCGTCGAGACCTCGACGGTGATGCGGATGTCCGAGGTGATCGCGGATGTCACCGGTGCGGCGCCCGAGCGGATCGCCGTGCTGTCCGGGCCGAACCTGGCCAAAGAGGTCGCGGCCGGGCAGCCGGCCGCCACCGTGATCGGCTGTCCGGACGAGCAGCGCGCGGTCATGCTGCAGGAGGCGTTCTCCACCAGCTACTTCCGCCCGTACACGAACACCGACGTCATCGGGTGTGAGCTCGGCGGCGCGGTGAAGAACGTGATCGCGCTGGCGTGCGGCATGGCCTCCGGCGTCGGATTCGGGCAGAACACGCTGGCCACGATCATCACCCGCGGGCTCGCCGAGACGATCCGTCTCGGCGTGGCCGCCGGTGCCGACGTGCAGACGCTCGCCGGCCTGGCCGGCGTGGGCGATCTCGTCGCCACCTGCTGCTCACCGCTGTCGCGCAACCGGACCTTCGGCGTCGCGCTCGGCGAGGGAAAGACGCTGGAAGAGGCGCAGGCGGCGACCAACGGTCAGGTCGCCGAGGGAGTGAAGTCGTGTTCGTCGGTGCGTGCGCTGGCCGAGATCCACGGCGTGGACGTCCCTCTCACCGACGCCGTCCACCAGGTGTGCCACGAGGGGATGACTGTGCACGACGCGATCGCCATGCTGCTGGGTCGTCCGCGCAAGCCGGAGATCCGGTAGTCCGATAGCGCGGTGAGCGTCAGGGGTTCGGCAACTCCAACGGCGCGCGTGCGAGGTGCTTGTCGACGAGTGCGGTCACCTGGCTGATGGGGGCGCTGCCGGAGTCCCGCGGCAGCCACAGCGCGACGTAGGGCCGGTGATCGACGGCGACGTACGCGACGCCGCCCTCACGCTCGTCGGTGATGAACCACTGCGCCGAGTCGACGACCTGCAGCCGCGACGACGGCGCGAGCGCGGCCGGACGGTCGACCCCGCACCGCAGCACCACGGTGTCGCCGTTGTCGGCGCGCCAGCGCGCTTTGGTCCCGGAGACCGACTTGTCGCCGTATCCGGCCAGGCTGTCGGGCAGCGCAGCCATCAACGGTGCGCAGGCCTGTTCCGTTCCGGCCGCGGCGCCCATGGTGTCGACGGGTGTCGGAGCATCGTCGCGCAGGACGGCGGCGACGATGAATCCGACGAGGATCATCACCGGAATGGTGATCAGCGTCGCGAGGAAGGCCGGTGAGAGCCGGCCGTCGGCGTCGCGGAAGAGGGAGCCGCCTGCTTTCTCGGAGGCGTAGCGGCCGGTGGTGTCGTCGGGCAGGTCTTCATCAGCGGGCACGCGACCAGCGTAGCGGTACCGTCGGCGCTCTAGACTGGACCACCGTGACACCGCAGCGGACCGTCGGCGACGTGGGCGAGCGCGCACTGCTGGCCGAGTTCGCGCAGGCGGCGAAGCAGGCGCCCGGCGCTCTCATCGGTCCGGGCGACGACGCGGCCGTCGTCGAGGACGGGGTGACCGTACTCAGCGTCGACACCGCCGTACAAGACCGGCACTTCCGCCTCGCGTGGTCGACCCCCGAACAGATCGGGGCCCGCGCCGTCGTCGCGGCGGTCGCCGACATCGCCGCGATGGGCGCGCGCCCGACCGGCATCCTGGTCTCTCACGCCGCCCCGCCGGACACCCCGGCCGATGTCCTCGTCGGTATCAACCGCGGCGTGGTCGGGCGAGCCGCCGGACTCGGCGCCGCGATGCTCGGCGGGGATCTGGTGACCGCCGGCGAGATCTCCGTGTCGATCACGGCCGTCGGCGTTCTCGACGGCATCGACCCGGTCCGGATGTCCGGGGCCCGGCCGGGCGATGTTCTCGCCGTGAGCGGACCGCTCGGCGCCTCGGCGGCCGGATACGCCGTGCTGAGCAGGGGATTGCCGTTCGCCGACGCGGCATCGGTCGAGGTGGTCGACGCGTTCCGTTGTCCGGCACCCGACCTCACGCAGGGCGCCGTAGCCGCCCGGGCGGGCGCACACGCGCTGACCGACGTCTCTGACGGGCTGATCGAGGAGTTGTCGCTGCTCAGCGCCTCGTCGGGCGTGGCCGTCGAGGTCGCCGCCGATGATATCCCGATCACCGACGCGGTCCGCGTCGTCGCCGAGCAGCTCGGCGTCGACGTGCGGACCTGGGCCCTGGGCGGCGGTGAAGACCACGAGCTCCTCGGAGCCTTTCCCGACGGCGGAGCGATCCCGGTCGGGTGGACGGTGATCGGCCGCGTCGCCGCCGCTTCGCCGGAACGTCTCGCGGTGAGTATCGACGGCGGACCGCCCGGGATCAGCGGGTGGCACAGCGTCTAACCCGGCCGAGGCGATAGATTCCTCGTTGTGGCCATCTACGCATTAGGCGATCGCGAGCCAACGCTCGGCGCCGACACCTACATCCACCCCGACGCCGTCGTCATCGGCGACGTGACCCTGGCCGACGGTGTGTCCGTCTGGCCGGGCGCCGTATTGCGCGGCGACTACGGCACGATCACGATCGGCGAGAAGACCAACATCCAGGACGGAACGGTCATCCACTGCACCGCACTGCACGCCACCGTCCTCGGCGCGCGATGCGTCGTCGGGCACAACGCGCACATCGAGGGCGCCACCATCGGCGACGACGTGCTGGTGGCCTCCGGGTCGGTCGTGCTGAACGGGTCGACCGTCGGGTCGGGCGCCGTCGTCGGAGCGGGTGCCGTCGTGCCGTTCAACTTCGAGGTCCCGGAGCGGCGGATGGCCCTCGGAATCCCGGCGAAGATCCGCGACGGATTCGAGGTTCCCGAAGGTCACGTCGAACTCAACACGGTGCTGTACTACGAGAACGCCAAGTACCACCGCGACAACCTGCGTCGGCTCGACTGAGACGATGTCAGCCAAGCCGTTAGCCGAACTCGTCGCACCCGACTGGGCGCAGGCTCTCGAACCGGTCGCGCCCGTGATAGCCGAACTCGGGGACTTCCTGCGCGCCGAGATCGCCGCCGGGCGGAGATACTTGCCGGCCGGAGCGCACGTGCTGCGCGCGTTCACCCGACCGATGGCCGACGTGCGGGTCCTGATCGTCGGCCAGGATCCGTATCCCACCCCGGGGCACGCGGTCGGGCTCAGCTTCTCGGTCGCACCCGATGTCACGCCGATCCCGCGGTCGTTGGCCAACATCTACACCGAGTACAGCGACGACCTCGGCTACCCGCGGCCGAGCACCGGCGACCTCACCCCCTGGGCCGACGCCGGCGTGCTGTTGCTCAACCGGGTGCTCACGGTCGGCGCCCACGACTCCGGGTCGCACCGGGGCAAGGGCTGGGAAACGGTGACCGAATGCGCGATCAAAGCGCTCGCCGCCCGCGACGAGCCGCTCGTGGCGATTCTGTGGGGTCGCGACGCCCAGAATCTCGCCCAGTGGCTGCCGGACGTGCCGAGAATCGCCTCGCCGCATCCGTCCCCGCTCTCCGCGTCGCGCGGATTCTTCGGATCCCGCCCGTTCAGCCGTGCCAACGCGGCACTGGCGCAGCTGGGTGCCGAACCGGTGGACTGGCGACTGCCGTAGGACGCTCAGCCCCAGCGGGGGGCGCGCTTCTCGACGAAGGCGTCGACGCCTTCGATCCCCTCGGGCTGCCCGCCCAGGTGGGCGATCGATGCCGACTCGGCGGCCATCTGGTCGGCCAGCGAGGCCGTCGGGGAGGCCCGTAGCAGCTGTGCCGTCGCCCGCAGCGCCGCTCGCGGGCCGGCCGCGAGTTCGCCCGCGATCTCCCGCGCGCGTGCGTCGACCTGATCGTCGTCGACGATCTCCGACAGCAAGCCGAGGCCGAGCGCCTCGTCGGCGGCGATCACGCGGTTGGTGAGGATGATCGCGCGGGCGCGGGACGAGCCGACCGCCCGGGGCAGGCTCCACGTCATCCCGCCGTCCGGGCTGAGCCCGATGCCGCTGTAGGCGGGCCGCATCTTCGTCGACGGTCCGCCGACGACGACGTCGCCGATCAGCGTCAGACTCATCCCCGCGCCGGCGGCCCATCCCTTCGCCGCCACGACGACCGGACGGTGGGCGGTGTCGATCAGATGGATCATCCGATGCAGCTGGTCGGCCAGCTGCGCCAGGAACGCGGTCCGGTCCTCGGCGGCCGCGAAGGAGGCGACGTTGCCGCCCGCGCAGAAGTTCTTGCCCGCGCCGACGAGCAGGATCACCCGCTCGTCGCGCTTCCCGGCGTGCAGATCGGTCAGCACCTCCACCGCTTCGTCGACCGCGTCGTCGTTCAGCGAGGTGCCGTTGGCAGACGTCGAAACGGCGATGGTCAGTACGCCGTCGGCGGAGGTGACGTTGGGGGAGTCGGTCATGCGCTCACCCTATCGGGAGGGCAGACAGCAGCGACCCCCGACGGGCGGATGCCCTGTCGGGGGTCGCTGCCAAGCTGTGGGCGGCGGCTAGACGGAGGTCTTGCCGGCCTTCAGGCAGGAGGTGCACACATTCTTGCGCTTGCGGTTACCCGGAGCGACCTCGACTCGCACGGACTGGATGTTCGGGTTCCAGCGGCGGCTGTGGCGCCGGTGCGAGTGCGAGACCGTCTTGCCGAAGCCGGGGCCCTTGCCGCAGATGTCGCAGACGGCAGCCATATCGAACACTCCCTTAGATCGTCGAGAAACTTACGTGGTCTTGG
>NZ_BAEE01000060.1 GCF_000241265.1 Gordonia araii NBRC 100433
GCCCGCGCCCGCGCAGCGGCCGTCGGCTGGGCCGACCGTCCGGCCGCCGAGCGCGCCGCCCTCCTCGAACGCGCCGCCGAGCTGCTGGCGAAGCGACGGGGGCACCTCATCGCCGTCGCCGCCGCCGAGGCGGGCAAATCCGCGGCGCAATCCGACCCGGAGGTCTCCGAGGCGATCGACTTCGCCCGGTACTACGCCCGACGCGCCGTGGAGCTGGAAAACGTGAGCGGTGCGCGGTTCACGCCGGACCGGCTGATCGTCGTCACGCCGCCCTGGAACTTCCCGATCGCGATCCCGGCCGGCGGGACGCTCGCCGCGCTGGCCGCCGGAGCGGCCGTGATCCACAAGCCCGCCGCGTCGACGCCGCGGTGTTCGATGGCCGTGCTCGAAACCCTGTGGGAAGCCGGGGTCCCGCGCGACGTCTGCATCGGCATGTTCCCCGACGAAGGGGCAGCCGGCCGACGACTCATCAGTCACCCGGACGTCGACCGCGTGATTCTGACCGGCGCCTTCGAGACCGCTGCCCGTTTCGCGTCGTGGCGGCCCGGCTTGGCCGTCAACGCCGAGACCTCCGGCAAGAACGCCCTCGTCATCACGCCCGCCGCCGACCGCGACCTGGCCATCGCCGACCTCGTGCACAGCGCTTTCGGGCACGCCGGGCAGAAGTGTTCGGCCGCGTCGCTGGGGATCCTCGTCGGCGCCGTCTACGACTCGCCCAGGTTCCGCCGGCAGCTGATCGACGCAGCATCCTCTCTCGTCGTCGACTGGCCGTCGAACCTTTCGGCGACCGTCGGGCCGCTCACCGAGGAGCCCGGCGAGAAACTCCGGCGGGCGCTGACCCGGCTCGACCCGGGGGAACGCTGGCTACTGGAACCTCGACGGCTCGACGAGAGCGGACGCCTGTGGTCCCCCGGGATCAAGGACGGTGTCGCACCCGGCTCCTTCTTCCACCTCACCGAATGTTTCGGGCCGGTGCTCGGACTCATGCGGGCAGCGGACCTCGACGAGGCGCTGGCCCTGCAGAACGCCACCGACTTCGGCCTCACCGCCGGCCTGCACTCGCGGGATCCGCGCGAGGTGCGCGCCTGGGTGGACCGCGTCGCGGCGGGCAACGTCTACGTCAATCGCGGGATTACCGGGGCCATCGTGCGGCGGCAACCGTTCGGCGGGTGGAAACGGTCGTCCGTGGGGCTCGGTTCCAAGGCCGGCGGCCCCAACTACGTCATGCTCATGGGCCGCTGGTCCGACGCCCCGCACACCGCGGAAGCGACCGCCGACTTACCGGCGGCCGTCGACGCGTTCCTGTGCGACGCGGATTCACTGCTCGGCGCGCGGCACAGCGCGTGGCTGCGCCGCGCCGCCGTCGACGACGAAGTCGCGTGGCGCACCGAGTTCGGCACGGGCCGCGACGACACGAAGCTCAACAGTGAGGCGAACATCTTCCGGTACCGCCCGAGCAGCGTGCTGGTGCGGGTCGGCCACGACGCGACGCCGACCCACGTGGCGCGCGTCTTCGTCGCCGCGCACCGCGCCGGGGCCACACCCGAAGTATCGACCCCGTGGTCGGAACCGGGAGTCGACGCGATCCTGAATCTCGCCGAACGTCACTTCGGAACACGGGTCACCCACATCGGGGACGACGCGGACTTCGCGTCGCGAATCGAGTCGACGGACCACCATCGCATCCGGGTCGTCGGCCGCGTCGGCGACGAGGTGCGCGCGACGGTCGCCGCCCGCCCGGATGTCGCCCTGCTCGATGACGCCGTCACCGGGTCGGGCCGGGTCGAGCTGCGCTACTGGCTCGCCGAACAATCGGTCTCGATCACGTTGCACCGCTTCGGAAACCCCGACCCGGCATTTCACGCACTGGCCGCCGAACTCGCCCCCTAGGAGAACCCATGCCCGCCTCGACCAACGGCGATGCCTTCCAGCTCGCCGCCGTCATCCTCTACTTCGCAGCCATGGTGGCCATCGGCTGGTTCGCCTACCTGAGGACCAAGGATGACCTGGACGGCTACATGCTCGCCGACCGCGGGCTCAAGCCGTGGGTGGCAGCGCTGAGCGCGGGCGCGTCGGACATGTCCGGCTGGCTACTCATGGGTCTGCCCGGCGCGATCTTCGTCAGCGGGCTGGACCAGTCGTGGATCATGATCGGCCTCGTCGTCGGCGCGTGGCTGAACTGGAGACTCGTCGCCCCACGCCTGCGCTCCTACACCGAGGTCGCCGACGACGCGATCACCATTCCCAGCTTCTTCGAGAAGCGCCTGCACGACCGGTCCCGCATGCTGCGGGTCACCTGCGGCGTCACCATTCTGGTCTTCTTCACCTTTTACGTCTCCAGCGGAATGGTCGCGTCGGGCAAGTTCTTCGACTCGGCCTTCGGGGTCGACTACACGGTCGGCATGCTGATCGTCGCCGGGGTGACCATGCTCTACACCCTGGTCGGCGGCTTCCTGGGCGCCTCGCTGACCGATGTCGCGCAGGGGTTGCTCGTGGTCACCGCTCTCATCGCGGTGCCGGTGGTCGGGATCGTCGATCTGGGCGGCGTCGGCGTCACGGTCGACCAGATCCGCGACGTCGACCCCTCACTGCTCAGCTTCTTCGCCGGCGGCAGTCTGCTCGGGATCATCTCAGCGGCCGCGTGGGGGTTGGGCTACTTCGGTCAACCGCACATCATCGTGCGCTTCATGGCCTTGCGCTCCCCCGCCGACGCGCCGACCGCGCGGCGCATCGGGATCGGCTGGATGGTGTTGTGCGCGCTGGGCGCGGTCGGTACCGCCCTCGTCGGCATCGCCTACTTCAACGTGCACGCGGCCGACAAACCCGCCGACGCCGAGACGGTTTTCCTGGCGATGTCGCAGGTACTGTTCCATCCGTTCATCGCTGGTCTGGTCCTGGCCGCCGTCCTCGCGGCAATCATGTCCACCATCTCCTCGCAGCTCATCGTGTGCTCGTCGGCCCTCGTCGAGGACCTGTACAAGCTGGTGGCCGAGAAACGCGGCGCTCGCCCGCTCGCGGATGCCACCTACGTGCGGCTAGGCCGACTGGGAGTCCTCACGATCGCGGTGATCGCCGTCGTGCTGGCCCTCTCCCCGTCGAACAGCATCCTGGACCTGGTGGCCTTTGCCTGGTCCGGTTTCGGCGCCGCCTTCGGTCCGGCGATCATTCTCTCGCTGTTCTGGCGCCGATTCACCACCGCGGGCGCGATGACCGGCATCATCGTTGGCGCGGTCGTAGCCTTCGCCTGGGGCCAGAGCTTCCTCGACGACCACCTGTACGGGATCGTGCCGGCCTTCGCCGCGAGCGTTCTGGCCGCGATCGCCGTCAGCCTGAACACCGAACGCAGCGAACCCGAGCAAATCGACGCCGAGTTCGACGAGGCGGCGCGTTTGGCCCGGTCCGGCAAAGCCGCCGAAACCGGACCGGTCGCGACTCGCGACTGACCGGCGGGTCGACGCGGCTCAGTCTCGCAACAGCCCCTTGGCGACGTGGGTCACCTGGATCTCGTTGGAGCCGGCGTAGATCATCAGCGACTTGGCGTCGCGGGCGAGCTGCTCGACGCGGTACTCGGCCATGTAGCCGTTGCCGCCGAACAGCTGGACCGCCTCCATCGCGACTTCCGTCGCCGCGCGCGAGGAGTACAGCTTCATCGCCGAGGCCTGTGCGAGCGTCGGCGGCTTGCCCGCCTTCATCGCCTCCATCGCGACGAAGAGCATGTTCTGCACGTTGAGCCGAGCGACCTCCATCTCGGCGAGCTTGAGCTGGATGAGCTGGAACTGGGCGATCTCCTGACCCCAGAGCTTGCGATTCTTGGCATAGTCGATCGACAGCCGCTGACACTCGTTGATGATGCCCAGCGACAGCGCCGCGATCCCGATCCGCTCGGCGGTGAAGCCGGCCTTGGCACTGTCGCCGCCGCGCTTGTCGCTGCCGGTGTCCTCGGTCTCGCCGAGCAGACGGTCGGCGGAAAGCTTGACATCGTCGAAGAACAGCTCGCCCGTCGGGGAACTCATCATCCCCATCTTCTTGAACGGCTTCCCCTGCGTCAGCCCTTCCATCCCTTTGTCCAGGACGAAGGTCAGCACCTTGCGGTCGCGCATCGGGGTGTTGTCGCCCTCGTCGAGCTTCGCGAACACGACGATGGTGTCCGCGTAAGGGCCGTTGGTGATGAACGTCTTCTGTCCTTTGAGGACGTATCCGCCGTCGCCGTCGCGCCGCACGGTGGTCTTCATACCGCCGAGTGCGTCGGACCCGCTGTCGGGTTCGGTGATGGCCCAGGCGCCAACCTTCTCCATGGTGACCAGTTCGGGCAGCCAGCGCTTCTTCTGGGCCAGGGTCCCGCGCGAGCGAATGGTCGACACGGTCAACCCCATGCTGACCCCCATCGAGCCGACGAGCCCGAGGCTGACACCGGCGAGTTCCATGTTGAGGATGAGCGCCATCGACGACGCAAGCGTTCCCCCACCGCCCTTCGGCTTCTCCTCGCCGGACTCTTCGGCGGCGAGTTCCTTCTCGAGCTGTTCGCGATTCATCGCGTCGACGCCGAAGGTGGACAGCAGCTTGCGGGTGATGTCGTAGGGCGGCAGCTGGCCGGTCTCCAGCTCGTCGATATGCGGCCGGATCTCCTTGTCGATGAACGAGCGAAGGGCGTCGCGCACCATCAGATCTTCGTCGGACCACTCAAACATTGCGCCTCCAGGAGTTAGAACGTGTTCTAGTTGACGGCCATTGTGCCAGGCGTCACTACCCTTGGGGCCCATGGATGACCTTTCGGTACTCACCGACATCGGCGACGAGGAGTACACCGGGGAGGAACGCGGCGCGGTCGAGGCGATCTGGTCGTCGGCGCTCGACTGGTATCGGGCGGGTCAGCAGCCCGCCTTGCAGGTGTGCGTCCGCCGCGACGGACGCGTGCTCCTCAACCGTGCCGTCGGCCACGCGTGGGGCGGCGGCCCGGCCGACCCGCCCGACGCCGAGCAGATCCCGGTCACCGTCGACACGCCCTACTGCTGCTACTCGGCCGGGAAAGGACTGGCCGCCGCCATCGTGCTGCACCTCGTCGAGCGGGGGGTGTGGCGCTTGGACGATCGCGTGACCGATTTCCTGCCCGAGTACGGCGCCCACGGCAAGGGCCGCACCACCATCGACCACGTCCTCACACACCGGGCCGGCGTTCCGCTGCTCACCGGACCCAAGCCCGACCCGCGCCGCATGCGTGAAAGCGAGTACGCCCGCAACATGCTGCGCGAGCTGCGCCCGATCTACCCGCCCGGCACGCTGCACATGTACCACGGCCTCACCTGGGGTCCGCTCGTGCGCGAGCTGGTCGCCGCGGCGACCGGACGCAGCATCCGCGACATCGCGGCGCGGGAGTTCCTCGACCCGTTCGGCTTCCGGTGGAACAACTTCGGCGTCGACGACGAGGACGTGCCCCTCGTCGCCCCGAGCCACGTGACCGGTCACGCCTCCTCGGGGCTCATGGACTCGGTCTTCCGCAAGGCGGTCGGCGGGACGATGGCCGACATCATCCCCATCTCCAACAGCCGCGAATACCTGACCGACGTGGTCCCGTCGTCGAATCTCGTGTCGACCGCATTCGAGTTGTCGCGGTTCGCCGAATTCCTGCGACGCGGCGGCGAACTCGACGGGCACCGGGTACTCGATCCGTCGACGATCCCCGATGCGACCCGGCAGCGCAGGCGCCTGCGCCCCGACGTCGCCACCGGTGGAGCACCGCTGCGCTGGGGAACCGGATTCATGTTGGGAGCCAAGCGTTCCGGGCCGTTCGGCGCCGACAGCGAGCACGCCTTCGGCAACACCGGCCTGACGCAGATCGTGACGTGGGCGGATCCGTCGCGCCGACTAGCCGTCGGAATCGTCAGCAGCGGCAAACCGGTGAGCGGCGACGACCCTAAGCGGTACGCCGCACTCACGTCGACGATCAACCGGGCGCTGCGTTCGTGACATTAGAGTTGTCCGGATGAAACCGATGTACCGCCGATCGACCCGGACCGCGACGCTGGCCGATCTCCCCGAGCGGGTTCGGGCCGAACTCGTCGCGCACGCCGAGGCCAACCAGCTCACCGTCGACGATTCGGCACGCCTCTGGTTGACGCACAGCGTGAACCTGCCGGCGAAATCGGTGTTCGGGCGCAAGCTGGGGCGCCGCCGCAACAGTGCGGACCCCGACGCCGAGCACGACGTCCTGCTCGCCCTGCTGCCCAAGAACCTCGTCATCGTGACCGCCGGTGAGAAGCGGGGCGTGGGCGCGCTGTCGGTGCCGTTGTCGCAGGCGGGTGTCGCGCCCGGCCCGGTGCTCGGCCCCATCGAGGACGAGGGGTTCACCGTCAGCGGATTCCCGGGCGACAACAGCGCCCCGGGCACCTTCTTCGTCGGTCTCGGCCCCGACGACGCGGGCTGTTTCGAAGCCGTCCGCGACGCAATCGTCGAGGCAAAGGCCTGACCGACACATCCGCTACCGGTTTTCACAACTTCTACCGTTGCAACGGTAGAAGTTGTGAAAACCCGTAGCTGTTGTGCACCTACACCAGCCCGCAGGCTTTGAGAGCCTTCGTCACGCGCGGAATCATTGCGCCGCTGCGCAAGTCGCTCCAGTCCCAGCGCTCCACGAGCATCCCGGTCGACCGGATCGCGTTCTCCCGGTTCTTCTCCCGTATGACCACCGCCGCCGCGTCTTCTCCTGGACGACGGTGCTCGGTGTACTTGCGCTCGCCGTCGAATTCGCCGTCGATACGCCCGCCGAAATCAAAGTCGAGAAAGTACTGCCTCCCACCGATCCACATCTCACGCTGCAAGGTCGGTAGGGGCAAACCCGCAGCGATCATCTGCGCGCGGCTCCACGACTCGCCCGGATTGGCCGACTGACCGTCCCCCAGCACCAGGGCTCGACGCGCGACACGGATTCCGCGTCGTTGACTGGCCGCGCAGAGCTCTTCCATCCGGTCGCGGTCCGCGCCTGCGCGCAGTGCCGAGTCCATGATCGTCAATGCCCCGGGAAACCGAGCCGCGCATGCCACATCGACGGCGGTCCGCTCGATGCTCGTCACCTCGACCCCGTTCACGACTACGACCTCGTCGTCAGCCAGGAAACCGGAGTGGGTGTGCCGCATTCCGCGGATGTTGCCGTGCGCACCGACACTCGTGAAGTGGACGCGCTTGAAATCAGGGCTCAGCATGCCCAAACCGTGCACCGCGGCAGCCGACTGATGGCTCAGCACTCCACCGCTCTTGGCGGCCATCGCGATCGCGACCAGTCGGTGCCTTTCCTCAGGAAAGAACCGGCGGTCCGAACGAGGGACGTAGCAGCCCGGAGCGAGACGGTCGAGGGCGGCGAGTTCCCGATCGGTGATCCCCGCCGCCAGCGCATCGGCGCGCAGGACAATACGGGTGTCGTCGGAGTGTTCCATGTCCCTTAGACGCACCGGGCAGTAAATCGGCTCCCCCGCATCACTCCGGCCGAAGTCGTATGCACTTGTCGCGCTAGTTCGGCGTAGCATAGTGCTACAGGAGGCTCCCATGACCGCAGCGGATCGCGTGACTCGTTTCTCCAGCGACCTCTTCGACGAGGCGGTGAGGGCTGGCCGGCGGGAGAACCGCTCGGCGCGCCAGCAGCTTGAGCACTGGGCACGACTCGGCCAGGCCGTTTCCAACCAGACCAGCGCGGCCCGTAGCCGTGTAGAGGCCGCACTCGCAGGGAAGCTGCCGAGCGAGCAGCTCACGCACGAGGAAGCCGTCGTATTCGACGCGGAGATCGATACGGCCATTGACAACGCCTTGCCGACGGTCGACTTCGTGAAAGAGCGCGCCTCACTGGGCCATCGGTCGGTGACCTTCGACGACGGCGCCCTCGTCGAACACCTTCCCGACGGTTCCCGGCGAATCCTGCCTGGTCGGTGACGTCGCCTCGGCTCGATCTCGTCGTCGGCTGCAACGGCGCCGGGAAGTCCTCGTTGATCCACACGTTTCTACTTCCTCGGCTGCCGGGTTCGACCTACGTCAACGCCGACGACATCGCCTTACAGCGGTGGCCCGACGCCACCGAAGCGAAGTCCTACGAGGCGGCTCAGATCGCGGCCCGCACTCGCGAAGCGCTCATCGAAGCCCGCGTGCCGTTCATCGCCGAGACGGTCTTCTCCCACCCGTCGAAGCTGGACTTGATCAGCCGCGCACACGACCACGGGTTTCGGGTCGTGTTGCACGTCGTGATGGTGCCCGAGGAACTAGCCGTCCTCCGCGTGCTGACCCGCACCGAGTCGGGTGGACATTCGGTACCCGAGAAGAAGGTCCGCGAGCGGTACCAACGGGTCTGGCCATTAGCCGCGCAAGCCGTCGAACGTGTCGATCGAGCTCGCGTGTATGACAACAGCGGCGCCGCCATGCGACTCGTCGCCCAGTTCGAGGCAGGCATCGCGATGACCGCCGACTGGCCGGCGTGGACGCCGGAGGCGATCCGGTCATTGCACCCGCTCGACTGACGCCCGCCCCTGCTCAGAGCAGATACCGCCGACCCGGCACTACCTGCGACGCGAAGAACGCCGATGCGTCGTCGCACAGCAGTGCCTGCGCGACCGGACCGGCGACGACGAGGACGTCCGACTCGCCTCTCCCCCACGTCTTGATCCGTGCGACGAACTCCGCGACCGTCTCGCCGCCGTGCGGGCATTCCCGCGGGTCGGCGAACCATGCCGCCAGTTCCGCTCCCGGAATCTGCTCGGGCAGCAGCCCGGTCCACCTCCCGACGTCGAGAGTGGCCAAGTCGTCGTCGACCGTCACCGCCGCCGACAGCAACGATGCGGACTCCCTCGTGGCCAGCTCAGGTCCGCACACGACCGGGCCGGACACCTGCCCTAGCGCACTGATGTCCCTGCGACCGTGATCGTCGAGCGGAGTAGCGGTCTCGCCGAAGCGCACCAGATGGTTGGGTCCGGTGCGCCCGGCGACGACCAGTTCGCGGGACAAGCGTCAGCGCGAAGCGTCGACCAGGTCGGCGGCCGACTGCGCGTTGCGGCGGATGAACGCCGAAATGGCTGCGGCGAACACGAGCGTGAGGACCGTCCACAGCACGACTTGGTTCGCGATGGCGTACACGCGGAAGTCGGCGATCACGCCGCCCGGGAAGCCGGGGAACACGATGGCGCCCTGCTCGTTCTTCACCGCCTCGGGCACTTCGTGGAACTCCGGCAGCAGCAGCTTCGCCACGGTGATCACGACCAGGTAGCCGATACCGGCGACCGTCGCACCGCCCAGACCGCCGAGCCGGTCCCGCAGCTGCAGCGCCACGACCACCGCGACGATCATCGCGATGACCGAGACCAGCGTGATCGTCAGGAATGCGCCGGACCGCGCGCCGATGGTGTCGTCGTCGCCGACCGCCGGCGGGTTCGCCGGGTAGAAGAAGAACGGCACGCCGAAGACCGCGATGAAGCCGAGAAGACCGAGCACCCCGACGACGGCTCGCGGGTCGGTGGACGGCCAGCGCCGACCGACGTAGGCCCAGAGCAGGGTGAAGGCGACAGCGAACAGGGCACCGATCGCGAGGGCGAACACGACCGAGCCGACTCCGGCGCCGATGTTCTCCTGGACCGAGCGGCTGAAGAGTTCGGCCTCCTCGCCGTGGTGGTGACCGCCGGCGGCGTGGTCGGCGTGCCCGGCCAGCGCCTCCTCCGCGGCGCCGCGCCCTCCCTCGTAGTCGATGGCCTTGGCGACCTGCGGCTCGATGAAGATCCGGGCGAAGACGAACGAGACGATTCCCGCGACCAGGCCGGCGAACAGCCCGGCACCGATGAATTTGCGCTCCATGTGGTTATCCGTCCCCGCTCTTAGTGGCAGGGGAAGCCCAGGAAGTGCCGGGCGTCGTGGACGAATTCGTGGATATGCGTGTCGGACCCGAAGACCGAGACCGCACCCTGGTCGTAGCCCAGGAAGTAGTAGGCCAGCGTGGCCACCAGCACGGTCGCGGTGAGCAGCAGTGCCGTGCTGAGCGCGGAAAGATCGGGCACCGCGAGCGAGCGCGGCGCGGCGACAGTCGCCTGGGTCATAACGGTCCTTTCGTCAGCGGATCACGCGTCCGCATTCCTACGTCTGTCAGCGCGGTGTCCTGACTCGCCGCCTCCCGGCGACTCACAGTGGCGCGGCCGTCCCGGCTTCGCACCGGGTTCCCCGCATCTGCTGACCGCTTTACTGTAGTCCGTCCGCGCTGCGCAGGTGCCCCGACGTTGATTGTGTTGTCCGACCGTTCGGGAACAATGGAACCGTGCCCGCCCCCGATGCGCTCGCCCGCTTCTCGGCGCCCACCCGCGCGTGGTTCTCCGGCTCCTTCGCCGCCCCGACCGCCGCCCAGGTCGGCGCCTGGGGGTCGATCGCCGCGGGCGAGCACACCCTGGTCATCGCGCCGACCGGATCGGGCAAGACGTTGTCGGCCTTCCTGTGGGCGATCGATCGTCTGGCCAGCGCGGATGGGCCGAAAGCAGGGACGGGCGGTACCCGGCGCACGAAGGTTCTCTACATCTCGCCGCTCAAGGCGCTCGCCGTCGACGTCGAGCGGAATCTGCGGGCACCGCTGACCGGAATCGCCGCCGCCGCGACCGCTGCGGGCGTCACGCCGCCGAAGATCAGCGTCGGCATCCGGTCCGGCGATACACCGGCGGCCGCGCGGCGCCAGCTCGTGCGCACACCGCCCGACATCCTGATCACCACGCCGGAGTCCCTGTACTTGATGCTCACGAGTTCGGCGCGCGAGACCCTCGCCGAGGTC
>NZ_BAEE01000059.1 GCF_000241265.1 Gordonia araii NBRC 100433
CTCCCCGTGGCCGCAGATCGGACAAGAGCTGCCGGTGCGGTACAACCCCCGCGACGCCGAGTCCTCGTGGGTCATCCACCCAGGCGACGATCAGCAGGACCCCGGCGAACCGCTTGGTGGACGTAGTCACGATTGACGCGGGCCGGTCGGACGGAGTGCAGGGACAACGCGTCGGTAGGCTGAGGAATCGTGCAGCCTGAAGTAACCGCCGATCTGGAATCCCTCGACGCGACGTTGACGACGGTCGAGAAGGTGCTCGACCTCGACGAACTCCGTCGCCGGATCGACGAACTGGAGATGCAGGCCTCCGATCCTGAACTCTGGAACGACCAGGATCACGCGCAGAAGGTCACCAGCGAACTCTCCCACGCGCAGGCGGAGATGCGCCGGGTCTCCGAACTCCGCCAGCGTCTCGACGATCTGCCGGTGCACTACGAGCTGGCCGAGGCCGAGGAGGGCGACGACCGCGCTTCAGCGCTGGCCGATGCCGACACCGAGCGCGCCTCGCTGCGCGCCGACATCGAGGCCATGGAAGTCAAGACGATGCTCGCCGGCGAGTACGACCAGCGCGACGCGTTGGTCAACATCCGTTCGGGGGCGGGCGGCGTGGACGCCGCGGACTGGGCGCAGATGCTGATGCGGATGTACACCCGCTGGGCCGAGGCGCACGGCTACGGCGTCGAGGTCTACGACACGTCGTACGCCGAAGAGGCGGGCATCAAGAGCGCCACCTTCGCCGTGAAGGCGCCCTACATGTACGGAACGCTCTCCGTCGAGCAGGGCACCCACCGCCTGGTCCGGATCAGCCCCTTCGACAACCAGGGCCGCCGCCAGACGTCCTTCGCCGAAGTCGAGGTGCTGCCCGTGGTCGAGACCACCGACCACATCGACATCGACGAGAACGACCTCAAGGTCGACGTCTACCGCTCGTCGGGCCCGGGCGGGCAGTCGGTCAACACGACCGACTCCGCGGTGCGATTGACGCACCTGCCCACCGGGATCGTCGTGACCTGTCAGAACGAGAAGAGCCAGTTGCAGAACAAGGCGTCGGCGATGCGCGTCCTGCAGGCCAAGCTGCTGGAGCGCAAGCGGGCAGAGGAGCGCGCCGAGATGGACGCGCTCAAGGGCGACGGCGGATCGAGCTGGGGAAACCAGATGCGGTCCTACGTCCTGCACCCGTACCAAATGGTCAAGGACCTGCGGACCAACGTCGAGAACAACAATCCCGGCGCTGTGCTCGACGGGGAGCTCGACGACTTCATCGAGGCCGGGATCCGCTGGCGCATGGCCGACGGGGACGACGGTGACGGCTGACCGGTGGGGTGAGATCGGCAGCCGCGCGCTGGACCGCGTGTGGGATTGGCTGTCGGTCACCGGTTTGCCGATCGCGCTGTGGATCGTCGGCGGCATTCTGGCGGCCGAGGCCGTCGACTGGGTGCTCGCGCGGTTCGAGCGACGCGTCACCGATCCGAAGCGCAACGAAGACGCCATCGTGCTCGCCGAAGAGGCCAAGCACCGGCGGGCGCTGCTGCAGGTGGTCCGCTGGACGATCATCGCCATCATCGCGATCGTCGTCGCGCTCCGAACCCTGACGCTGCTGGGCATCCCGCTGACCGGACTCGTCGGCCCGGGCGCCGTACTCGGCGCGGCGCTGGGTTTCGGTGCGCAGCGCGTGGTGCAGGACCTCCTCGCCGGATTCTTCATCGTCACCGAGAAGCAATACGGCTACGGCGACCTGGTGCGACTCGTCCTGACCGGCGGCGTCGTCGAGGAAGGCCACGTCGAAGACATCTCGCTGCGCGTCACGCGGCTGCGTTCCACCGACGGCGAGCTGATCACGGTGCCCAACGGCCAGGTCATCACGGCGATCAACCAATCCAGGGACTGGGCGCGCGCGGTCGTCGACATCGTGCTGGCCGAGGGCTCGGACCTGTCGTTGGTCAACGAGAAGCTGATCAAGTCGGGGGAGGCCTTCCAGGCCGACAAGCGATTCACGTCGCTACTCCTGGACGCGCCGGCGCCGCTTGGCGTCACCGACATGGCCGCCGACTCCTACACCGTTCGCGTCGTCGCGCGCACTTTGCCTGGCAAGCAGTTCCAAGTCAGCCGCGACCTGCGTATCTTCCTGATCAAGGACCTCCGCAAAGCGGGGATCGCGGTCCGCTCGGGCTACAACCCGGAAACGCCCGAAACCGAGGAGTGAGCATGGCCGCTCGATGGGGTCGCAAGCATGTGACGACGATTCTCTTGTCGATCCTGTTCGTCGTCTTGCTGGCGCTCTACCTCTACAGCAGCGCCGACGACGACGAACGCGACGGGCCTGTTCGACCGACCGTAACCGTCGAGAAGGCGCCGGTCCCGCCGCGCGGCTAGCGAGGGCGGCGCGCCTGAGAGGCGCACTCAGATCCCGTGGCTACACTGGCAACCCGTGATCAAGCTGGAAAAAGTCACCAAGCAGTACAAGGCCTCGACGCGGCCGGCGCTGTCCAACATGAGCCTGGAGGTAGAGAAGGGCGAATTCGCCTTTCTCATCGGACCGTCCGGGTCGGGAAAGTCGACCTTCTTCCGGATGCTCCTCAAGGAGGACAAGCCGACGTCGGGCGACATCTGGGTCGGTGACTTCCACGTCAACACCCTGCGCGCGCGTCAGGTGCCCAAGCTGCGCCAGTCCATCGGCTGCGTCTTCCAGGACTTCCGGCTCCTCCAGCAGAAGTCGGTCGCCGAGAACGTCGCCTTCGCGCTCGAGGTGATCGGCAAGCCGCCGGCGACGATCAACCAGATCGTGCCCGACGTGCTCGAGTACGTCGGCCTGGGCGGCAAGGCCGACCGCATGCCCGACGAGCTGTCGGGCGGCGAGATGCAGCGCGTGGCCATCGCCCGCGCGATCGTCAACCGCCCGCTCGTGCTGCTGGCCGACGAGCCGACCGGCAACCTCGACCCGATCACCAGCCAGGAGATCGTCGAGGTGCTCGACCGCGTGAACCGGCGCGGCACCACCGTCGTCATGGCGACCCACGACCGCCAGATCGTCGACGCCATGCGCCGCCGCGTCCTGGAGTTCGACAACGGTCACTTGGTCCGCGACGACAAGCACGGCGTGTACGGCATCGGCTGACGCACCGCATTCGAGGAGAGCAGCAACATGCGCGCCAATTTCATCATTACCGAAGTCCTCAACGGGCTCCGTCGCAACGTCAGCATGACCGTCGCGATGATCCTCACGACCGCGATCACGCTGGGCATGCTCGGGGCGGGTCTGCTGGTCATGCAGATGGCCAACAAGAGCCAGCAGATCTTCTTCAACCGGGTCGAGATGCAGATCTTCGTCAACGACGAGATTGCCCGCGCCGATCCCGACTGCGCGCAGGCGCCGTGTTCGACGCTGCGCGACGAGTTGAAGAACGAGCCCGGCGTCACCAACGTGACGTGGTTGAACCTCGACGACGCCTACAAGGCCGCCAAGGAGGCGTTCAAGCATTCGCCGGAGATGGCGGACGCGGTCACCCCCGACACCATGCCGGCGTCGTTCCGCGTCAAGGTCAACGACCCCGACAAGTACGGCGAGGTGATCGACAAGTTCCAGGGGCGGCAGGACCTTGGCGTCGACGGGGTGCAGGACCAGCGCAAGCTCGTCAACCGGCTCTTCAGCGTCCTCAACGGTGCGCGCAACGCCGCATTCGTGCTGTCGTTGATCTTGGGGGTCGCCGCGGTGCTGCTGATCGCGAACACCGTGCAGATGGCCGCGTACACGAGACGCACCGAGGTCTCGATCATGCGCCTCGTCGGTGCGAGCCGCTGGTACACGCAGCTGCCGTTCCTCATCGAGGCGGTCATCGCGGCGGTCGTCGGCACCATTCTCGCCGTCGGCGGACTGCTGATCGGCAAGAAGTTCTTCTTCGACCAGGCGCTCAACGATCTTTACGGGGTGAACATCCTGGCCAGGGTGACGACGACCGACGTGTTGTTCGTCTCGCCGTGGCTGCTGCTGGCCGGAATTGTGTTGGCGAGCGCGACGTCTTATGTCACTCTGCGGTGGTACGTGCGCGAGTGAGACCGCTGACCGCGCGCAACCCGCGGAAGGATGAGCAGTGAAAGAGAAGGGTCGCAAGGCAATCGCGACCAACCGGAAGGCGCGCCACAACTACACGATCCTCGATACCTACGAGGCCGGTGTGGCGCTGCTCGGTACCGAGGTGAAGAGTCTGCGCGACGGCAAGGCGTCGCTGGTGGACGCTTTCGCCACGATCGACGACGGTGAGGTCTGGCTCCGCGGGCTGCACATCGCCGAGTACGGGCAGGGGTCGTGGACCAACCACGCGCCGCTGCGCAACCGGAAGCTGCTGCTGCACCGCCGCGAGATCGACAACCTCGTCGGGAAGGTGCGCGACGGCAACCTGACGCTGGTACCACTGTCGCTGTACTTCAGCGACGGGCGAGTCAAGGTCGAGTTGGCGCTCGCTCGCGGCAAGCAGGCCCACGACAAACGCCACGACCTCGCCAAACGGACCGCTCAGCGCGAAGTCGAGCGCGAGCTGGGCCGTCGCGTCAAAGGCATGTAGGACCGGTGCGCCGGACGATCTGCGCGCTGGCCGCCGGTGCGCTGGCCGTCGGCGCCGGGTGTGCGGCGCCTGCGCCGGCGCCCGCGATACCCGAGCCGTATTGGCTCGTGGCAACCGGCTGCGCCGTCGGAGCGGTGCTGCCCGCTGTGGACGCGCTCGTGGCGACCGGACTGCGCGACACCGGCTACCGGCGGATCGTCGTCGAGTCCTGTGCCGCCTCCGTCGATCGTGTCGCCGCCGAGGATGCCGTGCGGGCTCGCGGAGTGGCGTTGTCGACGTCGATGCCCGAGCGGGGCGCACTGATCCGGCTTCGGGATACCAGCAGCCCGGTGGCGCTGCGCACCGAACTCACCGCGGCCTTGATGGCGTCGCGCCCGTGGGTGCTGAGCGGGCCACCGGGCGAGTTGTCGCCGACGACGCGTGCCGTCGTCGCCAACGAGGACGTTCTCGAGCTGGTCCGCGACGAGCGGGCAGCCCGCGGCGGCACCGTGCGCGAGAACGCCGACGAGGTCATACGGTCGAGGGCCAACGGGCTCAAAGGACTGATCGTGGCGCTGACCAACCGTCGCGACCAGCCGGCCGACGTCACTGTCGCCGTCGGCGCGCTGGGACTGTCGGGCACCATCCGCGGTTTCGACGCGTGGAGCGGGCAGCGGTTCGAGTGGCGCGACGGGCGCCTCGGTGGCCTGGTCGGGGCGGGGGACACCCTCCTGATCCGCATCACGTGAATAACTGGGATGAATTGTCCGATCCCGGTGGTTACACTGGGTAGTCCGCTGTGAAAGCAGCGGATCCCACCTCGGGGCTGATCGGTTTCGACTCTGTGCGTCGAGTTGGGGGAAGCGTGTCGGTGCAGGCTAGAGACCACCGTTAAGCGTCGCAGCAACCAATTAAGCGCCGATTCCAATCAGCGCGACTACGCTCTCGCTGCCTAAGCAGCCTGGCTAGTCTGTCGGCCCGGGTGGTGTTCCCACACCCGGATGCCGGCATCAGCTTAGGGAACTCACCGACGCCGCCGGTCGCGGGCGGAGTCGGGACACTCAACAGCGACTGGGATCGTCTTCTCGGCTTGTTCGCGTGACCGGGAGATCCGAGTAGAGACACAGCGGACTGCACACGGAGAAGCCCCAGTGAAGCGGCGGAGGACCCGGGTTCAATTCCCGGCAGCTCCACGAGAGGAATCCCCCTGACTTGGCTAGTCAGGGGGATTTTTCATGCCATGGCACCGCGGTGGTTGACGTCAACCGCGGTTGAGGTCGTAGCGTGCTCAGCTATGACCGCTGCGATCTGGGCTGACCGAGCACCCGTCCAAGGGCTGGGACTTATGCGTCTCACCGACGAAGGGTGGGGAGACGACGACCGCGACCCCGCCAAGCTCGTGCGCGCGGCGCTCGACGAGGGGGTGTCGTTGCTGGACACCGCGGAGATGTACGGCAACGAAGAGTTAGTCGGCCGCGCACTAGGCTCCATCCGCGACCAGGTCATCCTGTGCAGCAAGTTCGGCGTCTACTGGGGCGACTCGGGTCGCGACGACGACTGGACTGTCCGCGCCGACCCCGCGACCGTCCGGTCGGCTATCGACGGTTCGCTCCGACGACTCAACGTCGATCATCTCGACCTCTACTACCTGCACCACCGCAGCGAGGACACTCCCATCGAAGAGACCGTGACCGCGATGGCCGAACTGAAACAGGCAGGGAAGATTCGCGCTCTTGGGCTGTCGAACGTCACGCTCGACGACATCCGCCGTGCCCACGCCGTACACCCGATTGCCGCAGTGCAAGACCAGTGGTCGCTGAATCGGCGTGGTGTCGAAGAGTTCCTTCCGACGCTTTCGGAGCTGGGTATCGCACTGGTCGCGCACTCGCCACTGGGACACGGCGTGTTGAATCAGGACGACGCGGGGGATTCCCCACTCGCTCGTGTCGCTTCGCAACTCGGCGTCACTACGGGGCAGGTGGCGCTCGCCTGGGTTCATCATCGTGGGCGTCAGGCGGACTGCACCGTCATCCCCCTCCCCGGGACGAGCAGCGTCAATCATCTGCGCGCCAACGTCGCCGCGTCGCGTATCGAACTCAGCGAAAGCAGCGTGCGCAGTCTTGAGGATGCTGTGGACTTCCTCACAGATATGTAGGAACCATAACGCCGAGATAACGGAAACATAACGGGCACTGACCTGCGGCGACGCTGACACTTCTCGCTCGCGAGCGCACGCGTGCCTCCGGCGCCCGATGTGACCTTTGGTTTCTCACCCCGTAGTTTCTTGTCCGATTCGAAATCGCCGCATCTTCATTGAGGCGATCCACGAGGAGAAGAGACATATGCGTATCACCAAGCTTGCTTCCCGCGCCGCCATCGTCGGCGCTCTGACAGTCGCCCCGTTGGCCGCCGTCGTCGGCACCGCCAACGCGGCCAGCGGCAACTGGGACGCCGTCGCACAGTGCGAGAGCGGCGGCAACTGGGCCATCAACACCGGCAACGGTTACTACGGCGGGCTGCAGTTCAGCCTGAGCACGTGGCAGGCCAACGGCGGCAGCGGCATGCCCCACCACGCTTCCCGCGAGCAGCAGATCGCCATCGCCGAGCGCGTCCTGGCCACCCAGGGTGTCGGCGCATGGCCCACCTGCGGCGGTCGCCTGTACAGCTAGCACTGCTAGCGCAGCAAGCGTTGCTAGCGCAGCTAGCACTGCTACGCCGGCTCGACATCCGGTGATGCGGCACGCGGCCGCGCGATCTGACACCCTTTAACGGTGGCGATCGAGTTCCTGAGCAGGCCGTCGGATTCGCGGTTCATCGAGCAGGTCTGGACCAGTGCTGCCGTCGAGCAGGCGCCGTTTCTCTCGGTCGCCCAGGGACGCTGCGAATTGGTCGTTTCGGAACTCCCCGGTCGCCGTTTGGTGACGCTCCGGGGACCGGAGACTATTCCGACCTGGGTCGACTGCCCGGTCGGGAGATGGTTCGGCATTCGCCTGAGCCCGGGCGTGCGCTTTCGGCACGTTCTGGCCCCGTCGCTGATGAACCTCGCCGACGTGCAGCTTCCAGTGGCATCGGACGGGTCGTTCGGATTCGGCGACTTCCGTTGTGCCGAGTTGACCTTCGAGAACGCCGAAACTGTCGTGTCGACGCTGGTGCGGCTCGGCTACATCGTGGAGGACGACGTCGTCGGCGTCGCTGTCGAGCAACCCGACGCCGGCGTTTCGCGGCGTTCGGTAGAGCGCCATTTCCGCCAGGCCACCGGACTCAGCCTCGGGCAGTTCCGGCAGATCGACCGGGCCCGGGAAGCGACCATTCTGCTGCGCGGCGGTGCATCGATCGTCGACGTCGTCGCGGAAGCCGGTTACTACGATCAAGCCCACCTGGCCAGGTCGTTGCGACGGTTCATCGGCTTGACGGCTACCGAGATCCGACGGGGCGACGACCAGCTGTCGCTTCTGTACAAGACAGGGCGCTGACGGCGCTCATACAGTTCCCGTCATGGCTGACGAGACGGTGCGCGACAAACGATTCTGGACGAGTTGGGCGATGACTGCCTTGGTCGTCTTGTTTCTCCTGGTCGACGCGGTGGGTAAGTTGTTCGCACCGAAGACGATCGTCGACGCGACGGTCGCGCTCGGGTTCGACGGAGTCGCCGATACCCGCGCGATCGGGCTGGTGCTTCTCATCTGCACGGTCTTGCACATCGTGCCGAGGACGACGCTTCTCGGCGCCCTGTTGCTCACCGCCTATCTCGGCGGTGCGGTGGCCATCCAGTTACGCGTCGATGCTCCGGTGCTGAGCACGTTGCTCTTCGGCGTCTACTTGGGAGTCATCATGTGGGGCGGACTGTGGCTGCGCGACGAGCGGGTCCGCGCCTTGATTCCGCTGACGCAACGCTGATTCCCGACCGGAGAAACGAGCAGCAATGTCCTACCAGGCCTACCTCGACGCGATCGAGAAGAAGACCGGACGCACACCGCAGCAGATCCTCGACGAGGCTCGCGAACGCGGATTCACCGCCGACACCAAGGCGACGGAGATCGTGACGTGGCTCGCCGACGAGTACGGCCTGGGCCGCGGTCATGCGATGGCCATCGTCGGTGTCATCCGCAACGGCCCCGTCGCGCCCGCCAAGCATGTCGGCAGCGGTGGTACGCACAACGACGACTCGATTGAACTGCGACTGGACGGGATCGCCAACCGGTAGATCACCGGACGTCGCGCAGCAACCCGTCGACGAAGCTGAGTGCCGAGCCCTGCCAGGTCCCGATGTGGTCGAGCATGGCGTGGCCGCCGCCGGGGATCTCCACGTAGGTGGCGTCGACGCCGCGCTCGCGCAGTTCGGCGATCCCTTTCGCGGTGCGATGCGCGTACGTGGTCCGGTCGGCGGAGCCGTGCAGGGCGAGAACCCTGGCGCCGCCGTGGATTTCGCGCCAGTCGGCGAACTGCCACCACGGCGCCAAGCCCAGCACACCGAGTACGCGACGGTCGGATGCGAGTTGGGCGGCGACGCGGCCGCCCATCGAATGTCCGATCACGGCGATGGGGATGCCGGGGTTCTTGCGGGCCAGGCGTTCCAGCGCCGCGCGGGCATGCCACATCGGGCTCGCCTGGCCGCCGTTCCAGCCGTACACGCGGTAGCGAACCTGCTCGACGTCGATGGCGCCGGGGAACCGCGCCTGCAACGACCAGGTGAACGGGTACATCCGTAGCGCGGAGTTCTGCCAGGGCGAGAACGGTCGATACGAGAAGTCGGTGCCGCCGGGCAGCACGAGGACACCGAGTCGAGGTGCCATGGCGCAGAAGCCTCCAGAGTCGCTGGAACTGGTCACCCGACAGGGTAATCGCGACGCCGGGGCGGGCTTGCGGGTGGCAGACTTGGGGCCATGGTCGCCCATCCCCGTGCCGGCACGCCGGCGCTCGCCAAAGACCTGATCGACGTCGACGCCGTCGAGCGCGCGTATTACGAACTGTCGCCCGATCCGGGGGAGGCCGCGCAGCGGGTCGTGTTCGGCACGTCGGGGCATCGCGGATCCAGCCTGGACCGAGCGTTCAACGAACCGCACATCCTCGCCACGACCCAGGCGATCGTCGAATACCGCGCACAGTCGGGGATCACCGGGCCGCTGTTCATCGGCTTCGACACCCACGCCCTGTCGGTTCCCGCGTGGCGGACCGCGCTGGAGGTGCTCATCGCCGGCGGCGTCGACGTGCACACCGCGGCCGGCGACGCGGTCACGCCCACACCCGCCGTCAGCAGGGCGATCCTCGAGTTCAACGCCACGCATGACGCGCGGGCCGACGGGATCGTCGTGACGCCGAGCCACAATCCGCCTCGTGACGGTGGGTTCAAGTACAACCCGCCGTCGGGCGGCCCCGCTGATTCGACGATGACGACGACCATCGCGAACCGTGCCAACGACATCCTCGCCGACGGGCTGCGGGCCGTGCGTCGCATCCCGTTCGAGCGGGCACGCTCCCGCGCCGTCGACTACTCGTTCATCGACGCCTACGTCGGCGCGCTCGGGTCGGTCGTCGACCTCGATGCCATCGCCCGTGCCGGGATCCGGATCGGCGCCGACCCGCTCGGCGGTGCGTCGGTCGACTACTGGGCGGCGATCGGCGAGCGGTATCTCCCGTCGTTGACGGTGGTCAACCCGACGACCGATCCGGCGTTCGGGTTCATGACCCTCGATACCGACGGCAAGATCCGGATGGACTGCAGTTCGCCCAACGCGATGGCGTCACTGATTTCCGCGCGCGACCGCTATGACATCGCGACCGGCAACGACGCCGATTCGGACCGGCACGGCATCGTGACACCCGATGCGGGCCTGATGAACCCGAATCACTACCTGGCGGTGGTCATCGACTACCTGTTCACCCACCGCGACGGATGGGGAGCCGACGCCGCCGTCGGCAAGACGCTGGTCAGTTCGTCGCTGATCGACCGGGTGGTCGCGGGGCAGGGACGGCGGCTGGTGGAAGTGCCGGTCGGGTTCAAATGGTTCGTCGACGGACTGCTCGACGGCACGATCGCGTTCGGCGGGGAGGAGAGCGCGGGCGCGTCGTTCCTCCGTTTCGACGGGAGTCCGTGGTCGACCGACAAGGACGGCATCATCCTCGCGTTGCTGGCATCGGAGATCCTCGCGGTCACCGGGCAGAGCCCCAGTGAGCGGTTCGACGAGCTGGCGCAGACGTACGGCGCGTCGTCCTACGCGCGTATCGACGCGCCGGCCAACCGTGACCAGAAGGCCGTGCTCGCCGCGTTGACGCCGGATCGGGTGACCGCGACCGAACTCGCCGGCGAGGAGATCACCGCCGTCCTGACGCGGGCGCCGGGCAACGACGCGCCCATCGGCGGGCTGAAAGTCACCACGGCCAACGCCTGGTTCGCCGCCCGGCCGTCGGGTACCGAGGACGTTTACAAGATCTATGCCGAATCCTTCCGCGGCAACGGGCATCTCCATCGGGTGCAGCGCGAGGCCCAGGCGGTCGTCGACGCGGCGCTGGCCGACGCGTAACGTGCTGGCCTGGGTAGTCTCAGCAGCATCTCAGCGCGCCTCGGGTAGCGTTCTTGTCCAGATCATCAAATCGGACACAAGGAGCCATCCGTGAGTGCCAAGAAGGGCCCCGCGATTCCCAACGTCAAGGGCGGCTACAAGCCCCAGACCACGTCGAACGTACTCACCTATGTGCTGGTGAGCGTCGGTCTGATCGCTGTCGCAGCGCTGGTCATCGGCGGCGTGGTGTGGAACGCCAACCGTACGAAGGCGCCGTCGGCGAGCAACATCGACCTCAACGGACCGGTCACCCAGGGTGTCTCGGACATGACGTTCGGTGCGCCGAACGCGCCGGTGACCATCGAGATCTACGAGGACCCGCTGTGCCCGGCGTGCGGCATGTTCGAGCGGTCGCAGGGCGCGGCGATCACCGCGGCGATCAACGAGCAGAAGCTGCGCGTCCGGTTCCGCACCCTGAACTTCCTCAACGACGCGTCGGCGTCGCGCGACTACTCGACCCGTGCGGGTGCGGCCCTGCAGTGCGTGGCGGGGGAGAAGAACCAGGACGTGTTCCTGAAGTTCCACAGCGCGCTGTTCGAGCAGCAGCCGCAGGAGCAGGGCAGCAGCGACCACAGCAACGAGGATCTCGCCAACATCGCGGGTACGGCCGGCGCGAGCGAGGACACGCAGCGGTGCATCGTCAAGGGCGCTCAGGTCGAGTCCGCTCAGCAGGCGGCTCAGGAGTCGGTGAAGAAGCTCCAGGCGGCATCGCCCGGTGGCGTCAGCACGCCGTCCGTGCTGCACAACGACACCAAGATCGACCACTCCAACCCGAACTGGCTGCCGCAGCTGTTGGGCGGCGCACAGTAGGTCCGATCGCCTCCGTCCGGATTTGGAGGCGATGATCGAGATGGTGTAGTTTCGCTAATGCGCTTCTGACAGTCGCAAGGCTGCCGAGAGGCGCGGTGAAAACTACACACGGGGCTATGGCGCAGCTGGTAGCGCACCACACTGGCAGTGTGGGGGTCAGGGGTTCGAGTCCCCTTAGCTCCACTTGAAGAGCCAGGTCAGAGGGCATTTCCACTGACCTGGCTTTCTCGTACTCGTTGTCCCCAGTCCAGCTCGCATTCAAGAGCGATCGTC
>NZ_BAEE01000058.1 GCF_000241265.1 Gordonia araii NBRC 100433
GTGCCCACAATCTCGCCGAGCGTGCCCACTTTCGCGCCCACCGTGCCCACTTTCGCGCCCACCGTGCCCACATTCCCGCCGACCGTGCCCACATTCCCGCCGACCGTGCCCAGATCCCCGCCCACCGTGCCCACATTCCCGCCGACCGTGCCCAGATCCCCGCCCACCGTGCCCACAATCTCGCCGAGCGTGCCCAGATCCCCGCCGCGTGTGTCTTTCGCACACCGGATCCGGGCATGAACTCGCTGGTCGCCGGCGTCGAGCCGGCGTCGAGCCTCCAGCGACAGGGAGCCATCCGCCGATTCCTTGCGTCTAACAAGACATGTACGGATACGACGAAGAAGCGCGGAACGATCACTATCGACGGCTCGTCGAACGAATGCCCACTGACATGCCGACCAACCTGCGCCGCATCGACGGCACGACGGAGGTTGGCCGGAGACAACTGCTTTCCGCGCGTGAACGAATTTTGGCAACCGCCTCGAATGCGCGCGGTAGACCCGTGGTCGGAGGCATCGCGGCTTCGGTTCTCTACGGCAACCCCTGGTTCGACGCCGACTTTCGTATCGAACTACTCCGCCCGCCCTCCGGCTGCGGCAAACGCACGGAAGGTCGGTCGTCGCACCGTTTCGAGCTGGCTAAGTCGGACATCCACGAGATGGAGGGCCTTCTGGTTACGACGCCGGTCCGCACGGCATTCGACGTCGGTCGCATCACCCCGGAATGGCGCGGTCTCGGACACCTCGATGCCCTGCACCGAGCCAGCGAGTTCTCGTTGCCGGCGCTTTCCAGATACATCGACAAGCATGCCGGGTGGCGCCACATCCGCCAGCTCCGGGCCCTGGCGCCGCTGATCGACGGACGAGCGGAATCACCACAGGAGAGCTGTCTCCGATTGCTGATGATCAGGGGCGATCTGCCGGAGCCCGACGTCCAGATACCCGTCGCCGACGAGAACGGGCGGGTATTCGCTCGCCCCGACCTTGGCTACGAGGCGTTGAAGATCGGCATCGAATACGACGGCGAAGAGTTCCACTCCGCGCCTTGGCAACAAGAGCGGGACGCATTGCGCGACGCCAAATTGGCCGCGCTCGGCTGGAAGATGATCCGCGTCGATGCTGAGCGCCTGCACGACAGACCCTGGTCGGTGCTCACCGAGATCGAGCGGGAACTGCACGCGCGCGGCGGCTACTAGGGCACGCTCGGCGAGATTGTGGGCACGCTCGGCGGGAATGTGGGCACGCTCGGCGCGAAACTGGGCACGCTCGGCGCGAAACTGGGCACGCTCGGCGCGAAACTGGGCACGATCGGCGCGAAACTGGGCACGGTCGGCGGGAAACTGGGCACGGTCGCGTCAGTCGGCGGTTCGCGTGTGAATGCGCTCCCCGGCGTCGTTGAAAATGCTCAAGACCTCCGCCGGCCGCTTACCGACGGCACACATCGCGTGGGGCACGCGGGTGTCGAACTCCGCAGCCTCACCGCGAGAGAGGACGAGGTCCTGGTCGCCCAGGAGCAGTCGCAGCCTTCCGGTGAGCACGTAGAGCCACTCGTACCCGTCGTGGATGCGTGGCTCGGGCGGAACACCGCCGGTGGGCAGATAGGTGATCTTGTACGTCTTCATCGGCGAGCCCTCCGCCACCAGCGGGACCAGGATCATGCCGTCGCGGCGGATCGGTTCCCGACGCACACGAGGATCACCGACCGTGGGCGAGACCAGGTCGTCGAGGCCGATCCCCAACTGCCGCGTCAACGGCAGGAGGAGGTCCAGACTGGGCTGCCGCTTTCCCGACTCGAGCCGCGACAGCGTGCTCGTCGACATTCCCGAACGGCTCGCGAGCTCATCGAGCGTCCATCCGCGGCTGTTCCGCAGCGCGCGCAACCGCGCCCCGACCTGTTTAACCTCGTCGCTCACGCCGACCTCCGGATCGCGTCATCGTTTGCCAATACTGCAAGACTACTTGCGGTATTCGCGGCGCGCCGGTCAACTGGAGTCATGAGTGAAACGTGGGATGCGGTGATCATCGGCGGCAGCGCGGCAGGTTTGTCGGCTGCCCTGCTACTCGGACGAGCGCGCCGGCGCGTGCTCGTCGTGGACGCGGGCGCACCGCGAAACCGGTTCGCCGAGCACATGCACGGCGTGCTCGGCTGGGAGGGCGAGAGCCCGGCGGATCTCCTGCGACGCGCTCGCGCCGACGTCGCCAACTACGACGTCACGATCCAGGAGGGCCGCGCGACGTCGGTCGACGCCGACGACGAGACCGTGACCGTCCGGCTCAACGACGGCGCGACGGTCACCGGCCGGACCCTGATCGCCGCGTCCGGACTGACCGACGAGATGCCCGACATCCCCGGCGTCGCCCAGCGCTGGGGCACGACCGTCCTGCACTGCCCGTACTGCCACGGCTGGGAAGTGCGCGAGCAGCGCCTCGGCGTACTCGGCCTCTCACCGATGTCGCTGCACCAGGCCCAACTGATCCGACAGTGGACCGACGACCTGACCCTCTTCACCGCCGGTGCCGGCGAGGTCGCACCGGAGCTGCGCGCACGGCTGGAGTCTCGGGGGGTGAAGCTGATCGACACCCCCGTCGCCGAAGTGCTCGGCGACGGTGCCGCACTCTCCGGTGTCCGTCTGGCCGACGGCAGTGTGATCGAGCTCGACGCACTCTTCGCCGGACTACCTCCCCGACCGAACGACGGCTTCCTCACCGATCTCGCCCTCGACCGTGTCGACAACCCGATGGGCAACTTCCTCGCCGTCGACGACTTCGGCAAGACGAGCCATCCGCTGGTGTGGGCCGTCGGCAATGTCGTCAACCCGGCCGCGACCGTCCCGATGGCGATCGGGGCGGCGGCGATGACCGGCGGCATGGTGAACATGGCACTGGTGACCCGCGAATTCGACGCGGCTACCGTCTGACCATGGCCGTCGTCACCGTCAGCTCAGAGTTGCCGTTGTCCGCGGCCCGCGCCGCCGCGATGGCAGCGGTCCCCGACGTCATGCTGTTCGTGCTGGCGCCCGTGCTCTCGTTCTCGATGGACGAGGCACCGGCGCCCGGCGAACCCATCGAGCCCGGATTCACCGCGACCGGCCGCGTCTGGTGGCTGGGCTTCATCCCGACGTGGAAGCACACGATCTCCGTGGTGTCGCTCGACGCCTTGGAGATCTACACCAACGAACACGGCGGGCCGGTCCACACGTGGAACCACCGTCTGCGGTTCGAACCGCTCGGCGAGCACCGGTGCCGCTACACCGACGAGATCGAGGTGGAAGACGGTCTGCGCGGCCTGCCGATGCGGGGGTTCGTACGTTTGATGTTCGGCCACCGCCACCGGCGCTGGCAGACGCTGGCGGCGGTGGCCAACGCTATCGACGCCCAGCCGCCGGGCTAGATCCGGCGCACAGTCAGTACGCGACGACGATCCGGCCGCGCTGACCGCCGTCGGACAGTCGTTTCAGCTTCTCCGGCACCTCGTCGAGAGTGATCGTCGAGGCGACGCGCAGTTCCAGCCGCCCTTGCGCGGCCAGATCCAGCAACGACGCGAGTTCGTCGCCGGCGTGAGTGACCATCACGGCCTCGACGGTGATCCCTCGTTCCGGGGCCGGCGCATCGGCCGGCTTGACGCCGACGTATCGCCCGCCGTCGCGCACCGATGACAGGTCGCCCAGCACCGCGGCGTCGAATACCCCGTCGTAGGTTCCCTCGGCGCGATCGGTGAACGCCGCACCGGTGGATTCGACGAAGGCCCGGTCGGTCTCCCGCGCGAGACCGGTGACGTCGTAGCCGAGGTCGACGGCCAGCGCGAGGGCGTATCCGCCGACGCCGCCCGCCGCGCCGGTCACCAGCAGCGAGCCACGCTCGGGGCCCAGCAGCGCGAGCGCCTGCCGGGCGGTCTGTGCGTTCACCGGCACGGTCGCGGCGGCGACCGGGTCTACGGATTCGGGCAGCGGGGCGACGGCGTCGGCCGGGAGCACGACCTGCTCGGCGTGGGTCCCGATCGTTTTGTCGATGCCGCCGAGAAGTCCGGCCACCACGTCGCCCACACCGACCGTGTCGACCCCGTCGCCCACCTCGATGACTTCACCGGTGACATCCCAGCCGATGCCGACCGACGGTTCCTGCGCCCACCCGGCGTCGTGGTAGATCCCGTCGACGGTCTGCGCGTCCACCGGATTCAGAGCTGAAGCGATGGTTCGTAGGAGAACCTCGCCCGGCCCGGGCTTTGGCTGCTCCACATCGACGATGGCCGGAGGGGCGGGCGGGGTGGTGATCAGAGCACGCATTCGGGCAGTTCCTTTCGATTTTCGCGGTTCCCGCGTCATCACGGGATTGACTCCTCTACCCTCAGCGAGTAACTCTCTATTGGGAAGTAGGCACCCGAAAGTGCCTTAGGTACGAAGGAGTGTCCCGATGCCGACGATGACCGCGGCGCAGCGCCGCGCGAAGGAGAAGGAAGAGTACGACACGTTCCTGGCCGAATGCGCGAGTCGTGTTGTCCTGCAGCGTATTACGGACAAGTGGGTGACACTCGTCATCTGCGCGCTCGGCGAGCAGGACATGCGCTACGCGCAGCTGCGGCGACGGATCGCCGGCGTCAGCCAGAAGATGCTGACCCAGACCCTGCGCAACCTGGAACGCGACGGCCTCCTCACCCGCACCGTGGAGCCGACCGTGCCCGTCTCGGTCACCTATTCGCTGACCGAGCTCGGGCACGGGCTGCACCGCGTGATCGCGCAGATCAAGGACTGGGCCGAGGACTGCGCACAGGAGATCGTCGCCGCGCGCGAACAGTACGACGCCGAACGGTCAGCCCGCGACGGTGAAGTTGCGGAACAACAGCCACGCAAGGCCTAGTCCCGCGACCAGGTTGACCACCGTCGCACTGCCGAAGACGATGACGGGCCGCCATCCGGCCTCTCGCAGGCCGCGCAGCGAGAACTCCAGCCCGATGGCAACGAAGGCGAAGATCAGGAACCACGTGCGCAGGTCGTTGACCGTGCCGATGGTCGCCTTGTCCCCGCCGAACTGCAGGTACAGCGTTCCGACGACGGATGCCGCGATGAACCCGAGAACGAACTTGGGGAAGCGGTCCCACACTTCGGCCACGCCCACCTTCTTCGCACCCGTCCGCTCGACCTTCACGGTGAAGTACAGCGTGAGCGCGATGGCGACGATGCCGATCAGCGCGTTCTGCGTCGTCTTGACGATCGTCGCGATCTGCAGTGCCTGTTCGCCCGCGATCGCTCCCGACGCGGCGACGGCGGCGGTCGTGTCGATATTGCCGCCGATCCACGCACCGGCCACCGCGTCAGGAAGCCCGAACTTCGACGCCAGCCACGGCAGCAGGAAGATCGACGGGAGCGCGAACGCGATGACCAGCGACGCGGCGTAGGCGATCTGCTCCTTTCGCGCCTGCACCGCCCCCGCGGCCGCGATCGCCGCACTCACGCCGCAGATCGATACCGCCGACGCGAGCAGCGCCCGCAGCTTCTCGTCGATGCCGAGCACGCCACTGAACCACCAGGTGAACCCGAAGACGACGGTGATGAGCGCCAGTGCCTGCAGGATCGCGGGCCCGGCGGCGGTGACGAGCACCTTCAGGTTGATCGAGGCGCCCAGCAGCACGACGCCGGTCTTGATGAAGAACTCGGTGCGGAAGCCCGCCGACAGCTTCTCCCGCAGGTTCAGCTTCGTCAGCACGACATTGCCGATGAGGCCCAGCGCGATCGCGTAGACGGGGAACTCGATCGACTCGCCGAGTTTCGCCAGTCCGGTGCCTTCGAACCACCCGGGAACGTTCGCCTCGAGGAACCGCGTCAACGCACCGAGGAAGACGACCATCGCGACGCCGCCGACCACCCACGGCCATGAGGCGCGCACGGCGTCGTCGACGGCGGTCTCGCCGTTCCTGCGGCCGGCCATCAAGGCACCAACCCGCCGGGAATCGCGCCGACGAGGACGAGGGCCAGGATGGTCAGGCCCACGATGGTCGCCAGCCAATCCTCGTTGAGTCGACGAGTGCGCGGCTGAGCTTCTTGAGAGTTCTCGGTCACGGATGACGACGCTACGAAGCGGCCACCGGACCGTCACCCGTTTCGCTCGCGACGATTCCAAGACCCTCGCCTCGACTTCGCGCGTGACAGGGTTTAGCCATACCGATCCAGGGGACTTGTCCACCCCGAGCGGATCAGGATCTAAGGTGTGTCCAGATGGCCGCTCAGAGTCGCGGCGCGATGTCGAGTGGAGTGGTCGAGTGATGCTGGGGCGGGATCGGTCGGTCCGACGCGGCCGGCGGTCGTTGGCTGCGCTGGCATTGTTCGCCTCCCTGGTCGTCGGGGCCTCCTTCGCCGGCGAGCATCTGGCACCGGCAGCGGTAGCCGCACCTACGACGGCCAAACCGACCGCGAAGAAGCCGAAACCCGGTCGCGCAGCGCCCGCGGCCCCCGCCTTCCCCCGCAACCTCAGCCCGACCGCGAAAGCAGAATGCGCCGGGTCGCAATTCGTGACGCTCGGGGTCCTGTTCGACTCCGTCTTCGACTCCTTCCTGCCGATCCTGCCGGCGCAGATCAAGAAGGACGCGCCCGCCATCAAGGCGCGCGCACGCGGCGACATGAAGCGGCTGAAGATCTCCACGCTGTGGATCTCGAACCACCCGTACGACATGAAGGCCGACGACGACGACCCGATCATGCGGTACCGGGATCCGATCTCCCAGCACATCGTCACCCAGTTGGTCCGCGTGCGGAACGGCGAGACGTCGCACGCGATCTCGGCGGACAACCTCACCCTCGCGCAGGCCGTCGAGACGATCTTCCTCTACCTGTACGTCACGGTGCTCGTCCCCGCGACCATCTTCCGCAAGAGCGTGCCGAAGCTGCTCGACATCGGTCCGATCGGACTCGGCACCCTCATCTCGATTCCGGTGATCCTCGGCGTCGTCGGTCTCACCCAGCTCTACAAGCGGATGTCGGTCAACCTGACGCTGGCCTGCATCGCTTCGGTGACCGACGAGGAGAAGGCCGTCGCGGGCAAGATCGAGAAGGATCTGCGGTTCGCGTGGGCCGTGCCTCCGATGATCCGCGACATCGCCAACGAGGTGTCGGTCGCCGACGCCGAGAACTGCCGCCACATCGGCACGCTTCCTCTCAAGCGGATCGTCGCGCGCACATCGACCTTCCTCCAGCGCACCAACCCGGAGTTGGCCCCGCAGGTCCGCGACGTCACCCGGCAGCTCAACCTCTACATGCGGAACACCCGGCTGCACCACAACTGGATTCCGGCGGATCCCGCGGATTTCAACACGGCCGAGTGGGTGCTCTCGCAGGTTTCCTACATGATCCCCGTCGTCGGCGGTGCTCCCATCGAGGCGTTGATCGGCCTCAACCGCAACCACCTCGACAAGCTCGACTTCAACGAGACCGTGCCGCTCTCGGAGCTGACCGTCTCGCATTCGCTCACCGCCGCGTACTACGCGTACTCGCTCACCGCGCACGTCATCGAGGCGATCTGGACGCTCGGTGCTGCCGATCAGGCGAGTGGCTTGTTGAGCGACATCGTCAACGCCGACATCGCCCCGAACCTGATGCCGCGGACCACCGGCATCCTGACGGCGCCCAACTTCTACGGGCTCGTGGTGTTCCACAACGTGCTGCGCTCGGTCTGCCTCGACGAGGATCGCACCGGCCCGAACATCGACAACAAGAGCCACAACCGTCGCCGGTACGGGATCGTCCACTGGTGAGTGCCCAGACGGTGGTCGTGACGGTAAAGCCGAACAGTCGCAAAGGGCCGCTCGTCGAGACCGGTGACGACGGCTCGCTGACCGTCTACGTGCGCGAACCGGCGACGGAGGGCAAGGCGACGAAGGCCGTCGCATCGCTGCTCGCCGAGCACTTCGGCGTCCCCAAAAGCCGGGTCGAGCTTGTGAACGGCGCGACGAGCCGCGTCAAACGATTCCGAATCGGCTGAGTCACCCTTAAACCCCGGGTGATCGGGAACTTCCTCGGCGCATGACGCGATCGATACGTTTCCCGCATGACGCAATACAGCAGCTCCGGCACGCCACCGTTCGCCTGGCCGGCCGAATTGGCACGACCCCGCTTCGGCGTGTGGGCACCCGTGTGGGGGCCGTTCGCCGCACAGAACTACCCCGGCGATCCGTTCGACGCGAGTTGGGAACTCAACCGGCGATATGTGCTCGACGCCGAGCGGCTGGGCTACGACTCGACCCTCGTCGCGCAGCACAACCTGAATCCGAACGGTCACGAACTCGCCGAACTGGAGGCGTGGTCGGGGGCCGCGGCACTGGCCGCGGTCACGAGCCGCATCGAGATCATCGCCGCGATCAAGCCCTACCTGTTCCACCCGGTGTTCCTGGCGAAGATCGCCGCCCAGATCGCCGAGATCGCCGACGGCCGCTTCGCCCTCAACCTCGTGAACGCCTGGTACAAGCCGGAACTGGAGAAGGCCGGGGTCACCTTCGCCGACCACGACGACCGCTACGCCTACGGTGACGAGTGGCTGTCGATCGTCGGACCGCTGACCGCGGGCGAACACGTCACACATTCCGGCGAGCGCTTCGCCATCGACGACTACGTGATCCGGCCGGCCGACCCCTCGCGCAAGCCGAAGATCTACCTCGGCGGCGAATCCGAACCGGCGCGCGACCTGGCGGCCAAGCGCGCCGACGCGTGGTTCATCAACGGTCAGCCCGTAGAAGTGGTGCGCGACCTCATCGCCTCCGTGGCCGATCGGCCGCGAAGCGGCGACCCGATCGGGTTCGGTCTGTCGGCATTCGTCATCGCCCGCGAAACCGAGGAGGAGGCGCAGCAGGAGCTGGATCTGTTCTGGCGCCTGGCGAACGAGGACGCGCCGACCCTGGAGGGTGTCTTCGCCAATGCCGACCCCAAGGCAGTGATGTTCGAGACCTTCCGCAAGTTCCCGCACATCGGCACCAACGGCGGTACGGCGGCCGGACTGGTGGGCACCTACGACGAGGTGGCCGAGCGCATCGTCGAGTTCTACGACCTCGGCATCGAACTGTTCATGCTGCAGTTCCAGCCCGCCGAACGCGAGTCGAAGCGGTTCGCCGAGCAGATCTTCCCGCGCGTCGCCGCGCTGCTCGAGCGCCGCGCGAAGGTCGCGTCGTGAGCACTCGCGACGCGGTGTGGTTCACCCGCTGCCCGGTGCCGACCGCGTTCAGCGTCGCCGTCGCCACCGGACGCCTGGGTGACCGTCTCGCGGGCCTCGGCGTCGACTTCCGTTCGCTGGCCACCGTCCGGGACGACAAGACCCGGGTCACCCACTTCACCCAGGAACAACCGCGGTCGGCGCGGCACGGCGGGAACATCCCGCCCATCGTCGCCGCGTCGCGCGGGGTGGATCTCGCGATCGTCGGGCTCTCCGTCGCACCCTCAAACGCGGCGCTGCTCGCCCTTCCCGAGTCTGGGATCTCGACAGCCGCGGATCTGCGCGGAAAGGTCATCGGCATCCCCCGTCGCGTCCACGACACGGTCGACTTCTGGCGCGCGACTGTCCTGCAAGGCGTCGAACGCGCGGTCCGCGCCGCGGGGCTGACACCCGAGGACGTGGTTCTGCGCGACATCGACGTTGACCGCACCTTCGTCGCCGACTCGACCGAGCGCGACACCGCGACGGCGACGCTGTGGGACGCGAGCTTCATGTTCGGGTTCCAGCGCGAGGAGAGCGCCGCGCTGCTGTCGGGTCGGGTGGACGCCATCTTCTCCGAGGGAGCGAGCCGCGTGATCACCCAAGCGTTCACCGGCGCGGCTGCCGTCGTCGAGGTGGGCGAGGTCGCTCATCCGGAGCCGAGCCTGTCGTCGAATCTGCGGCCGCTGACGCTGAGCGTGTCCGGTGACCTGTTGCGCGACGATCCGGCCGTCGTCGAGGCGATCGTCGACGAGACCGCGGCGGCAGCCGCCTGGGCGGCGGACGAGGTCGATGCCGCCACTCGCATCGTCGCCGCGGAGGTCGGTCTCCCGGAAGAACTCGTCGCTCCGTCGTTCGCCACCGGACTCGCCGCCCAGCTCGACATCAGCCTCAGCACCGAGCGCCTGGCGGCACTCGAGCGCCAGGTCGCGTTCCTCTACGACAACGGCTTTCTCGCCGGTGCCGTCGATGTGACGGACCTGGTGGCGCCGGGTCTGGTCGCCGCCTCGTAGCGACCGAGCCTGCCCGACGGCCTACCGGCCCGGACGGTCGAAGGCCGCGCGCGCCGCGTCGACCTCGGCACGGATCTTGCACTCGAGCTGATGGTCGTTGAACAGTCCCATCGACTGGATGAACGCGAACGCGGTGGTGGGTCCGACGAACCGCCAGCCGCGCTTCTTCAGATCCTTCGAGAGCGCGACCGACGTCGCGGACTGGGTCTTCGACTGCGGTATGCCGATCTCGCCCGGCTCGGGTTCGAATCGCCAGATGTACGCGGCGAGGGATCCCTCTGCAGATGCCAATTCGACGGCTCGCTGTGCGTTGTTGACCGCCGCCTCGATCTTTCCGCGGTGCCGGACGATGCCAGGGTCTTGAAGAAGGCGCTCGATATCGTGCTCGCCGAACTCGGCCACGCGATGGAAGTCGAAGCCGTCGAAGGCTTTCCGAAAGTTGTCCCGCTTGTTGAGGATCGTGCGCCAACTCAGGCCGGACTGGAAGCCCTCCAGGCAGATTTTCTCGAAGAGTCTCACGTCGTCGCCGACGGGGAAGCCCCACTCGGTGTCGTGGTAGTCGAGAAACTCCGGCGCGCCACCTGCCCACGCGCAGCGCAGGTCGCCGTCCGGGGCGACGAATGGTTCCACATCGCCGAGTTTAGAAGGCCTCCCCGACGGTCCGCGAGACGTCCGGGCACGCTCGACGAAAATCCGGGCACAGTCGGCACCCATCGGTGGTCGAGTGCCCACGAGGCGCCAGCCGAGCGGGCGTATCGAGACCCATCCGAGGTCAGTGGCACCCATCGGTGGTCGAGTGCCCACGAGGCGCTAGCCGAGCGGGCGTATCGAGACCAACGCGAGATCAGTGGGCACACTCGGCGGATATCCGGGCACAGTCGGCGCAAAACTGGGCACGGTCGGCGCGAAACTGGGCACGGTCGGCGCGAAACTGGGCACGGTCGGCGGAAATGTGGGCACGGTCGGCTACAGCACGCCTCGCTCGACCAGCAGGCCGACGATGCGGCCGGCCAGCTCGTCGACGTCGGCGCCGGTGGTGTCGAACCGCAGATCCGGATCGGACGGCTTCTCGTAGGGCGCGTCGACCCCGGTGAGACCGCGCAGCGAGCCTTCGCGCGCCCGCCGGTACAGCCCCTTGGGATCGCGCCGCTCGCATTCGGCGACGGGCGTCGACACGTGCACCTCGACGAAGTCGAGGCTGGCGGCGTCGTGCAGTTCGCGCGCGATCTCGCGGTCGGACCGCAGCGGCGACACCATCGACGCGACGGCGATGACGCCGGCGTCAGCGAACAGGCGGGCCAAATGCCCGACGCGGCGGATGTTCTCGGCGCGGTCACCCGGCGAGAAGCCGAGGTCGTCGGAGATGCCGTGGCGGATGTTGTCGCCGTCGATCAGATAGGCCACCCGTCCGCGCGACACCAGCAGCCGCTCCAGTACCACCGCGACCGTCGACTTCCCCGACGCCGGCAGGCCGGTCAGCCACACCGTCGCACCGCGCTGGCCGGTCTTGCGCCAACGTTCGTCGCGCGCCAGTGAACTCGGATGCCACTTGATGTCGTTGCGCTCGGCCTTGCCCGGCACGACCTCGCGGGCCTCGTCGATCGTTCCCGCCGCGACGGTCTCGTTCGACGCCTCGTCGATGAGGACGAAGGCACCGCCGTCGCGGTTCTCGGCGTAGCGGTCGGCCAGCACGACCGACGACGTGCGCAGCGTGACGGTCCCGATGTCGTTGAGGACCAGCTCACCGGGTCCGACCTGTTCGATCAGGCTGTCCGGGTCCAGGCGGCGGTCGAGCGACTGGACGGTCGCGCGGACCGTCGTCGTACCGTGCTTGAGGGCGACGCGGTCGCCGGCGCGCAGCGGCTTCTCGGCCAGCCAGCACAGCGTCGCCGACAGCTCGCGCGCGACGGTCGGCAGATGCGCGTCGGTCGCCGCGCTCACGATCACGTCGCCGCGGGCGACGTCGATCTCGTCGGCCAGCTGTACCGACACCGACAGTCCGGCGACGCCGACGTCGCGCCCGTCGTCGAGGGTGTCCAGCGCGACCACGGTGCTCCGGCTGCCCGACGGCAGGACGGCGATCTCGTCGCCGACGGCGACCGTGCCCGCGACGATCCGGCCGCTGTAGCTGCGCCGGTGTTCCGCACTCGGCCGCGACGCGTACTGCACCGGCAGGCGCAGCTCGCCCGCCTGCGGCGAGGGCGCCGACAGTTCGACGTCTTCGAGGTACTCCAGCAGCGTCGGCCCGTCGTACACGGGGTCGACGCCGAGCGGTGGACGACGTTGTCGCCCGACTTCGCCGCGACCGGAATGGCGATTATCTCGCCGATGCCGACCTGCAGCGCCAATTCGTCGAGTTCGGCGCGCAGCTCAGCGAACCGCTCGGCGGAGTAGTCCACCAGATCGATCTTGTTCACCGCGGCGACGACGTGCGGCACCCCGACGAGCGAGGCGATCCGCGCGTGCCGCCGCGTCTGGCGCTGCACGCCGTGCCGCGCGTCGACCAGCACGACCGCGACGTGGGCGTTCGACGCACCGGTGAACGTGTTGCGCGTGTAGCGCTCGTGTCCCGGGGTGTCGGCGAGGACGTAGCTGCGGTTATCGGTGGAGAAGAACCGGTACGCGACGTCGATCGTGATGCCCTGTTCGCGTTCGCTGCGCAACCCGTCCGAGAGCGCGGCCAGGTCAAGCTGCCCCTCGTGGTCGGTGACCGAGTCGATGTGATCGGTCGGCAGGCTCCCGGTGTCGTGCAGGATGCGGCCGATCAGCGTCGACTTGCCGTCATCGACGCTTCCGACGGTTGCCAGGCGGAGGAACTGCCGGTCGTGGGCCGGCCGGTCGGCGGCGGTAGTTGAGGCGGTCATCAGAAGTATCCTTCGCGCTTGCGGTCTTCCATCGCGGCAGACGACGTCCGGTCGTCGGCGCGGGTCTCGCCGCGCTCGGAGACGGTGGCCTCCTCGACCTCGGCGATCACCTCGGGCAGCGTCGTGGCCGTGGACCGGACGGCGCCGGTGATGGTGAGATCGCCGACGGTGCGGTAGCGCACCCACTCGTTGGCGACCTTCTCGCCGGGCCTGGGGTGGGTGAACGGGGACACCGCCAGCAGAATGCCGTCACGCTCGAAAACGTCGCGCTGCGAAGCGAAGTAGATCGGCGGCAACTCGATGTTCTCCAGCTCGATGTAGCGCCAGATGTCGAGTTCGGTCCAGTTGGAGAGCGGGAACACCCGCACCGACTCGCCCCGGCGGATCCGGCCGTTGTAGATCGACCACGGTTCGGGACGCTGCGCCCGCGGATCCCACTGACCGAACTCGTCGCGGAAACTGAACACCCGTTCCTTGGCGCGCGCCCGGTCCTCGTCGCGGCGGGCGCCGCCGAAGGCCGCGTCGAAGCCGTAGTGCTCCAGGGCGTCGAGCAGGGTGCGGGTCTGCAGACGATTGCGCGACCCCGAGGGATCGGTCGACTCTTCGACGCGACCGGTGTCGATGGACTCCTGCACCGACGCGACGATGAGGCGGATCCCGTCGGGCCGGTCCGCCGTCGGCGTCACCCGCTTGTCGCGGAACGCGATCACCTCGCTGAAGTTGTGCCCGGTGTCGACGTGCAGGATCGGGAACGGCAGCGGATGCGGCCGGAACGCCTTCTCCGCCAGGTGCAGCAGGACGATCGAGTCCTTACCTCCGGAGAACAGCAGAACCGGGTTCTCCAGCTCGGCGACCACCTCCCGGATGATGTGCACGGCCTCGGATTCGAGGATCCGCAACGCGGGGACGTGATCGAAGTCGGAGGCGACGGTGGTCGCCGAGGATGCGGTCATCGGGGGTATCCATTCCGGTCGGCGTCTGCTCGATAGCGCAGCGCCCATTCCTTGGAGCGGGTGTTGGACTGGGGTTTGATCGGTGGCGGCGGGGCCAGCGCGGGGTCCTGCCCCAACGCGGACAGGACGCGCGCGGTGGTGCCCGTCGGATCTTTGGTGAGCTCGCCGAACTCGATCTCGATCGGCTCGATGTGCTGTTCGGCGAACCATCCCCGCCACCGCTGTTCCTGGTCGGCGAGGATCCGCGCGAGATGGGCGATGCCCTCGGCGCTGTAGAACGCCTCCTCGTCGGGCACCCCTTCGGAGTGCTCGACCGAACCCTCGCGCCAGATACGGGTCTGCACCGCGCGCCACATCGACACGGCCTGCCCGACGAGGTCATCGCGATAGACGTGGACGAACAGCGGATCGCTCCCGAGCAGCCAACGCAGTGACGCCCGCAACTCGCCCGACGCGACGCGGGTGCGCGCGACGAGCAACGGCGTCTGATTCCACATCAGCTTCCCGCCCCACACGCCGTTCTCGGTGGCACCGGCGGCGACGACGTCGTCGCGCCACTGCTCGGCGCCGCGCGCGTCGACCTCGCCGGGGTCGCTCTGAGACAGACGCCCGACGATCTCGTCGTCGCCGACGCCGACGAACCACTCGCGCGGCTGCGGGGCCAACGATGACGACGCGAAATACTGGAAGAACTCGGCGGGCTGTCCAGCCACCCCGGTAGCGGCGAGCGACTCGACGAGCAGAGTGCTGCCGCTGCGCTGCGTCGCGCAGACGAGATAGGGCTGTAGCTCGGTCACGCAGGGAACGATACGGAGACTCCCGGCTTCGGCAACACGGCTCGTTTTCGGCCCAGCGCGGACGAAACCCTTACTTCCGCGAATGCGTTATGCATGCCCGAAACCATCGGCGCTATCCCTTGACGTGGCCGG
>NZ_BAEE01000057.1 GCF_000241265.1 Gordonia araii NBRC 100433
GAATATCGATCAGTCCGGGCAGGCCGAGGGCTTCCCAACGTCGTCGCACGGCGTCAGCGTCGGCGGGTGAAAAGGGTTCGGGCATCACGTCATCGGTACACACGATTCCAGGCTATTCGCGTGACTATTCGGTCGTCGAGGAAGGCGTGCGCGACCGGATACGGATATGGGAACAATTCCGCGATAAGTACTTCACCATGCAACTAAGTCGGTAATGTCCGATATCGCACACCCGCCGCGGGTACTGCGCAACAACTTCAGGAGGCATTATGTTTGGTCTGGAATCGCTTCTGCCGGGCGTGATCGGCGGAGTGCTCGGCGGCAATGCGCGGGCGCGAAGAACAGCCTCGGATCGACGGGCAACAGCGTCGCGGGCGGTCTCGGCGGCCTGCTCGCCGGTGGCGGTATCGGCGCCTTGCTGAGCGGCGACAGCGTGAACACGCTGGTCCAGGTTCTCAGTTCGGGCGTCGGCGGTGGCGTCGGCGGCGGCATCCTCGCCGCAATCGCCGGAATGGTCCTCAAGGGCAAGAACTAAGACGAACCGAAGACGTCGCCGATCGTCTCGGTCACCGGCCGGAACGTCACGCCCAGTGCTTCGGCGACGCTGTTGTCCGGGTTCGGCGGGTAGAGCAGGTACTGCGCCGCAGTCTCGCTGAGCTGGCCCAGCTTGGCCGGAACGTGTGTCGGAAAGCGGTCGGCAAGCGCACCCAGGCCGATCAACGCCGTGTTGGGGATCGGCAGGTAGCGCACCCGTTTGCCCGACGCATCGCTCAGCGCTTCCGCGAGCCGTGCGCCGCTGATTCGGTGTCCGCCGGCCACGACTCGGCGCGCGCCGCGCCCCGGTTCGAGCAATCGCGCGTGCAGGTCGGCGAGGTCGCGCACGTCGACCAGCGTGAGGCCGGCGGTGCGGCCGAGCACCCCGACGGCGGCCAGGGTGTACAGCGCGTCGCCGGCCTCGCCGAGATGGCCGGCTGCAGCGGGGCCTGCTACGCCCGCCGGGTAGGTGATGGCGATCGGCGCCCCGTCGTCTTGGAGAGCTCGCACGTACTCCTCGATCGCCGTCTTGGCCCGTCCGTACGCTCCGGCGCCGCCCGTCACCGGAAGGCCCTCGTGCAACACGGCGTCGGTCGGGGTCCACAGCACCGCACAGCTCGACACGTGCACGATCGGGTCGATGCCCGCCTCGACGGCTCGCCCGATCACGTTGCGGGCGCCGTCGGTGTTACGCCGGACGAGCGCTTCTTCACCCTCGGCGTCGGTGCCGTGCAGTGCGACCTCGGCTGCGGCGTGGACGACCGCGTCGCACCCGTCGAGCGCTTTCGCGACCGTCGCCGCGTCGGTGATGTCGCCGACGACCAGGTCAGAAGCGTCGAAACCGAAGAAGGCGGCGGTGCGCGCCAACTTGTCCGGATTGCGGACGAGGAAGCGAATGTCGTGCCCTCGCTCATGTACGGCCCGCGCGGTCCAGCCGCCGACGAACCCGGTGGCGCCGGTGATCATGACCCGCATGGTGTCCCTCCCTTCGCGCACCCGGTCTCACCTGGGGCTTGTCACAAAACTAGAACGTGTTCTAATATTGACTAGAACACGTTCTAATTCTGCCGGAAAAGTCCAGGCCGGGGGCGGATATTCGCGATACGCGGGGTGAGTGAGAGTGACAGCCATGGTCATCGACAAGCCGGAGTCGTCGGCGCCGGGAGCCCGATGGGATCCCGCGTGGGTGGCCCGGGTGCTCCCGCTGCTGCGCACGATCGCCAAGTCGTACTTCCGCTCGGAAGTCCGCGGCATGGACAAGGTGCCCGACGGGGGAGTTCTGCTGGTCAGCAACCACTCCGGCGGGCTGATGGCCTACGACGTTCCGCTCCTCGCGGTCGCGTTCGCCGAGGAGTTCGGCGACGACGAGTGGTATCCCGGCGGTCATGTCGCGCACGTGTTCTCCGGTACGGTCCGCGAGTTGACCGACCAGTTCCTATCCGAGCGGCCCTGAAGAGGCGGGTCTCGATACACCCGACTCGCGGGCTCGTCGGGCACTCGACCACCGAAACGGGTAGGTCTCGATACGCCGGTTCGGCTGGTGCCTCACCGGCACTCGACCGCCTGCAACATCGGTGGTCGAGTGCCGCCCGAGCTTGCGAGGCCGGTGTATCGAGACCTGGTGACCCGACGATGCCAGGCTGCTAGTCGTGGTCGGCGGCGACGGATTCGGGCAGGAGATAACGATTCGCGTCGGCGAGGATCTCGTCGCGATCCTCGGCCAAGGCGAAGCCCGCGCTGATCGCGGTGTCGGTGGCCGCGGCATAGGCGGTCAGGTACTCCCTCGACGACCCGTACCGGGCCGCCAGCGCGTCGTCGGGAATCGGCTTCGTCGATCCGAACAGCAGGCATATTCGCGAAACCGGTTCGGACACAACGCCGCTCAACACCTGGGTCGGTACGTCGACGCACGGTGTGCGGACCCCGCCGACGACATTGCCGACGTCGTCGACGGCGAACGATAGCTCATCGGAGTCGCCACCAACGACCTTCAGCGGCTCGGCGATCGGCGGGGGAGGCCCGCCGCGCGCCCACGAATCCAGATGCCGCAGGGCGGCCCGCAATACGAAGCGTTGCTGACCGCGGTTCACCGGATCGGGACAGCCGAGGTATTCCTCGAACGGGCCGATCTGCGCCAGATCGGCATGCGAGGACCCGGCCACCTCCCAGATGCGCAGGAGATCGGTATCGGGTTGGCGCGCGAGAACGAACCGGAAGTTGGTGAGGACGTCGGTCTCGGTCTGCACGATGAATACCGGCGTTCCGATGTCCGGGATCGTGGCAGGTGGACCGTCGAAAGCCTCGGCGATGTCGGCCGGTGCGCCCACCTCGCCGAGTGGCAAGCCGGCCACAGCGCGACTGTGGATCAGGTACCCGTCGAACACTTGGTGCGCGGCGGCGAACGACCGCACGTAGGTCGTCAGGGCCATGGCGGACTGCGACTCGCCGACGGCGAGCGCACGGTCGACGCCGAGTCCGGCGAGCGGCCCGCCCCCGTTGCGCAGGGCCGCCCCGACCGCGGCGAAGATGTCGTAGCAGTAGGCGTCACCGGGATGGTGCATCCCGGCGTAGCGCTGCGGGTCTTTGGCCGCGAGCCCGCTCGGACCGGTGTCGACGCCGACGGAACCGGTGCCGCCTTCGACCCCGGTGTACTGCGCGGAGACTCCAGCCCAGGCATGCCCGGCGCGCACGAGTTCGCCGGCGACATAGGTGTATTCGGGAGCGGCGTCCGCGCCACTGCTGACGTTGAGCCACTCGACGACCAGCGTGCCGCTGAACTTTTCGGGCGCAGCGGGGCGGCGGACGAGGATCCGGGTGGTGAACGCGGCCGGCGGTGCGGCACCGTCCGGGCTGAGCCCGGGCACGACACCCTTGGCCGCGTACTCGGTCTCGGTGTAGCCGTGTGCCGCCAAGTCGGGCCCCGGCGTCGCGCTCATCAGCGAGTGGCCGCCGCCACCGGTGAGCTCGGCGAACTCCACGTTCACTGTTGTTTCTGCGCTTTGCGCCAGTTCTTGATGGCCGTGCCGAAGACGGTGTTCATCTTGGTACCCACCGGCCATCCGGCGTAGTAGCAGAGGAACAGTGCGATCTCCTCCAGTTGCTCAGGCGTGAGTTCGGAATTGCCCAGCGCCGCGCCCGCCTGGATCTCCGCGACGTCGGTGTGGCCGTTCCCGGCCAGCAGGCCGAGCAGTAGCAGCCGCCGATCCCGATTCGACAGGCCCTCTCGAGTCCAGACCTCGGCGAACAGCTGGTCGGCGGTGTGCGCGAAATGCAGACCCGGTCCGTCCGACATCTCCCAGCCGTAGACCTCCGACATCTTGTCCACGCCCCGCTTGCGCTGCGGGGTGCCTTCGCCGCCGACGGCCGTTCCTGAACTCATGCTTGCTCTCCCTTGTCTTCGGTGTGTACGTCGCCCGGGTTCTCGACGATGCCGAGGCCCGCGGCCAGGTTGGCGCGGGCGATCGTGCCCAACGGCAGGTCGACGTCGAGCCGGCGGCCGAGTGCCAGCGCCAGGTCGAGGTCCTTCTCGCCCAAGTTGACCACGTGGGTGAAGACGCCGTGCCAGAAGTCGTCGGGCTCGATGGGGGCGGTCGTGTCGCGCAGCATGATCGCCCCGGCTCCGCCGGTGATCGCGTCCGTGTGGCGCACGACCTTGCCGAGCTTCACCAGGTCGATGCCCGCCGCCTCGGCCAGTCGCGACGCCTCGGTGGTCGCCGTGAACGAGATGAAGTGCAACAGATTGCGCGCCAGCTTCATCCGCGTGCCGGCGCCGACGTCGTCGCCCGCGTGCACCACCATGTCGCCGGCGAGTTTGAACGGTTGTTTGACCCGGTCGTACGCCGCCCGCGGTCCGCCGATCATGATTGCCAACCGGCCCTGCTCGGCCCCTGGAGCCCCACCGGAGATCGGTGCGTCGAGCAGATGCACGTCCTTCTCGGCGCAGGTCGCCGCCAGGTCGATCGCGGTCTCCGGGCCGATCGTCGAATGGACGGTGATGATCGTGCCGGGCTTCGCCGTCGTGAGGAGTTCGCCGACGACGGAGCGGACCTGCTCGTCGGTGACGACGCAGATGCCGATGATGTCGGCCCGCTCGGCGAGCGCGGCGACCGAATCCGCCTGGGCCGCACCGGCGCCGACGAGCTTGGCGACCGCGTCGCCGGAGAGGTCGAAGACGGTGAGCCCGCCGGGCCATACGGCCAGGCGCGCGGCCATCGGACCACCGATGTTGCCCAGGCCGATGTAGCCGAGGTGAACGGTTGAGTCCTCGCTCATGGCCGGTAGACCTGCCCGCCGTCGACGTTGAAGATCTGGCCGGTGATCCAGTTGGCCTCGTCGGACAGCAGGAACTTGCACATGCCGACGTGATCCTCGGGCTTGCCGAAGCGCTTGAGCGGCAACTGCTTCACCATGTCCTCGACCATCTCGATCGGCGTGGTGGTGCGGGTGGCCTCGGTGTCGGTGGGGCCGGGGGCAATCGCGTTGACGCGAATGTTGTTGCCGCCCAGCTCCGTTGCGAGCTGGAATGTGAGGTTGTTGATTCCCGCCTTCGCCAGGCCGTAGAAGCCGCTGTAGAGATAGGCGGCGGTCGACGACTGGTTGACGATGGAGCCGCCGTCCTTCATGTGCGGGTAGACGGCACGCGTCACGGCGAGCGCACCGTCGAGGTTCACACTCATGAACTTCTTGTAGTAGTCCCACGGGACGGTGATCAGGAAGTCGAGCTTCATCCCGCCGTAGATGGCGGCGTTGTTCACCAGGCCGTTGATGTTGCCGTAGCGCTCGACCGTGGCTGCCGCGAGTGCTTCGGCGGATTCGGGGTCGGAGACGTCGGTGTGCACGTAGAGGCCGCCGATGTCGGCGGCGACCTTCTCACCGGCCTCGTCGTTGAGGTCGGCGACGACGACGTTCGCCCCCTCCTCGGCCAGCCCGCGGGCGTAGCCCTCGCCGATACCACCGGCCGCGCCGGTGACGATGATGGTCTTTCCGTCGAAACGTCCTGAGCTCATGGGGTTTTCCTATCTATTGGTGGTTGTCAATGGGTGGTCGGGTCGGGTCGGGTTGCGGTGGTCTCGATACGAATCCCTCGCTGCGCTCGTGATTCACTCGACCACCCAGGGGGACGATGCGCTCGACCACTGCGTGCTGTTGGTCTCGATACGAATCCCTCGCTGCGCTCGTGATTCACTCGACCACCCAGGGGGACGATTCGCTCGACCACCTGGCAATCTCGACCACCTGGCAATCTCGACCACCTGGCAATCTCGGCCACCTGGCAATCTCGACCACCTGGCAATTCGGTGGTCGAGTGCCCGACGAGCTTGCGAGTCGGGTGTATCGAGACCACGGCGAGGCGACGTCGTCGACGCGACCACGGCGATCACGCCGGCCTCGCGACGGCTTTGGACTCGAGGTACTCCTCGAACCCGGCCACGCCCATCTCGCGGCCGATGCCGGACTGCTTGTAGCCGCCGAAGGGGACATCGGCGGCGTACCAGATGCCGCCGTTGACGCCCATCGTCCCGGTGCGCACCCCGTCGACCACATGCTTGATCCGCTCCTCGTCGGTGCCGTAGACCATTCCCGACAGCCCGTACGGCGAGTCGTTGGCGATGCGGATGGCGTCGTCGTCGCCGTCGTGCGGAATGACGACCAGCACCGGGCCGAAGATCTCCTCCTGGGCGACGCGTGCCGAATTGTCGAGGCCGGAGATGAGCGTCGGCTCGACGAAGAAGCCCTTGTCCTTGCCCGCGGGCCGACCGCCACCGATCTCGATCTTGCCGCCCTCGTCCTTCGCGAGCTGGATGTAACTCTCCACGCGCTCGCGCTGCTTGGCCGAGATCAGCGGGCCGCAGATCGTGCCCGGCTTCGACGGATCGTCGGCGGGCAGTCCGGCCATGGCGTCGCGGGTCGCGGCGATCGCGTCGTCGAGCTTCTCGCGCGGCACCACCAGACGAGTGGTGATCGCGCAGCCCTGCCCGGCGTGGGTGACGACGTTGAACGCGGCCATCGAGCAAGCGCCGGCGAGGTCGGCGTCGTCGAGGACGATGAACGCCGATTTGCCGCCGAGTTCGAGGAACACCTTGGTCAGGTTCTGCGAGGCCGACGCCATGACCTTGCGGCCGGTGTCGGTGGAGCCGGTGAAGGAGACGATGTCGACGCGGGGGTCGACGACGAGTTGCTCGCCGAGCGCGTGGTCGGACGACGTGATCACGTTGAGCACGCCGGGCGGGAAATCGGTCTCCTCGGCGACGACCTTGCCGACTAGCGCCGCCGCCCACGGCGTATCGGGAGCGGGCTTGAGGACGACCGTGCAGCCGGCGGCCAACGCCGGGCCGATCTTGGCGAAGTTGATCTGGTGGGGGAAGTTCCACGGGGTGATCGCCCCTACGACCCCGGCCGCCTCGTAGCGCACCTCCCGCACGTTCGGGATCCCCATGGGCTTGGCCTCGCCGAGCGGCCGGGTCCACTCGTAGTTCTCGGCGAGATCGGCGAAGTAGCCGAGATCGTTGACCGGCCCCTCGAACTGCGGGCCGCCGGTGAGGAAGCTCGGGCAGCCGATCTCCTCGGTCGCCAGCGCGCGGAACTCCGCGCTGTGGGTCAGCAGGGCATCGCGCAGCTGCCGCAGACACTTCGCGCGGAACGCGTGGTCGCGGGACCAATCGGTGGTGTCGAACGCGCGCCGCGCCGCGCCGATCGCAGCGTCGAGATCGTCGGGACCGGCGTCGGCGGCGTTGCCGATCACCTCCTCGGTCGCCGGGTTGACGACTTCGAAGGTGCCGCGTGAACCGGGGACGAGCTTCCCGTCGATCAGCAGCTCTGAGCTGGTTTCGGGGCGCAATGCCATGACGTTCTCCCTAGTCGAGGGGTCGGATACTCGGCGGCTGGGCCGCCGTCTGGACAAGTGTCTAGACGCAAGTTCAAACATAGTGTAGCGTGGCTCACATGTCCACACCGGTGCCTATTTCGGTTTCCCAGGAATCCACCCGTCGACGCCTCTCGGCGCAGCAGGCGGAGACGGTTGCCAAACTCACCGACGCGGCCGTCGACGTGCTCCGCACCGACGGTTTCGACGGCCTGACGGTGCGGTCGGTGGCCAAGCTCGCCGGGGTCGCGCCGGCGACGGCGTACACCTACTTCAGCTCCAAGAGTCACCTCGTTGCCGAGGTGTTCTGGCGCCGGCTGGCCGAGGGGGTCCCCGAGCCCGACATGGCCAAGACGCCCACCGAGCGCGTCATCGCGTTGCTGCGTTCGGTCGCGCTCGTCGTCACCGGGGACGGCGACCTGGGCGGCGCCGTGACCGTCGCCCTGTTGGGCACGGACCCGGATGTCGAGCACCTGCGGCTGCGCATCGGCGGATTCATTCGCCGCCAGCTCGCCGCCGCACTCGACGTCGACCCGGAGAACCCCGGACCCGTCGTCGAAGCGCTGGAAATGCTGTATGCCGGCGGCCTCGTCCACGCCGGGATGGGCCACATGTCCTACGAGGACACCGCCGACCGTCTGACCGAGGCCGCGCTGCTCGTGATGCCCGGCGACGGCCGCTAGCAGACCAATCGAACACCCACTGCCCCCAATGAGATTCAGCCCCCAAGGAGCATCCGTGAGTACCACCATCGCGGGGATGGAACAGCGACTGCCGTTCGACCCGTACGCCTATGACTTCCACGAGGACCCGTATCCGACATACGCGCGATTGCGCGCCGAGGCGCCGGTCTACTACAACGCGACCCTCGATTTCTGGGCGCTCTCGCGGCACGAGGATGTGCGCAACGCGTTCCGCGACAGCGTCGCCCTCTCGAACGCCTGGGGCGTATCGATGGACCCGAGTGCCTACGGCCCCGATGCGTCCAAGTCGATGTCCTTCCTGGCGATGGACGACCCGAAACACATGCGCATTCGCAAGCTCGTCTCCAAGGGCTTCACCCCGCGCCGCGTCAACGAACTCGCCGAGAGCATTCGCGCGCTTACCAAGTCCCACTGGAACAAGTGCCTGGAGATGGGCGAGTTCGACTACGTCACGGACTTCGCGGGCAAGCTGCCGATGGATGTGGTGAGCGAACTGCTCGGCGTCCCGGTCGCCGACCGCGCCTACCTGCGCGAGCAGTCCGACCTGCTCATCCACCGCGAGGAGGGCGTCCTCGACATCCCCGAGACCGCCGTCCACGCCTTCCTTGGCCTCTACACCTACTACACCGATCTCCTCGCCGACCGTCGCAAGAACCCCGGTGAGGACCTCGTCTCGGCACTGCTCGACGCGGAGATCGTCGATACGGAGACCGGTGAGAACGTGAAGCTCGCCGACGACGACATCGTCGGTTTCATGTTCCTCATGGTCGTCGCGGGCAACGAGACCACGACGAAGCTCCTGGCCAACGCCGTCTACTGGGCACACCAGAACCGCGGCCAGCTCGACCGGGTTCTGGCCGACCCGGACATCGTGCCGCTGTGGACTGAGGAAACGCTGCGCTACGACAACTCGACGCAGATGGTGCTGCGCCGTGTCGTCGAGGACGTCGAGTACGGCGGCACGGTGATCCCCGCCGAGCACCGCGTCCTCCTGCTCGTCGGCTCGGCCAACCGCGATGTCGAGGTGTTCGGCGACGACGCGGACGAGTACATCCTCGGCCGCGACGTCGGACAGAATCTGATGAGCTTCGGTATCGGCACCCACTTCTGCCTGGGCGCGCACTTGGCGCGGCTGGAGTCCAACATCGGGCTCGACGAGGTGGCGCGCAGCGTGCGCGACTACGAACTCGACCTCGACCGCGCCGTGCGAGTCCACTCGGTCAACGTCCGCGGTTTCGCCAATCTCCCGATGAAAGTGCAGGCCCGCTGATGGCGAAGTTCCAGCCCCACCCCGACCGTCGACCGGTGTTCGTCGCCGGTGCCTCGTCGGGGATCGGCGAAGCCACCGCCCGTTGGCTGGGCGCCGCCGGCTACCCGGTGGTCCTCGGTGCCCGCCGCGTCGAGAAGTGCAAGGAGATCGCGGAGGCGATCATCGCCGACGGTGGCGAGGCCATGGCCGTCGCCCTCGACGTGACCGACGACGATTCGGTGCTCGATGCGGTGCGCACCGCCGAATCCGATTGGGGCCCAATCGAGGTCGCGATCGCCGGTGCCGGTGATCTGGGCATCGGGAGGGCGCACGAGATCTCCGTCGACAAGTGGGCCGAGCAGATCGACATCCACCTCGTCGGCGCCTTCCGCCTCTACCGGGCGATCGTGCCCGGCATGATCGCGCGTCGCCGCGGCGACTTCGTGTTCATCGGCTCCGATGTCGCCGTCCACCCCCGGCCCTGGTCGTCCGCCTATGTCGCCGCCAAGACCGGTGTCGACGGTCTGGTGGCGACCGTGCAGATGGAACTGGAAGGAACCGGCGTACGCGCGAGCATCATCCGGCCCGGTCAGACCATCACCGGAATGGGTATGAACCTCGACCAGGAACAGACCACGGCGATGCTGGAGGACTGGATTTCCTTCGGCCTCGCCCGCCACGGCAACTTCCTGGCGCCGGAGAACCTGGCCCAGGCCATCGAAGCCATCGTCGCCATGCCCCCCGGCGCGCACATGCGCGTCGTCGAGGTCGAGGCCGAAGGCAAGCTCACCAAATCTCAGTCCGAGAAGTGAAAGGCCCATCATGACTACCCAAACACTGCCCAAACGGGTGTCCGGCGGTGACGGCGAGCACGGTCATCTCGACGAGATGTCCGCCGACCCCATCGAATTGTTCTGGCGTGTGCGACGCGAGTGCGGCGATGTCGGCATGTTCCAGCTCGCCGGGCGCGAGGTCGTGCTGGTCTCGGGTGCGACCGCGAACGAGGAGTTTTTTCGGGCGCCCGACGAACTCCTCGACCAAGCCGCCGCCTACCCGTTCATGACGCCGGTCTTCGGCGAGGGCGTGGTGTTCGACACCAGTCCGGAGGAACGGTCGAAGGCACTGCACAACCAGGCGCTCAAGGGCGCCCACATGAAGCAGCACGCCGTGACGATCCCGCTGGAAGTGGAGCGGATGATCGCCGACTGGGGCGACGAGGGCGAGATCGATCTGCTGGAGTGGTTCGGCGAGCTGACCCTGTACACGTCGTCGTCCTGCCTGATCGGCAAAAAGTTCCGCGAGCGCCTGTCCAAGCGGATCTCCGAGATCTACCACGACCTCGAGCGCGGCACCGACCCCTACGCGTACGTCGACTACAACGCCGACATTGAGAGCTTCCGCCGGCGCGACGCCGCGCGTGCCGAGTTGGTCGAGTTCATGTCGGAGGTGCTGGAGGACTACGAGGCCAACCCGCCGGCCGACAAGGAGGATCGCGATCTGCTCGACGTACTCGTGTCGCTGAAGAACGAGGACGGTTCCCCGATGTTCAGCGCGGACACGGTGACCGGCATGTTCATCTCGATGATGTTCGCCGGGCACCACACCACGCAGGGAACGTCGGCGTGGACGCTGCTGGAGTTGCTGCGCCATCCGGACTTCATGGCCGACGTCGTCGCCGAGCTCGACGACATCTACGAGGACAAGGGCGAAGGGAAGCCGGAGTACTCGTTCGCGGCGATGCGCCAGATCCCGCTGCTGGAGGCCGGCATCAAGGAGACGCTGCGCCTGCACCCGCCGCTGATCATTCTCATGCGCCTGGTCCGGGAAGACTTCGAGATCGAGGGCTCGCTGGTGAAAGCCGGTCAGTTGATCGCGGTGTCCCCGGCGGTCAACAACCGGCTGCCCGAGGACTTTCCCGACGCGGATGCTTTCGACCCGCACCGCTACATCGATCCGCGCCAAGACGACATCATCAATCGCTGGACGTGGATTCCGTTCGGTGCCGGACGTCATCGCTGCGTCGGCGCGCAGTTCGCGATGATGCAGATCAAGGCGATCTTCTCGGTGCTGCTGCAGAACTATGAGTTCGAGCTGGCGCAGGACCCGGAGTCGTATCACAACGACCACTCGAAGATGGTCGTCCAGCTGGCCCAGCCCTGCCGAGTGCGCTACCGCCGTCGCGCGACCGCGTAGACACCCGGACTGGTCAAAGGAGGAGCCATGCGAATCGAAGTCGACCTGGACCTGTGCCAGGGCCACGGCATGTGCGAGATGGAGGCCCCCGAGGTCTTCGAGGCGCATCGCGACTACGTGGAAATTCTCGACAAGGAGCCCGACGAATCGCTGCGGCCCGCAGTCGAGGCCGCCGTCCGCTACTGCCCGACCCAAGCTCTTCGGATCGTCGAAGACTGAGGTCGTGTAGGTGGTCGTGTCGAGACCCTGGGAGGTCGAGTGCCGTCGAGGCGCCAGCCGAGACGGTGTATCGAGACCATCGCAAACCGAAATACCAACACAACCGAAGGAACACAGATGACCGACATCACCGCCGCTACCAGTCTCGGCCCGTTCGACCGCGCCGAACTGGAGGACATGAAGGAACGCTGGCTCAAGGCCAACATCGAGGCAGAGGAAGCGGGCGACTGGAAGCCGCTGGCGGACTTCTACACCGAAGACGCCACCTACGGCTGGAACTACGGTCCGAAAAAGGATTTCATGGCCGTCGGTCGTGACGAGATCCGAGAGATCGCGCTCGGGCAGGAGATGGAAGGGCTGGAAGGGTGGACCTACCCGTACCAGACCTGGGTCATCGACGAGAAGACCGGCGACATGATCGGCCTGTGGAAGCAGGTGTACGAGGGCAAGCGCGCCGACGGCTCGAACTATGCGCTCACCGGCATCCAGGGCAGCTGGTTCAAGTACGGGGGCGACTTCCAATTCGCTTGGCAGCGCGACTTCTTCGACTACGGCAACGTCAGCGCGTTGTTCATCGAGATGATGACCGATAAGGCGATGAGCGACGGCATGCTCGCGCGGGTGGAGAAGGCCGCTCCGGGGAACCTGCCCGGCTGGTACGACTTCGGCACCGCGCCCGTCCCGTTCTGGTGAATCCGATGACCGACACAGCCCGTCGCGAATCGGCCTACACCGACTTCTCGTCGTCGCAGCTGGCGACGCTGTTGCCCGAGCTGCTGCTCTCGGGGCAGCTGATCGACCGCAGCGGCATGGCCCACCTGATTTCCGCGTTCGGCCGCGAGGTAATGACCCAGATCGCCATCGAGGAATGGATGGCGGCGAGCCCGGTCTACACCGGACGGATGCGGGCGGCGCTGGGCATCGACGGCGACGGCGTGGTCGACATGTTCAAGTGCCTGCAGCTCGACATCGGTGCGCCGCCGCAGTTCATGGACTTCCGCTACGTGGTGCACGACAAGTACCACGGGGGATTCATCCTCAACCATTGCGGCGCGCTCGTCGATGTCGAACCGATGGGCGAGGACTACGTCACGTCCATGTGCCACGACATCGAGGACCCGACATTCGACGCGACGGCGATCGCGACGAACCGCCGGGCCCGTATCCGTCCGGTACACCGACCGCCGCGCGTGCCCGCCGATCGGCACCCGCATTGCGAGTGGACCGTGACCATCGAGCCCGATCGCGAAGAACTCCCGCTCCCGGAGTTCACCGTCCCGATGCTCGAAACGGCCGCCGCCACCGTCGAGTTGAGTCCTATCGATCAGTCCGCGACCGACGGTCACGTCGACTACCGGGGCGATCTGGTCGAGGATCTGGTGTTCGGCGACTTCGCTCACACGGCGCTGGTCCGCCTCGCCGAAGAGGTGGCGCTGCAACATCATCTGCTGGCCATCGGGTTCCGGTTGTCGGTGCTGCGCAGGGCCGGCGACGAGCAGGCGCGCGAGATCACCGGCAAGCAGCTGATCGGCATCGCCGGTATGACGTCGGAACGTTTGCGCGACGCACTGTCGTTGGGGGACAGCGCATCTGACCTGGTCACCGTCCTGCGAGCGCACCCGATCCTCGGACCGAGGCAGTACACCGGTGTGGTGGTCGAGGAAGCCGGCGACGGGGTGCGCATCCGGATCCCGCAGGATTCGCCTGCGATCGGCGACGGCGGGTGGATGGATCTGCTCGGTCCGGAGTGCACCGCTCCGCTCGACGCGATGGTGCGCTGCGTCGACGCGCGGTGGGGCGTCGTCTCCGTTTCGCTCGACGAGCGCGAGTTGGTCGTCGACATCGCCCGGGGGGAGCCGGGCAAGGAGCCCGGCGAGGTGGCGATCGTGCGGTTCTCGACCGGTTCGACCTTCGAGTTCACCAACCGCGGGCGCGCCATTCCGATCACGCCGGTGGGCTGAGGTGGAGAACAGCCTGGGCGGTCGGGTCGCCGTCGTAGCCGGTGCGACGCGGGGCATCGGCCTCGCCGTGGCGTATGCGTTGTCGGGGGCCGGGGCGTCGGTCGTCGTGAACGGGCGCGACGCGCGGGCCGTGGACGCGGCCGTCGACGAAATCGTGGGCGGCGGGGGAGCGGCCGTGGGCGTCGTCGGCCCGGCGTCGGAGGTTGCCGAGGAGATGGTCGCGACCGCGCTCGACCGGTTCGGCGCTCTCGATGTCGCGATCAACTGTGCGGGCATCGCGGAACCGGCTGGTTCGTCGGTCCTGTCCATCACGCGCGAGCAGTTCGAGCAGCAGATCGACGCGCATCTGATGAGCGCGTTCGCTCTGACTCAGGCTGCCGGTCGGGTGATGGTCGAGCAGGGGGCGGGGTCGATCGTCCTGACCGGTTCTGCCGCGTCGTACGGGATGTTCGGCGGCAGCGGCTATCCGGCGGGCAAGGGCGGTGTGACCGCGCTGACGCTGGCGGCGGCCGCCGACCTGCGGCCGTCCGGGGTGCGCGTCAACGCGGTTCTGCCCGGTGCGCGGTCGAGGTTGTCCACCGGCGACGACTACGTACGCCACATCGAGGGTTTGCACGAGCGGGGGATTCTCGACGACGGGTTGCGTGACGCCGCGCTGGATCCGGCGCCGCCCGAGTATGTCGCGCCGCTCTACGTCTTCCTGGCCAGCGAAGCGGCGTCGGGGGTCACCGGCCAGATCTTCAGTGCTGCAGGCGGTTTCATCGGACGCTACGAACCGGCGCAGCCGTCGTTCATCGCCTACCGCGACTTCAAGGATTCCGCGCCCTACAGTCTCGCGGAGCTGGCGAACCTGCTGGCGTAGGGGATTGGCGCGTTCGGCTTGCGAGGTCTCGATACGGCTTCTCGGCTAGCGCCTCGAAGCCACTCGACCACCGAATGTCGCGCGCTCCGTAGGTGGTCGGGTGTCAATCAGGTGGTCGGGTGTCAATCGGGTGGTCGGGTGTTACTTGGGTGGTCGAGTGCCCGACGAGCTTGCGAGTCGGGTGTATCGAGACCTACGCCTTGCGGGCCAGGCGCTTCTTCTCGCTCTCGTTGATCGCGGCGAACAGGCGCTTGCGCTTGGTGTTCTGGAAGGCGGCGCAGCGCCAGCGATCGGGTTCGCGCACGAAGACGTAGGTCTGCACCTTGTCGAGCTTGATGCGGGAGCCCTTGCCTATGCCGCCCTCGGTGACGACGATCGCGACGTCGGGGCCGAGCTGCTTCACGTCGACGACCTTCAGCGACATCTTGCTGCCCTTCTGCCACCGCTCGAACAGCGGAACGTGGTCGTCGCGAATCGCCTCGCGGCCGACGGTGAGGGTGCCGATGAAGATGACGTAGGTCGCGTCGTCGGTGAACTCGGCGGCATACGCGCCGGGGTCGCCGGCGTCCCACGCCGCGCGCATCCGTTCGAGCGATTCGCCGATTCCGGCCGGTATCTGTGGTTCCATCAGCCGTCCTTTCAATAGTGCAAGTTGCCATATCTAATATGGCGCGGTGCACTAATCGCTGTCAAGCCTCGTAGACTCTCGTGCGTGACCACCGACGAGCGCGGCCTGAGCCGCGAGGAGCGGGATCTTCCCGCGCTCGCCGTCCTGGCTCTCCTCACGCTCGGGCCGCGGCACCCGTACGACATCCACCGTTTCGTGGTGCAGACCCGCAAGGACTTCGTCACCGGAGCGCCGCGCAGCATCTACCACGCGGTGCAGCGGCTGCAACGCGGTCACCTCATCGAACCGATCGGCTCGGAGCAGGACGGCGGCCGCCCGGAGCGGACGGTGTTCGCGCTGACCGACGCCGGGCGCGCGGAGGGCCGGCGCCGCGTCGCCAAGCTGCTGGCGACACCGCAGCCCGATCGCACGCTCACCGTCGCGGCGCTGTCCTTCCTCGGCATCCTGTCCCGAGACGACGCGCTGCTGGCGTTGCGGGCCCGAATCGCCGCTCTGGCATCCGATCTCGCGGTGAAGGAATCCGAGCTGGCCGAGGCGGGGGGTCTGCCGCCGATCCTGCTGATCGAGGCCGAGTACGAGTGCGACCAATTGCGGGCCGAGAAAGCGTGGGTCACCGACCTGTCCGGGCGACTCGAATCCGGTGAACTGCCCTGGGTGCCCAGCGGCCCCCTATCCTCAGATCTATGACAACCGAATCAGTTGCCCAGGCGCTGCTCGACGCGCAGGTCGCCTGGACGATCCACCGCCTCACCGGCGACGAACTACCCGAACTGGCCACGCAAGCCGTCGACGACGTGCTCGCCGTCGCCGAGAACGCCACGATCAGCGCGCTGGCGGATCCGGAAATGGTGAAGTCCTTCGCGCGCATGATCGCCAAGAACGTGCCGCCCAGCACCGCCGCGTCGACGTTGGTCGAGCACAGCGCCGAAGTCGTGATGTCCAACCCGGCCGGGACCTACACCCTGCGCGAGGTCATCGACCGAGACAACGTCGAGCGCATCACCGACGAGGTCCTGGCGTTGACGCCGCTGCTGGAGAGTGTCCTCGACGACCTGACGCACAGTCCGATGACGGCGGCGATCGCATCGCGGTTCGTCGGCCGCATCGTCAACGACGTCCTGGCGGGCAACCGGGCGGTGGCCGAGAAGATCCCCGGAGTCGGTTCGCTCGTCTCGTTCGGCACGAAGGCGGCGGGTAAAGCGATCGGCAAGACCGGCGAGCAGTTCGAGGCGATGTTCAGCGACACCGCGGCCAAGGGCGCGGAGTTCGCCATGGGGCGCCTCAACAAGATCATCGTCGCGACGATGAAAGACCCGTCGACGCGGTCGGCGATCCTCGAAGTGTTCGACCTCTATGCCGACAAACCGATCGGACGGCTCGACAAGGTCATCACACTCGACGACGCGAAGCGCATCGGCGGTCTGGGACAGGACGTCGCCATCGCCGGAGCCGTGTCCGAGCCCGCGCTCAAGCTCGTCGATGCGCTGATCGACGGCTTCTTCACCGTGTACGGCGACTACCCGGCCGCCGACCTGCTCGACGAACTCGACATCACTCGCGACGACCTGGTGTCGTACGCGGTCCAGGGCGCGCCGCGGTTGTTCGACGCGGTCAAGCAGTCGGGCGAACTGGAACGCATCGTCCGCGAACAGCTCGCGCCGTTCTTCGAGTCGCCGGAGGTCGTCGCGATCCTCGACGGGAAGGCCTCGTGACGTACGAGCCGAAGAACGCGTTCGACGCGTTCGCGATCCGCATTGTTCCCGACGTGGATCCGATCACGATGACGCAACCGCTCGGCACTCGGGTCGTCGATCACCGGGGGCTCGTGGACCTGCCGGCGCTGATGGTCCTCTTCGACGATCTCGGCGGGTTGCCGTTCGCGCTCGCCGACCGGACGACGTCGTCGCTGCAGGCGCGGCTGACCGTCTCGTCGGGTGCTCGACCGGCCCGCACCGACGTCCTGCGCGGCGACAGCCGGCTGACCATGTCCGACGAGGGGCTGGGATCCACCCGGGTCGACATCGTGCGCGGCGAAGACGCGGTGGCCAGCGGATTCGCCCGCAGCGTCCGCGTCGGGCGAGCCGTCATCGGGGAGTCCGAGGTCGTGGTCGGCGAGACGCTGCCCGCACCCGACGAGGCGGAGTTGCCGCCGCCGATCGACCCGGCGTTCAGCGGCGCCGACATCGTTGCGGCGATCGCCGACGGTGGTCTGCGCATCGGTCCTCTCGCCGAGCTGCTGGGCGGCACGATCGTCGACCCGAATCCCGAGGCGCTGCGATTCGCTGTTCCGGCGGTCGCGTGGATGGGCAACTTCTTCGGCACGATGCACGGCGGGATCATCGGCACGATCGTCGCGCAGGCGGCGTCGCTCGGCGTTGCCGCGAATATGCGGGCGGGCACCGGGTACCAGCTCGTCGATTTCACCGTCGCCTTCCTGCGTTCACCGGCGGTCGACGGCCAGCCGGTCACCGCCACGGCGACGCCGGCGAAGCTGGGGCGGCGACTGTCGACCGTCGACGTCGAACTGCGCGCCGCCGACGGGACTCTTCTCGCGCGAGCGACCGCCGACGCGAGGTGTGATCTCTCGGGCTGAGCCGGCGCCGATCGGCCGCCTATCTGGCGTGCGGCAGTGTGGACGGAGTTGCGCGGCCCGGCGGGTAGGGCTGACCAGCGGGCGCGGCCGGGATTTCCAACGGGTCTTTGAGGTAGCCGGCGGTGAACAGCAGCGCGCCGGCGATCGTCACGCCGACGGTGAGGGTGATCTGCCCGTGCTGGCGCTCCGGGCCGTAGGTAGTGGCGGGCGTTCGGCTGGTGCACGTCATCGTCGTGGTGCCGTCGGTGACTCCGACAGAACTTTCGCATCGGATGTCGCTTCGGCTCTCCTCCTCGGAGGCCAAGTACAAGAGCCACAGCGTGAGTACCAGACCCACGACGAACATCAGCCCGCCGAGCAGCATCAGCAGGACAGCGGACGTTCTGATCTTGGTCGTCATCCCGTCAGATTATTGGGTCTGGAGCATAGGCTGGAGCGGTGACTTCATTCGTGCTGGTCCCGGGTGCCGGCGGGCAGGCGTGGTACTTCCATCGACTGGTTCCCGAACTCGTTGCGCCGGGGCACGACGCGGTGGCGGTGGATCTGCCGGCGACCGATGACACTGCCGGGTTGGCGGTGTACGCGGACCACATCGTCGCGGCGGCACCTCCGGGTCCGGTTGTCCTCGTCGCCCAGTCGATGGGCGGGCTGAGCGCGCCGTTGACCGTCGACCGGCTCGACGTGGAGGGCATCGTCCTGCTCAACGCCATGACGCCGCGACCGGGGGAGACGGGCGGGGACTGGTGGTCCAACACCGGGCAGGGCGATGCAGCACGGCAGATGGCCGTCGACGAGGGGCGTGACCCGGACGCGCCCTTCGATCCGTGGGAGATCTTCTTCCACGACGCCGATCCCGATCTGCTCGCCGAAGCACAGGCCGCGCCGCAGCCGGACCAGTCCGAGCGGCCGTTCGACGATCCGTGGCCGCTGGACGCGTGGCCCGACGTACCGACGCGGTTCATCGCCGCTCGCGACGATCGCCTCTTCCCGTTGGACTTCCAGCGCAGGGTCGTGGGCGAACGCCTGGGCATCGACGTCGAGACCGTGCCGGGCGGACACCTCGCCGCGCTGACCCAGCCGACCGCCGTCGCCGAGCTGTTGATGCGGTAGGTGCCCACTCGGCGTAGGTGAGGTGCCCACTCGGCGTTTCCACGGTGGTCGAGTGCCGTCGAGCCGCTAGGCGAGATGGCGTATCGAGACCAGGCGAGCGTATCGAGACCAGGCGAGCGTATCGAGACCAGGCGAGCGTATCGAGACCAGGCGGCGCTCATACGGTGGTCGAGTGCCGTCGAGCCGCTAGGCGAGATGGCGTATCGAGACCCATAGAGACGCCGGCGCTCACCATAAAACAATCATGCGTGCTTGCTTTTTTCGCGCGACCGTGTGACGCTGAAGACATGTCAGCCGTAGCCGCGATCGTGGCCGACCTCTCGGCCGAAAGCGATGCCCTCGACGACCTCGTCGCGGATCTGTCACCCGAACAGTGGGCCTCTTCCACCCCCGCCGAGGGATGGACCATCGCCCATCAGATCGGCCATCTCCTGTGGACCGACCGCGTCTCGCTCATCGCCGTGACGGACGGCGAGGGGTTCCAGGAGCTGCTCACCGAGGCCGCCAAGGACCCGATGGGCTTCGTCGACGCGGGCGCCGACGAGGAAGCCGCCCGTCCGCCCGCCGACCTGCTCGCGGACTGGCGCAAGACCCGCGCCAAGCTCGGCGGCGCACTCTGCGGGGTGCCCGACGGCACGAAGCTCCCGTGGTTCGGCCCGCCGATGTCGGCCGCGTCGATGGCCACCGCCCGGATGATGGAGACCTGGGCCCACGGGCTCGACGTCGCCGACGCCCTCGGCGTCGTGCGCGAGCCCACCGACCGGCTGCGCCACGTCGTCCATATCGGTGTCCGCACCCGCGATTTCGCCTACATGGTGAACGGCAGGCAAGCACCGGCCGAGCCGTTCCGCTACGAGATCACCGCGCCGAGCGGCGAGCTGTGGACCTGGGGCCCGGAAGACGCGTCCGACATCGTGCGCGGGTCCGCCCTCGACTTCTGCGAACTGGTGACCCAGCGCCGCCACCCCGCCGACCTCGACGTCACGACTGTCGGCGACGACGCGGCCGACTGGGTGACGATCGCACAGTGCTTTGCCGGCCCGCCCGGATCGGGCCGGGAACCCTCCGGGAAACAGGGAGACGACCAGTGACGAACACCGTCCGAATCGGCAACATGTCCGGCTTCTACGGCGACCGCTTCACCGCCATGCGCGAGATGCTCGAAGGCGGTGAACTCGACTATCTGACCGGTGACTACCTCGCCGAGCTGACGATGCTCATCCTCGGTCGCGACCGTTTGAAGGATCCGTCGCTCGGCTACGCCAAGACTTTCCTCCGTCAGCTCGAGGACGGCCTCGGCCTCGCCCTCGACAAGGGCGTCAAGATCGTCAGCAACGCCGGCGGCCTCAACCCGCACGGTCTGGCGGTGGCGATCCGCGGACTGGCCGACAAGCTGGGTCTCGACGCCCAGGTCGCGTTCATCAGCGGCGACGACCTGGTCAAAGACGCGGCCAAGCTGGGACTGGGAGACCCGCTGACGGCCAACGCCTACCTCGGTGCCTTCGGCATCAAGACGGCGCTCGACCGCGGTGCCGACATCGTCGTCACCGGCCGCGTCACCGACGCCTCCCTCACCGTCGGACCGGCGGCCGCCGCCTACGACTGGGACTACCAGAACCTCGACGAACTCGCCGGCGCCGTCGTCGCCGGCCACATCATCGAGTGCGGAGCCCAGGCCACCGGCGGCAACTACTCCTTCTTCACCGAAATCCCGATGGGGCACCTGGGCTTCCCGATCGCCGAGGTCAGCGCCGACGGATCGTCGGTCATCACCAAGCACGACGGAACGGGCGGTGCCGTCACCGTCGGCACCGTCACGGCGCAGTTGCTCTACGAGGTCGGCGGGCCGCGCTACCTGAATCCGGACGTCACCACCCGCCTGGATTCGATTGAGCTGGAACAGATCTCGCCCGACAGGGTCGCCGTGCGCAACGTGCGCGGCGAGAACCCGCCGCGCGACGTGAAGGTCTCGCTGAACTTCCTCGCCGGCCTGCGCAACGAGGTCGACGTGGTGCTCACCGGCCTCGATATCGAGGCGAAGGCGGCGCTCTTCGAAGAGCAGCTGAGGGCCGCGCTGCCGGAGACTCCCGCCGAGCTGAGCTTCGACCTCTCGCGCACCGACCGCCCGGACGGCACCACCGAGGAACAGGCGAGCGCGATGCTCCGCGTCGTCGCCCGCGATACCGATCCGAACAAGGTCGGCCGCCCGTTCTCGTCGGCCGTCGTCGAGCTGGCGCTGGCGAGCTATCCGGGCTTCACCCTCATGGCACCGCCCGGAAATGCCGCTCCCTACGGAGTCTTCGAACCGGGATACGTCGACGCGGCGCTCGTTCCGCACCGGGTCGTTCAGCCCGACGGCGTCACCGTCGCGATCGAACCGTCGTCGCAGCGGGGCGACGTCCCCGCCGACGAGGACTCCGTCCCGCCCACCGGCGCCGATTTCGGCCCGACGACGATTGCTCCGCTCGGCCGGATCGCCGGTGCGCGCTCGGGTGACAAGGGCGGCAGCGCCAACATCGGCGTCTGGGTCCGTTCCGACGACGAGTTCGCCTGGCTCGACCAGACTCTCACCGCCGACCTGGTCCGCGAGCTGCTGCCGGAGGTCGCCGAGCTGACCATCCGCCGCTACGCGCTGCCCAACCTGCGCGCGGTGAACTTCGTCATCGAGGGCGTCCTCGGACGCGGAGTGGCCGACCAGGTGCGCTTCGATCCGCAAGCCAAAGGTCTGGGCGAATGGCTCCGCTCGCGCCCGGTCCCGATTCCCGCCAAGTTCTTGCCCGCGAACGCCGACAAGGAGAACTGATGCCGTTCACCTCGCCGCTCTGGGATTCCCCCGAGCGCCAACAACTGCGCGCCACCGTCGCCGACTTCACCAAGCGCCACATCCTGCCCCACCAGGACGACTGGGAGCGCGACGGACTCATTCCGCGTGAGACCCACCTGGCCGCCGCCGAACTCGGGCTGTTCGGTCTGGGCATCCCCGAAGAGGTCGGTGGATCTGGCGGCGACCTGGTCGACGCCACGATCATGGCCGAGGAAATGCTGTACCTCGGCACGTCCGGCGGCGTGATGGCGTCGTTGTTCACCAACGGGATCTCGTTGCCGCACCTGGTCGCCGCGGGCGATCCGGAGCAGATCGACCGCTGGGTGCGGCCGACGCTGGCCGGCGAGAAGATCGGCTCGCTCGCGATCACCGAGCCCGGCGGCGGCAGCGACGTCGGGCATCTGCGCACCAAGGCGGTGCGCGACGGCGATGAATACGTGGTCAACGGATCGAAGACGTTCATCACGTCGGCCGTGCGCGCTGACTTCGTCGTCACCGCGGTCCGCACCGGCGGCGACGGTGCGGCCGGAGTCTCGCTGCTCGTCGTGGAGAAGGGCACACCGGGCTTCACCGTGGCGCGCAAGCTCGACAAGATGGGCTGGCTCGCCTCGGACACCGCCGAGTTGTCGTATGAGGACGTGCGCGTCCCGGTCAGCAACCTCGTCGGTCCCGAGAACTCCGGATTCGCCCAGATCGCGGCGGCTTTCGTGACCGAACGGTCGGTGCTGGCTACGCAGGCCTACGCGGCCGCCCAGCGCTGCCTGGATCTGACGCTCGACTGGGTGCGCAACCGGGAGACGTTCGGGCGCCCGCTGATCTCACGGCAATCGGTGCAGGACTCGGTCACCGAAATGGCCCGACGCATCGACGTCGCGCGAACCTACTCGCGGGCTGTCGTGGAGGCCAAGGTCGCCGCCGACGCGGCCGGGGGAGGACCCGATCTGGTCGCCGAGGTCTGCTTCGCCAAGAACACGGCCGTCGAGACCGGCGAATGGGTCGCGAACAAGGCCGTGCAGCTCTTCGGCGGCATGGGGTACATGCGCGAATCCGAGGTCGAACGCCAGTACCGCGACATGCGCATCATCGGCATCGGCGGCGGCACCACGGAGATCCTGACCGGACTGGCCGCGAAACGATTGGGGTATCAGGCATGACCGTTCTGCAATCGAAGCTCGACACGACCGGCGAGGCCTACGAAGAAGCGTCGTCGGCGATGCTCGAGAAGCTCACCGAGCTGCACACCGAGTTCGAGAAGGCGCTCGCCGGCGGCGGTGAGAAGTACGTCGAGCGGCACCGCAAGCGCGGCAAGATGACGGCGCGCGAGCGCATCGAGATGCTCGTCGACCCGGACAGCCCGTTCCTCGAGCTCTGCCCGCTCGCGGCCTGGGGCTCCGACTTCCAGGTCGGCGCGTCCCTGGTCGTCGGAATCGGCGTCGTCGAGGGCGTCGAATGCATGATCGTCGCCAACGACCCGACCGTCCGCGGCGGCACGTCGAACCCGTGGACGCTGCGCAAGAGCTTGCGCGCCAACGCCATTGCCCGCGAGAACCGGCTGCCGTGCATCGCACTGGTGGAATCGGGCGGTGCCGACCTGCCGACCCAGAAAGAGGTGTTCGTCCCGGGCGGGCAGATGTTCCGCGACATCACCCGGCTGTCCGCCGAGGGCATCCCGACCATCGCGCTGGTGTTCGGCAACTCGACCGCCGGGGGTGCGTACATCCCGGGGATGAGCGACCACACCGTGATGATCGACGGTCGCTCGAAGGTCTTCCTCGGCGGCCCGCCGCTGGTCAAGATGGCCACCGGCGAGGAGAGCGACGACGAGACCCTCGGCGGTGCGACCATGCACGCGCGGGAATCCGGACTCGCCGACTATCTCGCCGTCGACGAGCAGGACGCCCTGCGCATCGGCCGGCGCATCGTCGCCCGCCTCAACTGGCGCAAGAAGGGGCCGGGGCCGGTCGGCGCGTCGATCGAGCCGCGGTACGACGCCGAGGAACTCCTCGGCATCGTGCCGTCGGACCTCAAGATTCCGTTCAACCCGCGCGACGTGATCGCCCGCATCGTCGACGACAGCGACTTCGACGAGTTCAAGCCGGAGTACGGGAACTCGCTATGCACCGGGTGGGCGAACATTCACGGCTACCCGATCGGCATTCTCGCGAACGCGCAGGGCGTGCTGTTCTCGGCCGAGTCGCAGAAGGCGACCCAGTTCATCCAGCTGGCCAACCAGTCCGACACCCCGCTGTTGTTCCTGCACAACACCACTGGCTACATGGTGGGCGCCGAGTACGAGCGCGGCGGCATCATCAAGCACGGCTCGATGATGATCAACGCGGTGTCCAACTCGAAGGTCCCGCACATCTCGCTGTTGATGGGCGCGAGCTACGGCGCCGGTCACTATGGCATGTGCGGTCGCGCCTACGACCCGCGGTTCCTGTTCGCGTGGCCGAGCGCGAAGTCGGCCGTCATGGGCGGCGCCCAGCTCGCTGGCGTCGTGTCGATCGTCTCCCGTGCGGCCACCGAAGCCCGCGGCGGGACCGTCGACGAAGAGGCCGACGCTGGGATGCGCGCGATGATCGAAGCGCAGATCGAGAAGGAATCGCTGCCGGCGTTCCTTAGCGGAATGCTCTACGACGACGGGGTGATTGACCCGCGCGACACGCGCTCGGTGCTCGGCATGTGCCTCTCGGCGATCCACAACGGCGACGTCTCCGGCGCCGACGGCTACGGCGTCTTCCGGATGTGAGGCGGACATGACTACGAAAACGAAGAACAAGACGGCCGCGACGCGTGCGATCACCTCGGTACTCGTCGCCAACCGCGGCGAGATCGCCTGCCGGGTGTTCCGTACCTGCCGCGACATGGGCATCGCCACCGTCGCGGTCTACTCCGATCCGGACGCGGACGCTCCTCATGTGCGCCAAGCGGATTCGGCCGTCCGGCTCCCCGGCTCGACGTCGGCGGAGACATACCTGCGAGGCGAGCTGATCATCGACGCCGCGCGTGCGGCCGGCGCTGACGCCATCCACCCCGGTTACGGGTTCCTCTCGGAGAACGCGGAGTTCGCGCAGTCGGTGATCGATGCCGGACTGATCTGGATCGGACCGCCGCCGTCGGCGATCACCGCCATGGGGTCGAAGGTCAACGCCAAGGAACTCATGGACGCCGCGGGCGTTCCGGTGCTCGGCGACCTCGATCCGGCAAAGGTCACCGCGGACGACTTGCCGCTGCTCATCAAGGCCTCGGCCGGTGGCGGCGGGCGCGGCATGCGGATCGTGCGGGACCTCGCCGACCTGGACGAGAATGTCGCGGCCGCCAAACGGGAGGCCGAGTCGGCCTTCGGCGATCCGACGGTGTTCTGCGAACCCTACGTCGAGCGCGGCCACCACATCGAGGTCCAGGTGATGGCCGACAACCACGGTGCGGTCTGGGCCGTTGGCGAGCGCGAGTGCTCGATCCAGCGCCGGCACCAGAAGGTCATCGAGGAAGCGCCCGCGCCGTTGGTCGAGTCTCTCGGCGGAGATTTGCGCGAGCGGCTCTACGACGCAGCTCGCAAAGCCGTTGCCGCCATCGGGTATTCGGGTGCTGGCACGGTCGAGTTCCTAGCCGACGGTAACGGGCGGTTCTACTTCCTGGAGACCAATACGCGTCTGCAGGTGGAGCACCCGGTCACCGAAGAGACGACCGGCCTCGATCTCGTCGAATGGCAGCTGCGCGTCGCGATGGGGGAGCCGCTGACTGGCGACGAACCGGTCGCCGTCGGGCACTCCATCGAGGCGCGGCTCTACGCGGAAAACCCTGCCGCCGAGTGGGCGCCGCAGTCGGGGACGGTGCACCGGTTCGCGGTAGACGAGCGCGCGTCGGCGGCGTCGCGAATCCGCGTCGACACCGGAATCGCCGACGGCAGCGAAATCTCCACCTTCTACGACCCGATGATCGCCAAGGTGATCAGTTGGGCGCCGACCCGTCGACGAGCGGCCGCCACGTTGGCGGCGGCGCTGGCCGGCGCGACCCTGCACGGTCCGGTGACCAACCGCGACATGCTGGTGAACACGTTGAGGTCGGAACAGTTCCTTTCCGGCGATACCGACACCGCGTTCATCGACGAGGTCGGGCTCGACGTGCTTGCCGCGCCGCTCGCTGACGAAGCGGACGCACGGCTGGCGGCGATCGCAGCGGCGCTCGCAGATGCCGAGTGGAATCGCGCTGGCGCACAGGCGCTTCCGGCGATCCCGTCCGGGTTCCGCAACATCGCGTCGGGCTTCCAGGAGAAGAAGTTCGGCGCGGGTGACGACGAGGTGACGGTGCGGTACCGCTTCGAGCGCCGGGCCGGTGCCGCCGTGAGCGCGCGTGCCCCCGGCTACGGCGTCGTCCTTCCCGACGACGAGGGCGTCGAGGTCGTGGCGGTTGGGATCGCAAGCGCTCCGGCGTCGCCCGACGGTGGTCGAGTGGTGGCCGGTTTCGCGACTGGCCCGGCGTTCCCCCACGGTGGTCGAGTGGCGGCCGGTGTCGCGACCGGTCCGGTGTTCCCCCACGGTGGTCGAGTGCCGGGGAGCGCAGCGACCCGGTGTATCGAGACCCTGGTGACCCTCAATGCCAACGGCGTCACCCGCGACCTGATCGTCGCGCGCTACGGCGACACGGTCTTCGTCGACTCACCGGGCAAGTCGGTGACTTTGGGCGTCGTGCCGCGCTACATCGACCCGTCGACGGTGCAGCGCCCGGGTTCGCTGCTCGCGCCGATGCCCGGCTCGGTCATCCGTGTCGCGGTGGCCGAGGGTGACAAGGTCACCGCCGGTCAGCCGCTGTTGTGGCTGGAGGCGATGAAGATGGAGCACACGATCGCCGCGCCGAGTGATGGCATCGTCGCGACACTGGCCGTCGAGGTCGGCCGCCAGCTAGCCGTCGGCGATGTGCTGGCGATCATCGAGGCGGAATCCGAAGAATCCGACGAATCCTGACCACGCGAACCACGAAAACGAAAGAGAACCAATGAGTTTCATCGAATCCGACGAGCGCAAGGAACTGCGTTCCGCCGTCGCCGCGCTGGGAAAGAAGTACGGCGCCGAGTACTTCCGCAAATGCGCCAAGGAAGATCTGAAGACCACCGATCTGTGGAAAGAGGCCGGTGAACTCGGCTTCATCGGCGTGAATCTCCCCGAGGAGTACGGCGGCGGCGGTGCCGGCATGTACGAGCTGTCGATCGTGATGGAGGAGCTCGCCGCGTCGGGCACCGGGCTGCTGATGCTCGTCGTTTCGCCGGCCATCTGCGGCAACATCATTGCCCGCTTCGGCACCGACGAGCAGAAGGACAAGTGGCTGCCGGGGCTGGCCAGCGGTGAAATCACCATGGCCTTCGGTATCACCGAGCCCGACGCGGGGTCGAATTCTCACCAGATCACGACGACGGCCCGTCGCGACGGTGACGACTGGATTCTGTCGGGGCAGAAGGTGTTCATCTCCGGAGTCGACCAGGCCGACGCCGTGCTCATCGTCGGCCGCACCGAGGAGGCCAAGACCGGCAAACTCGCGCCGGCGTTGTTCATCGTGCCGACCGACGCCGAGGGCTTCACCTATACGCAGATCCCGATGGAGCTACAGAACCCCGAGAAGCAGTTCCAGTTGTTCTTCGACGACGTACGGCTGCCCGGCGATGCGCTGGTCGGCGAGCCGGAGGCCGCCCTGAGTCAGCTGTTCGCCGGGCTGAACCCCGAGCGCATCATGGGCGCGGCGTCGGCGATCGGCATGGGTCGCTACGCGCTGGACAAGGCCGTCGCTTACGCGAAGGACCGCACCGTGTGGAAGACGCCGATCGGCGCGCACCAGGGCATCGCCCACCCGTTGGCCGCGGGCAAGGTCGAGCTTGAGATGGCCAAACTGATGATGCAGAAAGCCGCCACGCTCTACGACGCCGGTGACGACTGGGGTGCGGCCGAGCCGGCCAACATGGCGAAGTACGCGGCCGCGGAGGCGTCGACCAAACTCGTCGACCAGGCCGTACACACGCTCGGCGGAAACGGTCTGACCAGTGAATACGGGCTGGCGCCGATGCTCGCGCTGGTTCGTATCGCCAAGGTCGCGCCGGTGAGCCGCGAGATGGTGCTGAACTTCGTCGCGCAGACCAGCCTCGGCCTGCCGAAGTCGTACTAGCCGTCGCAGCCGGCCGGAGAAGGAGGAGAGCGATGTCTGAAGCGCAACAGACCGTCGTCGAGGTCGAGACGACCCGTGCGGTCACGACGATCACCCTGAACTCGCCGTCGAACCGCAATGCGTTGTCGTCGGTGTTGGTGGGTCAGTTGTCGGCCGCGCTCGCCGAAGCCGCCGACGATACGTCGGTGCGGGCTGTCGTGCTGACCCACGCGGGTGGAACCTTCTGCGCCGGCGCCGATCTGGGCGAGGCGCTGCGCCGGGGCCTGAGCCCGGAGGAGGCGACCGCCGAGGGCGCGCGAGCGATGGTCGGGCTGATGCGGACCATGCTGGCGATGCCGAAGCCGGTCATCGTCGTCGCGAATGGGCATGTGCGGGCGGGCGGTTTCGGCCTGCTCGGTTCGGCCGACATCGCGCTCGTCGGCCCGGAGGCGACCTTCGCCCTCACTGAAGCGCGCCTGGGACTGGCACCCTCGATCATCTCGATCGTGCTGCTGCCCAAGATGTCGGCGCGCTCGGCCGGACGCTACTTCCTGACCGGTGAGAAGTTCGATCCGGCGACGGCCGAACGGATCGGCCTGGTGACCCAGGCGTCGTCGAGCGCCGAGGAGCTGTCCGCGGTGCTCGACGACGTCCTCACCGGTGTCCGCAAAGCCTCGCCACAGGGGCTGGCGGCGTCGAAGCGGCTGACTACCGCGGCGATCCTCGCGGATTTCGACGAGAACGCGACCGCGCGAGCCGCCGAGTCGGCCGCCCTGTTCGCCTCCGACGAAGCGCGTGAGGGCATGACGGCCTTCCTGTCGAAGGGCAAGCCGAGCTGGGACACCAGCGAGCGATGACCGCCGCCCGCCAGCCGCAGCAGGAACGCTCTCGCGCGACGCGGGAGCGCCTACTGGATGCGACCGTGGAAATGCTTGCGGCGCAAGGATGGTCGGCGACCACGGTCGCGGCGGTCGCCGAGGCGGCCGGGGTCTCGCGCGGAGCGGCGCAGCATCACTTTCCGACCAGGGAATCGCTCATCACCGCCGTCATGGAGGAAATGTTCGAGTCGATGACCAGTGGTGCGTCGATGGCGATCACCGAGTTCCCCGACGATCACGACGCCCGGGTGGCCGCCGTCGTCGACAAGGCCGTCGCGATCTACACCGGCACCGAGTTCAAGGCCGCACTGCAGGTGTGGGCGGCGGCCGCGTCCGATCCGGCGCTGCGCGAAGTGATCCTGCCGTTGGAGGCGAAGCTCGCGCGGGCGGCGCACAAGTTCACCGTGAAGGCGCTCGACCCGTCCGGGGAGAACGCCGAGGCCCACCGGCTGGCCCAGGTGACCTTGGACCTGGCACGCGGGCTCGGTCTGGCCGACACGCTGTCGGACGACTCTCGCCGTCGTCAGCAGGTCGTCGCGACCTGGAGCGAACAGCTCGCCGACGCGCTGCGCTGAACCTCGGCGTCAACGAACCCTGACCGTCGCCGAGCATGCGGTCGAGCGCAACGACCAGAACTTGTTGCTGTTGTAGGTCCGCAGTTTCAACGTGACGCGACCGGAGCCGGTCCGGATGTTGATGAAGGTCGCGGCACCGGCGTTGAGGTTGCTGTAGGAAATGGTGCTCGCATGCCCGCGTTCACCCGTGGTCAGGTTGTGCCAGGCCAGACGCGGACGGTTCTGGTAGCCGAAGACCGACTTCGACTGCGCGACGACCACGGTGATCCGGCCTCGCTCCTTGGGGAGCCATTGCGTCGTCGTGATCCGACCCGCGTACGGGTTGTCGATGACGTTCGGGCTGATGCTCTTGCAGATGGCCGTCGTTTTGTGACGGACCTCGCCGGCATGGGCGAGAGGAGCCGGGGCGGCGATTCCGGCGAGGGCGATCGCGGTTGCGGCGATCAGTCGGGTCGGTTGTGCAGTCATCCTTTGCCTCCTTCCGACGGCCGCCGGATAGGCGGTGCCCGATTCGGAATACCCGGGACTGCGATCAATCAAACATCAGTCGTTGCGGGAACTGGGCACGGTCGGCGGAAATGTGGGCACGGTCGGCGGGAATGTGGGCACGGTCGGCGGGAATGTGGGCACAGTCGGCGGGAATGTGGGCACAGTCGGCGGGAATGTGGGCACGGTCGGCGGGAATGTGGGTACGGTCGGCGGGAATGTGGGCACGGTCGGCGTTCAGTTGCGGCGGAGGTGGACCACGTTGTCGGTCCGCGCGCAGGGATTGCCCTCGGGATCGGTCATCGCTACCTCGGCTAACCCGATGTGGATCGTCGTCCAGCCGCTCGACTCCGCTCCGGACGTTGCTGCCGATTCCGGTCCGGATGCCGCACCGGACGTCGCTGCCGGTGATTCCGGTGGCGGATCGGTCGGGGCGGCCCCGATATCGGCGAGTACATCGTCGGTACTGGGGAACTCGGGCGGATCACCGTCGAACCGGAAATCCGGCATGCCCCAGTGTCCGACGACGAGCAGGGAGCCGCCCGGTGCGACGGCCGCCGCGGCTTTGCGGAGGATGTCGGCCCGGGCCAGCTCGACCTGCGAATGCAAATAGAAAGCGCTGACGAGGTCCCAGGTGCCGACGGGGAAGTCGTTGCTCAGGTCGACGCGGCGCCAGGCTATAGCTTCATCCGGCAGGCCGGCTTCCCGGGCGTGCTCCCGCCCGACCGCCAGCGCCGCCTCGGCGATGTCGACAGCGGTCACCGACCAGCCCTGCTGCGCCAGCCAGATGGCGTCGGCGCCCGACCCGCAGCCCAGGTCCAGCGCGGTGCGCCCCGCTGTCTGAAGGCCGGCCGTCTCGTCGACCAGGATCGCATTGGGCTTCCCGCTCCACGGGCGCTTGCCGTCACCGTAGAAGTCCTCCCAGTGGTCGCGGGGATCAACGGGACGGGCCGGGTCACCGTGCTGGTGCATGCTCACACCCTCACGGTAGCCCGGCCCGTTGGTCTCGACGTATCGAGACGCCGATCAGCTGTGCAGGTCGAACCGATCGTTGTCCATGACCTTGACCCACGCGTCGACGAAGTCCTTCACGAACTTCTCCTCCGCATCGTCGGCGCCGTAGACCTCCGAGAGGGCGCGCAGCTCGGCGTTGGAACCGAACGCGAGGTCCACGCGGCTGCCCGTCCACTTGGGCTTGCCGCCGACGGTCCCGACGTAGGTCTCCTCCTCGTCGGCCTTCGGAGCCCACGAGACATCCATGTCGGTGATGGTGGTGAAGAAGTCGTTCGACAACACCCCGGGCTGCTCGGTGAAGACGCCCTTGGTCGATCCGCCATGGTTGGCGTCCAGCACGCGCAATCCGCCGATGAGGACGGCCATCTGCGGAGCCGAAAGACCCAGCAGGTTGGCCTTGTCGACGAGCAGGTACTCGCCCGGCTGCTCGTTGCCCTTGCCGAGGTAGTTGCGGAAGCCGTCGGCCTTGGGCTCGAGGTACTCGAAGGACTCGACGTCGGTGTCCTCCTGAGTGGCGTCGTTGCGGCCCGGGTGGAACGGCACGCTGATCGGGTGGCCCGCGGCGTTGGCGGCCTGTTCGACGCCCACACCGCCGGCAAGCACGATCAGGTCGGCGAGCGAAATCCGGACCTTGCCGGTCTGGGCGTCGTTGAATTCCGACTGGATCTTCTCCAGCTCACCGAGCACCTTGGCCAGCTTCTCCGGCTCGTTGACCTCCCAATCACGCTGCGGCTCAAGACGAATCCGTGCGCCGTTGGCACCGCCGCGCTTGTCGCTGTTGCGGTAGGTCGACGCCGACGCCCACGCGGTTGACACCAGTTCGCCGACAGTCAGGCCCGACTTGGCGATCCGCTGACGAAGGTCGGCGATGTCTTTCGGCCCGACGAGCTCGTAGTCGATCTCGGGGATCGGATCCTGCCAGATGAACACCTCGTCGGGAACGTGTGTGCCCTTGTAGCGGCTCAGCGGTCCCATGTCGCGGTGGGTCAGCTTGAACCACGCCTTCGCGTACTCCTTGGCGAAGTCCTGCGGATTGTTCAGGAAGTGGCGAGAGATCTTCTCGTACTCCGGATCCATGCGCAGCGCGAGGTCGGTCGTGAGCATCATCGGCGCGTGGCGCTTCTCCGCGTCGTCCGGGTACTCGGCGTCGGGAACCGTGTTCGCCGCGGCACCGTCCTTGGGATGCCACTGCTGGGCGCCGGCCGGACTCTTGCCGAGTTCCCACTCGTAGCCGAACAACGTCCAGAAGAAGTTGTTGTCCCAGGTCGTTGGCGTGCTGTTCCACGCACCCTCCAAACCCGACTGGATGGTGTCGTCGCCCTTGCCGGTACCGAGGCTGTTCTTCCAGCCCAGGCCCATTTGCTCGATCGGCGCAGCCTCGGGCTCCGGTCCGACGTGCTTATCCGCGTCTCCGGCGCCGTGGGCCTTGCCGAACGTGTGCCCGCCGGCGATGAGGGCCACGGTCTCCACGTCGTTCATCGCCATGCGCTTGAACGTCTCGCGGATGTCCTGCGCGGCGGCCAGCGGATCCGGGTTGCCGTTGGGGCCCTCGGGGTTGACGTAGATCAGGCCCATCTGGACGGCGGCCAGCGGGTTGTCGAGCTTGCGGTCGCCGGTGTAGCGCTCGTCGGCGAGCCACGTCGTCTCCGGGCCCCAGTAGGTCTCGTCGTCGCCCTCGTACTGGTCGGGGCGGCCACCGGCGAAGCCGAGGGTTTCGAACCCGCAGTTCTCCATGGCGACGTTGCCCGCGAGGACGATCAGGTCGGCCCAGCTGAGCTTGCGGCCGTACTTCTTCTTCACCGGCCAGAGCACCCGTCGGGGCTTGTCGAGGCCGACGTTGTCGGGCCAGCTGTTGAGCGGTGCGAATCGCTGCTGGCCGTTGCCGGCGCCGCCGCGACCGTCAGCGACACGGTAGGTGCCCGCCGCGTGCCAGGTCATGCGGACCATGTTGCCGACGTAGTTGCCGTAGTCGGCCGGCCACCAGTCCTTGGAGTCGGTCATGACCTTTCGAAGGTCTGCCTTCACCTCGTCGAGGTCCAGGCTCTCGAACTCCTTGGCGTAGTCGAAGTCCTCGTCGGTCGACATCGGGTTGGATACCGACGTGTGCGAGGCCAGGATGCGCAGGTTCAGCCGCTTGGGCCACCACTCCTGGGTCGCGGACCCCTCGGTGGGGCGGCTGAGATGGTGCATCACCGGGCAGCCGGCGTCCGATGCGTTCACATCGTCGAGTTCTGCGGCGTCAGTCATTTCCTGATCCTTTCGGGTTGGGCTGGAGCTGGGTCTTCTTTGGGAAGTCTGTTGTCGGCGAGGCCCGAGCAGCTGGCGCAGGTGCCCCAGTAGATGACCTCGGCCTCGTCGACGGTGAATGCGTCCGGGAGAGGGCCGTCGAGACAGGGGGCCTCGCCGGTCGCGCAATCGATGTCGGTGATCTCGCCGCACACCCGGCATACGGCGTGGTGGTGGTTGTCGCCGACGCGAGCTTCATAGCGCGCGATGGTTCCGGCGGGCTGGATGCGACGGATGATTCCGGCGGCGGTGAACGCGGCGAGGATGTCGTAGACGGCCTGCCGGGACACGGTCGGCAACTCGGCGCGAACCTGCGTCAGCACGTGGTCGGTATCGGCGTGCGGATTCTGGTGGACGGCGTCGAGCACCGCCACGCGAGGTCGCGTGACGCGCAGATCGGCGGAGCGCAGCGCCGCCGTGAGCTCGTCGGGGGGTGGCACAACTCCAGTGTGCCTCAGTTTTCTTGACTGAGTACAGTTTTCTCGAAATTGGGGACCTTTTGCCTGCTCGTGGCCTCGATCGTTTTCGTCATTCCACGTGTGCGGCGCGGTCGCGCGGCAGAATCAGCCATGCCGCGGCGCTGGCGGCGACCAGGAGCCAGGCGGCCATCGCGAGGCCCGTGCGGAAACCGTCCGCGGCAACGGAGTACTGGGCGGCGATGGTGACGAGGACGGCCAATCCGATGGTTCCGCCGAGTTGGCGGGAGCTGTTCAGGACGCCGGACGCGATCCCGGCGTCGTCGGGGCCGACGCCCGTCGTGCCGGCCACGCCGATGAGCATCATCGAGCCGCCGATGCCGATGGCCGTGACCACCGAGGGGACGAACATGCCCAGCCAGAAGTCGTAGGTGTCGGGGAGGCGGGAGAACATCGCCAGGCCGGCCGCGCCGATCAGACCGAAGACCACGATGACTTTCCGCGGGCCGTAGGTCTTGGCGAGTTTGGTGGCCGCCGCGATGCCGACCACGACGAAGAAGCAGAAGGGGAGAAAGAGGACGCCGGCCGCGCGAGGCGTCAGGGCCCACACCTGCTGGAGGTAGAGCGAGCAGAAGTAGAAGGCGGCCAGCTGTCCGGCGGCGAGCATGAACCCGAAGACGTTGGCGCCGACGATGCTGCGTGTGGCAAGGACCCGGATCGGCATCATGGGGTGGTCGCTGGCGCGTTCGGTCGCCGCGAATCCGAGCAGGAGCACGACCGCGACGACGAAACCGATCAGCGCGCGGGCAGACGTCCAGCCGTACTCTCCGGTCGCCGTGACCGCGTAGATGAGCGCGCCGAGGCCCACGGTGACCAGAACCCCGCCGAGCAGGTCGATCTGAGTGTCGCGCCGGTCTCCGCGCGGCACGCTCGCCAGTGCGCTTGCCAATACCAGCGCGATGATCGGGATGTTGACGAACATGACCGCGCGCCAGCTGAAGGCCTCGGTGAGCAGTCCGCTGGCGACGACGCCGACGGCACCCCCGGCTGCGCTCGCCGCGCCCCACACCGCCATTGCCCTGCGCCGCCGGTCTTCGTCGGCGATGGTGGCCACGAGTGCCAGTGCCGCCGGTGCGATCAGGGCTCCGGCCAGCCCTTGCGCGGCCCGAGCGCCGACGAGCAACCCGGGGGTCTGCGCCAGACCGCCGATGGCGCTCGCCACCGCGAAAGACGTCAACCCGGTGATGATCACCGTGCGGCGGCCCCAGATGTCGCCCAGGCGGCCGCCGACGAGGAGGAAGCCGGCGAAACACAGTAGGTATGCGGTCACCACCCATTGCAGGCCGGCGTCGGTGAATCCGAGGTCGGCCTTGGCGTCGGGGAGAGCGATGTTCACCAGCGACATGTCGAGGCCGACTAGGAACTGCAGGCCGAAGACCGTCGCGATCAGGAGCCCGGTGCGGCGGGGAACGGGTGAGACAGGTGCGTCGCCGCGGGCAGCGGATTCAGTCGACATGGGCACGCCTTCCGGTAGTCGTGCATGTACGAAATCGTGCGCGTACGAAATCTACCGGTCTTCGGGCCGAAAGGGAAGGGCCGCCTAACTCGGAGCCGGAACCGCTGCGCGGCATGGTCCGGCGCCGAGGCGGGCTGATGGGCCAAGATGGAGGCATGCCACCGTCAGCCTCCCTCGATCGAACGACGATCATCGACGCCGCGCTCGCGATCCTGGAGCACGAAGGCGCCGACAAGCTGACGATGCGGAGGCTGGCCGACGAGCTCGGCTCCAAGCCGATGACGCTGTACCACTACGTGCCCAACAAGGAGGCGCTGCTGTCGATGGCCCTCTCGGAGGTCGCCGCGCGGATCGATTGGGCCGTGCCGACGGGTCCGCCGCGTGAGCGGATGATCGAGATCGCGATCGATATGCGAGATCGCCTCGCCGCGATCCCCTGGATCGTGGCGATTCTTCAAGAGGGCGCCAACGTCGGTACCCCGGCCCTGGCCATCGCCGAACGCTTCTTCGAGGCGGCCTACGAATTGGGTGCCGACGATCAGACGGTGCTGGATCTATGGCGAGTGGTGTGGTCGTTGACGGTCAGCGATGTCCATTGGGCCGAGCTGGCCAGGCAGCGCGCGGCCGGTCAGCACGGGTGGTTCGACACCATCGATCCGGCCGCCGTCGCCGATCTGCCCCGCGTGTCGGCCATGCTGCCGAAGTGGCGACAGGTCGTCGACAACTTCGATCTGCGGCGGGCCATCGCGGCGCAGATCGACGGAATGCTGGGCTCGTCCGGCTGACAATTTCGTCCGCTGTGGCCGGTGTCGTGGTCATAGTGACCACCTGTGGGTGCCCAGACGACGATTTTAGTCGGTCGACGACGGGACCTCGGTGACGACGACGGGGAGTGGGCGGCAAGCAACGGCCGCACCGGCGGTGAGCGCGGCGATCGAGGCGAAGAGGAAGGTCGTCGGCACCGTCCAGCCGTTGGTGGTCTCGTGCAGTACGCCGACGAACAGCGGGCCGGCACAGGCGAGCAGATAGCCGACGCCCTGGGCGAACCCGGAGAGCGCGGCCGACTCCGCGTCGGTGCGGGTCCGAAGGTTGATCAGCGTCAGGGCCATCGGGAAGGTCGTCGGCCCGATTCCCAGCAGGACCACCCACACCCAGGTGCCGTGCGTCGGTGCCCATACGATCCCGACGAGGCCGATGATCAGGCAGGTCATGAAGAAGATCACGAACCCGAACGGGTTGCGGAAGCGGGCGCAGATCGCAGGTGCGACCAGTGTGCCGAAGAATCCGAGGGCGGCGAAGACGGCGACGACCGCCCCGCCGAGGCTCTCGCTGCCGCCGGCGTCGGTGACCATGGTCGGCAGCCAGGTGAATAGCGAGTAGGTCACCAGCGAGGTCATCCCGAACATGAAGGTCATGCCCCACGCGAGCGGTGTGCGCCACAGGCCCGTCGCCCGCTCGGCGGTGACGGTCGGGCGAGAGGCGCGGTCGCGACGACGCGCGACGACGATGCCGACCCACGGCAGAACGGCCATCGCGGGCACCAGCGCCCAGACGGCCAGGGAGATCCGCCAGCCGTGGGCGTCAGCGACCGGGACGGCCAATGCCGCCGGCACCGCGGTGCCGAGCTGGACGAAGGTGATGTACGCGGTCGACATCAGGGCGATGCGGTCGCTGAAGTAGCGCTTGACGAGCGGCGGGATGACGATGTTGCCGATTCCCATGCCGATCAGTGCGACGCCGGACCACACCAGCAGAGCGGCGGTCGACGACGAGAACGACCGGACCGCGATACCGACTCCGGTTGCCACCACCGCGGCGAGGGTCAGCTGTTCGAGGCCGAACCGCCGGCTCAACATCGGGGCGACGAACCCGGCCAAGGCGAACATCGCCGTGGGCATCATGCCGACGATCCCGATGGTGGTCGCGCCGAAGCCGATCTCCTCGGCGATGCGAGAGAGCAGCGGCGCGATCGAGGTCACCGCCGTGCGCAGCGAGGCGGCGAAGACGAGGATCGCGACGACCACGATGATGCGGCCGGATAGCGCAGACCGCGCCACCGCACGCTTCGACGGCGCGGTGGCGGGGAGCGCGGTGGCGAGGTCGGGGTCGTCGACGAGCATCGGCATACCAATTCATAGGATGAATTTCGGACCCTGAAATCATAGGATGAATCCATGGCAACCCTCAACCGAAATACGATCGACCGTGTGCAAGACGGCAGACGGTCCACGCGTATCGCGCAGGTCACAGACGAACTGCGTCGCAGAATCGCAGCCGGAGAATGGGCGGTCGGGGATCGGATACCGACCGAACCGGAGCTCGTCGAGCTTCTCGACGCGTCGCGCAACACGCTGCGCGAAGCGGTAGGCGCGCTGGTGCACGCGGGTGTGCTGGAGCGCAGGCAGGGGTCGGGCACCTACGTTCTCGCCGTCGACGAGCAGGAGGTCGCACTCGGCGATTACTTCTCCTCGGCGCGACGCCGGGATCTCATCGAGCTGCGCGAGGCGCTGGACGTGACGGCCGCCGATCTGGCCGCGCGACGACGAGACGAGGACGACATCGCGATGCTGCGCGAGTTGCTGGCCCGCCGCAACGATCTGTGGGACCGGCCCGCGGCGACCTCGGCGGACGAGCGGGACGAGATCGTCGACGCCGATGCGCAGCTGCACCGGGCGATCGTCGTCGCCAGTCACAACGAGATCTATCTTGAGTTCTACGACCTGCTCCTGCCCGCGCTGCGCCGGACGATCGCCGAGCGTCCGGTCGGGGCGTCGTCCTCCTACGAGGAGCAGCACACCGCCTTGGTCGAGGCGGTGATCGACGGCGATCCGCTGCGTGCGGCCGGCGCCGCGCAGGAAGTGCTCGACTGCGTCCGCGACGCCGAAGGCTGATGCGTCAGTCCCCGCTCCCGGTTGGAAGCGGGGCCCGCCGTTAGGGTGGGAGTCGTGACTGAGGGCAACGCCGACGATGACCTGCTCATCGGCAATCCTGAACGGGAACGCGCCATCGGGCTGCTGACCGATGCGTTCGCGTCGGGCTATCTGGAGATGGTCGAGTTCGAGGACCGCTCCGGTGCGGTCTACGCCAGTCGCACGCGCGCCGAGCTGCGGACCGCACTCGAGCGGTTGCCGACGGCCGGCCAACTCTTTCCCGACGCCGTGCCGGCCGACGCGCCGTCGGCCGGGGTGGAGCCGCTTCATCTCGACGCCGAGTGGAGCACGGTGCGGCGCAAAGGCGTGTGGCAGGTGCCGCCGCAGATCGTCGTCACCGGTTCCATGGGTACGGTCCAGCTGGATTTCAGCCGCGGCGTCTTCGCCGCTCCGGCGGTCGAACTCGACCTGCAGGTCTCGGCGACGAACGTGAAGATCTGGGTCGGGCCGGACCAGGAGATCCGGCTGCAGAAGCTGGCCAAGAGCGGATGGTCGAGCGTGAAGGACAAGGCAGACGCGCCGCGCCGGCCCGGTGGCCCGGCGATCACCGTCATTGGACTGGTGGCCGCGGCCTCCGGCGTCGTGGTCAAGCGCCGCTGACCCGGCGAAGGCCAGACGCTAACTTGGTGGCATGCGTGTCGCGACCTGGAATGTGAACTCGATATCGGCGCGGGTGCCGCGCCTGCTGCCGTGGCTGGAACAGCGTCGGCCCGACGTGGTGTGCCTGCAGGAGACCAAACTCGGCGACGATGCGTTCGAGGCGCTGCTCGGCGAGGACCTGGGGGGACTCGGCTACGAGTGGGCCCACCACGGCCAAGGCCAGTGGAACGGGGTCGCGCTGCTTTCCCGTGTCGGGCTCGACGACGTGGAACTGGCTTTTCCCGACACCCCCGGCTACCCCGATCCGGCCGGGCCGGTCGAGGCGCGAGCGGTGTCGGCGGTCTGCGACGGGGTGCGCGTCTATTCGCTGTACGTGCCGAACGGGCGCGAGGTCGGGTCCGATCATTACGACTACAAGCTCGGCTGGCTTTCCGCACTGCGTGACGCCGTGGTCGCCGCGGGACCGTCGTCGACGATGGTGTGCGGCGACATCAACATCGCTCCTTCCGACGAGGACGTCTTCGACCCCGCCGCTTACGTGGGGCACACGCATGTCACCGACGCCGAGCGCGCCGCGCTCGCAGCCGTGGTCGACGCCGGCCTGACCGATGTGATTCGCGAGCGGTGGCCGGGCGAACGGGTATTCAGCTATTGGGACTACCGCGCCGGAATGTTCCACAAAGACCTCGGTATGCGGATCGACCTCATCCTGGCCGGCTCCGACCTGGTACCGCGCGTGGCCGCGGCCTTCGTCGACCGGCAGGCGCGCAAAGGGAGTAAGCCGAGCGACCATGCGCCGGTCATCGTCGATCTGGACACGGCGCCCGACGGAGATATCGGCCCGGTCGTCCCGCCGCCGTCGAATCCGGCAAAGCGGACCGCCTCGGCGCGGCTGCCGCAGGCGTGAGCAGGAAGCGTCGCACAACTCGCACGTGAACCTCGAAGTTGGAGTTTGCCCCGAATACACGAAGATTCTGTGATTTGATCGTGACAACTGCAGTGTTACTGCGGTTGATCCGAAAGGGGAGGTCGATGAAGCGGATCGCTTCAATTCTGGGAATGCTCGCAGCAGCCGTCGCGGCGCTGCTCGTCGTCGAACCCGCGACCGCGGGAGCGCGGACGCCCGTGATCGACACGGGCCCGGCGCAGGTTTCGCTCACCAAGGACATGCAGGCCGTGTCGCTGAAAGTGGGCTCCGGCTCGATCAAGCAGGTCGGCAACGAACTCCTGCTCATGAACTCGAAGGGTGCGGTCAAGAGCCGCGTCCCGTTGACGGTCAAGGCCGAGGGGAAGACCGCCCCGCTGCGCGCACAGATCGCTTCCGACGCCAAGTCGGCAGAGTTGAAGCCGTTCGGGTATCACCCGGCGCTGACCTACCGGCGTCCGCTGCCGCGGCCCCGGAACAAGGGGCAGGCCTGGGACCAGATGAACGCGTTGGCGAACCAGAACTGGGGCTGCGCCGCGCCGTCGACCTTGGTCGGCGGTCTTATCGGGTTGCTCGTGGGGTTCATCATCCTCGGTTGGATCACCGTCCCGATCGGCGCGGCGATCGGTGCCTACGTCGGATACGACAACTGTGGTCGGGGCCGATGGGGCGACCGGTACCGCAGTGAGACCATCCGTGCCTTCTGGCGCTGGTGGAATATGCCGGGCTGACCGCAGTACACAACAAGACCGACCGGCCGGACCCTCCTCGAGGGTCCGGCCGGTTCGTCGTGAGAGCCATTGCGCCGACGCGGCTTTCGGTCGGGAGGCGGGTGTGGTGTGATGGGTGAAGGCAACGCGCGCCCGCGCGTTTTGGAACTCTCCTGGGGGTCGGGATGAAGAATTTCGCGTCCGTATTGACTGCACTCGCAGCGGTCACAGCAGCACTGGTGGTGGTCCCGGCGGGGACCGCGGGGGCGTCGCCGAAACCGGCGATCCACACCGCC
>NZ_BAEE01000056.1 GCF_000241265.1 Gordonia araii NBRC 100433
GCTCAACTCCGCGAACGCGGCCGGGCGTATCGCTGCGGATCCCGGCAACCCGAATTATGATCCACGCTGGTTCACCAATGGGAAGTTGGATCTGGGAAGCATGTACGGCGAGCTGGACTTTCCTCCGGATGCTACACCGGAGCAGAAACAGGCAATGCGTGACGAGCAAGGGAGTATTCGGGAGACTTGGGAAAGGTTCATTGGAACGCCGCAGGAAAACTTCGAGGCCGGGCGAACCGACAGCGGCGGTAGACCAGATCGATCTACGCCCAGTAATCCGGGTGGGTAGCGTGGGCAGAATGCGTGTTGTGATGCGCCGATTAGCGGTATTTCTACTGCTCGGAAGTCTCTTAATAGGAGGTTGTGCAGATGATGAACGGGCATCGCCGCCAAGTTCCCCTGGTCCGGTACCGGAGAATCATCCAATCCGGTGGCTGCCCACCGGATTGATTGATCTGGCGAGTTCGGAGGGAACCTTCGTGAGGGGCATTTCTGAATCGTACTATGTAGCGAGCGAGTTCCTTGGGGCTGCGGGGCTGTTTCCAGGGTATAAAGCGGCTACAGAGGAACGCATGCCGTGGGGGTACTCCCCGCGACTGGGGGCCTCGCTTGGGCTGTCTGCCGGGTATTTGTGGGTCGGCGCCCGACCGGACGTGATGCAAATGGAGTTCGGGGGCCCGATGAGGAGTATCCCGCCGGGATGGGGGGCGGTTGTCGTGTGCTATCTCGATATGCCCGGTGTCAAGAGAGGGAGCGTCGTGAAGCAATTCGCATATCGGAAAGAGGGTAGGCCTCCTCCTGCTAATCAGCGTGGCCCTCGGGTTCGGCCGGAACGAAGTGTGTTCGGCGATTGGACGATCGGGGCTTGGACGTCGACGGAAGATCGCAGAGTTTGTGAGCGAATACCGGGTGATGTGTCGCGAGGTTTCTCGGCTTCACTCGGTCCGGACCCGGGGTGGCCGGCGGCTGGAGCGGAGTGATTGTGGCGAAGGAGATGGAGGGGTTCTCGCCGATCGTGATTGCGGCGTTGAAGTCGCCTGAGGGCACGACGGTCGAGGAACTCCGCGCCAAGTTTACGAAGCCGGAAGATCGGATGTCCTCAATCGAGGTCGAGTTCCGTGCGCGTCTGGACGAAGCCAGATTCGAGTGGAGTCGCGTCAACGGGTGGACGATTCCCGATGATGTTTCTGAGCGACTTCGCGGTGATGTGTTGTGGGAGATGAAGCGCGACGGGTGGGAGAGGTAGGCGGCGCGTGTCCGCTTCCTAGCGAGTGCCGACGATCTCCGTGGTGTCATCGGAGGTGGCGAGAGAGCCTTCTTCCCGAAGGCACGTGAAGAGCATTGAACCGGGTGCTACAGCAGCTCGTAGGAGAGGGCCGCGCGTGCATGGGGAGTCTCGTACGGTCACTGTTCGCTTCTGCGGGTTCACAAGGAGGAGTCTGCGTAATTCTCCCACCATCAACGTGTCGCCTAGCCACACGAGGACACTGTTCCGGTCGTAGAACCCGCTCGCGAATCTGTCCTTCCAACTAACTCGGTTGGCGGGAACAGGCACCCGAATGAATCTGCGGGTGGTTGTGTCTCGGATCAGGATTTCGTCGCCCTGCTTGTGATACGGCTGAACAACTGGGACGAGGCCGTGACGCATAGGGCCAAGGTCGCCGACAGCGTCGAAGCGATCAACCTCGACGCCTTTGGCGCCGTCGAACACGGCAACGACGTTCGGCACTGGCTCCCCGTCATCGTGATATGTGCGTCGACGATTGTAGACCGCCCCGAATAGGTCCCCGGATAGATGCCGCACGTCCGCGAGATCGCCAACCCTTACACCGGGAATCTGTAGCGTACGGGTGGCACTAGTACCGATGTTGATGACGCTGAATTTCGTAGAGGAATCGTGGCACATCGGCAGGATCACGTAACGCTCGCTGGATGCGAAATGGTCGGGATAGCACGGAGCATCGATTTCCCGAGTGACTCGGCCGCTGTACGGGTTGATGACCGCGAACTGGGGTTGCTGATCGTTGGAACTTCTGTTCTTCGCGGGGCGGGGACCATCGTCTCGATAGAAGTTGGCCCGGTCGAGCGGATGTCTTGTCGGATCTCGCAAGGCTGGGGCTGCGGACTTCCAGCGGAGCCGGCCGGTCATAGCGTCGAGTCCGATTGTTATATGGCGTGTGACTACAACGATGACGGCGTCCGGGCCGGGACCGAAGACCGTGAAGTCCCGGCCCCGATCAATTTCACCGCCTAGCACTGACGAATCAAGCCGCCACCGCGGGGCTCCGGTCGTGCCGTCGTGCCCGGTGAGCCCGGCCTTCGTGGACATGATGAATCCTGGACCGCCAGCTCGCACAATGACGCGGTCAGGTCTTTCGGGCATCTGCATCTCGAATGCGGTGGAGCCTATCGTCGTCGGCTCGGGCGGAATCGGCACGGGCTGAGCCAGCGGCGATGCCTCGGCGGGCTTAATGACCGGCCCCGTCGCGACGAGAAGCCCGGCAGCGACGGTCGCGACGAGGAAGCCTGCGACACCGACGATGAGAACCCGGCGGCGAGGATAGTCCGGATAGGGGTCTTCCTTCGGGAACGAGGGGTTGGTGTAGAAGGCGAGGCAGAGCGTTGCGACAGCGCCAGCCGTTGCGCCGAGGACCGCGAACAGTGCGATCGGCCGCGAGTCCAGCCGCTGCAGGACTGGGAGGTACGGGCTCAGTAGATTGGCGAAACTCAGCACGAGCGGGATGCTGCACAATGCCAGGACGCTGCCGAAGACCCAGGGCAGCGTTGTGTCTTGGGACCGCGCCCGGACACGCTCCGTCATGCCTACCGCGGTCACGATGGCGGAAACGAGCGCATAGGCGACGAGGGCGAGCATGATCTGCCACGCGCCCCGCGCACTAGTGGCTGCTGACAAAGCCGAAAGGGTCAGGGCAGCACAACTCGCCGCGAAAAGCGCGGCGGCTAGGCCAATCCCCCTGAGGACGGGATGTGCCCATATCGGTTGGTCGCGGCGCTCGGCCTCGGGGCGGTCGAGGATCCCGATCCCGGCGAACGGCAGTGCCGCGATGAATACCCAGAAGGACTGCAGCGCCCGCTCATGAGCCACGCCGGTGAACATCTCGGATTGGAGCATCCCTGCGGATGCCGCCACGGCGGACGCTGACAGTCCACCAGCTACGAGCATCGCGAAGGCGGCGGCTCGAACCGACGGACGTCGCCGGCGCACGGTGGCGGTAACCGCCACCAGGATGGCCGCCGCAGAGAAGCACAAAGCTACACAAACAGTTGTTCGTACGTCGGCGAATTCGGCGTACGGATACGAGGAAGAGGCGTCTATCGGACTGCGAAGACTGGCGACGGCGAGCAGCACCGAGACGATGAGTAGGAGGCCGCCGAGAATAGCGAATGCGATCTGGGCGCTATGTGAGACTTCTTCCGGCTCTCGCGCGTCCGGCAGAAGGGGGTCACCGAGCGAATCGGTACCACCCGTTGGGGTTTGGGCCGTATCGTCACGCTCCAGGGGCGCCGGGTCGACGAGGAAGCCTCGGAGGCGACCGCGTCGCTGACGACGCTTGATGAAGGACAGACACGCTACGGCGAGGCCAATCGGAGCTAGCGCGGCGACGACGATAAGTGCGTCGGCGAGAGTCATTCCCGCATGCTACTACCGCCGAAATCGGCCAGTGGTTGGCCGTCCGAGGAGCAATTCCGGGGGAGTGGCAACTATTGGCAGATATCAGGATGTCGAACGACCGCAAAAACCCACGCACCCCATATTTCACACCAGTCACAAAGGCGTCTCACCTCGACAACCGACGGTCGCAAACGGTCGGACCTGCCGCACGCTGGAGTACATGACTCCCAAGCACCCTTTTGTGCGGAAGGATGGCGAGCGCACGTCGGTGTCGCTCGGACGCTGGATCGCCGCTCCGGCGATCGTCGCGGCGGTGGCCGCGGGATCGGTCGTCGCACCGCAGTTGACCGCGGGCTCGTCGAACTCCGGCGGGTCGTCTGGGTCGTCGGGATCGGTCGACATCTTCCTTCCGGTCTCCACGCCGGCCGCCATGGCCGCGCTGAACGTCGCGATCACGCAGGTCGGCAAGCCGTACAAGTGGGGCGGGACCGGCCCCAACTCGTGGGATTGCTCCGGGCTGCTCCAGTGGGCGTTCGGCACGGTCGGGGTGCGCATCCCGCGCGTCAGCCAGCAGCAGGCGCGTGCGGGCAAGGCCATTCCGATGAGTGCGCTGGCCCCAGGTGACGTGATCGTCTTCTACCGCAACGCCAGCCACATCGGGATCTACGCCGGTTTCGGCCAGGTCTTCCACGCGGGAGGACCCAATGGCCGCCCGATCAGGTTCCAGGAGCTGCGCACCATGCCGCCGATCAAGTCGATTCGGCGCTACGGCTAACCGCTCCTCCCGATCGAATCCGCACTTCCCGACGTGATCGCGTCGGGAAGTGACGATCGGTGCGGGAAGAATTCGGGCGACATCGTCGTCGACGGCGGCGAGGATGGATGAGTGAGCGACTATGTGAGCCCGGAGTGGGCGACGTCAGCGCTGGTCATGATTGACGTGCAGAACGATTTCGTCGACGGCCCGTCGGCCATCCCCGGCACCGCCGAGCGGATCGACGCCATGGCAACCCTTGTCGAAGCGTTCCGCGGAGCGCAGCGGCCGATCGTCCACGTCGTCCGCTCCTACCGGGCCGGCGAGTCGGACGTAGATACGGTGCGTCGCTCGATGATCGAATCGGGCTCGGCCGCCGCGCAACCGGGCACCGAGGGTGCGCGGATACCGGCCCGCCTCCTCGACGTCGAGCCCGACTGGCAGCTGTTGCGCGGCGGCGAGCCACAATCCGCCGGGATCGACGAATACCTCCTGTACAAGCCTCGATGGTCGGCCTTCCACCGGACGGCCCTCGATGCGCTGCTGCGTGAACGCGGCATCACGACCGTCGTCGTCGCCGGATGCAACCTGCCGAACTGCCCGCGCGCGACGCTGTTCGACGCCACCGAGCGCGACTACCGCGCCGTCCTCGTCATCGATGCGACTTCGCAGACGACGCCGGAACGAGTGTCGGATATGACGCTGATCGGGGTCGAGCTGCGCACCGTCGACGAGGTACGAGGAGCACTTGCCGACTCCTCCCGATCGAATCCGCACTTCCCGACGTAATTCCGTCGGGAAGTGACGATCGGTGCGGGAGGAATCGCCGACCCTCAGAAGAGGTTGAGCGGATTGGCGTTCCAGATGCCGTGGATCACCAGCAGCGGCCACATCATCCGGAACCGGACCCAGAGGAATCCGAGGAAGACGCCGCTCACCCCCTGATAGGCCAGTGCGTTCGCGACGTCGCGGATGGGTTCGCCGGTTCCCTGGATGGCGACGTGCCAGAGGGCGAAGACCACCGACGACAACGCGATCGCCGGCCACGGACCGAGGATCTCGCGCCATCGGTCGAGTAGCCAGCGCCGGTAGAAGAACTCCTCCAGCACCGCGTTGATGCCGAAACCGATGAGCAGCACGAGTACGGCATCGACGACGGGGAGACCGGCGAGCAGCGGAGGCCGGGTGGGCGCGACAAGGAGAAATGCGACGACGTAGGCGGCGACCGGAGCCGCCGGTCGCCACCACGCGCTGCGTGTGGAGGGCAGCAGGTCGTCGGGCGCGCCGGCCCCGCGGGTCCGAGCCAGGCTGAACATCACCACGGGAACGGCCGCGAGAAACAGCAGCTTGAGACCCAGGTACTTGGGCTCGTCGGTCCCGAGGACCAGGAGTCCTGCGGCGAAGCCGACTGCGCATCCGAGGAGGATCCACGCCTGATATCTGGGGTGCGTCGCCGTTTCCGGCTCGTTGGCGGGGCGGATCATGAGTGCGACCGCCGCGCCGGCCAGTGCCGGAATCCACGGCTGCCACAGTGCGACGGTGTTGGCGGAATCGGCCGTGTATCGAAGGCCGCCGCCGGACACGGCGAGGTAGGCCACCGATGCCACGATCGAGCCGAGGCCGACGACGGTCACGCTCCGGGCAACGGTGGATCCCACTGTCCCAACCTAACCGGCCGATCGCGCTAGGGTGAGCCAGGCCCGCCGTGCGGCCGGCAGGCGGCGACGCCGTCATCGACGGAGGAGAGTTGCGTGCGATCACCGATCCCCGACTACATCACCGAGGTGCTCGGCTCCGTCGAGTCGGACGACTCCGGCGCTCCGGCTGACTACATCCCCGAACTGGCCGCGGCCGATCCCGACCGGCTGGCCGCGGCGATGGCGACGCTCGACGGCGAGGTGTACGCGGTCGGCGACGCCGACGTGCCCTTCACGATCCAGTCGATCTCGAAGCCGTTCGTCTACGCGCTGGCCCTGACCGACCGGGGTCTCGACGACGTGCTGGCCAAGGTCGGAGTCGAACCGTCGGGCGAGGCGTTCAACGAGGTGTCGCTCGACGACACGGGCCGGCCGCTCAACCCGATGATCAACGCCGGCGCGATCACCGCGCACAGTCTGGCCGGCGGGAAAGGCATCGGTCCGGCGGAGAGGTTCGAGCGCGTCGCCGAAGGGCTGAGCGCTTTCGCCGGACGGGAGCTGGAAGTCGACGAGGCCGTCTTCGAATCGGAGATGACGACTGCGCACCGCAATCTGTCGATCGCCCACATGCTCCGCGCCTACGACATCCTCGACGAGGATCCGGTGCCGGTGGTCGAGGGCTACACGCGGCAATGCTCGCTGCTGGTCACCACGAACGACTTGGCGTTGATGGCGGCCACGCTGGCCAATCACGGCGTACACCCGACGACCGGCAAGCAGATCGTCTCCGAGCCGGTCGTGCGGCAGGTGCTCAGCGTGATGACGACCTGCGGCATGTACGACGCGGCGGGCGACTGGGTCACGCAGGTCGGCATCCCCGCCAAGAGCGGAGTCGCGGGCGGGCTGATCGGCGCGCTGCCCGGGCAGGTCGGCATCGCCACGTTCTCGCCTCGGCTCGACAAGCACGGCAACAGCGTCCGCGGGATCAGCCTCTTCGAACGGTTCTCCGACGACATGGGCATGCACATGCTGGAGGTTCCGGCCGCGTCGAGAACGGTGCTGCGAAGCGACGACCGCGTCGGCGACGACCTGCGGCTGTACGTCTTGCAGGGAGGCCTCCGCTTCGCCGAGGCCGAACACGTCGTGCGGGCCGTCACCGCCGACGCGCCCGATGAGCCGCGCGTCGCCTTCGACCTTTCGCACGTCCACGCGATGGACAGCGTGGCACGGCGGATGCTGTTGGAGGTGACCCGCCGGCTCTCGCTCGACGGCCGCGACGTCTACCTGATCGACCCGGAACGCATCATCGATACACCCGATCCCGGCGACGGCGGGCGCTTGACCGTGGTCGCCGACGTCGCGGCGATCGGCTGAATCACCAATAGCCGTCGGGGTCGACCTCGGGGCCCTCGCGCGGGATGATCCCCTCGGCGACGCCGTGGTCGATCGACGCGGTCAGCCGCGGGCACCCGGGAAGCATCGCCGGATTGCCGCCGTCGGCACGCACCTCGTCGAACGCCGGACACTGCTCGCGGGCGGACGCGGTCCACTGCACGCTGGTCTGATGCGGGCTCGTCTTCTTGACGAAGACGCAGGCATGACAGGCGCGGCACTCGATCTCGGTGAGTCCGTTCCGCAGATAGTGCTGGCGGTCGCGGGCCGTCGCCTCCTCGATGGCGGCACGGCGGACCGGATCATCGTGGTAGTCGGGCGCCTTCGCCCAGCCCCGCGGTCGCATTGCGGCCCGCTCGCTCGCGCTCCCGGCGCCAGGTCGATGAGCCGCCTGAGTCATTACACACTCGCCCCGGCATCGGCCTCGCGGGCCTTCGCCTCTTCCTCGGCCTTCGCCTCTTCGGCCTGGCGCTTCAGGTTCTCCTGCACCTCGATGTTCCAGTTCTCCACGGCCTTGGTCGTGTCGATCTCGTACTCGAAGCGCTGCGTCATCTCCTCGGTGACGTCATCGACGTCGACGTAGAACTGCTCGTACCAGCGTCGCAGCTGGTAGACGGGCCCGTCTTCCTCGACGAGAAGCGGATTGTCGATGCGGGTCTTGTGCTTCCAGATCTCGACGTCCTGCAGGAAGCCGACCTCGATGCCCGCGCTGATCTTCTTCGCCATCTTGGAGGCCTGCTCGGCGTTGAGTCCCTCGGGAATCTTGGCGATCACGCCGAACATCAGGACGAAGGAGTTCTCGTCGATCGGGTAATGGCAATTGGTCAGGATGGTCTCCACCGCGTAGCCGCCGTAGTACTGGACCATCGGGTTCAGCATGTAGGAGGGACCGTAGTAGGCGGCGATCGACTCCAGCCGGGTGTCGCCGTACGCGGTGGCGATCGCGACGTCGGGCCGGCCGTGGCTGTTCATGTACTGCGCCGCGGTCTGGCCCTCGAAGACGTTCTTGAAGTAGTCCGGCAGCGCGTAGTGCACGTAGAAGAAGTGCGCCATGTCGACGACGTTGTCGATGATCTCGCGGCAGTTGGAGCCTTCGATGACGATGCGGTTCCAGGTCCAGCCGGTCCACTCGTCGGTGTCGAACTCGTCGAGTTCGGGGATGTAGCAATCTTCCGGTGGCGGGTTGCCCTCCGGGTCGTTGTAGACGAAGACCTGTCCGTTGCGGACCATCGTCGGCCAGGTCCGGGTCTTGGCCAGCTTGGGGTTGCGCTTGGCGTAGGGGACCGTGGCGCATCGGCCCTTGCCGTTCCACTGCCACCCGTGGAAGGGGCAGGCGACGTTGTCACCGCGCAGGACACCCTGGCTGAGGTCGCCGCCCATGTGACGGCAGTAGGCGTCGAGTACTTTGAACTCGCCTTGGGTGTCGGCCCAGGCGACGAGCTTGGTGCCGAACGCCTCGACCGAGTGCGGCTTGCCATCGTTGAACTCCTCGACGAGTCCCAAGCAGTGCCAGCCGCGAGCGAACCGGGTGGGGACCTCGCCGGTGTCGATCTCACGCACCGCCGAATCTTGTGCGGGGGTCATAGCTACTCCTGTCGTCGGGCTGCGACTCGACTTGGCCCGTTCGCATCGCTCCCGGGCGCCTTGTGTCTCGTCATCAATACTAGAACACGTTCCAATACTGTGGTAGTTCTTGCCGCCGTTCGGCAACGATTACAGCAGTAAACAGGACGTTTGACCTTGTTCTCGACAGAAATAAGAACGTGTTCTAGTCTTAGGCCGTACGCTTCGTGGCAAGGCGGTGTACGCAGCCGACCCGCCACTTCAAGGCAGGAGAGGTAGATGTCAGCCAGCACGACCCACCGCAGCGCGGAAGCCCAGCAGGTCCTCGACAACGTCGATGCACTGTTGCCGGACTTCGCCCAGCGGGCCCAGGAAACCGAGGATGCACGCCGCGTTTCCGACGAGAGCGCGAAGGCGCTGCAGGACGCCGGGTTCTTCAAACTGCTGCAGCCCGAGCAGTGGGGCGGTTACCAGTGTGATCCGGTGACCTTCTACGAGGCGGTCCGCCGGATCGCCAGCGCGTGCGGCTCGACCGGGTGGGTCGCGGGCATTGTCGGCGTCCACAACTGGCACCTCGGGCTTTTCGACCAGCAGGCGCAAGAAGACGTCTGGGGCAAGGACACCGACGTCCGCGTCTCGTCGTCGTACGCTCCGATGGGCATGGGCGAGGTCGTCGAGGGCGGCTACAAGGTCAACGGCAACTGGGCGTTCTCGTCGGGTTGCGACCTCGCCGACTGGACCTTCGTCGGTGGCCCGGTGATCAAGGACGGTCGCCCGGTGGATTTCGTGAGCTACCTGCTGCCGCGCGAGGACTACACCATCAAGGACGTGTGGAACGTCGTCGGCCTCAAGGGCACCGGCTCCAACACGCTCGAGGTGAAGGACGTCTTCGTGCCGCGCCACCGCGTGCTGTCGATGGCGACCATGAGCAAGGGTGAGAGCCCGGGCCTGGAGCGCAACACCGCGCCGGTCTACAAGATGCCGTGGGGCACCATTCACCCGAGCACCATTTCGACGCCGATCGTCGGCATGGCGTACGGCGCCTACGCGGCCCACGTCGAGCACCAGGGCAAGCGCGTGCGCGCCGCCTACGCCGGCGAGAAGAGCAAGGACGATCCGTTCGCCAAGGTGCGGATCGCCCAGGCGGCCAGTGAGATCGACGCGGCGTGGCGCCAGCTGTCGGGCAACCTGCAGGCCGAATACGACCTGATCCTCGCCGGCGAGGAAGTCCCGATGGAACTCCGTCTCGCCGCTCGCCGCGACCAAGTGCGCGCCACCGGCCGGGCGATCGAGGCCATCGACATGCTGTTCGAGAACTCCGGCGCCGGTGCGCTGAACGTCGACTCGCCGATCCAGCGGTTCTGGCGCGACGCCCACGGCGGGCGCGTCCACGCCGCCAACGATCCCGAGCGCGCCTATGTGGCGTTCGGCAATGGGGAGTTCGGCATCCCCATCGGCGACACGATGGTCTGATTGGTCTGAAAATACATTCGCTCCTTCGTCGCGAACACTCGACCACCGAGGACCAGGAGGAAAGCCTGACATGACAACCGATTCCAGCCCGATCCGTTCTCTGGGCTATATGCGGATCGACGCCACCGACGTCGACGCCTGGCGCGACTACGGCCTCAAGGTGCTCGGCATGGTCGAGGGCAAAGGCCTGACCGAGGGTGCGCTGTACCTGCGGATGGACGATTTTCCCGCCCGGCTGGTGATCGTCCCCTCCGATCGCGACCACCTCGCCAGTTCCGGCTGGGAGTGCGCCAACGCCGCCGGTCTGCAGGAAGTGCGAGACCGGTTGAGCGCCAATGGAATCGAGTATCGCGAGGGCACGGCCGAGGAGAAGGCCGATCGGCAGGTCGACGAGCTGATCGTCTTCGCCGACCCAGACGACAACGTACTCGAGGCCTTCCACGGCGTCGCCCTGCAGCACCGCCGCGTGGTCAGCCCGTACGGCCACCGCTTCGTCACCGAGGAACAGGGCCTGGGCCACGTCGTGCTGACCACGACCGACGACCAGAAGTCGCTGGAGTTCTACCGCGACGTGCTCGGCTTCCGGCTGCGCGACTCGATGAAGCTGCCTCCGCAGGTCGTCGGCCGCGAAGAGGGCGACCCGCCACCGTGGCTGCGCTTCTTCGGCTGCAACCCGCGCCACCACTCGCTCGCCTTCCTGCCGATTCCCAACGAGACCGGCATCGTGCACCTCATGGTCGAGGTGGAGCGCGCCGACGACGTCGGGCTCTGCCACGACCGTGCGCTGCGCCGGAAGGTGCCGATGTCGGCGACGCTGGGCCGCCACGTCAACGACCTGATGCTGTCCTTCTACATGAAGACCCCCGGCGGCTTCGACATCGAGTTCGGTTGTGAGGGCAGGACCGTCGACGACCACGAGTGGATCGCGCGGGAGTCGACGGCGGTCAGCCTCTGGGGCCACGACTTCACCATCGGCTTCAAGGGCTGAGGCGGCGATGGCCAATCAGCCCTACGGGTCCAGCGAGTTCGACTCGCGCCAGTTCCGCACGGCGATGGGCCAGTTCTGTACCGGCGTCACCGTGATCACCACGCTCGACCCGGACGGCAAGCCGGTCGGCTTCGCCTGCCAGTCGTTCGCCGCGCTGTCGCTCGATCCGCCCCTCGTGCTGTTCTGCCCGATGAAGACTTCGCGCAGCTGGCCGGTGATCGAGAAGGCGGGCAAGTTCGTGGTCAACGTACTGGCCAACCGGCAGCAAGAGGTGAGTGCGACGTTCGGCGCCCCGGGCGACGACAAGTTCAAGTCCATTCCGTGGGACAGCTCCCCGCTGGGTCTCCCGGTGTTGCGCCACAGCCTGACCTGGGTGGAATGCGAGATCGAACGGGTCGTCGACGGTGGCGACCACCACATCGTGATCGGACGTGCGGCCACGCTGGGCGAGGTGCTGCAGGACAAGCCCCTGCTGTTCTACCGGGGCGGTTATCTCTCGACCGAGCACCCGCGCGTCACGCCCGCGCAGGAGGCGCTCGACGACTTCTTGACCTGGACTGGAGGAGACACGTGGCTGTGAGTGAATCGACCGAATCGGCGACCGCGACCGTCCCACCGCAAGACCTGGCGACCGCACCGTTCAGCGCGGCGATCGCCGACGCCGAACGGCTGATCGCGACCGCGGAATTCGCCGAGACCGACGCCGACCTCGCCGAGGGCTACGACTATCTCGCCGGCTCCGTCTCGGCGATCCTGCAGCTCGTCCGCGCCCACAACAAGAGCCATCCGTACTTCGTCACGTCCACCGGGCCGTACTCGAAGATGGGTCTGGACAACCCCGACACGATCTACTACCACGCCGTCGTCGAGCCGGACGCCACCTACGTTGTGCGCGGAAAGCGCGGCAGCACAACCGATCTCAGCTTCCAGGTGCTCTGCGGCGAATACTCCGCGGATTCCGTCCCGGGTGGCGACGAGGCCTTCGACGACCGCCGGCTGACCATCGCCGAGGACGGGTCCTTCGAGCTGACCTTCGGGCCGGCGGTCGACAACCCGCCGAAGAGTTACTTCGTCCTGCCCGAAGGGGCGACCACGCTGGCGGTGCGCGAGGTGTACTCCGACTGGGACACCGAGGAGCGCGGCATGGTCACCATCGAGCGGTCCGACACCGTCGGCACTGCCGCTGAGGAGCCCAGCCTGGAGCGGATGAAGCGGCGGTATTCCACCGCCGCGAAGATGCTGACCTCGCGCATCAACACCTGGTTCAACTTTCCCAAGTGGTTCTACCTCGACGAGCCGGTCAACACCTTCACCGCACCGCGTCAGACCCCGGGTGGTCTCGCGACGCAGTTCTCCTCGGTCGGGCACTTCGACCTGCCGCAGGACAAGGCGATGATCGTCACCGTGCCGCGCAGCGACGCGCCGTACCAGGGCTTCCAACTGGGCAGCCTCTGGTACATCTCACTGGACTACGTGAACCATCAGACGAGCCTCAACTCCGCCCAGGCGCAGGTCGACCCCGACGGGATGATCCGAATGGTGATCTCGGCGCGCAACCCGGGTGTGGCCAACTGGGTCGAGACGACCGGGCGGCGCCGCGGCATCATCCAATTCCGCTGGCAGCGCACCGATTCACCGATCGGCCCCGAGCTTGGACCGACCGCCGAGGTCGTCGACTTCGACGACGTCGCCGCGAAACTGCCGTACTACCAAGACAATTCGATCGACGACGCGGGCTGGACGGCCCGAATCGCGGCCCGCCAGCGGGCGTTCGCAAGGAGGATGTTGGCGTGAGCGGGTTGCTGCAAGACAAGGTCGTCGTCGTATCCGGGGTCGGTCCCGGGCTGGGGAAGGCGCTGTGTCTGCAGTCCGCCGCCCAAGGTGCGAAGGTCGTGCTCGCGGCCCGCACCGAGTCGCGCCTGGCCGAGATTCGCGACGAGATCCACGGCCACGGAGGCACGGCGCTGTCGGTTCCGACCGACATCACCGACGACGGGCAGGTCGACAACCTCGTGCGGACCGCGGTCGCCGAGTACGGCGGCGTGGACGTGCTGTTCAACAACGCTTTCGCGATGCCGTCGATGAAACCGTTGGCGCGCACCGATTTCGAGCAGATCGCGTCGAGCGTGGATCTGACCGTGCTGGGCACCCTGCGCGTCATCAAGGCGTTCACCGAGTCGCTCGAAGCGGCGAAGGGCTCGATCGTCAACATCAACTCGATGGTGATCCGCCACTCCGAACCGCGCTACGGCAGTTACAAGCTCACCAAGTCGGCGCTGCTCGCCATGTCGCAGACGCTGGCGACCGAGCTGGGCGACAAGGGGATTCGCATCAACTCCGTCGCCCCCGGCTACATCTGGGACGATCAGCTCAAGTGGTACTTCGGCGAGATCGCCAAGAAGTACGGCATCACCCCCGAGCAGGTCTACGAGCAAACGGCCTCGAAGAGCGACCTCAAGCGACTGCCCGAGCCCGACGAGATCGCCCGCGCCGCGCTCTTCCTCGCATCGGACATGGCGAGCGCGATTACCGGGCACACCCTCGACGTGAACTGCGGTGAATACCATGACTGACGCCGAGTGGGCACCTCACCTTCGCCGAGTGGGCACCCCACCTTCGCCGAGTGGGCACCTCATCGTCGTCGAGTGGGCAGGGACAGCATGACCGAAGCCAACACCAAAACCAGCGTCGGCACGGTCGACGACCTGCACGAGTCAGCCACGCGTGCAACGGGCCTGAGCGACTTCGGCGAAGACACGGGGTATCGCGAAGCGATGCAGATCCTGCTCGACGCGTATCGCGACGAGGCCGGACTGACGCCGCTCGGATCGAAGATGTTCCGCTACTTCCTCAAGGGCGCGCTCGTCGCGCGGCTGCTGTCCGAGGCGTCGTGGAAGAACAACCCCGGCTACGCCGACGTGCGGATCACCCGGCCGATCTTCGTCACCGGTCTCCCGCGTACGGGCACGACCGCGTTGCACCGGCTGTTGTCGGCCGACCCGTCGCATCAGGGTCTGGAGATGTGGCTGGCGGAGTTCCCGCAGCCGCGCCCGCCGCGCGACACGTGGGAGTCGAATCCGGTCTATCAGCAGATCGACGCCGGGCTGGCACAGCACCACGTCGAGAACCCCGAGTTCATGGGGCTGCACTACATGAACGCCGCCGAGGTCGAGGAGTGCTGGCAGCTGCTGCGCCAGGACGTCATGTCGATCTCCTACGAGTCGCTGGCGCACGTGCCGAGCTATTCGTCGTGGCTGGCGCGGCAGGACTGGACGCCCGCCTACGAGCGGCACCGGCGCAACCTGCAGCTGATCGGTAGCAACGATCCCGAGAAGCGGTGGGTACTGAAGAACCCCAGCCACCTGTTCGCGCTCGACGCCCTGATGGCGGCCTATCCGGATGCGCTGGTCGTGCAGACGCACCGCGCACCCGAGACCATCGTCGCGTCGATGTGCAGCCTTGCCGAGCATGCGACGCCGGGCTGGTCGACGACCTTCGCCGGCGAGACGATCGGCCGCGATCAACTGGAGCTGTGGTCGCGCGGATTGCGCGAATTCACCGCGGCGCGCGCGAAATACGATCCGGCGCAGTTCGTCGACGTCGACTTTGCCGAGCTGCGCAACGATCCGCTCGGCACCGTCGATCGCGTGTATGCGGCCTTGGGCACCGAGCCGTCGGAGCAGGCCCGGGCGGCGATGGTGGCGCTCGACGAGGAAAGCCGATCCGGCGACCGCAAGCCGCAGCACCGCTACAACCTCGCCGACTACGGACTGACCGAAGACCAGGTGCGCGAAGCCTTCGCCTGACTGAGCGGGTCTCGATACGCCACCTCGGCTAGCGCCTCGGCGGCACTCGACCACCCAAAGAGCGGGCACTCGACCACCATGGGACGGGTGCTCGACCACCATGAGACCGGTACTCGACCACCATGAGACCGGTACTCGACCACCTAAAAGAGCGGTCCACTCGATCGCCTAGAGAGCGGCACTCGACCACCAAAAGAGCGGCCCACTCGACTACGGGGCGGCTTCTTGGGTGGTCGAGTGAATCGCGAGCGCAGCGAGTGATTTGTATCGAGACCAACGCACGCCGGTTTGGCCGACGTGACCAGGGGTCAGAGCGCCGCGGCCGCGACGACGTCGGCCGGCTGACCGAAGAACTGCGCGGCGGAGTGTGCGCGCTTGAAGTACAGCTGGATGTCGTGCTCCCAGGTGATGCCGATTCCGCCGTGCAGCTGAATCGCCTCGGCGACAACACGATTGAACGCCTCCGAGCAGTACACGTGAGCGGCGGCCGCGAACTCGGCGCCCTCTGATGTGCCGACCGCGTCGACCGCGGCATAGGCGATCGACCGCGCGGTCTCGACGTCGGCGTACATGTCGGCCATCCGGTGCTTGAGGGCCTGGAAGGAGCCGATCGCGCGTCCGAACTGCTTGCGTTCCTTCGCGTACTCGACGGTCATGCGCAGCGCGGCACCGGCCGCGCCGACCTGCTCGACGGCGAGCAGCGCCCAGGCGAGATCGCGGATGCGGGGGAGCAGGTCGTCGGGAGCGGGGACCGCCTGCGCGGAGACCTCCTCGAACGCCACCTGCGAAAGCGGCCGCGTGGGATCCATCGTCGCGACCGGGATGATCGTGACACCCGGCGCATCCGCGGCCACCACATGGAGGGTCACGTGCGACGTCGACGACTGGCCGGCGAGGACGACGAGGTCGGTCGCCGCCTCGGCATCGGTCACGTAGTGGGCGGTCCCGGTGAGCAGCCCGCCGTCGGCCTTCACCCCCGGTGTCTCCCATGAGGATTCGTCGGCGACGACGAGCGTGGCGGTCCGTTCACCGCCGGCGAGGGATTCGACGAGGCCGGCGGCGCCGTCACCGTTGTGCCGCGCCGCGACGAGCAGCGCGCCGGTGGCGAGAACGGCGGAGGAAAAGAGCGGCACCGGTGCGAGTGTCGCGCCGACTTCCTCGACGACGGCGGCCAGTGCACCCCAGCCCGCGCCGACACCGCCCAGATCCTCGGGTACTGCCAGGGCGGCGACGCCGATGTCGCCGGCCAATCGTTGCCACAGTCCGCCATCGACACGGCGGTCGGAAGCGATCGCGGCTCGCACCGCTTCGCTACCACCGCTGCGCGCCAGCAGATCGCGGACCGAATCGCGCAACGCGGCCAAGTCCTCGGCCGAGATCGCCTCGTCGCTCATCGCAGGGTCTCCAGGATCCGCTGCCGGTGAGCCGCGGGCGTTCCCCATGAGCTTTGCAGCGCTTGGGTCTTGGTGAGGAACAACGAGAGGTCGTGCTCGACGGTGTAACCGATGGCACCCAGAACCTGAAGGGATCCGCGCGCGGCGAGATAGGCGGCGTCGGACGCGGCCACTTTCGCCGCCGACACCTCACGGTTCGCGTCGACATCGTCGGGGACGGCCCCGTCGAGCGCCAGTGCCGCGCCGTGCACCAGCGGCCGAGCCATCTCCAGCGCGACGGCGACGTCGGCCAGATGGTGCTTGACCGCCTGGAAGGATCCGATCGGCCGGCCGAACTGCTGGCGGGCCTTGGCATACTCGGCCGCCAGGTCCAGCATCGTCGCACCGAGGCCCAGCAGTTGCGCCGCCGTGGCCAGCGCCCCGTGGTTCAGGACATCGTCGACGTCCACTCCGTCGCCCAGCGATTCGCCTGCGGCGACTTCGGCGACGGTTCGCGACGGGTCGACGGTGGCCAATGGTTCGCCGGCCGCACCCGTGGCCAGCGTCCCGTCGGCGACGACGTAGACGGTTGCGACGGCGGGGTCGGCGACCCGGGGCTGCCACGGCGCGACGGCTATCGTGGCGAGCCCGCCGGCCGCCAGCGAGGACAACTCCGCCGCGCGGCCGGCCGCACGCAGGGCCGCGGGTACGGCCGCGAGCGTCTCGGCGACCGGACCGGGCACCGCATGACGGCCCAGTGCCTCGGCCGCGACGACCATCTCGATTGCTCCGGCACCCGCGCCACCGTGCCCGTCGTCGACGAGAAGTCCGGTGACACCCAGTTCGGCCAGCGAACTCCACAGGGCCAGCCCGGGTGCGGTGTCACCGTCGGCCCAGGCCCGGTTGGCGGCGATGGCGTCGGCACGGGAGGCCAGGCCGTCGATCGTGTCGGCCAGACCGACGTGCTCGTCGTCGAGGAGGAATTCCATGTCAGCGATCTCCTCGGGGCAGGCCGAGAAGTCGCTCGGCGATGACGTTGCGCTGGATCTCGTTGGTGCCGGCGTAGATCGGACCGGACAGCGAGAACAGGTAGCCGTCAGTCCAGGCGTCGACCAGCTCCGCGTCGGGTCCCTGCAATTCCAGTGCGGTCTCGTGCGCGGCGATATCCCACTGCGACCAGAAGACCTTGTTGATCGACGACTCCATGCCCAACTGGCCTCCGGCCGCCAGGCGGCTGACGGTCGCGTAGGTGGACAGTTCGTAGGCGCGCGAGCCGATCCACGCGTCGACCACGCCCTTGTCGGTCGCCGCGGTGGCGGGGACGTCGGCCGTGCGCCACAGTTCGAGCAGCCGGTCGGTGGTGGCGAGGAACCGGCCGGGGGAGCGCAGCGAAAGCCCGCGCTCGTTGGCCGCGGTGCTCATCGCGACCTTCCACCCGTTGTTGACCTCGCCGATCACGCCCGAGTTGGCCGGGTCGGCCGGATCGTCGGGAACGAAGACATTCTCTAGGAACAGTTCGGCGAACCCGGGCTCGCCGTCGAGCTGGGCGATCGGCCGGACCGTGACGCCTTCGCCGCGCAGGTCGAACATGAAGTAGGTCAGGCCCTTGTGGCGCTGGGCGTCCTTGTCCGAGCGGAACAACCCGAAGCCCCAATCGGCGAAGCTGGACCGCGAACTCCACGTCTTCTGCCCGTTGAGCAGCCAGCCGCCCTCCGTCCGGGTCGCGGTGGAACGCAGCGAGGCCAGGTCGCTGCCGGCCTCCGGCTCGCTCCACGCTTGGCCCCAGATGTCGTCGGCGCGGGCCATCCGGGGCATGATCCGGTCCAGTTGCTCTTTGCTCGCGTGCTCGAACAGCGTCGGCGCGAGCAGGAAGATCCCGTTCTGGCTGACGCGGCCCGGCGCGCCGGAACGGTAGTACTCCTCCTCGAAGATCACCCAGTGCAGCAGGGGGACGTCGCGGCCGCCGTATTCCTCCGGCCAGCTGACCACCGACATGCGGTCGGCCGCCATCTCCGCCTCCCAGGCGCGATGCGCCTCGAATCCCTCGGCGGTGTCCATGGACGGAAGGGGTTGGGCGGGAACGTGTTCGGACAGCCAGGAGCGCACTTCGCCGCGAAACGCGATTGCCTCGTCGTCGAGGAGGAGATCCACCGGTCAGCCCTTCTTCTCGGCGGAGGACTTCATCGACTTCGCATCCATCCCGCCCAGCGAGTCCCCGCCACCCTCGGCGTTGGCGCTGTGGGCGAAGTGGTGCCAGCCGAAGACCGAGTCCATCGCCGTGCGCATGCCCATCTGGTCTTCGCAGATGTTGACGGCCTTCTTGGACAGGAACAGTCCCTGCATGGGCATGGCGACGATCTGCTCGGCGATCGAGGTCACCTTCGCTTCGAGGTCGTCGCGCGGCACCACGTGGTTGACCATTCCCCAGTCGAGGGCCTGCGCCGCGGTGAATCGTTCGCCGGTGAACAGGATCTCCTTGGCGCGACGCGGGCCGAGTACGTACGCGTGCGCGAAGTACTCGACGCCGGGGATGCCCATGCGGGCGACCGGGTCGGAGAAGAAGGCGTCGTCGGAGGCGACGATGAAGTCGCAGATCCAGGCGAGCATCAGGCCGCCGGCGATGCAGGCGCCGTGCACCTGGGCGATGACCGGCTTGGGGATGTCGCGCCAGCGGCGGCACATCCCCAGGTAGACCTCGGTCTCGCGGGCGAGGCGCTGGTCGGCGCCGGTCTTGTCGGTGTGGTCCCAGTGCAGCGCTGCGACGTTGTCGTAGTAGGTGTCGAAGTCTCGCTCGGGGGTGCCGATGTCGTGGCCGGCCGAGAAGTGCTTGCCGTTCGCGCGCAGCACGATGGCCTTCACCGCGGGATCGTCGACGGCCTTGCGGAACGCCGCGTCCAGCGAGTACGTCATCACCGAGTTCTGCGCGTTGCGGTACTCGGGACGGTTGAGCGTGACGTACGCCAGCGCGCCGTCGAGTGCGGTCTCGTAGGCGACTGGCGACGTGTCCGGCCCGAGTTCGTCGGGGCTCAGCGGCGGTGGGATGACGGCATCAGTCATGCCGTCCAGGGTAACCTAGCAAGTGCTTGGTTGGTAGCGCGGGAGCCGGGCATCAAATACCCCCGGTGGGCCGACCCCGTGAAAACGGGCAGCATTGCGGGCACAGTGGAGGTATGAACTCCACGACCCCGAACCCCTACAGCCCCAACACAGGTTCCGGCGGCGGTGGTGGCCTGTGGAAGGCCCTCGCCATCATCGTCATCGGGCTGCTCGCCCTGATGATCCTGTACCCGCTGATCAAGAGCCTGATCTGGCTCGGAATCCTCGCCCTCGCGATTTACGGCGCCGTGATGCTGTTCGTCGACAAGGACAAGAAGTCCGGCTGACCGGTCAGGCGTTCTCCTGCACCGGTAACGACGCGACCAACGGGGCGTCGGCCGGTACGACGCCGGTCTTGGCCGCACCGCCCGGCGAGCCGAGGGGTTCCGATCGTCCGGGGAGGACGTCTTCGAAGAAGTCGGCGTTGTCGGACTGGTAGTCGGCCCACTCGTCGGGCAGGTCGTCCTCGTAGAAGATCGCCTCGACCGGGCACACCGGCTCGCACGCACCGCAGTCCACGCACTCATCGGGGTGGATGTACAGGCTGCGCGACCCTTCGTAGATGCAGTCGACTGGGCACTCTTCGACGCATGCGCGATCCTTCACGTCGACGCAGGGCTGGGCGATGACGTAGGTCATCCGATCACCTCCTCGTTCGATCGGCGGACGGTTGTGATGCTCGGGCGTAGCGTGGCGGGCCATGTGGACGAAATCGGCTTCCGTCGTCGGCCTGCTCGCCGCGATCTTCGGCTTCCTGCTCTTCGCCGGCGGGACGATTTACGGGTATGTCGCGCTGACTCAGCTGTCCGAGCAGCGGTCGGTGACGACGACGTGCAAGGTCGACCCGACGTCGACCGGCGTGCAGATCTGCGAGACCGAGGCCGGCGGTCGTCCGGACCGCCTCGTCGAGGCCAAGCAGAGCAGGGTGATCCTCGCGACCGGGCTGATGGTCTCGGGCGCCGTGCTGCTGGGCGCCGGCTTGGTCAGCGGGCGTCAGCAGTACCGCTACGCACCGGTGCCCGGTGCGCCGCAGCCGGTCGGCGCCCGCTGACATCAGCGCCCCCGGTCACCGTCGAACGGTTCGATCGTGAGCGACGCTTCGCGGTGCGTGTGCACCGTGAGATAGCTCAACCCCTGCTCGCCCGCGGTGAACGACCGCTTCGAGAAACGCGGCAGCCACAGCAGATCGCCGGCGCCGACGGAGATGTCGCCGCTTTCGGCGCCGACGGTTCCAGAGCCGGCCAGGACGTGGACGAGGACATCGACCTCGCCACCGGTATGGGCGGCGATCGAACCGTGGGGCGCGAGCCGGATGAGGTTCGAGTCGAGGTGACGGTCACCGAGTTCCAGCTTCCAGGCGACGTCGGCGGTCTCGATCGGCGCCGCGGTCAGCTCCGCGGTGTTGCCGAGCTTGCGCGGCAGTGCGCCGTCGGCCTCCGAATCAGCAGTCATCGCCTGGCCCTCCCACCTGTTCGCGCAGGTAGTCAATTTACTCAACTCTTGTAGTTAAAATGCTACCGACGACGGCCGAGTGCAGACAGGGGACCTTCGACCTGCCGGAGAATGTCCTCGTGATTGTGCGCCGACGGAAGGCCGGTCTCCGAGGGTCAGAAGGCCGTCGAGGTCAGCAACCCGGCGGCCTCGACCGCTGCGGAACCGATGTCGCGAAGGTCGTCGGCGGGCATCGTGGCGTTGGGGCACGCGACCACGGCCGCGATCACCCGCCCGTCCTCGACCACCGGTGCGCCGACCGTGACGGCGCCGACCTCACCGGTCAGCTCGTCGGGGAGGTAGTCGACGGCCGACAGCTCCGAGACCAGCGCGCCGACCCGTTGGCGCAACGATTCCGGAACGCTCGACATCGTCGTCAGCGCGTCGATCACCGCCCGGTGCTCGTCGTTGATCCGCTCGATGGAGAATCCTCGTTCGGCCACCGCGGTCAGCGCCTGGCGCAGCCGGGCCCGTTCCCCCGCGGGCGCCCGCTCGACCCAGCGGACCTGCGTGTCGTCGGGCTCCCAGGCCAGGAACTCCCGGCAGATCGGCGGTCGCAGGCCGATGCGCCGTCCGACGGCGAAGGCCTGTGCCTGGTGGTCGCCGCGAGGCCGGGGGGCGGCGTACTCAACGACGGTGATCGTCGAGTCGTCGATCCGCCTCGCCAGGAACGCGGGTATCCCGAGGGAGGCGACGAGGTCGGCGAGGACCGGGCGCGCGGCGGCGGCCAGGCGGTCGGATTCGAGTGCTCGCGACGCCGTCGCGAGCAGGCTGCCGCCCAGGGTGATTCCGCCGCGGTCGTTGCGGTGCAGCCAGCCCAGGTCGATGAGTTCGGAAACGATCGCGTGGGCTGTGGCCCGCGAGAGCCCCGTGTCGCGCACAATGTCAGCGAGGGTGTTTTGTCGATCCGAACGCCGGATCGACGCGTCGACCACCGCGTCGATCACCGCGACCGCCCTTCGTGTCGGCGGCGAGGGTTGACGTTCGGTAGAGCCGTCGCTTACGGTCACTGTCATAATGTCAACACATAGCGTCGAATACTCGACACGTCAAGAGAAGGCGTCACAGTGAGCGAAACCCGCTACGAGCTGACGCACCTGCAGGCCCTCGAAGCCGAATCGGTGCATATCCTCCGCGAAGTCGCGGCAACTTTCAGCAATCCAGGCCTGCTGTTCTCCGGCGGCAAGGACTCGGTCGTCATGTTCGCGCTGGCGCGCAAGGCCTTCTGGCCCGCGCCGCCGCCGTTCACATTGATGCACGTCGACACCGGCCACAACTTCGACGAGGTGATCGACTTCCGCGACCGCCTCGTCGAGCAGACCGGCGCGCGGCTGGTGGTGAGCCACGTACAGGACGACATCGACGCCGGGCGAGTGGTCGAGCAGACCGGTCCCGGTACCAGCCGCAACCGCCTGCAGACCGCGGCCCTGCTTCGCGGCATCACCGAGAACCGGTTCGACGCCGTCTTCGGCGGTGCCCGCCGCGACGAGGAGAAGGCCCGCGCGAAGGAACGCGTCTTCAGCTTCCGCAACCGCGAGGGCGGCTGGGACCCGCGCGCCCAGCGGCCCGAACTGTGGCACCTCTACAACGGCCGCCACCACCCGGGCGAGCACATCCGGGTCTTCCCGCTCTCCAACTGGACCGAGCTGGACATCTGGCAGTACATCGCCGCCGAGGAGATCGAACTGCCGTCGATCTACTACGCGCACGAGCGCGAGGTCGTGCCCCGCGACGGGATGCTCCTCGCGCAGACCAGGTTCCTGGAGACCTACGACGGCGAGACCAGCCACGTCGAACGCGTCCGCTTCCGCACCGTCGGCGACGCGACGTGCACCGGGTGCGTGCAGTCGGACGCCGACACGGTGGAGAAGGTGATCGAGGAGATCTCCGCGACGAGGCTCACCGAGCGAGGTGCGACCCGCGCCGACGATCGGATCTCCGAAGCCGGCATGGAGGATCGCAAGAAGGAAGGCTACTTCTGATGGCGGCGAAGGGACATGACCCGCTCGCTCCCGCCCCCGCGTCGGGGCGCGACCGCAGCGAGCTGCTGCGACTGGCCACTGCGGGATCGGTCGACGACGGTAAGTCGACGCTGATCGGCCGTCTGCTCTTCGACTCGAAGAGCATCTTCACCGACCAGCTTGAGGCGATCGAGCGGACCAGCGTTCAGCGCGGCACCGAGTTCACCGATCTCGCGCTCCTCACCGACGGTCTCCGCGCCGAACGGGAGCAGGGCATCACGATCGACGTGGCGTACCGCTACTTTGCGACTCCGCGCCGGAAATTCATCATCGCCGACACCCCCGGCCACGTGCAGTACACGCGCAACATGGTGACCGGGGCGTCGACGGCCGACCTGGCGATCATTCTCATCGACGCACGCAAAGGCGTGCTGGAGCAGACCCGTCGTCACGCGTTCCTCTCCTCGCTCCTGGGCATCCCGCACTTGACGGTCTGCGTCAACAAGATGGACCTGGTCGACTGGTCGGAGGAGCGGTTCGAGGAGATCCGCGACGATTTCGTCGAGTTCGCCACCAAGCTCAACGTCACGGACCTGACGTTCATCCCGATCTCGGCGCTCGCCGGCGACAATGTCGTCACCAAGTCCGAGAACATGGACTGGTACACCGGTCGCGCGCTGCTGAGCCACCTCGAAGAGGTGTACATCGCCAGCGACCGCAACTTGATCGACGCGCGCCTGCCCGTGCAGTACGTCGTGCGGCCGCAGGATCTGGAAGGCTCCGATCACCGCGCCTACGCGGGAACCGTCGCCGGCGGGCGCTTCGCGATCGGAGACGAGGTCGTGGTGCTGCCCAGCGGGTTCACCTCGACCGTCACCAACCTATGGGCGCCGGGCGGCCGCAAGGTCGACGAGGCGTTCGCGGGGATGGCGGTGACCGCCGAACTCGCCGACGAGATCGACATCGTGCGCGGCGACATGCTGGCCCGGCCCAACAACCGGCCGCACGTCGGGCGCGACCTCGACGCCCTGGTGTGCTGGTTCGCCGAGGACATCGACCTCGGACCGGGTAAGCGCTACGTGCTGCAGGCGGCGACGTCGTCGACCCGCGCGGAGATCTCCGAACTCACCTACCGTCTCGACGTCAACACGCTGCACCGCGACGAGTCGGCGGACCGGCTGTCGCTCAACGAGATCGGACGCGTGTGGCTGCACCTGCGCGAACCGATGATGTTCGACGCGTATCAGCGCAACCGGGAGACGGGCAGCTTCATCCTCGTCGACGAGGCGTCCAACCGGACGGTCGCGGCGGGCATGATCAACGGCCCGCACACCCACAACGCCAACATCGTCTGGCAGACCACCAAGGTCAGCCGCGACCAGCGCACCCATCTCGGCGCGACGCTGTGGATGACCGGTCTGTCCGGTTCGGGCAAGTCGACGCTGGCCATCGAGCTGGAGCGCAGGCTCGTCGCGCAGGGCCGACCGGCGTACATCCTCGACGGCGACAACCTGCGCCACGGGCTCAACGCGGATCTCGGCTTCTCCGACGAGGACCGGCAGGAGAACATGCGGCGCACCGCGCAGGTCGCGGCGCTGTTCGCCGACGCCGGCACGGTGGTGATCGTGTCGATGATCAGTCCGTTCGCCGCCGATCGCGTTGCCGCCCGCGAGATCCATCTGGAGCAGGCACTGGAGTTCCACGAGATCTTCGTCGATACGCCGCTGCCCGATTGCGAGCAGCGTGATCCGAAGGGGCTCTACGCCAAGGCTCGGGCCGGGGAGATCGCCGACTTCACCGGGATCAGCTCGCCGTACGAGCGTCCCGTCGACCCGGAGATCGTCGTCACGCCCGCGGACGGTCCGGCCGGCGACGTCGCCGAGGCGATCCTGCGCGACCTAGGGTTGTGACATGGCCGCACCGGTGGAATTGAGCGCTGACGTCTCCGACGTGGAACTGGCCGGCGCGCTGGCGACCGCGGCCGGTGAGCTGCTGTTGTCGGTGCGAGCCGACTCGGGGTTGTCCGGCCGTGAGCTGGGCGACGCCGGCGACCGTCGATCCGACGACTTCTTGCAGGACCAGCTCGCCAAACTACGGCCCGACGACGCGGTGCTGTCCGAGGAATCGGCCGACGACCTGGCTCGTCTGAACGCGGCGCGGGTCTGGATCGTCGATCCGGTCGACGGGACCCGTGAGTACGGGACGCTCGATACCCCCGCGGGGGGCCGGTCCGATTGGGCTGTGCACGTCGCGCTGTGGGAGGCCGGGAGTCTCGTCGCCGGAGCCGTCGCGCTGCCGGCGCTGGGGGTGACCTACTCGTCGGATTCGACGCCGGTCGCCCCGGAGACCGGCTTGGCCCCGCCGCGCACGGGACGGCCCCGGGTCGTCGTGAGCGGCTCGCGGCCACCGGAGTTCGCCGATGCCGTGGCCGCCGCGCTCGACGCCGAGTTGGTCCCCGTCGGCTCGGCGGGCGCCAAAGCGATGGCCGTGGTCCGCGGCGAGGCCGACGCCTACGTGCACGGCGGCGGCCAGTTCGAGTGGGACTCGGCCGCGCCGGTGGTCGTCGCCGAGGCGAAGGGCCTGTGGTGCAGCCGGATCGACGGCACGCCGCTGGAGTACAACCAGCGCGACACCTATCTCCCGGATCTGATCGTGTGCCGCCCGGAGCTGGCGGAGACGATCATCGGGGCGATTCAGGCCTGATCCCGCATGGCTTCGTCGATCCCGCATCGATCGAAGCGGGATCGACGAAATTGTGCGGGCTAGAGGCGGGCAGCGGCTCGGACGTCCGCGTCCTCGTCTGCCCCGGCCGCGATCATCAGCTCGGCGACATCTGGACGATCGGCGTACGGACGCAGCGTCTGGACCGCCTCCTCGGGCTTCCGCGGATTCAGCGTGTCGCTGGTCTGTGATCAGCCTGCAGACGTGGATGCGCTGGCCGCGGCCGCCCAGCGCGCCGGCGCGACGACGATTAAACCGGTGTCGAAGAGCTTCTGGGGCTACGGCGGCTCGCTGCGCTCACCCGACGGAACGGTGTGGACGCTCGCCTCGTCGTCGAAGAAGAACACCGCGCCCCCGACGGGGCGGGCCGACCAGCTCGTCCTGCTGATCGGGGTCGACGATGTCGCCGCGACCAAGGCCTTCTACAGCGAGCGCGGCCTGGCCGTCGGCAAGAGCTTCGGCCGCAAGTACGTCGAATTCGATACGCCGGGAGCCGCGGTGACACTGGCCGTGCAGGGCCGCAAAGCCGTGGCGAAGAACGCCGGCGTCGACCCGGCCGGGTCGGGATCGCGCCGCCTGACGGTCGTCGGCGGCCTCGGTGCGCTCACCGATCCCGACGGGTACCGCTGGGAGTGAGCACCCAGCCAGCGTGATTTCGGCCTTCCCTCATCGATCGATGCGGGAAGGCCGAAATCATGGGGGATCGAGCGCCGACGAGCGGGCTCGGGGCGCTCGCCTAGAATTGCTCACGTGACTTCCCACCTCGACACCGTGTCGAATGCTGCGCAGACCCCCGATCACCCCCAGCCCTTCACCGAGTTGGGGTTGAAGGACGACGAATACGCGCGGATCCGCGAGATCCTCGGCCGCCGGCCCACCGACGCGGAGTTGGCGATGTACTCGGTCATGTGGTCCGAGCACTGCAGCTACAAGTCCTCGAAGGTGCACCTGCGCTACTTCGGCGAGACCACCACCGACGAGATGCGGTCCAAGATGCTCGCCGGGATCGGCGAGAACGCCGGTGTCGTCGACATCGGTGACGGCTGGGCGGTGACGTTCAAGGTCGAGTCGCACAATCACCCGTCCTACGTGGAGCCCTACCAGGGCGCGGCCACCGGCGTCGGCGGCATCGTTCGCGACATCATGGCGATGGGTGCGCGTCCGATCGCCGTGATGGATCAGCTGCGCTTCGGCGCGGCCGACGCGCCTGACACTCGTCGGGTGGTCGACGGCGTGGTGCGCGGCATCGGCGGCTACGGCAACTCGCTCGGTCTGCCCAACATCGGCGGCGAGACCGTCTTCGACGCCAGTTACGCGGGCAATCCGCTGGTGAACGCCCTGTGCGCGGGTGTGCTGCGCACCGAGGACCTGAAACTGGCGTTCGCGTCGGGTGCGGGCAACAAGATCATCCTGTTCGGTGCCCGTACCGGGCTCGACGGGATCGGCGGGGTGTCGGTCTTGGCGTCGGAGACCTTCGACGAATCGGGCGAAGACGGCCCGAGCCGCAAGAAGCTGCCGTCGGTGCAGGTGGGCGACCCGTTCACCGAGAAGGTCCTCATCGAGTGTTGCCTCGACCTGTACCGCGAAGACCTCGTCGTCGGCATCCAGGACCTCGGCGGTGCCGGACTGTCCTGTGCGACCTCCGAGTTGGCCGCGGCCGGTGACGGCGGCATGCACATCGACCTTGAGCAGGTTCCGATGCGCGCCGAGGGGATGACGCCGGCCGAGGTGCTCTCCAGCGAGTCGCAGGAGCGCATGTGCGCGGTGGTGAGCCCGGAGAACGTCGAGAAGTTCATGGAGGTGTGCCGGCGCTGGGACGTGCTGGCCACCGTCATCGGCGAGGTCACCGACGGTGACCGGCTGGTCATCGACTGGCACGGCGAGACCGTCGTCGATGTGCCCCCGCGCACCGTCGCCCACCAGGGCCCGGTGTATGAGCGACCCCTGGCCCGGCCGGAGTGGCAGGACGGCGTCGTCGCCGATACCAGCGCTTCGCTGCCGCGCCCGTCGACATCGGACGAGCTGCGGGAGACCACACTTCGGTTGCTCGCGTCCCCGGCTCTGTGCAGCCGCGCCTTCATCACCGAGCAGTACGACCGCTACGTCCGCGGCAACACCGTGCTCGCCGAGAACGCCGATTCGGGGATGATCCGCATCGACGAGGGGACCAATCGCGGCATCGCGCTGGCGACCGACGCGTCGGGCCGCTACACCTACCTGGATCCGTACCGCGGCGCGCAGCTCGCGCTGGCCGAGGCCTACCGCAACGTCGCCGTCTCCGGCTCGACGCCGGTCGCGGTGACCAACTGCCTCAACTTCGGCTCGCCTGAGGATCCGGCGGTCATGTGGCAGTTCAGCGAGGCGGTGCGCGGATTGGCCGACGGTTGCGCCCAGCTGGGCATCCCGGTCACCGGCGGCAATGTCAGCTTCTACAACCAGACCGGCTCGACTCCGATCTTGCCCACCCCGGTCGTCGGGGTGCTCGGCGTCATCGACGACGTGCGCCGCCGCATCCCGACCGGCTTCGGCACCGAGCCGGGCGAGACGCTCATCCTGCTCGGCGAGACCCGCGACGAGTTCGACGGCTCGATCTGGGCGCAGGTCACCGCCGACCACCTGGGCGGAGTGCCGCCGCAGGTCGACCTGGAGACCGAGCGCCTGCTGGGGGAGATCCTGGTGGCCGCGTCGCGCGATGGTCTGGTGTCGGCCGCCCACGACATCTCCGAGGGCGGGCTCATCCAGGCGGTCATCGAATCGGCGCTGGCCGGGGAGACCGGATGCCGGATCATCCTTCCCGAGGGTGCCGACCCGTTCGTCTGGCTGTTCTCCGAGTCGGCGGGCCGCGCGATCGTTGCCGTGCCGCGGACCGAAGAGTCACGATTCTGCTCGATGCTCGACGCGCGGGCGATGCCGTGGACCCGGATCGGAGTCGTGGACCAGGGCGCCGACGACGTGAGCGTGCAAGATCACTTCGCCATTCCGCTGGCCGAGCTCCGCGAGGTGCACGGGGCGACCCTGCCGCGTCTGTTCGGCTGACACGGCGTCATCCCCGGTAGGCGGCGCGGCCACCCGGGTAGTACCCTCGCACCATTGCGGGGACCAGCCGCGCGCGATTGTTGAGATGGAGCACCGATGTCGAACCCTTACGACCCGAACAACCCCGGCGACCAGTCCGGATACGGTCAGCCGGCACCCGGGTACGGCCAGCAGCCGTACCCGCAGCCCGGATACCCCGCCGCTGGCGGCTACGGCTACCCGCTGGCCGGCAAGCCCGACAACAACCTGGTCTGGGCGATCCTGTGCACCGTTCTGTGCTGCCTCCCGCTGGGCATCGTGGCGATCGTGAAGTCCACGTCGGTGGACAAGCTGTGGGCTACCGGTGACTACGCGGGTGCCCAGAACGCGGCTGACGAAGCGAAGCGCTGGGCCATGTGGGGCGCGATCATCGGCGTCACCGTGACCGTGCTGTCGATCATCGCCTACATCATCTTCGTGGTCGCCCTGGTAGGCACGGCGTCGACCTACACGCCGAGCTACACCTACACCAACACGTACAGCTACTGATCCGAGAGTGACCGATCCGTTGTGCGTCGACGGAGCTGAACGAGGCGTTCCGGTGCCGCCGCGCGAGCCGGATCGCACCGACCGGATGATCGCCTCGCTCAGTCGGGTCTCTGCGCACCCCGTCGTCGGACCGTTGGTCGTCGTCGCGGGCGCTGCCGCCGTCGGGGCCGCCGTCTGGTTCGGCGATCCGACGACCCCGGGCGGACACCTCCCGACGTGCCCGACGAAGTCGTTGCTGGGCATCGTATGCCCCGGCTGTGGTGCGATGCGGATGATCTACTCCGTCATGCACGGCGACTTGGGTGCTGCGGTGGCCTACAACGCGGTCGGCCTCGTCGCGCTCGTGCTCCTGATCTGGTCATTCGCGGCGTATTGCGCCAGGTTGTGGACCGGACGGCGATGGCGAACGTGGCAGCACTTCCGCTACTCGTCGATGACGATTCTCGTCGTTGTGCTGGTGTGGTTCGTCATCCGCAACATTCCGATAGCGCCCTTCACCGCGCTACGGGTATAGGGGAGCGGCAGTACTCGTCAGAGGGGGAGCATGACATTCGATCCGAGGTACCCGCCGCCCGGGTCTCCGCCGCAGGGGATATCGCCGGGCCTTCCCAGCGTGCCAGCCGCGGGGCCGCACTATCCACCGTTCGGGTACCCGCCAGCGCAGGCCGTTCAGCGCGGCCCGTCGGGAGGCGCCGCGATCACCGCAGCGGTGCTGAGCTTCCTCGGAAGTCTTCACATGGCGTTGATGGCTGCGTTGGGTGCAACTGAGACTGTGCAATGGGGGAGCAACGGCGTCTCGGCGCACATTTCGCAGGTGGCTGTGTCCTTAATGGCGACGTTGACCGCGATGGGCGCGTGCGCGCTGCTCGCTGCCGGCGGTATCCAAACTCTCCGTCGCCGTCCGGTCGGCCGCTGGTTGATCGCGGCCGGGTGTGGAGCGAGCTTGCTCATGGTCGTCGTTAGTGGACTCTTCGTGCTTTGGGCCACTGCCGGCGCCTTCTTCGTGATCTCGCCGCTCGCGATTCTGAGCGGTGCGCTCACGTTGCTGTTCTCCATCGTCACTGTCGTCCTGGCTCTGGTGCCGTCGACGGCCGCGTGGCTGCGTTCTGGCGGGTAGGCGGCGTGGCATCTCCACACCCTGTTGGCGTCGCGGCGAGGGCGTCCATGCCGGCGTCCGCGGTCGCGACGACGGTGCTCGGCGGTATCGGGGCCCTGGCTGCGGTATATGTGGCCGGCTTCGACATCAGCCAGCTCCGCGGCGGGGAACCTACGGTTCTACCCAGCGCGACACTGACGGTTGTCCGGATCGTTGCCGAGCTGACGGCGTTCGCGCTATTGGCGGCCGGGGTGATACTGATGGCGCGTCGCAAGCCGGCCGGTCGGCTCCTGGTCGTGGCCGGGTGCGCCGTGACCATTGTCGTCGCGGTTGTCTCGGTGGCCGTGCTTCTTATCGTCGGCCCCGAGGACGACCGACCGTTGTTCGTGGCGTATCTGTACTGGGACGTGGTCATGATTGTCGTTACGGCGTTGATGCCGGCGATTCTCACCCTCGTTCTAGCTGCGGCACCATCGACGAAGAGGTGGCTTATCGCCCCGCAAAACTGAAACGTGTTCTAGTCTTGGGCCATGACTCTTCGCGTCGTCGAATGGTCGACCGGCACCGTCGGTCGACATGCCATCGAAGGAATTGACCGCCACCCCGATCTGGAACTCGTCGGCGTCTGGGTGTCCGACCCGGCCAAGGTCGGCAAGGATGCGGGCCGTCTCGCCGGACTGGACCGCGATCTCGGCGTCCTCGCCACCAACGACCGCCAAGCGCTGCTGGACCTGAAGCCCGACGCCATCGTGCACACCGCGATGACCGACGACCGCATCTTCGAGGCCATCACCGACCTCACCGACTTCGTGCGCGCCGGCATCAACGTCGTCTCGTCGGGGCCGGTGTTGCTGCAATTCCCCTACGGCGTGGTCCCCGACAACGTCGTCGACCCCATCGTCGACGCGGCGAAGGCCGGTGGCGCGAGCCTGCACGTCAACGGTATCGACCCCGGATTCGCCAACGACGTCCTGCCGCTCGCGATGACCAGTCTCTCGCGGCGCATCGACGAGGTGCGCTGCTCGGAGATCGCCGACTATTCGACCTACTACCAGCCCGTCGTGAACAGCCAGATCTTCGGCTTCGGCCAGCCGATGGACGTTACGCCGATGCTGCTGAACCCCGGCGTGCTGTCGATGGCTTGGGGATCGGTGGTCCGCCAGATCGCCGCGGGCCTGGATCTGACACTCGACGAACCGCTCGTCGAGCGCATCGAGGAGGTCGCCGCCGACCGCGATTACGACACCGTGTCGGGGAAGATCCCCAAGGGTACGAGGGCCGCGCTGCACTTCCAGGTCGTCGGCCAGGTGAGCGGCGTCGACCGCGTCGTGCTCGAGCACTACACCCGTAACCACCCCGACCAGTGTCCCGAATGGCCCAAGCCGACGAACGGCGACGGTTGCTACCGCGTCGACATCACCGGTGACCCGGTGCTCAACGTCGAATTCGGCCATCACGGGGAGGACGGTGACCACAACGTGTCCGGCATGGTCGTCACGGCGATGCGCCTGGTCAACGCCGTGCCGGCCGTCGTCGCGGCCGAGCCGGGGCTGGTCACCGCCCTCGACCTCCCGCTGGTCACCGGCCGCGGACTGGTGGCCGGGCAGGACTCCACGGGCGCCGACGCGGCAGACTAGGGGGCGTGCAACCGACGGTCGATCCAGCGCAGTGCCGTGCCGCCGTCGAGGCGGTGGCGGACTGGATCCTCGACGACGACGCGCCAGCGCCCGCGCGACCCGCACTCGCCGCGGCGGTGCGCCTTACTCTGCGCACGTTGCCGCAGTTGGCGCCCGGTTCCTCGGTGGAGGTGCGGGTACCGCCGTTCGCCGCCGTGCAGTGCATCGAAGGTCCGCGCCACACTCGTGGAACACCGCCCAATGTCGTCGAAACGGACCCGCGAACCTGGCTGCGACTGGCCACCGGTGCTGTGAGCTTCGACGACGCCATCGCCGCGCACATCGTCGACGCTTCCGGCGCGCGGGCCGGCGAGATCGCCGACATGCTGCCCATCACACCGCTCAAGATTCGTTGATAGTGGCGATCGGGCCGTAGACTGGAGGTGCCCTCACCGACGACTCACCGGAGCGCTCGTGACCGATCTGTCGATCAACTCGTCCAACCTCCTTCCCGACGATGTATCCGCAGCATCGCCGTGCGCGCGAGCGAATCCAGATCCGGTCATCCAGCCAGACAACGAACCGCGCGAGGAATGCGGCGTGTTCGGCGTCTGGGCGCCCGGCGAGGACGTCGCGAAACTGAGCTACTACGGCCTCTACGCGCTGCAGCACCGCGGCCAGGAGGCCGCCGGGATTGCCGTCGGCGACGGCGCCCAGGTCATCGTCTTCAAGGATTTGGGTCTGGTCAGCCAGGTCTTCGACGAGCAGACCATGGCATCGATGGTCGGCCACGTCGCGATCGGGCACTGCCGTTACTCGACGACCGGATCGACGACGTGGGAGAACTCCCAGCCGATCTTCCGCACCACCGCCGCGGGCAGCGGAGTCGCTCTCGGCCACAACGGCAACCTGGTGAACACCGCGGAATTGGCGTCGCGGGCCCACGATCTGGGCCTGGACAGCAGTGGAGGCGGAACGTCGGACTCCGACATCGTCGGCGCGCTGCTCGCGCACGGTGCGGCCGACCGCACCCTTGAGCAGGCCGCGCTGGAACTCCTGCCGGAGCTGAAGGGCGCTTTCTGCCTGACGTTCATGGACGAGAACACCCTGTACGCCGCCCGCGACCCGCACGGTGTCCGGCCGCTCTCGCTGGGCCGGCTCGACCGGGGCTGGGTGGTCGCGTCGGAGACCGCGGCCTTCGACATCGTCGGTGCGTCCTTCGTCCGCGACATCGAGCCGGGTGAACTCCTGGCCATCGACGCCGACGGCGTGCGCTCCACCCACTTCGCCGAGCCGACGCCCAAGGGCTGCATCTTCGAGTACGTCTACCTGGCCCGCCCCGACAGCGTGATCAACGGGCGGACCGTGCACTCGGCGCGAGTGGAGATCGGACGACGACTCGCCCGCGAACACCCCGTCGACGGAGATCTGGTCATCCCGGTCCCGGAATCGGGCACACCGGCCGCGGTCGGCTACGCGCAGGAATCGGGCATCCCCTACGGGCAGGGTCTGATGAAGAACGCCTACGTCGGCCGAACCTTCATCCAGCCGTCGCAGACCATCCGGCAGTTGGGCATCCGCCTCAAGCTGAATCCGCTGCGCGAGGTGATCCGCGGCAAGCGCCTGGTCGTCGTCGACGATTCGATCGTGCGCGGCAACACCCAGCGAGCGCTGATCCGCATGCTCCGCGAGGCGGGCGCCGCCGAGGTCCACGTGCGCATCGCGTCGTCGCCGGTGCGCTGGCCGTGCTTCTACGGCATCGACTTCGCCTCCCCGGCCGAGCTGATCGCCAACGGGATGGACGCCGATGAGCCCGGTGCCATGGTCGAAGGAGTTCGTCAGGCCATCGGTGCCGACAGCCTGGGCTACATCTCCATCGACGAGATGGTGGCCGCGACCGAACAGCCCGGATCGCAGCTCTGCAAAGCCTGCTTCGACGGTGAATACCCGATCGCCCTGCCGACCGAGACGGCCATGGGCAAGGCGGTCCTTGAGTCACTGCGCGGCGCCCCCGGCGTGGACCCGCTCACCGTGGCGAATGACAACGTCAGCGCCGTGATGCGGCCTTGAGGCCGTCCGGTAGCGTAGACATCCGTACCCTCTCATTCCTCCCAGGAGTTCCGCCATGTCCAAACGCGACTCGGCCCCGTTGATCCCGCCGAACGCGTCGTACGCCGCCGCGGGTGTCGATATCGACGCCGGTGAGCGGGCGGTGGAGCTCATCTCGCCGCACGCCAAACGCGCGACCCGCCCCGAGGTGGTGGGCGGCATCGGCGGGTTCGCCGGGCTGTTCGCCCTCAAAGGCGGGTACCGCGAGCCGTTGCTCGCGGCCTCCAGCGACGGGGTCGGCACCAAGCTGGCCGTCGCGCAGGCGCTCGGGAAGCACGACACGATCGGCCGCGACCTGGTGGCGATGGTCGTCGACGACCTCGTCGTCTGCGGCGCCGAACCGTTGTTCCTGCAGGACTACATCGCCATCGGAAAAGTCGTGCCGGAGACCATCGAGCAGATCGTGTCCGGCATCGCCGATGGGTGTGTCGAGGCCGGCTGTGCGCTGCTGGGCGGCGAGACCGCCGAACATCCCGGGCTGATGGAGGACGGGCACTACGACATCTCGGCCACCGGCGTCGGTGTCGTCGAGGCCGACGAGGTGCTCTCCGCCGACCGGGTGCGCCCCGGTGACGTGGTGATCGCCATGGGATCGTCCGGTCTGCACTCCAACGGCTACTCGCTGGCCCGCAAGGTCCTGCTCGATTGGGGCCACATGGATCTGCAGGGGCACGTCGAAGAACTCGACCGCACGTTGGGCGAAGAGCTGCTGGAGCCGACGAGGATCTACGCCCGCGACTGCCTGGCGCTCGTTGCGGAGGCCGATGTGCGCACCTTCGCCCACGTGACCGGCGGCGGCCTGGCCGACAACCTGTCGCGGGTGCTGCCCGGCGGTGTGGTCGCCGAGCTGGAGCGGTCCAGCTGGTCGCCGGCGCCGATCTTCGCCCTGATCTCCCACCGCGGCCGCGTCGCGCGCGAGGAGATGGAGCGCACGTTCAACATGGGAGTCGGGATGGTCGCGATCGTCGCACCGGAGGACACCGATCGGGCACAGGCCGTCTTGACCGCTCGCCACGTGGACAACTGGGTGCTCGGCACCATCAAGAGCGGCGGCCGCGACGCGAAGTCGAAGACCGGTGTCGCGCGGCTCGTCGGGGAGCACCCCCGCTTCTAGTCGCGTTCGGACTTTCTCCCGCCGGCCGCGTCGGCGGGCACGCCAAAGACGCGGACCAACGGCCCGTCGTCATTGGTGGGTTGTGCAGCGCCGACGCCAAGCGTCAGGCGCGCTTCCATTCCTCTTCGTCGGCCCAGCTCTCCGCGCCGTCCGACGGGTGGGAGTCCGCACCGCCGGAGAGCTCGCGCTGCAACCGCTCGAGGTCGGTTTGGGGCGTGGAGTATTTGAGTTGACGAGCAACCTTCGTCTGCTTGGCTTTTGCCCGGCCGCGGCCCATTTGGGACCCCCTCGCACACTGCCGGGGCGGCCACAATCTGTGGTGGCGGCCCCGTGCTTTTCAGTAGGAATGTCTGTCGTGGCTCCCAGTCTAGCGCGAACCGCGACAGAATGCGGCCACCGGGCGTCAGCCGCCGTGGCGCAGCCGGTCGACGGCCTCCCGACCGGCCTGACGGTGCGAGTCGGCGACGACCGAATCCGCGTCCACCCTGGCCGCGACGGACTGGTCGTCGGTGGTGGTGATGATGAGGTCGGTTTGGACGTCCACACCCCGTTTCACCAAGGCCAGGGCGACGGGACCGAGCTCGAAATGGTCGACCACGCTGCCGATCCGACCGACGGTGCGCCCGCTGGCGGTCACCGGGTCGCCGGGCGCGGGACGCGCATCGGTGCTGCCGTCGAGATGCAGGAGGACGAGATGGCGGGGCGAGCGGCCGAGATTGTGGACCCGGGCCACTGTCTCCTGTCCGCGGTAGCAGCCTTTGTCGAGGTGGACGGCGCCCTGTTCGTCGCGCGTACCGATCCAGTGCACCTCGTGCGGGATGGTGCGCTCGTCGGTGTCGACGTGGACGAGTGGGCGCGCGGCTGCCACGCGATGCGCGTGGAACGCCCACGACCCGGCCATCGTCGCACCGGCTTCGACCAGGGCGTGCCATCGCTGCTGCGCTTCGGTCTCCGGAAGGACGAGGTCGACGACGGGCAGCGTGCGTCCCTCACCGATCGGCGGCATGATCCGCCAGAAAGAAGCTGGCTCGCGTTCGTTCGATTGGGCCCGCTCGCTCCCGCTCCCGGCGCCCAGGTGGTGCAGCTCGGGCAGGTCGCCCGCGTCGTAGACCGCGGCGTCGGCCGGTATCTCCAGGAGGTCGGCGATCGCGCCTGACCGGGCGTCCGGCCCGACGAGTGTCGTCACGTACATGTCGGGACGCGGTAGCGGCGTCGCCTTGGCCCAGAACACCATCGAGGTGAGGAAGCCGGCGAGCTCGTCGCCGCGGAATCCCGGCGTATCGATCCAGGTCACCTCGTCGATGTCGGTGAGGACGAAATGCTCGACGATGCGGCCGTTGAGGTCCAGCGAGAGGTTCTCGGCACTGCGACGGTCGGGGAGGTCGGAGACGAACTGGCTGGAGATCGTGTGCAGCCAGGAGAGGCGCTCCTCGCCGGACAACTCGAGCACCGCACGGTCCGAGCGGTCCACGACGATAGCGCCCGTGGTCGCCGCGCGCTGCTCGCCCAGTGGGTCGCCGTAGTGCCAGGCGACGCGCCGCGCGCCGTCGTGGCCGAAGATCCCTTCGGGTTCGGCGACGGCGCCCGCGGTCCGCTCGTCGAGGTGACTGGTGAGAATGACCGACTGGTTCACGCCATCCAGCCTACGTGGAACAACCTCCGACGGGTTCGCCCCGGAATCGGGCCGCGAGGAAGGCGGCGGCGTCGCGTTCGAACGGGAGGAAGGCCTTGCCGTGCGTGTCGCCGGCGTAGCGGATGAATCGGGCAGACACTCCTGCCGCGCAGTACCGTCTGGCGAGCGCGGCGACGTCGGCGGTGACCATCACCCCGTCGCCGATTCGATCCGATGCGCCGACGGCGAGCAGCAGCGGCGTGCGCGGTCGCCCGACGGTTCCCATCACGTTGCGGGCGATCGCGCGGCGGACGGATGGGACGGCGAGCAATCCCGGGTATGGCCGCCGCACCATCGCGCGGCTGGTCAGTCCGGGGAAGTTCGCCGCGAACGCCGCGATGCAGCCGTGACGCACTTTGGCGATGGCGGCTTTCCCCCGCGGTGACAGGAAGGAGCCGACGTCGAGAGCGTAGGTCCGGCGGTAGACCTCGGTCAGCGCGGGGATGACGCCGGCCCAGGCGCGACTACCGCTGACGTAGCCGAGGTTGTGGGCCAGGTTGACCGGCAACCCGCCTGCCGCGGCGCCGACGATCGATAGTTCGGGTGCGTAGGCGGGTGCGAGTTCGGCACCGAACTCGGTGGGCACCGATCCGCCTGAGTAGCCGAGCATCCCGACCGGTGTCGATCCGGGAAGGCGGGTGACCCGCAGCGCGGCGCGGATACCGTCCAGGGCGAGTTGGCCCGATTGGCGGCCGATCGTCCATTCCTGCCGCAGACCCTCGTAGTCGGGGACCGCGACGACGAATCCGCGGGCGAGGTATCCGGCAAGAACGGCCTGCTCGACGCGTGCGGCATCGCTCGGATGATTGCCGCGCAGGGTGTAGGACGGATTGCATTGGGAGCCGAGCGCGTCGTAGGCCATGTGGAAGGAGACGATCCGTCGCGCGGCTCCACCGGGCCGCAGCACGGTCGTCACCCCGGCGATCGGTTCACCGTGCTCGCCGGTGCTGCGGTACAGCACTTGCGTCGACGTCACGGGCACCGTGGCCCCGTCGATGACGAACGCCACGCCTCGGAGGCGCAGGATGTCGCCCGGTCGGTGGGCGGCGAGTTCACCGGCGTATCGGTAGAAGGGATCGGCTGCCGGTGGCGGGCCATCCGCATGGGCGGGCCCCGGCATAGGCATCGCCGCGACGGACAGCAATGCGCCGAGTGCCGTTGCGACGAGGACCAGCTGCCTCAAGCGAGTCGGCATGGGCACTCCCGTCGGTCGCGTCCACTCAAGAGTGGACCACCGGTGGCGCGTCGGTGCGCCTTTCGCTCAACCCCGGCCGGATACCCTTACGCCCATGGCGACCCCTGTCTTGTTCGACGTCCACGGCGGCCGGCGCGACCCGCAGCAGCCGCTCCTCCACTTCGACGACCTTGCGGTCGTGCGCGGTGACGGAATCTTCGAAACGCTGCTGGTGCGCGACGGGCAGGTGTGCAATCTGGCGCGGCATCTGGCCCGCTTCCGTGACGGCGCGGCGCGGATGGATCTGCCCAAGCCGGCGATGGCGGCGTGGGATTCGACGATCAACGCCGCGGCCGTCGCCTGGTCCCTGGCGAACGGGGATGTCGAGGGGCAGATGCGGCTGGTCTACACGCGCGGCCGGGAGTCGGCGCCCGCCGATCACGACGCGCCCGAGCGGACGACGGCGCTCGTGATGATCTCCGAGGTCCGGTCGAGCGTTGCGCAATCGCGTGCTGACGGGGTTGCGGTGTGTTTGCTCGACCGCGGATACACCGTCGATTTCGGTGCGCGGGCGCCATGGCAGCTGATCGGGGCGAAAACGCTCAGCTACGCGGCGAACATGGCCGCGTTGCGCCACGCGGTCGCCGCGGGTTTCGACGACGTGATCTACACGTCGTCGGACGGACAGGTACTCGAAGGGCCGCGTTCCAGTGTCGTGGCGGTGACCGGCCGAACGCTGCGGACGCCGCCGGTGGAATCGGGGATCCTGCCCGGGACCACCGTCGCGGCCCTCTTCGCCGCGGCGCGGGAGGAAGGCTGGGACGCCGAGTACGCACGCCTGCCGCCCGCGGATCTGCTGGCGGCGGACTCGGTGTGGATGTGCTCGTCGGTGACGATCGCGGCACGCGTGACCAGGATCGATGACGACGAGCTCCTCCTTGATGAGCAAACCGGCGCCGCCGCGGCCGAATTCGCCGAACTCGCGTCGCGGGCGATCGCCGTCGCTTAACGTTCGGGCTGTCCCTGCGGCGGCCGACGTGATGAGCGCCACCGCAGATGGGGGACCGGAGTCCCTTGTTCCAAATGAATATCGCGGCGTACGTTGAACGCATCTACTATCGTTTGTAGTAGCCACAAACGTTGGTAGCAGTCAGCCAGCAGCTCCAGCCCAGCAGAGTAGGCACGCATGGATGTCGTCGACATTTCCCGATGGCAATTCGGGATCACGACCGTTTATCACTTCATTCTCGTCCCGCTGACCATCGGGCTGGCCCCGATGATCGCGGTGATGCAGACCGTCTGGCACATCACCGGCAACGAGGCGTGGCTGCGCGCCACCAAGTTCTTCGGGAAGCTCTTCCTGATCAACTTCGCGCTCGGCGTCGCCACCGGCATCGTCCAGGAATTCCAGTTCGGGATGAACTGGAGCGAGTACAGCCGGTTCGTCGCCGACGTGTTCGGGGCACCGCTCGCGTTGGAAGGGCTCGTCGCTTTCTTCGCCGAGTCCACATTCATCGGTCTGTGGATCTTCGGCTGGGGCAGACTCAGCAGGGGACTCCACCTGTTATGCATCTGGATGGTGGCGTTCGGCGTCAACGCGTCGGCCTACTTCATCATCGCCGCCAACTCGTGGATGCAGCATCCCGTCGGCGTCGAATGGGACACCTCTCGCGACCGCCCGGCGATGAACAGCATTGTCGCGCTGCTGACCAACAACACGACCCTCGCCGCGTTCCCGCACGTGATCGCCGGAGCGCTGCTGACCGCGGCGACCTTCGTCGCCGCCATCGGCTGTTGGTGGATGGCGCGGGCGTCGTGGCGGGCCCGCCAGCTGCGCCGCGCCGAGGCCGGCGAAACCGTCGAGCTGGAGGAGACCACCTCCCCGAGCCTCGTCGACGCCTCGCCCGAGCAGCTCGACGACGACGCCAAGGCGATGTGGCGGCCGGTCACCCGCTTCGCGCTGTGGTTGACCATCGCCGCGGGTGCAGCGGTGATCTTCACCGGCGACCTGCAGGCGCAGATCATGTTCAAACAGCAGCCGATGAAGATGGCGGCGGCGGAATCGCTGTGCGAGACCGAGCACCGCGCGGCGTTCTCCATCCTGTCGATCGGCCGCCAGAACAACTGCGACAACATCACCCATGTCATCGCCGTGCCCGGCATGCTGTCCTTCCTCGCCGACCATCGCTTCGACACCGAAATCAAGGGCGTCAAAGACCTGCAGAAGGAATACGAGGAACGCTTCAAGGACAACCCGGCGCATCAGGGGCAGAACTACGCCCCCAACCTGTTCGTCACCTACTGGTCGTTCCGCGCGATGATCACCTGGGCTCTCGGTTCGGTGGCGGTGGCGCTGGGCGGACTATGGCTGACGCGGCGCGGGCGAGTAGTCACGTCGCGGCGGTTCGGCTTCTTCGCACTCTTGATGATCCCGACGCCGTTCCTGGCGAACTCGTCGGGCTGGATCTTCACCGAGATGGGCCGCCAGCCGTGGATCGTCGCGCCCAACTGGGTCGACGACCTCGATCCGCTGCGCGTGTCGATGCTGGTGCAGCAAGGCGTGTCGAATAACTCGGCCGGTGTCGTGCTGGGGTCGCTGATCGTGTTCACCCTGCTCTACGGAGCGCTGGGCGTCGTGTGGTTCGCGCTGCAACGTCGCTACATCCGGGAGGGACCGGCCGCACCCGGCTACGAGGAGCAGGCGCTCGAAAAGACCGACGACGACAAGAAACTGTCGTTCGCCTACTGACGGCGGACGACTCTAGGAGACGACCATGGGATTGCCCGAGTTCTGGTTCTTACTCATCGCGGTGCTGTTCACCGGCTACTTCGTGCTGGAGGGCTTCGACTTCGGCGTCGGCATGCTGATGGGCCTGTTGGGCCGGGGCGACGACAACAAGCGCCGGGCCATTCTCAACACCATCGGCCCGGTCTGGGACGGCAACGAGGTCTGGTTGCTCACCGCGGGCGGGGCGATGTTCGCCGCGTTCGGCGGCTGGTACGCGACGATGTTCACCGCGTTCTACCTGCCCCTGCTGCTGATCCTCGTCGCGCTGATCGTGCGCGTCTGCGCCATCGAGTGGCGCGGCAAGATCAACGACCCGCAGTGGCGCCGGGTCTGGGACTGGTGCATCGCGATCGGGTCCTGGGTACCCGCGTTGCTGTGGGGCGTCGCCTTCGCCAATGTCGTACGCGGATTGCCGATCGATGAGAACGCCCAGTTCACCGGAACCTTCTTCGGCCTGCTCAACCCGTACGCGCTACTCGGCGGGCTCACCACCCTGCTGGCCTTCCTGACCCACGGCGCGGTCTTCCTGTCGCTCAAGACGGCCGACGATCTGCGCGCGGAGTCGATGGTGTGGGCGTCCCGGCTGTCGATCGTCATGACCGTGGTCGCCGGTTCCTTCCTGCTGTGGACCCAGCTCGCCTACGGCAAGGGCTGGACCTGGGTTCCGGTGATCGTCGCCGCCGTCGCCGCGGTGGCGACCGTGGTCGCGACGTGGGCGAAACGCGAAGGGTGGGCGTTCGCGGCCACGTCGATCGCGATCATTGTGACCATCGTGACGCTGTTCGGCTGCCTCTACCCGGCGGTGTTGCCGTCGACGACGGACCCGGCGAACAGCCTCACCATCGCGAACACGTCGTCGAGCCACTACACGCTGGTCATCATGACGTGGGCAGCCGTGCTGATCACGCCGGTCGTGCTGCTCTACCAGGGCTGGTCGTACTGGGTGTTCCGGAAACGGATCTCCGCCGACGCCATCCCGCCGTCGGTCGGTCTGCCATCGTTGCGGGGGTGAGCGTCACTTCCGGTCGCGCGCGAGCGAGCCGAGCCCCGCTGGACCCACGGCTGCTGCGGCTTTCCCCCGCCGCGCGGCGCTACGTCGGCGTCACCGTCGGCGCCGGCCTGGTCACCACCCTCGCCGTCATCGCCATCGCGTTCGCCACGGCATCGATCCTCGCCGAACTGGTCACCGATCCGTCGCGCCGAGGGTTCGCCGCCCAGGCGGGCCATTTGGCGCTGCTCGCCGCGGGCATCGTCGTGCACGTCGCGACGACCTACGCCGGTGAGCGGTATGCGCAGCGGGCGGCGCAGACGGTCGTCGGCGAGGTCCGTCTCGAGGTTCTCGACTCCTACAGCGATCCGGCCCGCACCGATGCGCGGCACGTCGTCGGCAGCCGCGGTCGGGCGGCGACGGTGCTGCTTCGCGGACTCGACGACCTCGGACCGTACCTGTCGGGGTACGTGCCGTCGCTGATCCTCGCCGCAACGCTCACCCCGATCGTCATCGCCGTCATCGCGGTGGTCGACTTGGTGTCGGCCGGCCTCATTCTGCTGACCATCCCTCTGATCCCGATCTTCGGAATCCTCATCGGCCTGATGACCCGCGATCGGACGCAGGCGAAGCTCGACGCCACCGCGCGGCAGCAGTCGACGCTGCTCGATCTGATTGCCGGCATACCGACCCTGCGCGCGCTGCACCGCGCGCAGGGCGCCGGCGGGCAGGTGCGCGAACTCGGGGCGACGTGGCGGCGTTCGACGATGGGCACGCTGCGGGTGGCCTTTCTTTCCGGCGCCTGGCTGGAGTTGATGGCGACGTTGTCGGTCGCGCTGGTCGCCGTCAGCATCGGTTTGCGACTGGTCTACGGGGAGATGACCCTGTTCGCCGGTGTCCTCGCTCTGGTGCTGGCCCCCGAGGCGTACCGGCCGCTGCGACAGGTCGGCGCCGCGTTCCACGACTCGGCCGACGGAGTCGCCGCGACCGACGAGGCGTTCGCGCTGCTGGGCGAGGCCGACGGTCCCGATCCTGACCCGAATGCGTCCGCGGTGCCGCTGGCCAGTGTTCCCATCGTGTTCGACCGCGTCGGCGTGCGCGCCCGGGACGGGTGGGCGCCGCGCGACCTGTCGGTGGTGTGCGAGCCGGGGGCAGTCACGGTTCTGACCGGACCGAACGGTTCGGGCAAGTCGACCGCGTTCGCGGCGCTGCTCGGCTTGGCGGGGCTCGACGAGGGCGCGATCATCGTCGAAGATCAGGTCCTGTCCCGGTCCCAGCGTGCCGCCTGCCAGTCCGAAATCGCATGGCTGCCCCAGCATCCCGCGATCGTGCCGGGCACCGTCGCGGAGAACCTGGCGCTGCACGGACCGCTCGACCCGGCGTCGCTGGCGCGCGCGGCGGCGGCCACGGGATGGGCGGACGTCGCGGCCGAACAGTTCGGTGAGAGCGCCGCACTCGGGACCACGATGCTGGGTGACGGCGGTACCGGGTTGTCGGCGGGGCAGCGGCAGCGGCTGGCGCTGACCCGGACGCTGGCCCGCGATGCGCCGGTGATCGTGCTCGACGAGCCGACCGCCCATCTGGATGCTGCGGCCCGCGAACGGGTCGTCGGGGCGGTGCGCGAGCGGGCCGACGCGGGGGCGACGGTGATCGTCGCGGCACACCGCGCCGAGTGGATCGACGCGGCCGACCGGGTGGTGGAACTGTGACAGATCCGGTGTGGCGCGTCCTGGGCGCCCTCGACATTCGCCGACGGACACTCGCGTTGTCGCTGGCCTATGGCGTCGGAGGGGCGCTGAGCGCGCTCGGGCTGGCCGCACTGTCGGCGTGGCTGATCACCCGCGCGTGGCAGCAGCCGCCGATCTTGTCGCTGTCGATCGCGATCACCGCCGTGCGGGCGCTGGGCATCACGCGCGGCTTGTTCCGCTACCTCGAACGGTTGGCCACACACGACATGGCATTGCGGGCGATGGCCACCGCCAGGGAGAAGGTCTACCGGGCGCTGGCCACCGGCGACGCCGCGTCGACCGTGTCGATCCGGCGCGGCGACATCCTGGCGCGCACCGGTGCCGACGTCGACGAGATCGGCAACGCGGTGGTGCGAGCGGTGCTGCCCGCCGGTGTCGCCGCCGTGACCGGCGTCGCCGCGGTGACGATCATGGCGTTCGTGTCGCCGGTCGCCGCTGTCGTGCTGGCGGTCGCGCTGATCGTCGCGGGCGTCGCCGCGCCGGTGCTAGCGGCGCGGGGCGTTAGCTCGGCCGCCGAGTCGGCGGTACGGGGGCGGTCCGGGGTCGCGGAGTCGACGATGCTGTTGCTCGACCACGGCGCCGAACTGGCCGTGGCGGGTCGTCGGGGCGAGATCCTCCACGAGGTGTCTGCCGCGCAGGATCAGGTGGCGACGGCGACCGACCGCGGCGCGCGGCTACAGGCGCTCGCGGCCGCGGTCACGCCGCTGGCGATGGGGCTGACCGTCGTGGCGGCCTGTCTGATCGGCATCTCGCTCGCCGACGGCGGCGAGCCCAGTCCGATGCGGCTCGGCGTGCTGATACTGCTGGGCCTCTCGGCATTCGAAGCCGTGGTGCCGCTGGCCTCGGCCGGCGTCGCGTGGCAGCACAGCCGGGCCGCGGCCGAGCGGGTGCTCGACCTCGCCGGCGACCCCGGCGAGTGGTCGCGGGAATCGGCCGACGCGGCTGATGTCGATCGCTACCGCGGGCCGGTTCGGCTGGTCGCCGACGATCTCGAGTGGGGCTGGCCGGAGAGTCCCGTCTTGGGCGGACCCGTTGACCGGACGTTGACACCCGGTTCGCGGGTCGTCATCGTCGGGCCGAGCGGGTCCGGAAAGTCGACACTGCTGCTCACGCTGGCGGGATTGCTGGAGCCGCGGGGCGGGCAGGTGTCGGCGCAGAGCGCCGACGGTGAACCGGTCGATGTCCCGGCGGCGACGCTGTACTGCGCCCAGGATGCGCACCTGTTCTCGGTGTCGGTGCGCGAGAACCTGCTCGTCGGTCGCGGGGATGCGACGGAGGAGGAGATGCGCGACGCGCTGGTGTCGGTGGGCCTGGGGGAGTGGCTGGCCGGTCTGCCAGACGGTATGGACACGGTGCTCGTCGGCGGCTCGGACGCGGTGTCCGGCGGGCAGCGCCGGCGACTGCTGCTGGCGCGTGCGCTGCTCAACGCGTCGCCGGTGGTGTTGCTCGACGAGCCGACCGAGCATTTGGATGCCGCGGATTCCGACGACCTGCTGCGTGCCGCGCTGGGGGAGTTGTTCGGTCCGAAGCGCACGGTCGTGGTGGTGACGCACCACCTGCCGGTCGGCGTCGCCGCCGATCTGGTGCTCGAATCCGCGCCGATCGTGCCCTGATTTCCGCCGACCGTGCCCAGTTTTCCGCCGAGCGTGCCCAGTTTTCCGCCGACCGTGCCCAGATGTGCGTCGAGTGTGCCCACATTTCCGCCGACCGTGCCCACTCGATGAAGGCTGAGGTGCCCAGTCGGCGGGGGTGGGGTGCCCAGTCGGCGGGGGTGGGGTGCCCAGTCGGCGGGGGTGAGGTGCCCAGTCGGCGTCGTCAGTGCGAGCGGGGTGCGCTCGGTATCGACGAGTCAGCCGGCGTAGCGGTCGAGCCGTGCCGAAAGGCGGGGCGCGAGTTCCCCGTCGACGAGGCGTTCCTCGACGTAGGCGAAGGCGCCGTCCTCGGCCAGCCCGTAGAGGCGCTTGGCGCCGTGTAGCTTGGGTGCGGATGCGGAGCTGACGAGGGCGTCGGTCGCCACTTCCCACGCGGTCTGCGACAGCGGCTTGCCGTAGAAGAGTTCGATCGACCCTTCGGCATGTGCGACGAGGAGTTCGATGGAATCGTCTTCGCTGATTCGCCAATAGCCCGTCTCGCGGAAGAGTGGCGCGATGAATTCGCCGCGGTTGTCGACGGTCCACGAGCGTGTCTGCCAGTTGAGGAAATTCTGGCCGTCGTGGCTGACGATGATTTGCTCGGCGTAGGTGAGGTCGTCGCCGTCGTCACCGAGTCCGTGGCCGACACCTGAGCCGCGCCATACGCCGACCATGGGTAGCAGGGCGAGGAGACCGGGGTGCAGGTCGGCTCCCTCGCGGAGATTCGCGGTATCCGCGGGCAGCGGAAGATCTCCCCACGCGGGGAGGTTGCGAGACCCGGTGGTCTCTGCGATCGAGGCTGCTTGCTCGATCGCTTCGTTGCCCGAGCGCGTCACGACTCGTCGTTGATGAGGCGGTAGATGGCGTAGAGGCCGAACCAGGTGATCAGGATCGAGCACAGGACCAACAGCGCTGTAAAGAAGTGTTCCACGAGTCCGATTCTAGCGGGTGGGCACGACGGTGACGGTGGCGGTGTTGCTGACTGATGTTCGCGTTCTCAGCGCAGGGATGCCAGCCGGCTGCGCATCCGGGCGATGCCGATCGGTAGCCGGCCGGCGCGGGCGAAACGGTCGGGCGGAACGTCGGTTGTGATCGTCGTCGGTACGTCGGCGTCGTAGAGCACGTCGATGAGATGCACGAATCGTTGGGCGGCCTCGCGGTCGGCTCGCGCGAGATCGGGGACGGCGCGGATGGTCCAACTCGCGTGGCGCCGGGCCAACGCCAAGTAGTCGGTGGCGCTCAGCGCGCGTCCGCAGATCTCGTCGAAGTCGACGCCGAGGTGCGACGGCGACGATTCCCAAGCGCGCAGCGACCGGCTTCCGACGTCGATCGATACTCCGTCGCTGGGACCGGCGCTTTCGCACACTTCCCACCGGCCCGCGGCGAAACCGGTCCGCCGACCGCCCGTCGTGCGGTAGTCGATGCCAGCGTCCAAGTCGACGATGATGCACGTGCGTTCGATGAGTTCGATGGCCGGCCGAAACGTGTCGTGGAACAACGGGTTCGGCATGAGTTCGGACGGGCGGTCGTTGGAGGTGATCACCAGCCGGACACCGCGTTGGACGACGCTATCGATCAGGTTGTGCAGGAAGATGCCGTCGGCGGGGTCGTCGACGTGGAGTTCGTCGAAGCAGAGCACGTCGGCGCCGCCGAGGAAGCGGTCGATCGCGGCGGCCAGTCCGCCGTGCTCCCGGATCAGAAGGTGGAGGTCGCGGATGAACTCGTGCCAGTGGGCGCGAACGACGGCACCGCGGGGACAGCAGTCGACGTAGGCATCGAGCAGAGCGGTCTTTCCACGTCCGGCCGGCCCGGTGAGGTAGACGTTCGCCGAGTCCGCGAGCACGTCGCAGGCGTTGCGCTGCGAGTCGTCGAGCGCGAGGCGACTTGCCGCGATCAGGGTGGCTGTCTCGACATTGACGGCTGACGCGGATCGTTGTCGTGATCGACGCACTGCGGGCCTCCTTCGCATTCCTCTATGATTATAGAGGAATGCGGTATGATCTGGCTGTGACCCGTACCGACCGTCGCCGGCTCATCGCCGACGCAGCGCTGGACCTCGCGGCGACCGGCGGCAATCACGCGATCACCCACCAGACGATCGACCGGCACCTCGAATTGCCGAAAGGGTCGACCTCGTACTACTTCCGAACGCGGGGGGCCCTCGTCGGGGCCGCGGCTGAACGGCTTGTGGCACGTTCGCGGGAAGCCTTCGCCAGCCACCTCGCCAAGCACGGCGAGACGCCGGTCGATGTGATCGCCGGCTACCTGCTCGACCTGACCGTCGGACGGCGATCTGACGTTCTCGCCCGCCAAGCGCTGCTGTTGGATCCGACCGTGTCGGCGGTGACACGGGAGCGTCTTCTGGGATGTCTGTTCTCGACCGAGTCGGCCCGCTCGTTGATGACGGCATCGGGTTCATCGTCGCCCGATCGCGATGCCGAGCGGCTACTGATGCTGCTCGAAGGCATCGCTTTCACCCTGACGCACCGAGGTATCGACGCCAGAACCGGAAAAGCCGAGATCCGTGCGCAGCTAGGTGCCGCGTTCCCGGAATTGGTGTGAGCGACCGGAACCGGAGCCTCAGAAGTCGCCGTGCCGGCCCGCCCCGTCGCGAAACCGCTCGGCGCCCTCGACGGTTTCCCCGCTGGCGACAACGCCCAGACCGCCGCGAAACTCCGCGCGCATCGCCTCGTCGAACTCCAGGCCCCACTGGCCGTAGGCGCTCGCGCGGTCGGCGAGCATGCACGCCTGCGGGAAGCCGGCGATCTCTGCGGCGAGCGACTGTGCCGCGGCCAGCGCCGTTCCCGGGTCGACGACTCGGTTGGCCAATCCCATCGCGAATGCCTCGTCGGCGGTGACCGCGCGCCCGGTCAGGATGAGATCGAGTGCTCGTCCTTGACCGACGATCCGCGGTAGTCGGACGGTTCCGCCGTCGATCAGCGGCACGCCGAAACGTCGGCAGAACACGCCGACGATGGCGTCGGACGCCATCACCCGCAGGTCGGCGAGCAGTGCGAGTTCCAGTCCACCGGCCACGGCATGGCCTTCGATGGCGGCGATCAACGGCTTTGCCAAGCGCATGCGGCTCGGGCCCATCGGGGCGTCGCCGTCTTCGGTGAGCTGATTACGCCGCTCACCGCCCTCGGCCACCGCGACCAGGTCGGCTCCGGCGCAGAATGTGCCCTCGGCGCCGGTCAGAACGGCGACACGGGCGTCATCGTCGGCCTCGAACTCTCGCAACGCGTTGGCGAGAGCGTCGGCGGTCGGGCGGTCGACGGCGTTGCGGACCTCCGGACGGTTCAGCGTGATCGTCGTGACGGGGCCGTCGTGCGCGACTGTGACATTCATATTGGCGGAGACTAGTTGCTAGGGTCGATGTTGTCAGTGAACTGACACCCGGACGAGGGGCACCGTACCCGGCCAGCGACAAGACGGCGCCGACGAGGTGTCACATGGCTTGGCTGATCTTGGTCGTCTCAGGAGTGTTGGAAGCAATCTGGGCGACGGCGTTGGGACGTTCGGACGGATTCACGCGCGCCGCGCCGACCGCAGTGTTCGCGGTGGCGCTGATCGCGTCGATGGGTGGGCTCGCGTACGCGATGCGCAGCCTCCCGACGGGGACGAGCTACGCCGTCTGGGTGGGTATCGGTGCGGTACTCACCGTCGCGTACGGCATGGTCAGCGGCGACGAGCCGGCGTCGGTGATGCGCGTGGTGCTCATCCTGGTGATCGTCGGCTGCATCGTCGGGCTGAAGCTGGTCGGATAGCGCGAGCCGGGCACGGTCGGCGGGAATGTGGGCACGGTCGGCGAAACGAGGCAGGCCCCGCACCGATGAACGGTACGGGGCCTGGCCCGATCGGTTGCCTTGCCACGGCGAAGCGCCTCGCTAATGCGACGCCGCCTCGCTAATGCGACGCCGCCTCGCTAATGCGAAGCAGCCTCGCTAATGCGACGCAGTCTCGCTGTTTGCGACCTGCGTCGCTACTTGGCGACCGTGATGGTGTGGGTGTGGACGCCCGGGCCCTCCGGCGTGACGATCACGTCGCCGTTGCCGATCGAGCTGAGCGCACGCAACGTCCACGTGCCCGGAGCGGCGAAGAACCGGAAGTCACCGGTGCCGCTGGTCACGACCTCGGCGGTGAACTCACCGGTCGAGTCGAGCAGGCGCACGAACGCCCCGGGCACCGGTGCGCCGCTGGAGTCGGTGACCTGCCCGGTCAGGACGGTCTCCTTCTCCACGTCGACGCCGGCCGGCAATTGCTGGCCCTGTTTTGGTGCTGCACACATGGTTAAGCGCCCTCTCCAAGCTCGACCGGAACGCCGACCAGCGAGCCGTACTCGGTCCAGCTGCCGTCGTAGTTCTTGACATTCTCGTGGCCCAGCAGCTCCTGCAGCACGAACCAGGTGTGGCTGGAGCGCTCGCCGATGCGGCAGTAGGCGATGGTCTCCTTCTGACCGTCCAGACCCGCCTCCTTGTACAGCTCGGTCAGCTCGTCGTCGCTCTTGAACGTGCCGTCCTCGTTGGCGGCCTTGCTCCACGGCACGTTGATCGCTCCGGGGATGTGGCCGGGCACCTGGCTCTGCTCCTGCGGGAGGTGGGCCGGGGCCAGGATCTTGCCGCTGAACTCGTCAGGGCTACGCACGTCGACGAGGTTCTTGACGCCGATGGCCTCGACGACCTCGTCGCGGAAGGCGCGGATGGCGTTGTCGGGCGAGGCCGCGGTGTAGGTGGTGGCCGCACGGCTGACCGCGTCGGTGCTCAGCGGACGACCGTCGAGCTCCCACTTCTTGCGGCCGCCGTCGAGCAGCTTCACGTCCTGGTGGCCGTACAGCTTGAAGTACCAGTACGCGTAGGCGGCGAACCAGTTGTTGTTGCCGCCGTAGAGCACGACGGTGTCGTCATTGGCGATGCCCCGCTCGGACAGGAGCTTGGCGAACTGCTCGGCGTTGACGAAGTCGCGGCGGACCGGATCCTGCAGGTCGGCCTTCCAGTCGATCTTCACGGCGCCGGGGATGTGCCCGCCGTCGTAGGCGGAGGTGTCTTCGTCGACCTCGACGAAAACGACCTTGTCGGTGTTGAGATTCTGCTCAGCCCAATCGGCGCTGACCAGGACATCGGAGCGTGCCATGGTGGTTCCCTTTCACATGGTTGGAAAATCATCGGGGGAGTGGAACCAGAAGGTTCCTCGGGGGTGATGACGGCCGTGCCGAAACGGAATCCGGATATCTCCGGCCGTGGGAACACGAGAAGTCTTGATCAGAATCCGCTGCCGCCATCTTCAGGTGGTGGCGCGTGGGCGACCACCGTCTAGCGACAGCAACAGGCCGCGAAACGACAGAAGTCGATCGCGTAGCGGCGAGTGAGCATCAGCTCTCGGCCTGTTTGCATGCCACGACCATACAACAGTGCGTGACGATGTTCAGAACTGGTCTGGTGCGACGGTCAGGCGCGCGGCCTTACCGCTGATCAGAACGTCGCTGCCGGCGCTGTTGGCGGTCGTCGGCACCACGCCCCACGGCAGCCGCGGAAACGGGACGCGGCTGCTGAAGCGCTGGAGCACAGCCCGGCGGTGCTGAGGCGCGACGTCGGCGCGGGCATGTTCTTCGGGTCCGGTGTAGAAGTCCGTCGCCGTGATCACCAGATCACCGTCGACGACGGACAGGTCGACGGTGACGCTCACGCGGACGCGCTCCCCGTCGAACTTCTGGGCCGACGGGGGGTATCGCGAGTCGGTGCGCGGGCTGGGCCGATGCGGGGGCAGCGACACGGTGCCGGTGAGCAGGACACCCGACGAGCGTTCGAGGAGACCGTCGCCGGGGCCGCCGCCACCGGCTCGGTCCGTCGGTGCGGGCGTGTTCACCGCGAGATCGGTGATATCGAGCATCCGCCCCAGATTCACCGAGTCGAGCTTCGCGTAGGCCTGCACGTCGCGCAGGTTCACCGGCGCCCAGCCGTGCCAGCGGTGCGCGGCGTCGGCGCGAATGCCGCCGGCCTGTACGCCCAGCTCGGCCCAGCAGGTGGTCGTGGCGCAGGTCTGAGGCACCCCGCGCAGGTCGGCCGGCCCCCCGACCGCGATGCCGCGAGCCGTGATGGTCAGGCCGGGGAAGTCACCGCGGCGCGCGTGCGTCGAATACGGGAAACCGCCGAGGGTCACCTCCGGTTCGAACACGACGCGCGGTGCCGAGCGCAAGGCCGTGGCCAGCTCGCGCTCGCTGCGCGCCGCTCGCAAGGTGTCCACAGTCACCAATGCCCCCAAAACCGCGATGACCAGGCCAAATACGGCAATTGCGACGATTCTGCCACGACGTGGCGAGTCGGCGATGTGAACTACGGGTGTCATCAGCGTTATTCTGTCATCTAACCCCGCTGCCGCCGTCGTCAGTGTGAGCGTCTTTCGACGACGCTCCTGACCTCGTCGCCGACGTCCTGAAACGCGGTGACCCAAGCAGAAGCGGAGCTGTGATGGACCTGTTGCTCCTGACCTCCCACCCCGATCCGGGGTCGGTCCTGCCCTCCCTGTCCCTATTGGCGCATACCGTGCGCGACGCCCCGGCCGACGTCTCGGCCCTCCTGACTACCGAATCGGCCCACGCGGTGCTCGTCGATGCCCGCACCGATCTCGCCGCCGCGCGAAATCTGTGTCGCCTGCTGTCGAGCACCGCGTCGGTTCCGGTGGTCGCCGTGCTGACCGAGGGCGGGCTGATCGCGGTCAACGCCGAATGGAATCTCGATGATTTCCTCCTCGCCGAAATCGGACCGGCCGAGCTGGACGCGCGTCTGCGGATGCTCACCGCGCGACGGGTCAGCGTGCGGCCCGAGGAGCACACGTCGACGCTGACGCTGGGCGCCGTCACCATCGACGAGGAGACGTACACGGCACGGTTGCGCGGCAAGCCGATGGATCTGACGTACAAGGAATTCGAACTCCTCAAGTACCTCATCGCGCATGCCGGCCGCGTGTTCACCCGCGCCCAGCTGCTGCACGAGGTGTGGGGCTACGACTACTTCGGCGGCACTCGCACGGTGGATGTCCACGTTCGCCGTTTGCGCGCCAAGCTCGGACCCGACCACGAAACACTCATCGGGACCGTCCGCAACGTCGGGTACAAGGCGGTGCGCCCGGCTCGGGGACGAAGCGCCGATGACGCCGACGAGGGCTTCGAGCCCGACGATGAGATACTCGACGAACAGGCCGCCGCACCGTAGCGAGCCCTCGACCGGAAGGCCCGTCCGTGACCGATATCGCCGCGCAGCGGGCCCTGTCCGACGACGAGCAGCGGGCGGTGCGGGCCATCGTCGCGGCAGCGCAGGCCGTCGACGGGGTGGAGCCGCTCGGTGAGGCGCCGATGTCCGCGCTCGGCTCGACCGCTCCAGCGGTTACCCATCTTCTAGCTGTCGCCGACGGGGAGATCCGCGGCTACGCGTCGGTGCTGCCCGGCCGCGACGGCGAGCCGGCGATGGCCGAAGCGGTCGTCGTACCGGCGGCGCGAGAGCACGGAATCGGCACGGAATTGATCCGCCGCGCGCTCGCCACGGCCGACGGGTCCTGCCGCGTCTGGGCGCACGGCGACCTTCCCGCGGCCCGGGCGGTCGCCGCACACTTGGGGCTGGTGCCGCGCCGCGAGCTCCTCCAGCTCCGCCGGGACGTGGGGCCCGGTGCCGCGCCCTTGCCTCCGCTGCCGGCGCGTTCGGATGTCGTGCTGCGCACCTACGAGGGGACGGCCGACGACGCGGAGATCCTGCGCGTCAACAACGCGGCTTTCGACTGGCATCCCGAGCAGGGCGGCTGGACGGTCGATCAGATCGCCGAGCGCACCGGTGCCGGCTGGTTCGACCCGGCCGGCGTCTTCGTCGCCGTCGACGCGGGGTCGCAGCGCCTGCTTGGCTTCCACTGGACGAAGGTGCACGGCCCCGACCTCGGCGAGGTGTACATCGTGGGCGTCGACCCCGACGCCCAGGGCCGGGGGCTGGGCAATCACCTGACGCTGGCGGGGCTGCACTACCTGGCCGAGCGCGTGCCGACGGTGAATCTGTACGTCGAGGGCGACAACACGGCGGCACTGCGGACCTACGAGGGGCTCGGATTCGAGCGGTACCGCGCCGACGTGGCCTACGGCCGGTCCGGCGAAGGGAATGAAGGCTAGGTCGTCTCGATCAACTGCTGCGGCGTCATGCCGGTGGTCTGGAAGACGACGCGGCGGCCGATGAGCACGGCGTGGTCGGCGAATCGCTCGTAGTAGCGGCCCAGCAGCGTCACGTCGACCGCGGCGGCGACGCCGTGTTTCCACTCCCGATCCATCAGCACCGAGAACAGGTGGCGATGCAGGTCGTCCATCGCGTCGTCATCCTCTTCCAGCTGCAGCGCATCCTGCGGATCCTGGGATTCGAGGACCTCGCGGGCACTGTGGGCGAGCTTGACGGCGAGGCGGCCCATTTCGGCGAAGTAGCCGTCGACCTCCTCGGGCAAAGTCTTGTTCGGGTGCCGGCGTCGGGCGACTTTGGCGACGTGCAGCGCCAGCGCGCCCATGCGATCGACGTCGGCGACGATCTGGAAGCCGGTGACGGTGGCCCGCAGGTCGGCGGGCATCGGCGCCTGCTGGCTCAGAAGGGCGAATGCCCGCTTCTCGGCCTTACCGGACAGATCGGTCATCCGATCGTGGTCGGTGATGACCTCTTCGGCCACCTGGAGATTCGCGCGGAGCAATGCCTGGGTGGCACGGTCCATCGCGGTCCCCGCGAGATCGCACATCTCGCCGAGGATGCCGTTGAGCGCGGCTACCTGTTCCTGGTAGGCGCTTGTCTTGCCGGACCGCCTGCGCATACGTCCACCCTACTGGTGTCGGTTGCCGATGCGGGCGTACGGCTCAATCGCAGCTGACGTCGCCCGCGTTCGTGACGGCGAGGTCGCTGGGCAGATTGGCCTCGACCTTGCGCGGCGGGAGCTGATCGACGTTGATCCGGGAGCCCGGCGTCGCGTAGGAGCGCAGCGACGTCGACGTGGAGAAATCCGATCCGAGGACCAGTTCGACACCCGACTTTACGGTCCGGTCCGCCTGGATCTTGGCCCCGGGGAACATCCGCGCGACGGTGGCGGCGGCGTCGCGCTGTCCCGGCCCGTAGCGCACCACGGTGCTGTCGAGCTTCTGGCTGGCGTCGGCGACGCCGCGAACCTCGAACCCCTTGGGCGTCAGCAGTTCGCTGGCGTGCGAGGCCAGCCCGGCCTGATCGGTGCCGTTGAGGATCCGGACGCCGACGTTGGACGGGGTCATCGCCAGCGCGTTGACCTTGCTGGGCGTCGCCGGCGCCGCGGGAGCATCGCCCTTGTCGTCGCCTTGCTTGTCGTCCTTCTTCACCGGCTTCGGCTTCGGCTTCTCGCCGGGCAGCGGGTCGTCGTTGATGATGGCGTCGAACAGCGCCTGGATGTCCTCGTCGCGGGGCAGCTCGTTGTTCATCCCGTCCTCGCTGGTGCCCGACGTCGGCACGGTCACGAAGCTGACGCGACCGGCATCGATGCCGCGCATCGAGTCGGCGAGGTCCAGCAGCGACTCGGTGTCCACGTTGTCGACGTAGCTGTTGCGGGTGAAGGTGCGGGCGACCCGGTTCAGCTTCGCCGGGTTGGACAGCACGTTGCCCGACAGCGTCGAGCGGAGCAGCGACGACATGAACAACTGCTGGCGCTTGATGCGTCCGTAGTCGCCGTTGCCTTCGGTCGAGATCATTCGGGCGCGCACGTACTTCAGGGCTTTGCGGCCGTTGAGGCGTTGACGGCCGGCCTTGGGCAGGACGGTGCCGATCTCGTAGTCGTAGAGCGGAGTGGTGGAGCAGACGTAGACGCCGCCGACCGTGTCGACGATCTTGCGGAAGGCGACGAAGTCCATCCCGATGAAGTGGTTGATGTTCAGCCCGCTGATCTTGGTGATCGTCTTGACCAGGCACTTGGGCCCGCCGATGGCGTAGACGGAGTTCAGCTTGACGTTGTCGGCGGCCGATACCCACTGGCCGGTGTACTCGCCGGTGTTGTCGTTGAAGCCCTCGCACTCGGGGTGGCTGACGGCGAGGTCGCGCGGGAACGAGACGGCGACGACGCGACTGCGGTTGGCGGGGATGTTGATCAGGATGATGGTGTCCGACCGGGCGCCCTCGGTGAGGGTCGCGTCGCCCGCGCCGAACTTGGCGTTCTTGCCCGCGCGGGTGTCGGTGCCGACGATGAGGTAGTTCTCGTCGCCGTACTGCTGCTTCTTCTCTTTGATGTTGTCGTCGTCGCCGTCGAGCGCATTGACGTTGCGCCACGAGTTGTTGACCGAGCCGTTGACCGCCCACGCGGCACCGGTGCCAACGAGGGCGAGGACGCACGCCGCTGTGGTCACCACGCGCCCGGCGACTTTCGCGTCGCGGGCCAGCAATTCGCGTCGGCTGCGTCCAGTGTGGCCGCGCTTGGCGGCGAGCTTGACCGGGTCCGGGGTGCGCTGCAGCGCCTGGTGGCGCGATTCGGTGCGGACCCGGCGATTCGTCGCCGTCGCCGACAGGTCGACGGGTACATCGCTGCGTCGCCGCACGACCGGGATGCGCTGGGTGACGTCGTTGGAGATCGGCCCGCCGTCGTCGATGGTGCGATAGACGGGCTGGCTCTGATCGAGCCACTGGGTGGTTGGACGCTCGTCGGGCGGCTGGGGCGCGCGCGGTGTCGCCTCCATCTGCTCCATGAGTTCGCGAACCGTGAGTCGCGATCGGCCGCGGACATAGCGGTCGCGATCGGCCGGCTCGCGCAACACATTCGGGTCGGGCGAGCCGGCCCCGGACGCGGTGACCCAGCCGTCGCCGGCAGAGGTGGCGCGCCCCGGGGTCTCTCGACGACGGCGGTCGCCGCGGTCGGAACCCGAGAACTTGTCTCCCGGTGGCTGGCTCAACAGATGTCCTTCACGTCTTCGGTGCGGCGCCCGAGACGCCGCGAACGATTATCCATCGTACTGTCCGGACCTGAGAGCTAGCCGTGGCCAGGTGCACTGTGACGCAATCCAGAGCCCAGCGTCATAGTGGCGTTACCCGCCCGAGTGCATGACGTCGGCGGCCGTGGGGACCGCGCAGTCCTCGGGATCGTCGAGCCAGCCGTACGGCAGCGATACCTTTCCGGGCGAGCCCTGACGACCGCGCGGGCCGCCGGCGTCGTCGGGGAAGGGAACGTCCGGATCGAGCTGCGCTATCAGGCCGTCGAGCTCGTCGACGGTGGAGATCGCGGCGAAACTGCGCCGCAGATCGCCTCCGACCGGGAATCCCATCAAGTACCAGGCCATGTGTTTGCGTAGGTCGCGCAGGCCACGTTCCTCGCCGTGATGCTCGGCGAGAAGCACGGCGTGACGGTGCATGATGGCGCCGACCTGGCCGAGATTCGGCGGGACGGGCAGTGGATCGCCGCGCAACGCGGCCGCCAGCTCGGCGAACAGCCACGGACGGCCAAGGCAGCCGCGCCCGACGACGACGCCGTCGCAGCCGGTTCGCGCCATCATCGTCACCGCGTCGTCGGCGCTGAAGATGTCGCCGTTGCCGAGGACCGGGATGGTGGTGACCGCCTGTTTGAGCTGGGCGATGGCCTCCCAATCAGCCTGACCGGAATAGCGCTGTGACGCGGTGCGCGCATGGAGCGCGACGGCCGCGCATCCGCCGTCCTCGGCGATGCGGCCGGTGTCGAGGAAGGTGAGGTGCTCGTCGTCGATCCCCTTGCGGAACTTCAAGGTGACCGGAACGCCGTACGGTTCGGCGGCCGCGACCATCGCATCGACGATCCGCGCCAACAGCCAGCGCTTGTACGGCAGGGCCGCTCCGCCGCCCAGCTTGGTCACCTTGGGGACCGGGCAGCCCAGATTGAGGTCGATGTGGTCGGCCCAGCCTTCGCCCGCGATGATCCGCACGGCTTCGCCGAGGGTGTCCGGATCGACGCCGTAGAGCTGCATGGAGCGGGGCGACTCGTCGTCGTCGAAGCTCATCATGTGCAGCGTCTTCTCGTTGCGTTCGACGACGGCGCGCGCCGTGATCATCTCGCAGACGTAGATCGCCGTGGAGCTGCCGAATTCCCGGCACAGACGCCGGTAGGCCCGGTTGGTGACACCGGCCATCGGGGCCAGAACCACCGGCGGATCGACCCGAAACGGGCCGATCCGCAGGTCGGTGCTAGTGGTGGTGGCGGAGGTCAGGACGCCTGCTTCTCGCGTTTCGCCGCCTCGCGGGCCAGTGCGCGGTCGCGCATCTCCTCGAAACGGGTGGCGTCCTTGTCGAGCTGCTCGAGGAAGGCCGCGAGCTCTTCGCGGGTCTTCTCGCCCTCGGGGCCGAAGTCGGTGCGCTCGAAGACGTTCCACTTGCGCAGCACCGGCATGACGACCTCTTCGTAGTGCTGACGAAGGTCGTAGATGCCGTGCTTGGCCATCAGCACGCCGTGGCGGCGGAAGTTAGGCATGCCCATGCCCGGCATCTGGAAGTTGGTGACGATGTCGGTGACCGCGCGCAGCGTCTGGTCCGGCGACAGGTCCATGCCGGCGCCGCAGATGTTGCGGTAGAAGACCATGTGTAGGTTCTCGTCGGCGGCGATGCGCTGGAGCATGCGATCGGCGATCGGATCGTTACAGGCCTTGCCGGTGTTGCGGTGGCTCACGCGGGTGGCCAGCTCCTGGAAGGTCACGTAGGCGACCGAGTGCAGCAGGCCGACCTCGTCGAGGTCGCCGTACTCGTTCTGCAGATCCTCCATGCGGTCCGCGGCGACGAGGACCGGGTCGTAGCCGTTGGTCATGTGGATCATCCGGGCCTCTTCGAGGGCGACGGGATCCACGCCGCGGGTGACGACCAGGTAGTCGCGCATCACGATGCCGTGGCGGTTCTCCTCCGCGGTCCAGCGGCCGACCCAGTGGCCCCACGCGGAGTCCATCGAGAAGTTGTCGGCGATCACGCGGTGGTACGAGGGCAGGTTGTCCTCGGTGAGGAGGTTGGTGATCATCGCGGCCTTGGCGACCTCGTCGAGCTGGGATTGCTCCGGGTCGTAGTCGCTGCCCCCGAGCGCCGCGAAGTTCTGGCCCTCATCCCACGGGATGTAGTCGTGGGGGTTCCAGTTGCGGGCGTGCTTGAGGTGTCGGTTGACGTTGTCCTCGGCGACCGGGGCCAGCTCCTGCAGTAGCTCGAGCTGCGTGAGTGCGCGTGCCATGTGTAGATCCTCCGGATGCTTCTAGGGGTCGACCGAGCATCGGGCCCGGCAAGTACAAAGCAATACCGACTCAAGCGTACGGCACTAACTGGACCGACCCAAGTCACCGACACAGGCGCGGGCGAAGGTCCCGGCGCCGCCTCACAGGGGTGGTGGCGCAGGTCTCAGCGGTCGAACATCTTCCCGATGGTGTCCATCCACTGCCTGGCCGGTTCGTCGATCGTGCCCAGTTCTGCGGCTTTGCGGCACCACCGCATCGCGGCCTGGCCGAACAGCATCGGGTTGTAGACGTCTTCCTCGCAGCTCCACAGTCCGTCGCCGGCGTAGGTGAGGATCGTGATGTTGGTCGCCGTGATGTGCGTCCCATCACCCGGATCGCGCATCGGGTTGTCGACTTCGCAGATCACCCGGGACGTGGACGGGTCGACGACGTGCCACAGCGACGGATACCCGGTCATGTGGCTGCCGGGGAAGGCGTGCATCGTCTTGTTGATCCATTTCCGGATCGCCTCGCGGCCCTTCATCGTGCCCATCGCGTGCTCGATGTAGTCGGCGTCGACGGTGAACTGGTCGGCCCACTTGTCCCAATCGCGGGTCTCTGCGACCTCGGCGACGGTCGCTTGGAACTGTGCGAACGCATCGTTGAGTTCGTCGGCGGTGAAGCGCGGGGACTGCTCGACATCGGCCATGGGTGGATCCTATCCGTCGCGCCGAACGGCCCAGCGCATAGACTTCCGGGAAGCGCGAATCGGACGATCGAGGGGGAGCCGTGTACCAGGTGGGGGACGACATCGCGGGCTACCGCATTGTCGACGTCCTCGGCTCCGGCGGCATGGGCGAGGTGTATCGGGCCCAGCATCCCCGGCTGCCCCGGACGGATGCGGTGAAAGTGCTGCGGGCGGCGCACATCTCCGACGCGGAGGTGCGGGGTCGCTTCGAGCGAGAAGCCGATGTGATCGCACCGATCGTGCACCCGAACATCGTGCGCGTCTACGACCGCGGCGAGGTCGACGGTGCGCTGTGGATCGCCATGGAGTGGGTGCCCGGCACCGATGTCGCGCGACTGCTGGCGAATCACCCCGGCGGTCTCGGCCGGGAGCAGGTCGCCGCGATCGTGACCGGCGTGGCGGCCGGACTGGACGCGGCGCACCGCCACGGGGTGACGCACCGCGACGTGAAGCCGGCCAACATCCTCGTGACCCCCGGCGATGCGGGCGCGGTCAAACTGGGTGACTTCGGTATCGCCCGTGCCATCGAGGACGGCGGCGGGCTGACCGGCACCGGAATGGCGGTCGGGACGATGCGCTATGCCTCGCCGGAACAGATCAACGGCGGCGCGATCGGCGCGCGCAGCGACGTGTATTCGCTGGCAGCGACGACGTTCGAGCTGCTGACCGGCGCCCCGCCGTTCATCGCCGACAGTCTCAGCGGTGTGATGTCGGCCCATTTGTTCGCCCAGGTGCCGTCGGCGCACCAGCGCAATCCCGGTCTGCCGCGTGATGTCGACGACGTGCTGACGCGCGCGATGGCCAAGGATCCGGCCCACCGGTATGCCACCGCGGGGGAGTTCGCCGGCGCGCTGCTCGCCGCGTTGAACGGCGAAACGGGGGCGCGCACGCTGGTGGGCCCCCGTTTCGCCGATCCGGGGCGCGGTGGTCCGCCCGGGGCGATTCCGCCTCCGCCGGCGTCGTCACCGCAGCCGATGCGCCCGCCCGCTACGCCGCCTCCCGGGGCGGTGCCGAGCCTGCCGTACCCGCCACCGGGGTTCGGGGCGATGGTCGCGCCGCCGCGGCCGTCGAAGGTCCGTCGCGCACTCACCGCGGCGGCCGTGCTGGTGGTATCGGCGCTGGTCGGTGGCCTTGTCGCGCTGTGGCAGAACTCGGCTGCGGCGCTTGCTGCCCCCGACCGGCCGGATACGACCGTGACCAAGTACGCCGTCGAGGTCACCTGGCAACCCGTCGCCGATGCCACCGAGTACGTGGTCAAGCGGGGTGACGCCGAGGTCTACGCCGGGCCGGAGACGACCTTCCGGGATCCGCTCCCGCTGCCCGGCGTCTACCAGTACTCGGTCTCCGCGCGCAGTCCAGGAGCCCTGCCGTCGCGTTTCTCGCTCAAGTCGACGCCGACCACGGTGTACGCCAGCTGGCGGCAGGTGCAGTGGATGGCCGACCTGTATCCAGATCTCGTGCCCGCCTCCCCGCTGAGCAGCAACGGCTACGACCAGGTCAATTGCTGGGCGAACGCGCCCGTGTACTTCGACGACACCTCGCAGGTCACGATCACGTGCCAGAAGATCGTCGGCAACGGGCCCCGCTACGGGATCACCGTCTACGGATATCCGAACGATCCGGCCGGCCGTGCCGCGGCGAAGACCATCGTGTTCCACCGCACGGACGGGCGGCAGTTCACGTCGGCGCAGGGAAACCGTGGCTCGGTCCACCGCTACCCGCTGAACGACACCCAGTGCGCCGGTATCGACTTCGAGGGGGAGAAGCGGGCGCTGACGCTCGTCGAAGTCTGTGTCACCAAGGGGACCGTCGAGGATGCCGTGCGTCTGGCAGAAAGGTTGCCGATGTGATGCGGTCGGTTCCATGGCGAGTCATCGCACTGGCCTGCGCGGCAGTGGTCGTGGCGTTCACGGCTTTCGCGGGCGTCCACCTGTTGTCGCCCGGACCATCGGCGCCGCCGACCCCGTCGGGACTCAACCTCCAGCCCGAGCCGGGGCGAGTCGACGCGCAATGGCAACCGGTCGACGGGGCCGACCACTACCTGTTGTTGCGCGGCGACCAGGTGGTCTACGCCGGTTCGGAGCCGCGCGGCAGGGACGAAACGGCGACGAAAGGGCGGCACACGTATCGCGTTCAGGCGAGCAGGCGGGGCGTGCCCTCGCCGATGAGCGAGCCGGTGACCGTCGAGACGCAGGAGGGCTGGGGGGCAGCGGCTCCGCTGGTCAACCTGTTGCCCAAACTCCTGCCGGCCGCGCCGAAGGTCGATGGTCCGTGGCGCAAACTGCACTGCAACTGGCAGATCCGCCCCGGGCGCAACGAGATGGGCCCGGCCGAGCACGGTGCGGGTGTCGTCGGCATGCGATACCGGCTGATCTGCGGTGCGAGCCTGGAGGTGGCTCTGCACGCCATGTGGTTCTTCTCCAAGGACGCCGTCGACGGATATATGAGCCGGGTGACCACCGATTCGGAAGCACTGAGGTGGAACCACGGCTCGGCCTTCTGGTACGCCGCCAAGAACGAGGGCTACTTGAAGTTCGACGATCCGAAACTCTCGCTCATCGTCGTCGGCGTAGGCCGCACCGACCGAAAGACCACGCGGGCCGACTTCCTCGCGCTCGCCAACGAGCTGCCGATCTGAGCCCGTTCCGCGGTGTCAGTTCAGGTCGTCGAGCCAGGCGGTCGACGGGGCGTCCGACGGCGAGCGCCAGTCGCCGCGCGGCGACAGCGAGCCGCCGGAGCCGACCTTGGGCCCGTTGGGCATCGCCGTCCGCTTGAACTGGTTCGCCATGAACCGCTTGAGGAAGACGGTCAGCCAATGGTTGATCGTCGCGTCGTCGTAGCTGTCCGACCACGCCTGCCGCGCGAGGAAGGCCACCTTGCGGGGCCGGTAGCCGAAGCGCGTGACGTAGTAGAGGAAGAAGTCGTGCAGTTCATAGGGGCCGACGGCGTCCTCGGTGCTCTGGATCGCCCCGTCCTCGCCGGGCGGAACGAGTTCGGGGGAAATCACGTCGTCGAGGACTTCGGCGAGGACGGTGGCGGTCGTCTCGCTGTGGAGTTCGGTGTCGATCATCCACCTGATGAGGTGACGGATGAGCGTCTTGGGCACCGACCCGTTGACGTTGTAGTGCGACATCTGGTCGCCCACGCCGTAGGTGCACCAGCCGAGGGCCAGTTCGGAGAGGTCACCGGTGCCCAGCACGAGCGCGTTGTGCTCGTTGGCCAAGCGGAACAGCAGCGACGTGCGCTGTCCGGCCTGGACGTTCTCGAAGGTGACATCGTAGACCTCGTCGCCGCGGGCGACCGGGTGATCGAGGTCGGCCAGCATCTGCCTGCAGGCCGGGCGGATGTCGATTTCCGCGCCGGTCACTCCCAGCGACGACATCAGCGCGTGGGCGCGGCCCAGGGTCGCGCCGCCGGTCGCGAAGCCGGGCATCGTGTAGGCGAGGATGTTGGTGCGCGGCAAACCCAGCCGGTCGAAGGCGTCGACGGCGACGAGGAGCGCGAGCGTCGAGTCCAGCCCGCCGGATATCCCGATGACGATGTGCTCGATGCCCGTGGCGCGCAGTCGCTGGGTCAGGCCCTGGACCTGGATGTTGCCGACTTCGCGGCAGCGCTCGTCGCGGTCGGGGCCGGGCGGGGGGACGAAGGGGAACGGCGCGACCGACCGTCGCAGGGGCGCGCTGTCGGGGCGCTGCCCCACGGTCACCGGGATCCGGCGCAGTTCCCGCAGGTGGTCGGCGTAGTCGCCGACCTGGTCGCGCAGGCTGATCATCCGTGCGCGCTCCTGGCGCAGACGGTCGAGGTCCACGTCGGCGGTAATGGTCTGATCGGTCGTCGAGAACGGCGTGGTGCGCGCGAGTAGCGTGCCGTTCTCGGTGATGAGCGCGTCGCCGTCCCAAGCGAGGTCGGTGGTCGACTCGCCGTAGCCGGATGCCACATAGACGTGGGCCGCGACGTTGCGGGCCGAATGCGACGCCGACAGCTCGCGGCGGTACGCCTCCTTCCCGACGGTGACCGGCGAGCCCGAAAGGTTCACCAGCACGGTCGCGCCGGCCAAGGCGGCCCACGTCGACGGCGGGATGGGCACCCACCCGTCTTCGCAGATCTCCACGTGCACGACCAGGCCGGGGACGTCGTCGGCCTCGAAGAGCAGATCCGGCCCGAAGGGCACGCGTTCGCCCAGCACCACGGCTTCGTCCACCGGTGCGTCGCGGGCGGCGGCGAAGAGCCGCTGCTCGTAGAACTCCCGGTAGTTCGGCAGATAGGACTTGGGGACGACGCCGAGGATCTCGCCGTCGTGGAGCACCGCGGCGGTGTTGTACAGGCCGTCCCCCACCCGCAGCGGGACGCCGACGCAGACGAGGGCTGCGACTCCGACGGTCGCGGCGCGCACGGTGTCGAGAGCGGTCAGTGCGGCGTCGAGCAGCGCGTCCTGCTGCACGAGGTCGTCGACGCTGTAGCCGGTGAGACCGAGCTCGGGGAAGGCGATGACCGCGGCGCCCTCGCCGGCGGCAGCCTTGAGCAGTTCGACCGTCCGTTGTGCGTTTGCGTCGGGATCGGCCAGCGCGACGACCGGCACGGCTGCGCTGACCCGGACGAATCCGTGGTCGGCGACCGAGTTCCTCGTTCTCGCGGTGCGTTTCGCGCTCACAGGGTTGAGCGTAGTCGGGCGCGTGTGGGCGGTGTGCGATGCTTGGAGCCATGTCTGCCGCGAACCCCGGTCTGCCCGCGCTGCGGGCCGGCGTGGCGGTCGCGGTGCCCGTGCTGGCCCTGACGGCACACGGGCTGGCCTCCGGCGCCGTCCCCGGGTCGGCCGGTGTGGTGTTGTGCGTCGCCCTGGGCGTGGTGCTGGCGGCGCTGGTCGGCGGCCGGGCGATCACTCCGGCGCGGACGACAGGTGTCCTCGCGCTCGGCCAGCTGGTCGGCCACCCCGCGGCCGGCGTCGGCGACGCGGCCGCGGCCGGCGGGCACTCTTCGCATCTCGGGGCCATGCTCGTCTGGCACGCGGTGGCGATTCCGGCGAGTGCGCTGCTGCTGGTGCTCGTCGCACAGCTTTACGCGCTGGTCACCAGCGTGCTGGCGGTGCTGACGACCGCGCCGGCCCTTGCCGTCGTCGGACCGGTGCGCGCGTTCGCGGTGCCATCACGCTCGCGCGTCGCCGTCGTTGGCCGAGGCGCGATTCCACGGGCGCCGCCACTCTCCCGGTCGTCCTAATCACTTCATCCATCCGCCCGCGCGGTCGCGCCGGGCGGGTGTTCCACGACGCTTATTGGAGAGCGAACAATCATGAAAACCACTTCTGTGCGCTTGGCGCGCGCTGCCGCCGCCGTGTCCATCGCAACCGGACTCGCCCTCGCCCCGGTCCTCGGAGCCGGGGTCGCCGACGCCCACGTCGTCGCCCGAACCTCGGGTATCGGGGAGCACGGCTTCGGCGTCGTCACCTTCATGGTGCCCAACGAATCCGACACCGCGGCGACCACCGAACTGAAGGTCGCCTTCCCCGGCATCAAGCATCTGCTGCCGGAGGCCAAACCAGGCTGGACCGCGCACGTCGCGAAGAACGACCAGGGGGCGGTCACCGAGATCCGCTGGGCCGCGGTCCCCGGAACCCCGGGCATTCCGATCGGCCAGTTCGCCGAGTTCAACGTGTCCGGCGGACCGTTCACCGGTGAGCTGACCCTGCCCGCGACCCAGATCTACGCCGACGGTGAAACGGTCGCCTGGGACCAGGCGACGGGCCCGGGCGGTGAGGAGCCGGAGAAGCCGGCACCGACGATCAATGCCGCTTCCGAGGCGTCGTCCTCGTCCTCGTCGGACGGGTTGGCCCGATGGCTCGGCGGGGCGGGGCTGCTCGCGGGTGTCGCGGGCGTCGGGGCGGCCATTGCCGCGATGCGAGCACGCCGCAACGATGCGGCGGGCACCGCGTCGGCGAAGGCGGATTCCGATGGCTAAGGGGTCGCGCTCGATTGGCGGCCTGCTGCTCGTCGTAGCGCTCGTCTTCGCCGGATCGATGCTCGGGAGCGGACTCGCCTCCGCGCACTCGCGCGTCGTGTCGTCGAATCCGGCTGACGGCGCAGGCGTTGACCGGTCGCCGGCCAACGTCGAGATCACGTTCAACGAACCGCTGCAGCCCGATTTCGCCGCGGCCAGCGTCGTCGGCCCGGATCAGCATTTCTGGCACGCCGGCGACCCGATCGTGGACGGCAAGGTGCTGCGGATCCCGCTGCGCCCGCTCGGGCCGGCCGGGGTGTACCAGGTCAATTTCCGGGTCACCTCCGCCGACGGACATCCCGTCAGCGGACAGCGAACGTTCCGGCTGACGGTCGCGAGCGACGGTACCCCGGGCGCTCCGGTCGCCGAGGCGTCCGGCGGTACCCCGGTGTGGCCGTTCCTGGTCGGCGCGGGCGTGGTGCTCGTCGCCGCGGTGGGAGCCGTCGCCTGGTTCACGCGGGGCGGTGCGGGTGGCCGGACGCGACGCGGCTAGCGGTTCCCGACGATCGGCGGCGCTGCTCGCACTGGGCCTCGTCGCGGTCGTCATCGGCGTCGGCCTCGCCGTTGCCCTCGCGGGCACGGCGGGGCCGACCGCCTCGGCGTGGGCTCACGGAGTCGCGCTGGCGGCATCCGTGTTCTTGCTGGGGCTGGGGTCGTTGACGCTGCTGGGCGTCGACCCGTCGTCGCGGACGGTCGGGGTGACGGCCTCCGTATGGCTCGTCGCCGAGGTGGCGGCCATGTGGTTGACGACCGCCGATCGGCTCGGCGCGTCTCCCTCCCAAGTGTCCGTCGGGGACTATCTCCGCGCCTGGTCGGCCCAGCCGGCCGACCTGATCGCGGTGCTGTGCGCCGCGGCGTGCGCGTTGTGGGCCATCGGCCGTCTTGCGGGCTGGCACGATATCGCGGCCACGGTAGTCGCCGGGCTCGCCGGGATCGGGCTCGTCGCCGTCGCGGTGAGCGGTCACGCCAGCACCGACGCACTGGGGCCCGTGGTGGTCGGGGTGCACGCGGCGGCCGCGGCCTGGTGGTGCGGGACGCTGGCCGCGATGGCGGTGTCGATTCGCGGCCGTGCCGGGTGGGCCGGCGCGTTGCCCCGCTATTCGGGCCTCGCGCTGTGGGCGGTCGCCGCGCTCACGGTCAGCGGCGTCGTCGCGGCCCTCGTGCGCCTGGACGTGCTGGGCGCACAGGGGATTTCGGCGGTGTGGTCGAGCGGGTACGGGCGGGTCGTCGTCGCCAAGGCGCTGGCACTGGCGTTGCTGATCGGGATCGCCGCGCTGCACCGTCGGCGGTGGGTGCCTCGTGCCGGCTCGCACCGGATGTCCCACGTCGACTCGGTGAAACACGCGTCGGCCGAGATCGCGGTGATGGCGGTTGCTCTCGGGCTGGCGGCCGGCCTGGCCGGTACAGCGCCGCCCGGTTGAGTCGAGGTCGGTCCGCGCCGGGGATCCGGCCGTGCGCGGTGCCGGCTAGGACTGTTCGTCCCAGGCGGCGTTGAGTTCGGCGAGGATGGTCTTGGCGAATCCGAGGCCGCCGAGATGCGATTCGTCTGGCATCTCGAAGAGTTCGGCGTGGGGCAGCAGCGCGACCATGTGCTCGCCGTGGGCGTAGGGGATGATGTGGTCCTTGTCGCCGTGCCACCACCGCACCGGGGTGGTGATGTCGGCGACGCGGAATCCCCAGTCCTTGGCGAAGATGATGGCATCGGCGAACGGCGCCTCCATGCGCCGGGAACCGCCGTGCAGCAGATCGTCGAGGAACATGGCGCGAAACTCGGGCCGTGCCAACAACTCTCGGTCGCCCTGCGGGGAGAGGCGGCCGTAGATCTCGATCGCCGGCTCGGCGACCGGTCGGGCGACCGAGAGCAGTGAGCTGACGACTTTGCCGATCGGCGCCCCCGCCACCCTCAATAGGGGAGCGGCGATCTTGGCGAGTTCGACGGCACCGCCGCCGATGGCTTCCGGACCGACGGTCGGCGCGACTCCGCCCATGATGCCGACCACTTTGACGCGGTCGGGCGCGGCGGCCGCGGCGGCGAGGCTGTAGGGCCCGCCGCCGGATAGGCCGATGACGCCGAACTCCTCGATGTCGAGCGAGTCGGCGAGTGTGAGGAGGTCGTCGGAGAAGGCGAGCACGTTTTCGTAGCGGTACGGCGTCGACGATCCGACGCCCGGACGGTCGAGGCCGATGATGCAGAGCTGGTGGTCGACGGCGAGCTGGCGTGCTTCCGGTGGGATCTGACGCCGCGCGCCGGGGGTGCCGTGCAGCCAGAAGTACGGTCGGGCGGTGAGTTTGCCGAACTGGGCGAACCCGAGGCGGCGGCCGTCGCCGACGGCGACCGAGCCTTCCAGTTTGGGGCGGTCTATCTCGAACCGTCGGATCGAGGGGCCGCGACGGAGGAGCGGCTGTATCGAGATCACGCTCTAGAGCATGGCACAGGTCACACCAGGCGCACGCCGGAGTCGTCCACCAGAAGCGCCTCGCCGTCGCGGAGCAGGACGAGCTTATGGTCCCGGCCGTACTTGCGGACTGTCTCGGCGTACAGGTCGATGGGGTAGGGCGGCAGGTTGCCGCTGGCGTGCGGGATGACGACGCAGTCGGTGAAGTGCAGACCGGCGTAGTCGGTGAGGTCGGGAGCGATGGCGGGGTCGTCGAGCAGGCTGCAGGGTTCGATGCTGGGGCCGGCGACGATCGAGCCGGCGCTGCAGCCGATGTAGGGGAGTCCGTCGCGGACGCGGCGGGCCAGGATCTGGTCGGCGCCGGTCGAGCGCAGCACGTGCAGGAGATCGAAGGTCTCGCCGCCGGCGACGTAGACGCCGTCGACGGAATCGAGGACGTCGTCGATCTGTTCCACCGGTGTGCGGGCGACGGGCAGTTCGACGATCGTCAAGCCGTGCGCCTCCAGGGCGTCGCGTTCTACCTGCACGAACGGCACGTCGCCGTAGCTGCGCGCCGCGTCGGAGATGTAGGCGACGCGGCCCGAGACGAACTCGGGGATCGACCGGTGGCCAAACGATGTGAGAAGCAGACGCATGGTCCCGACTATAGGGTCGCCGACGCAGTGCCCCCTCTCGGGCTCGAACCGAGGACCTGCGGATTAAAAGTCCGTAGCTCTACCAACTGAGCTAAAGGGGCGGGCGTGACGCCGGACTCCCGGCGACAACAGGTTCGTAGTGTACCCAACCCGGCGTCCCAATCGCCGTCGCGCCCGACTTGGCCCGCATTCCCGGCAGGTCTGCCACTATCGAAGTGTGACAACGAATGTTTCTTCTGTGGCCTCGAGCGAAAAGCTCGGGTCTAGTTCGTTGTTGTGGCGCTGGGCCGGCGATATGCGGATCGCGTTCACCGGCGGTACCGCCGGCCTTCTGCAGACGATGGATCCCGCAATCGGATACGCGCTGATCGACCACTCGAATTTCTTCGCCGACCCCGTCGACCGCGTCTTTCGCTCGTTGCCGTCGATCCTCGGCACGGTCTACGACGATCTGGCGTCCGGAACCGGCGTCAAGGTGCGCGACCTTCATCGCGACATCAAAGGGACGCAGCCCGACGGAGTTCGGTATCACGCGCTGAACCCGACGACCTTCTGGTGGGCCCACGCCACGTTTCAGGTGATGGTCGAACAAACCGTGGACCGCTACTCCCGCTACCGGCTCACCGATGCCGAGCGCGAACAGCTCTACCAGGAGGGCTGCGAGTGGTACCGCCGATACGCGATGAGCGAACAACCGCTACCGCCGAACCGAGCGGCCTTCCAGCAGGAGTGGGACCGCTACTGTCGCGAGGTCCTGACTCCCAACCCGGCCTCGGACTACCTCATGAAAGTCATCGAGGGCCGTGCCGTCCCGGATATGAGCAAGTCTCCTCACCTGCCCGTCTCGCCACTGCTCAAACCGGTGGCCAGGCTGGCGTTGCCGACGCTTCCGATGCGCGCCGCGCTGGCACCACCGATGCGCCTCACGATCTACGGCGGACTTCCGCCCGAGGTGCGCAAGCGATTCGGCATCCGGTGGAACTGGGCCGACGAACTGGCCTACCGCGCGCTGTTACGGGCCGTACCGACGGCGTGGCCGTTGATCCCGGTTTCGTGGCGGTGGCACCCCAACAGCCACAGCGGGTGGCGTCGCGACCGTGGACGGCTTCCGCGACCCTGGTGACGCTGAATGCCAAGTGAGCGCCTGCCGTTCAGCGATTCGCTGGGGTTCGACGCCGGAAGCATCGCGCCCGGAGCGTCACGACAACGTTGACAGGCGTCTTGCCGCCTCGGTCAACGAGTCGTCGCGCTTGGCGAAGGCGAAGCGAACCAGGTGGCGCCACGGGTCCTCGTCGTCGACGAAGGCGCTGACCGGTATGGCTGCGACGCCGATCCGGGCCGGCAACTCGCGGCAGAAAGCCGCACCGTCGTCGAATCCGAGCGGCCGCGGATCGGCGCAGACGAAGAACGTGCCCTCGCTGCGGTGAACGATGAGACCGGCGTCGTCCAACGCTGTCGAGAGGATGTCGCGTTTGCGCTCCAGCGCCGCAGCCGATTCGTCGACCCAGGCCATCTCGGTGTTGAGCGCGTCGGCGACCGCTGGCTGGAACGGCCCGCTGGCGACGTAGGACATGAACTGCTTGGCCGCACGGGCTCCGGCGACCAGTTCTGCCGGACCCGATAGCCAGCCGACCTTCCATCCGGTGCAGTTGAACGTCTTCGCCGCGCTGGAGATCCGCACAGTCCGCTCCCACATACCGGGGAGGGAGGCGATCGACCGATGCGTGCGCCCGTCGAAGAGGAGGTGCTCGTAGACCTCGTCGGCGATCGCGATGGCGTCATGCGCGACGCAGAGATCGGCGATGGCTTGCAGATCTGCCACGGAAAGGACCGTGCCGGTCGGGTTGTGCGGCGAATTGACGATGATGGCCGCCGTGCGGGGACCGAACGCCTCGGCCAGGCGTGTGCGGTCGAGGCGGAAGCCGTCGCCGTCGGGGATCATCGGCACCGTGCGGCGCGTGGCACCGGCCACGGCCACGGTCGCGGCGTACGCGTCGTAATAGGGCTCGATCAGCACCACCTCGCTCCCGGGCTCCACCAGTCCGACGACGGCTCCGGCGATCGCCTCGGTGGCGCCGACGGTGATCAGAACCTCGGCGTCCGGGGCGTAGTGCAGGCCGTAGCGCTGCGATTGGTGCTCGGATACCGCGTGTCGCAGTTCGGGCACGCCGAGGCCGGGCGGGTACTGGTTGCGGCCCTCGGCGATGGCCCGTTGCGCAGCGGCGAGCATGCTCGCCGGACCGTCGTCGTCGGGGAAGCCCTGGCCGAGGTTGATCGCGTCGTGCTCGGCTGCCAGCGCGGATATCTCGGCGAATATCGTTTCGCCGAAGGGTCGCAGACGTGCCACAGTCATGGCTCCACGGTGGCACACTGGTATCCGTCGTCACCGTGGCGGCAGCGGATTTGTGTTTGCGCGACGGCGTGACATAAGCTGATCCGGCTCCCCACGGAGAACACCGGCCCCCTTCGTCTAGCGGCCTAGGACGCCGCCCTTTCAAGGCGGTAGCGCGGGTTCGAATCCCGTAGGGGGTACGCATGAAGCGAGAGCTTCAAGCACCAGGCCCTGTGGCGCAGTTGGTTAGCGCGCCGCCCTGTCACGGCGGAGGTCGCGGGTTCAAGTCCCGTCAGGGTCGCTCTAGGTTTCGGTATCAACCGGCACCGTCTGGCCAGGTAGCTCAGTTGGTACGAGCGTCCGCCTGAAAAGCGGAAGGTCGCCGGTTCGATCCCGGCCCTGGCCACCAGCAAGCCGCCTGGCAACAGGCGGCTTTCTGCTTTCCAGGGCCGATGTGTGATCAGCCGCCCGAGGCCGGACCAGCGATAGACCGTCGGAGGATCGGTAAGGTTTGCCGGTGACCAGCATGAGGACGTCGGCAGCGTGGCTCGAACACCACCAGATTCCGCTCTACCTCGCCGGCCTGGCGGCGGGGGCCGTCGTCGGCCTGGCCGTTCCCGCGATCTCGGGTCCCGCGACGGCGGCGATCAACCCGTCGTTGGCGGCCCTGCTCTACGTCACCTTCCTCGGGATCCCGTTCGCCAGAATCGGGCAGGCCTTCAGGGACTGGCGCTTCCTCATCACGGTCATGGGCGTCAACTTCCTCGCGGTGCCGGTCGTGGTGTTCGTGCTGTCGCGGATCGTTGCGCACGACCAAGTGCTGCTCGTCGGAGTGCTGTTCGTCCTGCTGACCCCGTGCATCGACTACGTGATCGTCTTCAGCGGCCTCGCCGGCGGCGCTCAGGATCGTCTCCTGGTCGCCGCGCCGTTGTTGATGCTGGCCCAGATGGTGCTGCTGCCTCTCTATCTGTGGATGTTCGTCGGTGCCGACTTCGTCGCGGCCATCGAATTCGCGCCGTTCGTCGAGGCGTTCGTCTTCATCATCGGTATCCCGCTGCTGCTGGCAGGACTGACCCAGTGGGCCGCGACCCGCACGCGGGCCGGTGAAGCGGTTCAGGAGGCAATGACCAGCGTCATGGTGCCGATCATGGTGGTCACGCTCGCGGTAGTCGTCGCCTCGCAGATATTCGGGGTCCGCGCCCAGCTCTCGTCGCTGCTGCTGACGATTCCCGTCTACGTCCTCTTCGCCGCCGCGATGGTGCCGATCGGTGCCGTCGCCGGCCGACTGGCGGGTCTGGACGTGCCGGGGCGCCGCAGCATTGTGTTCAGCGGAGCGACCCGTAATTCGCTCGTCATCCTGCCGCTGGTTCTCGCCCTCCCGGCCGCCTTCGACCTGGCCCCGCTCGTGGTCGTCACTCAGACGCTCGTCGAACTTATCGTGATGATCGTGTTCGTCCGGTTGATACCGCGGATCATCAGATCCACCGATTCGTGGGTGCGCTGAGCTTGTGCTGGTGGGCCGCCGGTGATGGGATGAACCGGTGACACGGGGTGCCGCCCTCTGGAGAGCGGTGGCTGAGATGACACCCGTCGAACCTGATCCAGTTAGCACTGGCGAAGGGATTGTCCGCGTCGGCGACAACGATCGCCGGCTGCCTTCGCCTTGACCCGGAGGTAACCGGCATGACACGTCCAGCGCTTTCTCTCGACGAGCAGATCGTCGTCGTCACCGGTGGCGCCCGCGGGCTCGGCGCGGCGATCTCGCACGCGTTCCTGGCGGAAGGTGCCAGGGTCGTCGTTAACTATCACTCATCGAAAGACGCCGCCGAGACGCTGGTCGCAGCGCATCCCGATCGCGCCTTGGCCGTCCAGGCCGATGTCCGCGACCGTGACGCGGTGGATTCCCTGATCGCCAGTGCCGCAACGCACTTCGGCGCTCCGGTGACCACCGTCGTCAACAATGCGCTCGTTGATTTCGTGTTCAACGGTGATGCGCGGGCCAAGGCCGACGAGATCGGCTACGGGGACTTCGCCGCTCAGTTCGAGGGCTCGGTGGCCGGCTCGCTCAACCTCATCCAGGCTGCGCGTCCCGGCATGGCCGAAGCCGGGTTCGGTCGGATCGTCAACGTGGGGACCAACCTCTTCCAGCACCCGGTCGTGCCCTACCACGACTACACCGCCGCAAAGGCCGCGCTGCTCTCGTTGACGCGCACCTTCGCCGACGACCTCGGGCCGCAGGGGATCACCGTGAACATGGTCTCCGGCGGCCTGCTGCGGACCACCGACGCCTCGGCGGCGACACCGGAGGAGATCTTCGACGCCATCGGTGCCGCCACGCCGCTGCGCGCGGTCACCACACCCGAAGAACTCGCCGACGCCGCGCTGTTCTTCGCATCGCCGTGGGCCCGCGGCGTCACCGGCCAGAATCTCGTCGTCGACGGCGGTCTGGTCAAGAACTGACCGTCTACCCGTCGGCGTAGACGGGGATGTCGTCGTCCCACGGCTGGGCCGTCACCATGTCGGCGACCCGGACGTACCCGCGTTCGAACTCCCCGGTCGCCGCGTCGACGAGCCGGTAGCGCTGGGTCTGCGTCTGGATGGGCTGACCGTCGATCAGCACCACCCGGACCTCGCCCGGCTCGAAGTGACACCGCTCCTGCAGCGCCGCGATGAGCTGCTCGTTGCACATATGGCCGTCGCCGAAGTTCCAGCCGATAGCCGTGCTGGTGATGCGCTCACCGTCGGTGAGGACATAGTCGGCCTCGTTCTCGCCGGCCATCGCGCGGTGGGCCAGGGTGAACATCGCCCGACCGTGCGTGTTGAACGCGCGGAAGGCGTACCCCATGTACATGTACAGCTGCGCGGTCTCCGGACTGCCGTAGTACCGCTCCATCTGTGCCGCAGGCATGCTGGCGATGGCGACGACGTGCTCGTCGATCTTCGCCGACGCCGACGGTTTCATGCACCACAGCGACGTGTCCCAGTTGCCGGCGTAGTAGCGCATCCCGGGCAGGAACGAGACCTTCCGCGGCGCCAGGTTTCCGATGGTGACAACGGTCGCGAGGACGGCGAACAACACCAGCGGCCACGGGCTGTGCATATCCGTCAGCCCCACGCCGGCGTGGCCGACGAAGAGGAACAGCACGCCGAAGATCATGAAGACGTTCCACTCCAGCGGGACCCCCATCGGGATCGACGCCAGTATGCCGAAGTGGAAGCACACCATCACCGTCGCGGCGATCGCCGTCGGCCAGCCGCCACCGCTGAAGAACAGGACCAGCGGGACGCAGAGTTCGATCGCGGTCGCGATGTGGGCGACCAGTCGGGACAGCCCGCTGGGCCGCAAGTCGTGGGGGAAGTCGGTGAAGAACTTCCGCTTGAGCCACCGCGGGCGCAGCACCGGATTGTTCGACATCATCGTTGAGATCACGAACGGGAAGTGCCGGTTGAGTTTCGACACCGCCGCCCCGATCCAGATCATCAGGAACACCAGTTTCGCGGCGACGATGATGTCGGTCCCGGCGAAGAGGAACGCGACGGCGAGCGCCCCGTACACCTCGCCGCGGGCACCGAGGAAGATCGACTTGTCGCGCAAACCGCACACGGCCAGCAGTCCGACGATCGCCGCGATCTGCCAGGTCGGTAGGACACCGACGGTGCTGCCCAATTGAGGGATGGGGCCGGTTCCGCCGCTGCAGAGCGCGACGACGAGCATGACCAGCAATCCGGCGTACAGCGCGACGTCGATGTAGGTGCGGGTCGTGCCCCGGGTGAAGGGCACTCGGCCCGGCCACGGCGGAAGCCGGATGGTGTCCGGGCGCAGCCAATAGAGGATCGAGCCCATCGGTGGGAAGAACCGGTTGTTGAGCGGGCCGAATCCGCAACCGAGTCCGATGACCTCGAACAGCATCGTGAACAGAACGACCTTTTCGAGGACGATCGGCTCGGTCCACCACTGGTCGATTTGCCCGACGCCGCCGATGCCCGGCGTCAACAGGACGATGACCAACGCGACCCCGGCGTAGGCGAGGATCTTCACCACGTAGAACAGGTGGAGAACGACCGGCGTGCCGAATCCGACCTCGGCCCAGTGGCGGGCCATCGGAACGATCTTCTCCGCTCGCGTCCCTTTGCTCCATGCTGCGAAGTCCTCGACCACCGGTGCGTCTTGCTTGAGGAACCCCATGGTCGGACGCTAACACGCCAATCTAGAACGTGTTCTAGATTTCTCGCTCGCCGCCACGCGTGTGGGCGTTCCGGCTGTCCGCGGTCAGCAACAGCTGCACTGGCAGCCGGACTCCTTCGATGTCTCGGTCGTGGTCACCTCCTCGGTCGGCGTGCAACAGCTCAGGGTGACCGATGCATTGTCGTCGTCGATGACGTTGATCGTGAGTTCGATGCGGGACACGACTCCTCCTAGGTGATTCGATATTTGTCGAATTAGTGTCGACGTTCTCTGTGTAGCCACCTATTCGATATATGTCAAGAAGGTGGTAGGTTGGACGCCATGCCCAAGGCGCTTCCGATCATCGACATGAGGGAACCGGTGTGCTGCTCGCCGGTCGCCGCCGAAGCACTCGACGATGCCGCCGCCCTGGAAGTCGCGATGCGCCTCAAGGCTCTGGCCGATCCGATGCGGGTGCGGCTGCTCTCCCTGATTCTCAATTGCGACGAGGAGTGCACGACAGGCGCGTTGGCCCGGACCGTCGGGCTCGCCGAGTCGACGGTGAGTCACCATCTCGGCCAACTTCGCAATGCCGGTCTGATCAGCTCCGCTCGGAACGGGATGACGGTGCGTCATATCGTCAGGCGCGACGCCCTGTCGGCGCTCTGCGGAGTGCTCGATCCGGGATGTTGCTGAGAGGTGGAAGTTGCCCAGGAAACCCTGACATAGCCGTCGCGACCGAGCCTGTCAATGTTTACGGGACCGATCCTGGGGTGTCCGATTCTGGCGATTGGACAGCGTTTCGCGACATCGTCGAGCGCGGCCCGTCTCCCGCCATACGCTGGCCCGACATCGCACGGAGATGAAAGGCCGACAGTGACGCGAACCGACGACGCAGTGTCAGTACCGGACAAGAAGGCGCATGCCAAGCTGCTCGGCGCCGGTCTGATCGGCAGCTCGATCGAGTGGTACGACTTCTTCGTCTACGGAACGGCGGCCGCCCTGGTATTCGGCAAGGTCTTCTTTCCCGACGCGTCGCCGCTGATCGGTACCCTGTTCGCCTTCAGCACCTTCGCCGTCGGGTTCGTCGCACGCCCCGTCGGCGGCATCCTCGCCGGGCATTTCGGAGACAAGATCGGTCGCAAGCCGATGCTCCTCTGGTGTCTCATCGCGATGGGAGTCGCGACCTTCCTCATCGGCTGTCTCCCGGCGGTCCCGCTGGACGACGCGGGGAACTCCGTCGGCATCCTCGCCTGGCTGTCGCCGCTGCTGTTGATCATCTTGCGCTTCATCCAGGGTCTGGCCTGTGGCGGGCAGTGGGGCGGCGTCGTCCTGCTGCTGACCGAATCGGCCGGTCCCAAGAAGCGCGGATTCGCCGGCACCTTCGGTCAGATGGGCGTCCCTCTCGGCCTGTTGCTGGGCAATCTGATGATGCTCCTGATGAACTCGATCCTGAGCGACCAGGCGTTCCTGAGCTGGGGCTGGCGAGTGCCGTTCTGGGCCAGCGCCGCACTCGTGCCGGTCGTGCTCTACATCCACCTGCGGGTCGAGGACTCACCCGAGTTCCTGGCGCTGCAGCGCGAAGTCGTCGAGCGGAACAAGGACAAGGAAAAGATCGCCCAAGCGCCGCTGTCGGAGGCCATCCGGGGCCACTGGCGCAAGATCGTCATGGGAGCGGGACTGCTCGCCGGCACCAACGCGGCGTTCTACGTCACCGTCGCAGGCTTCGTCAGCTACGGCAGCAAGAAGCCGGCCGACGGCGGCCTCGGCATGAGCAGCAACAGCATTCTGGCGTGCGTGATGCTGGCATCACTCGTGATGCCCGTGTTCATCATGGCTGCCGGCGGTATCTCCGACCGGATCGGCCGACGGCCGCTGATCCTGGTGGGTGCCACCGTATTGGTGATCTGGGCATTCCCGTTCTTCTGGCTCGCCAACACGACCAACGTCGGTCTTCTGGCCGTGGCGATTCTGGTGTCCAGCATCGGCCAGGCGCTCACTTATGGTCCGCTGGCCGCGTTCATGGCCGAGTTGTTCGCGCCGCGCATCCGCTACTCGGGCGCGTCGATGGCCTACCAGTTGGCGGCGGTCGCGGTCTCAGGCATCGCGCCGCTAGTGATGACCTGGATCATCGCCGAAACAGCATCGACGACGGGCGTCGCCCTCTACCTGATCGCCATGTCGGTGATCACCCTCGCGTGCGCGTACTACCTGCCCGAGACCAACGGCCAAGCGGTACGCGACGACCCGAAGGCGTTGCCCGGCATCCCCGCCTGAGCATGCCCGCGCCGGGTAGCCTGATTTCGATGTCGGGCTTGCCGTCGTCGCGAACGCGGGGGTTATGACGATGGAATGGACGTTTGAGCGTCTCTCGCGAGGTGTGTGGCAACCGAGTCTGGTTGGTTCGTACTTCGCCGATCGAGGTCTGTGCGGGGTGTCGGGCAACGCCGGGCTTCTGCGCTTCCACGACGACGAGTCCGGTCCGATCGCACAGGAGTTCGTCGACAGCGCCTTCGGCGGGCGCGGAGTCCGTGCCGACGTGTTCGCCTTCGACTGGCGGGCGAGGCAGTTCGCGATCAGTTCGTGTTTCGACGCCGAGGGGAACTACACCGGTGGGGGTCAACCGCCGACGATCGTCGCCCTCGACCCGTTCGACATGGTGACCGAGCCGTGGGGGCTCACGGTCGATCAGTTCGAGGCGGCTCTGTCGCTGAACGCTGTCGAGGAGCAGTTGAAGCCAGCCCTGTTCGAGAAATGGCGGAGCGCCCAGCAGGTCAAGCCGTTGACATTGACGATGTGCGCGGGCGCAACGGTTCCCGGGTTCTACGGCGGCCAAATCGATGTCGACAACCTCGAGTTGAACACCGTCGGGGTCTACCTCGCCTTTATCGACAGCCTGTGGGCGCGGGCCAAGGACGAGGACCCAGGCACGCCGGCCACCGAGTTGAACCTCTGATGCCGACCAACCTCAAACCAGCGGAGTGGCGCGAACTCAACGCCGAGCTGGTGCCTCAGGTCGGCGCGTGGCTGGATCGTCATTCCGACCTGTTCACCGTCCGTGGGGCCAAGTTCGTCGAACGGGCGCTGGCAAAGGCAAATCTCGCGGGCGAGACCGGTACTCGCCTGTTGTTCGAACCGGTGCTGCTCGTGGCGACGGCAGTGGAGCCTGCCGACATCGACGAGTTGTTCGCGGTCTGCGACCGGATCCCGTTTACCGGGGACTTCTCTCAGTGGGACTATGCCAAGGCGGTATACGCCGCCGGGTATCGAATCTACGAACGGCGTGGTGACGCACAGAAGGCACGGCATCCGTGGCTGATGCTTTCGTTCCCGGTCAACGGGGGGCGACTGGCCGAGCCGTTTGCCAACGATGCCGCTGTTCCCGCGATGATGAACCGTGCCAACGGCGCCGGTCTGGGCATCAGCCCCCAATACCCGCGCCCAGTGACCACGATTCCCAAGCTTCAGCACCTGCTCGGCGCCGTCCGCGAGTGGACCATCATGTGGGCACTCGGGGGATCGGAGCAATGGCCGCGCGAGCGGCTCGACGCCGACCTGGCCGAGGCCATTGCCAACGCGTCAGAGTTCATCAACGCGCGCTAGCGGTGCCGCCGCCAGGATCGGCCGGCTCGCCGACCCGCGTGCGCTGCACTTGCTCGGGGATCGCCGTATCAGTGCCCCCTCGTGACCCATTCCTGCCGATGCGGAGCCTCGTCGCCGATGGTGGTGGAGTCGCCGTGGCCGGTGTGCACGACGGTCTCCGGCGGGAGTGAGAGCAACTTCTCGGTGATCGAGTCGATGATGTCGTCGAAGCTGGAGAAGCTGCGGCCCGTCGCGCCCGGTCCGCCGTGGAACAGCGTGTCGCCGGAGAACAGCACGCCCAGCTCGGGGGCGTAGAGGACGGACGAGCCGGGGGAGTGTCCCGGAGTGTTGATCACGCGCAGCACCGTGCCGCCGACTTCGATCTCCTGCCCGTCGGACAGGTCGTCATGCGCGACGCCCGGGTGCGTCTGTTCCCACAGCATGTTGTCCCCGGGATGCAGCAGGATCGGAGCGCCGGTGGTTTCGGCTAACTCCGGGGCCACGGTGACGTGGTCGTTGTGGCCGTGGGTCAGCACGATCGCCTTGACCGCGCGCCCGCCCACCGCGTCGAGGATGGGTGCTGCGGAGTGGGCCGCGTCGATGATCACGCATTCCTCGTCGTCGCCCACGATCCAGATGTTGTTGTCGACGTCCCAGGTTCCGCCGTCGAGGCTGAACGTCCCCGATGTGACGACGTGATCGATGCGTGCCGCCATCAGATCATCACCACCGAGCGCAACACCTTGCCGGCCTCCATGGCCGCGAACGCCGCCTCCACGTCGTCGATCCCGACTCGTTCCGTGACGAATCGCTCCAGCGGCAGCCGTCCCTGCTCGTAGAGGTCGATGAGCATCGGGAAATCGCGCTCGGGAAGACAGTCGCCGTACCAGGAGGACTTCAGCGCCCCGCCGCGTGAGAAGAAGTCGACCAGCGGCATCTCCAACCGCATCTCCGGCGTCGGCACCCCGACGAGCACGACGACTCCGGCGAGATCGCGCGCGTAGAACGCCTGCTGATAGGTCTCCGGCCGGCCGACGGCGTCGATCACGACATCGGCCCCGTTTCCGTCCGTCAGGTCCTGCACGGCCGTGACGACGTCCTCGACCTTCGACCCGTCAATCGTGTGCGTCGCGCCCAGTTCCCTGGCCCATTCGAGTTTCGCGGCATCGCGGTCGATCGCGATGATCGTTGTCGCTCCCGCCAGCCGTGCACCGGCGATCGCCGCATCGCCGACACCGCCGCAGCCGATGACCGCCACCGAATCGCCGCGCCCGACGCTGCCGGTGTTCATCGCGGCGCCCAGGCCGGCCATCACACCGCAGCCGAGCAGTCCGGCGACGGCCGGATCGGTTTCCGGGTTCACCTTCGTGCACTGCAATTCGTGGACGAGCGTTTTCTCCGCGAAGGCTCCGATGCCCAGCGCCGGTGTCAGCTCCGTGCCGTCGGTCAACGTCATCGGCGCGCTCGCGTTGAACGTGTCGAAGCAGTACCACGGCCGGCCGCGCTTGCACGCGCGGCAGTCGCCGCAGACCGCACGCCAGTTGAGGACGACGAAATCACCGACTTCGACGTGGTTCACGTCCGAGCCGACCGATTCGACGACACCGGCCGCCTCGTGGCCGAGCAGGAAGGGGAACTCGTCGTTGATGCCGCCCTCCCGGTAGGCCAGGTCGGTGTGGCACACCCCGCAGGCCTTGACCGACACGACCACGTCGCGGGGGCCCGGATCGGGGATCACGACGTCGACGACCTCTGTCGGAGACTTCTTGCTTCGGGCGATGACACCTTTGACAGTTTGTGACATGGTTCCAGACTAGACACGTGTCCAGGTGCTAGACCTGGATAGGTGGATATTGCCCGGGAAGTTGCCCGCGAGCGTCTCGCGCGATGGTCGCGGCAGACGGTCGCCAACGACGGGAGCCTGCGGCCGTCGGCCGTCGCTCTGACCGTCGTCCGCCGTGCGAGCGAGCACGGGATCTGGATCCTCAAGCGCCCCGCAACGATGCGCAACCATCCCAATCAGTACGCGCTGCCCGGCGGCCGGCTCGACGAGGGTGAGACCGCCGTCGAAGCCGCGCGCCGGGAACTGCTCGAGGAGACCGGGATCGAGACGACCGACGCCGACGTCCTCGGAGTGCTCGACGACTACGAGACCCGCTCGGGCTACGTCATCACCCCGGTGGTGTGCTGGCTCGACGACGACCCGCCGCTGCGGCCCAATCCGGCCGAGGTCGCGCAGAGCTTCTTCGTGCCCTTCGACTCCCTCGTGCGCACGCCCCGGTTCCTGCGGATCCCGCAATCGCCCCGGCCGGTGATCCAGCTGCCGATGCTCGGGCAGTTGATCCACGCGCCGACCGCCGCCCTGATCTACCAGTTCGCCGAGGTGGTTCTGCGGGATCGGCCCACTCGCGTCGACGATCTGGAGCAACCGGTCTTCGCCTGGCGCTGAGGCCCGAAAGAACACTTTTCAAGAAAATTCTGGCAGACTCGGGAATTAACCGGACCAGGGTCCGGTTACGTGGACTGGACCATCCGATTCCACCTGTCCTTAGGAGTTACAAATGCCAACTGCAGTCACCGCCCCCATCCAGGCAGGCACCTGGGTCATCGACCCCGTTCACTCGACTGTCGCCTTCTCCGTCAAGCACCTCATGGTCAGCAAGGTGCGAGGCAAGTTCGATACCTTCTCGGGCGCCGTGACCGTCGCCGAGGACGGCACGCCGTCGGTGAGCGCCGAGATCGACGTCGCCTCCATCAATACCGGCAACGAGCAGCGCGACGGGCACATCCGCAGCGCCGACTTCTTCGACGCCGAGAATCACCCGAAGGCCACCTTCGTCTCGACCGATGTCCGCCCCGACGGGGACGACTACGTCCTGGTCGGCGATTTCACCCTCAAGGGGGTGACCCGCCCGGTCGAGCTGGAGCTCGAATTCAACGGCGTGAACCCCGGCATGGGCAACGGACCGGTTGCCGGTTTCGAGGCCAAGACTGTCATCAACCGCAAGGACTTCGGCATCGACATCGAGATGCCTCTCGAAGGCGGCGGCGTAGTCGTCGGCGACAAGATCACGATCACCCTTGAGATCGAGGCCGGTCTACAGGCCTGATCAGTGCTATCGCGGCCGGCCGGTCGCGCGTCCACTAATGTCGAAGCTAACTTTCGACGAGGAGGACGCGTGGCCGGCCGTGATCGCGCAGCGCACCTGCCGCGTGCAGTCAGAGAGCGACTTCGTCGACTGCACCTCGAGCAGATGTCGGGGTTCGACGAGCAGAATTGGTCGGGCCTCGACGACAAGCAGCGCAAACGGATCGTGTCCGGCGCGGTCGGCGTCTCCGCGGTCGCGCTCGTCGGCGGCAACGCACTCATCGGCCTGGAGACCTTTCTGCTCGTACAGCTGGCCCTCAACGGGGGGCAGCTGAGCCGCATCGCCGACCTGGACACGCCGCTGCTCGTGGCGATGGCATTGGCACTCGTCGTCGGAACCGTGCTGAACCTGGTGTTCGGGATGCTGGCCCTGCGGCCGCACTTGAACTGGTTTCTCTCCGGCGCGCGTCCCGAGGTGGGGCGCCGCGACGCGATTCGACGCATCCCCATCCGCCAGGTCTACGGCACGATGGCGGCGTGGGCGATCTCGCTCGCCGTCTACCTGCTGTTCTCCATCGGCCGCGGCCCGAACGAGTTCCTCGTCGTCGCGGGCGGTTTCACCCTGGCGGCCCTGTCCAGCGGCTGCTTGACCTACATCTACGCCGAGCGCGTCGCCCGCCCCCTGTCGGTGATGGCGATGCGCGATCAGCCGACCGCCGAAGTGAAATACAGCGTCCGGATCCGAATGCTGTCGGTGTGGCTGGTCTCTTCGGCCGTGCCGATGGCCGGCCTGCTCGCGGTCAACATCGGACGCCAGGTGGGCCTCTTGCCTCCGCCGGGAGGTCCGGTCGACTGGCTGACCATCGTCATCGCGGTGATCGGTTTGGCGGCCGGAACCCGGGTGGTGCTCCTGGTCGGTTCGACGCTGGTCGACCCTCTCGACGAGTTGTCGAAGGCGATGAGCGACGTCAACAAGGGCGACTTGAGCGCGCGCGTCCCGGTCTACGACAGTTCGGAACTCGGCGTCCTGCAGTTCGGGTTCAACAAAATGGTGGAAGGGCTGGCTGAACGCGAGCGGATGCGCGACCTGTTCGCGCGACATGTCGGCTCGACGGTCGCCGAGCATGCGCTGGCCCGCGGCGACGAGATGTCCGGGGCCACGACCCCGTCCGTGGGTGTGCTGTTCGTCGACATCACCGGTTCGACGATGATGGGTGCCCGGCTCGACCCGGAGACGGTCGCCGGCCTGCTCAACAGGTTCTTCACGATCGTCGCCGAGGTCGTCGACGACCACGACGGCTTCATCAACAAGTTCGAGGGCGACGCGGCGCTCGTCGTCTTCGGTGCACCGGTCGCGCTCGACGATGCCGCGGCCGCCGCGTTGCGGGCGTCGCGTGCCCTTGCCGACCGGCTGCGCGAGGAGTTGCCGATCAAGTGGGGCATCGGGGTGTCGCACGGCACCGTCTTCGCCGGTGACATCGGTGCCGCGACCCGCTACGAGTACACGGTGATCGGCGACCCGGTGAACGAATGTGCCCGACTTTCCGAAGTCGCGAAAGATGCCAAGGTTCCCGTCGTCGCCAGCGGTGACGCTGTCGCGGCGGCGGGTCCCGAGGCGCAGAACTGGGTGCGGCGCGGTTCCCTCCGGTTGCGCGGCCGGCTCACCGAGACCGAACTCTACCTGCCCGCCGCCACGGTCGCCGCCCTCGATGCCCGCGCGCCCGTGGTGCCGACGGTCAGCGACGTCGTGCGCGGATTGACCAGGCTGCCGTTCCAGCGCGTGGCACGGCGGCGCTGAGCCTATAGAGGAGGTCCGGATGAATGCGCGAGACGAACTGGTTGAACGGCTGCGCGAGCACTTGGCCGAGGAACCGGTGACCCGGGAGATCTCGATGTTCGGCGGCCGGGCTCTCATGGTCAACGAGAAGATGGCCGTCTGCGCGCTCAAGGATGGTGACCTGCTGGTTCGAGTCGACGCCGGTGAGCACGACGATCTCCTGCGCCGTCCCGGGGCCGAGCAGGCTGAGATGGGTGCCGGTCGCGAGATGGGCCCGGGATGGATCGCCGTCGCCGGTGAATCGATAGGTCGCGACGAGGAACTCGTCTTCTGGCTGGAGAAGGCGCTGGAGTACAACCGCGCCGTGACCCGAACCTAGTCGACCGGCATCTCGGGTCCGACGTATTCCTGGACGCGCACGGCTTTGCCGTCTTTGACGTCGACGAGCTGGACCAGGTGGAGCCTCATCGGCTGACCGGCGAGGTCGATGGCGATGTAGCACTGGTTGAAGAACCCGTTCTCGGTGTAGGTCACGCCCCGAGCTTCGAACTGGGGCGGAATGTCGCCTGCGCGACGACGGGCATCTTCGACGGCCTGCGGTACCGAGACCCAGGCGTTGTCGGTGCTGTGCCACACCTGACAGTCGTCGGAGCACATCTCGGCGAACTGGTCGAGATCGTTGAGGGCGAGGGCCCAGCGCTCGCCGAGTGCGCGTGTCGACTGGTCGGGGACGATGGTTGCGGTCATGTGAGCTGCACCCTTCTGTGCATGAGTCTGTGACTGGTGTCACCAATAGTGGCTGCCGCGCCGGTGGCCGAGTGTCCAACATCTAGGACACTTCGTGCAGGCAGGCTGGCCGCGATGCCACTCGACCACCCAGCAACTACCCCAGCCCGCTCGCGATGGTCTCGATACACCCGCTCCTTCGTCGCGGCCACTCGACCACCCAAACAGTGGCCCGGCCCGCTCGCGATGATCTCGATACGCCCGCTCCTTCGTCGCGGCACTCGACCACCCAAACAGTGGCCCCGGTTCGGATGGCATGGTCTCGATACGGCCGCTCCTTCGTCGCGGCCACTCGACCACCCAAACAGGGGCCCCGGTTCGGATGGCATGGTCTCGATACGGCCGCTCCTTCGTCGCGGCCACTCGACCACCCAAAGCGGACGTCATCGTTGGGTGGTCGAGTGAATCCCGAGCGTGCGAGGGATTTGTATCGAGACCATCGCGAGGTATGCCGCGCTACCCGCAGCCCGGCACCGGAAGGCGCGAGCTGTGAAAAGATCGTGATCGAGGGGTGTCGCGATTGCGCAGAACCGCATACCGCTGCGGATCTTGAGTGACCCGACACAGCAGACAACATCACCGCATAGCAAGGAACCAGCCATGACACTCGACTTGGGCGACCAATCCGGCCGCACCGCGATCATCACCGGCGCCAACAGCGGCCTCGGCAAAGAGACGGCAATCGCGCTCGCGAAGGCCGGTGCCGACGTGGTGCTGGCCTGCCGCAATCTGGACAAGGCGAATGCCGCGGCCGCCGAGGTGGGCCCCGGCGCCCGCGTCGAGCAACTCGACCTGGCGAGTCTGGACTCGGTGCGCGATTTCGCCGACCGGATCGATCGGGCCGACCTGCTCATCAACAACGCGGGCGTGATGGCGGTTCCTTATCGAAAGACCGCCGACGGATTCGAGATGCAGATCGGTACCAACCATCTCGGCCACTTCGCGCTGACCCTGCTCCTGCTGGACAAGGACAAGGTCTCCGACCGTGTCGTCACCCTCTCGTCGTTCATGCACCGCCTGGGCAAGCTGGACTTCGACGACCTCAACTGGGAGCGCCGCCGCTACAACCGCTGGCGCGCCTACGGCGATTCGAAGCTGGCGAACCTGCTGTTCGGCAAAGAACTGGCGCGTCGGCTGGCGGCCTCGGGATCGTCCGTGGTCTCGACGATCGCTCACCCCGGCTACGCCGACACCGAACTCCAGTCGCACACCGAATCGATCCAGGATCGGGTGATGGTTCTCGGCAACAAGCTGATGGCGCAGTCGGCGGCCGACGGTGCGCTGCCCACGCTGTACGCGGCAACCAGCGCCCAGGCGCGCAACGGCGGCTTCTACGGGCCGACCAAACGGGGCGGGATGCAAGGACCGCCCGGACCGTCGGCCTACCGCAAAGCCGCCGACAACGAGCAGTTGGCCACCCGCCTGTGGCAGATCTCCGAGGAGCTGACCGGGGTCAGCTCCTCGGTCTAGACCGACGGGGCGTCAGCCGCCCAACAACCCCTTGGCGATGTGCGTGACCTGTACTTCGTTGGTGCCGGCGTAGATCATCAGCGACTTGGCGTCGCGCGCCAACTGCTCGACGCGATACTCGGACATGTAACCGTTGCCGCCGAAGAGCTGGACGGCGTCCATGGCGACCTCGGTGGCCGTCTCGGTCGAATAGAGCTTCATCGCCGACGCCTCGGCGAGCGTCGGCAGCGTGCCGCTGCGCAGCGACTCGATGGCGTGGAACACTATGTTCTGCACATTGAGCCGGGCCACTTCCATGCGCGCCAGCTTCAGCTGGATCAGCTGGAAGGAACCGATGTTCTGGCCCCACAGCGTGCGGGTCTGTGCGTAGTCGACGCACAGGCGGTGGCATTCGTTGATGATGCCCAGCGACAGAATCGCGCAACCGACGCGCTCGACGATGAAGCTCTGCCGGGCACTTTCACGTCCGTCGCCACCGCCGTGCTCCTCGGTTTCGCCCAGCAGACGGTCCGGGGTGAGCACCACGTCGTCGAAGAAGAGCTCCCCGGTGGGAGAGGAGTGCATGCCCATCTTCTTGAACCGCTTGCCCTGGGTGAGGCCCGCCATCCCGGATTCCAGGACGAAGGTCAGCACCTTGCGATCGCGCATCGGGGTGTCGTCGCCCTCGTCGAGCTTCGCGTAGACGACGAGGACATCGGCGTTCGGGCCGTTGGTGATGAACGTCTTCTGCCCGTTGAGAATGTAGTTCTCGCCGTCGCGGCGGACGTAGGTCTTCATCCCGCCGAACGCGTCCGACCCCGAATCGGGCTCGGTGATCGCCCACGCGGCGATCTTGTCCAGGGTGACCAGATCCGGGAGCCACCGTTCCTGCTGTGCCAGCGTGCCGCGCGACAGGATCGTCGCGGCGCCCAGGCCCAGCGAGACGCCGACCGAGGCGACGGTTCCCAGGGTGACCCCGGCCAACTCGGCGAGGATGGCCGCCGCCATCGAGAGTTGGGCGCCGGCCTCGCCGAGTGCGTCGGACTCTCCGTCGGCCTTGGGCTTCTTGTCCGACGTCTCCGACGGCCCCTGCTCGGCCTTCTTCCGCTGTCGCGCGAGGTACTTCTCCAGCGCCTCCGAGGCCATCATGTTGATGCCGAAGTCGGCCCACATCTTGCTGGCAAGCGGATAGGGGAGCATGTCGCCGTGTTCGAGGTCGTCGAGCACCGGTGCGACGTTCGCGTCGATCCACTCGCGGACCGCATCGCGCATGATGACGTCGGTTTCCGACCAGGTGATCATGGGAGCCTCGCAGCGATGTCGTCGACGGTCCACGGACCTTCGGTTTCGATGGTCTTCACGTCGTGCCAGCCGGCGAGTTCGGAGATCGCGCCGCCCTGCACCGCGAACACCGTGCCGGTGATATCGCAGGCATCGGAGGCCAGGTAGGCGACCAGCGGCGAGATGTTGGCCGGGCTGAAGGCGTCGAACCCGCCCTCGCTGTCTTCGAGTTCGGCGGCCATCATGGCACCCATGCCGGGCGTCGCGAGGGTCAGGCGGGTACGCGCGATCGGTGCGATCGCGTTGACGCGGACGCCGTAGCGCTCCAACTCGTCGGCGGCGACGAGGGTGATCGCGGCGATGCCCGCCTTGGCGGCGCCGTAGTTGATCTGTCCGGCGTTCGGCAAGGTCGTGCCCGACGCGGACGCGGTGTTCACCACCGCGGCCTTGGGCTGGTTCCCCGCCTTGCTCTGGTCCTTCCAATACGCCGCGGCGTGCCGCATCACGTTGAAGTGGCCCTTCAGATGTACCGCGACCACGGCGTCCCATTCGGACTCGGTCATGCCGGCGAGGAAGGCATCGCGCAGGATGCCCGCGTTGTTGACCACGATGTCCAGGCCGCCGAACTCGTCGATCGCCTGCTGGACGAGCGCGCTGGCCTCGTCCCAGTCGGCGACGTTGCCGCCGTTGATCACGGCCTCGCCGCCTGCGGCTTTGATGGCTTCGACCGTCTCGGCCGCGGGCGTCTGGTCGACGCCCTCGCCGGCGTTGTCGCCGCCGAGATCGTTGACGACGACCTTCGCGCCCTCCTTGGCGAAGAGCAGTGCGTGTTCGCGGCCGATTCCTCGGCCGGCGCCGGTGATGACAGCGACCTTGCCGTCCAAAGCACCCATCGGGATTCTCCTTAGAAAGAAAGTGGAACTAGAAGTGGGAAACGGGGATCAGTCGGCGACGACGGCCAGGCCGTCGGTCAGGACGACGTCCTCGCCGCGCACGGTCTCGAAGGCGTAGGTCGTCCGCCCGTCCGCGGACCCGGTCCGCCAGATCCGGGTCTCCAGGTCGTCGCCGGGGAAGACCATCTTCGAGAAGCGCACCGCGAACCGCTTGAGCCGATTCACGTCGCCGTCGGCGACCTGCGACAGCACGCCCCACGACGCCATGGCCATCGTGCACAGGCCGTGCGCGATGATCCCGGGCAAGCCGGAGTCCTTGGCGACCTCCTCATCGAGGTGAATCGGCATCGGATCGCCCGATGCCGGCGCGTACCGGAACGTCTGGTCGTCGTCGACGTGGGCGGTGACCGTCGCCAGCGGCTCACCGGACCGCACCGCCTCGGCGAGCTTGTGCGCGGGGACGGATTCGCCCACCGCCGCACCCGCGTCGACGCCGCGGAAGAAGGCGAGGAGGTACTGCTCGTTGACCAATTCCTCGTTCGCATCCCGGCACTCGACGTGGATCGACAGGCGGGCACCGCTTTCGACGGTGTCGTAGCCGATCGCCCGCGCCCGCGTGGTGATCACGTCGCCGGGCTTGATCGGGCGGTGGAACCAGAAGTCCTGCTCGCCGTGGACCACCTTGCCGAAAATCTCGATCGGTGCCACGTCGACGACCGGCGACAGCATCGCGTCGAAGGCCGGGACGATCGCGAACACCGGCGAGCCGATGTCACCGTCGCGGTGCGCCTCGATCGGGTCGTTGGTCGCCGCCGCGTACTCGCCGAGCCGCTCCCGGGTGACGTCGAAGGCCTCCGGGTCCGACCAGGTGTTCAGCCCGCCGCCGTCGAACTCGTAGGCGGTCTTCTCCTTCGACGTCATGCCGCTGCGGTGGCCAGCGCGTCGAGCTGTGACAGGCTCTTGCCGATCTGTGCGGTCGCGTCCTTCTCGACTGCCTTGGCCAGTGCGCCCTTGATCAGGGTGCCGGAGAAGTCGCCGGCGATCTGCAGCTCGCTACCGGTGCCGTCGGGCTTCAACTCGAACTGGAACGCGACCTTCACGTTGGCCATGCCGGTGCCGCTGAGCTTCAGCAGACTGGGTGCGTCGACCTCGTCGACGGTCCACTCGATCTTGTTGGCCATGCCGAGCATCATGATCTTCGCGACCAGCTTGCTGCCCTGGCCGAGGGTGGCCGGGGGCTCTTCCATCCAGCGCTCGTGGATGCTGAACCAGTCGCCCCAGGTCTGCGGGTCGGAGATGATGCTCCAGACGGCCTCGGGCGATGCGGTCAGCTTCTCGGTGGCTTCGATGTGTCCCATGGTTCTTCCTCTTTCCGGTGGTTTGCGGGGTTGTTCAGCGGTTCGCGCGCTGATAGGCGGTGACGACGGCGGCGCCGCCCAGGCCGATGTTGTGCTGCAGGGCGGCGGTGACGCCGTCCACCTGGCGTTTGTCGGCGTCGCCGCGCAACTGCCAGGTCAGCTCGCTGCACTGGGCGAGTCCGGTGGCGCCGAGCGGGTGGCCTTTGGAGATGAGACCGCCGGACGGGTTGACCACCCAGCGACCGCCGTAGGTGGTGTCGCTGTTGTCGATCAGCTTGTGCGCCTCGCCTTCGGCGGCCAGGCCGAGGGCCTCGTAGAGCAGGAGTTCGTTGGCCGAGAAGCAATCGTGCAGCTCGATGACCTGGAAGTCGTCCGGACCGAGCGACGACTGCTCGTACACCGTCGTCGCGGCGGCGCGATTCATGTGGTCGCCGATGATGCCCGCGCAGGTGCCGTCGAAGGTGTTCTGGAAGTCGGTGACCATCGTCTGGCCGACGATCTCGACCGCGCGGTCGGCCAGGTCGTGTTCGTCGACGAACCGTTCCGACGCCAGAATCGCAGCGCCCGACCCGTCGGAGGTGGGGGAGCACTGCAGCTTGGTGAGCGGGTCGTAGATCATCCGCGAGTCGAGGATCTCCTCCAGCGTGTAGGAGTCCTGGAACTGCGCGTAGGGGTTGTTGACCGAGTGCTTGTGGTTCTTGTAGCCGATCTTGGCGAAGTGCTCGGGGGTGGAACCGTACTTCGTCATGTGCTCGCGTCCGGCGGCGCCGAACATCCACGGGGCGGGCGGGAACAGCACCTCGCTGATCTCGGCCAACTCGAGAATGTGACGGTCCATCGGGTTGGCGCGGTCATCGAAGGTGGAGCCCAGTGAGCCCGGCTGCATCTTCTCGAACCCGAGGGCGAGGGTGCAGTCGGCCAGCCCACCGCGGATCGCCTGCGCGGCGAGAAACAGCGCCGTCGAGCCGGTCGAGCAGTTGTTGTTCACGTTGACGACCGGGATGCCGGTCATCCCGAGTCCGTAGACGGCTCGCTGACCCGACGTCGACTCGCCGTAGACATAGCCGACGTAGGCCTGCTGCACCTTGTCGTAGTCGAGCCCGGCGTCGGCCAGTGCCTTGGTCCCGGACTCTTGCGCCATGTCGGGGTAGTCCCAGTCCGATCCGTCGTCGTTCTTGCGTCGGCCGGGCTTCTCGAATTTCGTCATGCCCACGCCGACGACAAACACTTTGTTCGTCATGTTCATCACCTCGAGGGCAATACAAACATGCAAGAATGTATGTATCAACAGAGCGTGAGCTGAATCACATTTTCTCGCGGTGGCTAGGACGGATCGCCGGCCGGCGCGGGGGTCAGGAGCTTCGGGTCGATCGTCGCCCGGAGCGCCTGGGACGCGCGCTCCCACCGTCGGCGGGTGCGACCGGGGTCGGCGTCGATATAGGCCGAGAAGAGGATTCCCCGCAGCGCGTCCATGGAGGTGAAGACGAACTCGCGGACTGCCCGCTCAGACCCGCTCGGCAAGTACTCCGCCACCATCGCGGCGACGGTCTGATTGACGACGCGCTCGAACTTGGCGACTTCGATCCTCAGTTCGGGGTCGGTCCTGGCCGCGACGAGAAGCTCGATGCTCGCGGTGAACAACGGGCCGTTGTGCAGGTCCCACAGCAGTTCCAGGAGTGCCGACACCGGGTCCGGGGAGGCCTGGAGCGCACCGACCTGCTCGACCGCGTCGGCGGTTCGCCGGGCGGCGAGGTGCTGGACGGCGGCACTGACCAAGTCGTTGCGGGAGCCGAAGTGGTGCAGCTGGGCTCCGCGGGTGACTCCGGCGCGCTCGGCGACCCGTGACGTCGTGGTGCCGCTGTACCCGTATTCGACGAGACAGTCGATTGTGGCATTGAGGAGTTTGGCCCGCGTTTCGGCGCTGCGCTGCTCCTGCGTCCGCCGCGCGTACTGGGCTTCCGATGGTGCTGCCACGTCAATCACGCTAGCATGGGAGAGTTACCTGCCCTGCTGAATGCAACCGTCGAGCGCTACCTGACGTTGAGGCGCACGGCGTTGGAGGCGCCGGAGATCGAGTCGGTGACCCGGATCGTGTAGGCGCCGCGCACGTTGATCTTCCAGGTGTGCTTGGAGGTGCAGAGCTTGGTCTTGAACGGCCGGGGTGCGCGCGGACCGGTGATCCGGACCGTCATGTTGCACTCCTTGCCGAGGATCTCGTCGCCGGACTCGATCACCGAGTTCCACTTCACGCCGATCTGACGCCCGAGCGGGTAGGCGCCGCCCCGTGCCTTCGCCGTGGGCGCGTACACCCAGGTGTTGATCGAGCGGACGCCGTTGGGGGCGTTCTTGCGGCCGAGCTTTCCCCAGTGCTTGGGCTTGTTGTCGGACGAGCCGAGGCTGCCCAGGTCGATGCTGTTCGCGTGGACGGAGGCGACCGGCGCGGCGAGAGCCACCGCTGCCGCGGCGGCGATGGGCAGCGTGATCGAACGTGTGAAGTTATTGGGGCGCATGGATACCTCGGCTCCAGGATCGATGTAAAGATCGATTCATTTTGGTAACGATTCGATTGCGAGACGAATGTTAACAGCCCCTTCTGTGAGGTCGCTGGACGTCTCCCTATTTGCGCAGGATCTTGTCCATCGCCTTGCCCTTGGCCAGTTCGTCGACGAGTTTGTCCAGATACCGGATCTGGCGCATCAGCGGGTCCTCGATCTCCTGCACCTTGTAGCCGCAGATCGATCCGGTGATCAGCGAAGCGTTGGGATTGATCTCCGGGGCGTCGCCGAAGAAGGTCGCGAAATCGACGTCCTCGTCGAGCACCTTGCGCAGTCCGGCGTCGTCGTAGCCGGTCAGCCACCGGATGACCTCGTCGAGCTCCGCCGTCGTTCGCCCCTTCTTCTCCACCTTCGTCACGTAGTGCGGGTAAACGCTGGCCACCGGCATGCGGAACACGCGTTCGTTGTTCTTGTTCACCTTTAGTCCTCCAATCCGCCGTCGCCGATCGCGGGCCCGACGATGTCGTCGGCGTCGACGATCCGATAGGCATAGCCCTGCTCGGCCAGGAAGCGCTGGCGATGAGCGGCGTAGTCGGCGTCGAGGGTGTCGCGAGAGACGACCGAGTAGAAGTGCGCCTGGCCGCCGTCGCTCTTGGGGCGCAGCAACCGCCCGAGGCGTTGAGCCTCCTCCTGGCGCGATCCGAAGGTTCCCGACACCTGCACCGCGACCGATGCTTCTGGCAGGTCGATGGAGAAGTTCGCCACTTTGGAGACGACGAGCCGCTCGACCTCGCCGCGCCGGAAGGCGTCGAACAGCGCCTCGCGCTCCTTGGTCTTCGTCGACCCCTGGATCACCGGGGCGTCGAGGGCCTCGCCGAGTTCGGCGAGCTGGTCGAGATAGGCGCCTATGATCAGCGTCGGCGCACCCGGATGGCGGTCGAGGATGGACTTCACCACCCCCACCTTCGTATGGGCCGTCGAGCACAGTTTGTACTTCTCGTCGTTCTCGGCGATCGCGTAGGAGAGGCGCTCGGAATCGGTGAGGGTGACACGCACCTCGATGCACTCGGCCGGGGCGATCCACCCCTGCGCCTCGATGTCCTTCCAGGGCGAGTCGAAGCGTTTGGGGCCGATGAGGCTGAAGACGTCGCCTTCCCGGCCGTCCTCGCGCACGAGCGTCGCGGTCAGGCCCAGGCGTCGGCGCGACTGCAGGTCGGCGGTCATCCGGAACACCGGTGCGGGCAACAGGTGCACCTCGTCGTAGATGATCAGTCCCCAGTCGCGCGAGTCGAAGAGGTCGAGATTGCGGTACTCGCCCTTCGACTTGCGGGTCATCACCTGGTAGGTCGCGATGGTGACCGGACGGATCTCCTTGCGCTCGCCGGAGTACTCGCCGATCTCCTCCTCCGTGAGCGACGTGCGAGCGATGAGTTCGCGCTTCCACTGCCGCCCGGCAACCGTGTTGGTCACCAGGATGAGGGTCGTCGCCCCCGCCTTGGCCATCGCCGCCGCCCCGACCATCGTCTTGCCCGCGCCGCACGGCAGCACCACGACCCCCGAGCCGCCCGCCCAGAACGATTCGGCGGCCAGCGCCTGGTAGTCGCGCAGCTCCCAATCCGACTCGTCGAGCTCGATGGGGTGCGCCTCACCGTCGACGTAGCCCGCGAGATCCTCGGCGGGCCAGCCGATCTTGAGGAGGATCTGCTTGAGCCGGCCGCGCTCGGAGGGATGCACGATGACGGTGTCGTCGTCGATGCGGGCGCCCAGCATCGGGGCTACCTTCTTGTTGCGCAGCACTTCTTCCAGGACCGCGCGGTCCAGACTGACCAGGGTCAGCCCGTGGGCCGGGTGCTTCACCAGTTGAAGCCGGCCGAACCTGGCCATCGTGTCCACGATGTCCATCAGCAGCGGTTGCGGCACGGCGTAGCGAGAATGGGTCACCAGGGCATCGACGACCTGCTCGGCGTCGTGGCCGGCCGCGCGTGCGTTCCACAGGGCCAGCGGCGTTACGCGGTAGGTGTGGACGTGCTCGGGAGCGCGTTCCAACTCCGCGAACGGGGCGATGGCGGCGCGGGCGGCGGGTGCGCCGGAATGATCGACCTCGAGGAGGAGGGTCTTGTCCGATTGCACGATCAGGGGTCCGTCGGTCACCTGACCATTGTCCACGATCAGTCGAGGAGTTCGACCGTGGTGATCCGGTGCATGGACAATTGCACCTCGTCGCCCGACGGGACCTCGGCCGCGATCAGCCGGCCCGCGCGCAGAAGCTGGACCTTCACGACGTGGCGGCTGGCCTTGCCGTGCGAGTCGACGTAGTCGACGCGCAGTCGTCGGCCCGTGCGCATGGCCAGGGTGATCAACGCCGACACCGACTCACCGCCGCCGCTGGCCCGCACGGTCTCACCGCGACGGCTCGCCTGCCCGGCCGCCGCGTCAGCGGTGCGCATCCGGGTGACCACCGAGGCGAGCTGCGTCGCCGACGCCGCCGGCCGGCGGGGCGCCGGTTGACGGTGGCGCGTCACCACGCGGCTGCCCGCCGAACGCAGGTCGACGAGCGCACCCGAGGAATCTTCTGCCGCGGGCGTGAACCCGGCTTCCCGCAGGGCGTCGAGCACGTCGCGCACCGGTGCGGGGGACACGAGCACCGTCGGGGCCAAGGGGCGCAACGCCAGCGCGTCGGCGGTCTTGCTGCGCAACACCGCTGCCATGGTCGCCGGGTCGTCGCACCGGACGAACGAGGACGCGACGCCGACGCGCAGCGTGCCGTGCCTGCGCGCGACATCGTCGATCAGATAGGTCAGCGACTGCGGTACGGGGGTGGACGAGTGGTTGGCGAACAACGCGTTCAGTTCGGCACCGGTCCGGCCGGCGTCCAGCGCGCGGCGCACGCTGTCCTCGGTGACGCGGTACACCGACGCCGCGCCGGCCGACTCCAGGTCGGCGACCAGTGCCACCTCGGCGGCGAGTTCCGGAGTCATCGGTCCTGGCACCATCAGGGTCAGGTCCGCTTGGGCGAGGAAATGGTCCACCGGCTCGGGCAGCGCCGCGTCCATCGCGGCCACCAACTCGTCGTCGTCCGGGTCGTCGAGCACGAGCCGCCCGATCTCGGTGAGGGCGCCGTGGGCCACCAGACCGACTTCGGTGGCCTCGCGCAAGGTTTCCGAGACGGCATGGCGCGTGAGTCTGCGGCGCATCCGCGGACGGCGCCACAGCAGCGCCGAGACGAGGGCGTCGACTCCGGGAGCGGTGCCCGGTTCGGCATCGGCCAGCGTAGCGAGCACCATCCGCCGTTCGCGTCGCGCGACCTGGTCGGGGACGCCGGGCACGAGGGCGCCGACGACCGCGCCGTCGGCGTCGCGTTCGCCGATCAGCCAGGTCCGGCGGTCCAGCGCCAACCATGCCGTGACCAGCGTGGCCCACTGCCGCGCCCGCGACTGGTGGCTCCACCCGTCGGCCGCGAGCGTCGGGGCCCAGGCTGGCTCGCCGTTGTAGCGCGGCGGCTCCGGATCGGGCTGCCCGACGTCGATCAGGTGACGGCGCGCGCACAGCTCGACGATCAGGCCGATCCGCGACGGCGTGAGGCCGGTCTCCTTGGCGATGCGCCGCAGCTCGCGAATCCCGATGCCACCGGCGCTCAGCTCGGGCGTCGGAGACGCGCCGAGGCTCGCGAGCACGTCGCCGGTCTCCCTGAGCAGCTCCACCGCCGCACCGGCGGCGGTCGCCGAAAGCGCCTTCGTGCCGCCGGGCAGCGGGGTGCCCGCCGCATCGTCGACGAGGGGAGGGGGACGCAGGTCGTCGACGCGCAGCAGCGGCTCGCCGCGGATCAGCTGGGCGACCGTCGGCTCGATCTCGACGAGTTGATCCTCGACGTGGGAGATCAGTCCGTTGGCGAGCAGGATCGGGACCGGCCGGGCCGGGTCGGCGTCCGGGCCTGCGTCGCGGGTGACGCCGACGCTCGGGCCGGTCGCCAGGGCGGTCAGCACGTCGCGCGGCCCCTCGTCGATCGCGTCGAGCGCCTGGCGCCACTGTTCGGGGGTGCGGCGGCCGGCGTCGGTGACGATGTGCATCGCCCGCCACGGCAGCGCGGCCGGCGTGTGTCCGGCGAGGTGCAGGCCGTCGGCTTCGCGCCACACCACCGCCCGGTCGATCAGCGTTTGCAGGTGCGCGTCGATCTCGGCGGGCTCGGCCCTATCGCGCAGCGCCGCGCGGATCGCGGAATCCTTGACCCCGCGTCGGGCGCGACGGCCGTGCTCGCCGGTGGACGCGTGCAGGAGCGCTTCGATGATCGCCGTGTGCAGCAGATCGAGTTCCTCGCCCGCGACGTTCATCGAACCGGCGGACATCGCGCGCTGCGCGAGAACGCCGATGCCGTTCGGCGGCGGCGACGCCAGATCGGGGCGGGCGCGCAGCAGTTCCACCAGTTCGTCGTCGGAGCGTTGGGCCAGCGCGTGCGCCAATCCGCTCGGCTGGTCGGTGGAACTCACCTTCGCAAGTCTAATGTCCCGGGTTGGTGCGCCGGACTCCGGCGGGACGGGGGGGCATGGCAGAATGAGCGGCGTGAGCGAGAACGAAATCGTCGAAGAAGTCGAGCAGATCGAGCAGGCCGTGAAGAAGGGCCGCTGGCGCACCGTGGACAACGGCTGGCCCTTCCCCGACGGCGAGCACGCCGTCTCCGAGTTCGCCGCCGATCTGGCCGGTGCCCTGTCGCCGTTCGGTTCCACCGAACTGCCGCTTCCGCAGGACGACCTGCTGTACACGAACCCGTTGACCGTCATCAACACGTAAGACGCTCAAGAACGAACAACGGCGCCCCGCACAGAGATTGTGCGGGGCGCCGTTGTTGTGGCGTATGCCGTTGCTCGCCTTAGTTGGCGAACGGGATCTGGCCCTTGTGCTGGTTGTAGAAGTCAACCTGGCCCTGATCCAGCTGGTAGCCGCTGGCCTTGGCGGCCTCCCAGACGTTGGCGACCGTCGGGTCGATCTTGCCCTGCTTCTGGCGGGCCTTCACGACGCTGTCGACCTGATCGCGAACCTCGGCGCTGTCCTTGGGCTTGGGGGCCGTCTTCAGCGAGGCGGGGACGTTCTTGTCCTTCTTCTTGGCCTCGGGAGCCTTGGCGGGATCGCGCGGGGTCGGGCCGGAAAGGACCGTGCCGCAGGTCGGCCAAGCGCCCTTGCCCTGGGTGGCCAGGACGCGCTCGGCGATGGCGATCTGCTGCTCCTTGGTGGCCTTGTCGGCGGTGGGGGCGTACTTGGTGCCGCCATGAGCCGCCCAGGTACCCGGGGCGAACTGCAGGCCGCCGTGGTAGCCGTTGCCGGTGTTGATGGCCCAGTTGCCGCCCGACTCACAGGCAGCGACACGCTCCCACTCGGCGTCGGTGGCAGCGTTGGCGGTGCCGGCGGAAGCCAGTGCCGCGCCGCCGCCGATGACGGCGGAGGTGAGGGCGACCTTGGCGATGGTCTTGGAAGTCGACGAACTCGTCTGCTTGCGATGACGTCCGGACATAGGTGATTTTTCCTCTCTCCACGCGCCTACGAAGTCAGCTGTCGGGTTCGAGCGAGAGGTTGCCCGGCCGCGCCGGTACGAGTACCGCCACGGCTACACCCCAAGGAATCCGTTGGGCGCTGGGCCCGCCGGAAACCGGTCTCACGGGAGATGGGTCCCCCGTCCTCGTTCCTGAAATGTCTAGTTCGGACGACGCGGTCGGTGGAACGAGGCTCGGCGCGACCGGCTGCGTCGGTACTGCTGCGGCTCCTCGGATGAGGAACCTCCGAAAAGGTTACGGGCTGTTCGGCGTGCGTCCTATTTGAACCGGCGCAAGAGTAAAACGGGGCGAAAAGTGGTTCGGCGGTGCCAGTTCGGCATTCGCCCTGTTCAGGCGGTGAATCCCGGTTCGTGTCCTTCTCGTGACCAATTCGTGATGTGATGAAGGTCACATTCACGACGTGGTGCCGATCACCGACCCAGGACCGGACGGATCGATCCGCAGCGCTCGGAAGGTGCTGGCATGGAACACCAGGGGATCGACCTGCGGGTTGGCGGCCAACGACCTGATGCGCAGGAGGACCACCGTGTGATCCCCCGCCGGGTACTCGGCGTGCAGGTCGCAGGCGAGGTGCGCCGCCGCGCCGTCGACGAACAGCGCGCCGTCGTCGGTGCCGAGCAGGTCGACCCCGGCGAATCGGCTCGGTGCCGGGCCGGCCAGCTGACGGCACAGTTCGGACTGGTCGTGCGCGAAGACGCTGACCCCGACGGTGGCGCGGGTGCGCAACCGCGGCCAGGTCGTCGAGCTGTTCTGCACGCACACCGACACCAGCGGTGGGTCGATGGAGACGGTCGAGAAGGAACTGGCGGCCATGCCGACGAAGTTCGTTCCCGCTTCGTGCGCGCACACGGCCACCACGCCGGACGGAAAGCAGCTGAAGGCCCGGCGTAACGCGTCCGGTGATTCGGCCGGTTCCAGCGGCGGAGGCTGTGCCACGCTCATCGTGGAGTGCGCCCCGACCACACGGCGGCGGCGATCGCGATGATCAGGCCCAACGGCGTGCACATCGCGAGCACGTAGACGGCCACCGGTGCGGTGTGCCCGGACCAGACGGCGGGCACGGCGTAGAGCGCGATCACCGCGACCAGTCCGAGAAAGAACAGGCCGACGCCGATCTTCAAGAGCGTGTTCGACGATCCGCTGCCCGTACCGGTGCCCATACTGCCCACGCTAGTCCACAGGCGTTATCATGGGATTCGAGGCTGCGTCTTGCTCGTACAGATTGGGCAGGGCGTTTTTTCATGGCGCACCGGCGACAACGACGTCGTCGGGTGCGGTAGTAGAAGGTAAAGGTGAGCGCGGTGCCGACCGGCAAAGTGAAGTGGTACGACCCGGAGAAGGGTTTCGGGTTCCTTTCGCAACCCGAGGGCGAGGACGTCTACGTCCGTTCTTCGGCGTTGCCAGAGGGCGTCGAGACGCTCAAGCCGGGCCAGCGCGTGGAGTTCGGGATGGCCGCCGGCCGCCGCGGACCGCAGGCGTTGAGCGTCACCGTCCTCGACCCCGCGCCCAGCGTCGCGAAGAACACGCGGGAGGCCGCGCGCGAGGAGACCAAGCGCCACAGCCCCGACGAACTTCACGGAATGGTCGCCGACCTCATCACCCTGCTCGAGGGCAAGGTGCAACCGGCCCTGCGCCAGGGGCGGTACCCCGACCGCAAGACCGCCCAGCGGATCTCCGAGGTCGTGCGCGCGGTCGCCCGCGAACTCGACCATCACTGATCAGCGTTTCGCGAACTCCTCGACGTCGTCGACCATCCGCTGCTTCGGCTCTTTGCCCGTCGCGGCCTTCTCGTAGGCGTCGATCAGGTCTTTCTGGTCGGTCGGCGTCGTGTTGATGGCGAAGTAGCCGCGCCGGACCAGCTGATCGTCGGAATCGCCGGCCAACAGACCGGCGGGCAGGCTGATCTCAACGTTGATCAGGACGCGCTCGCGCGTCGACGCGAGGTAGACCGACTCGTTCCCGGTGAACGGCCGGAAGGTTTTGAGAACCAGTTCGGATCCGGTCGGGGTCAGGTACTGCGCGACGATCGCCCACGGGTCGTCGGCGACGTCGGGGGAGAGGCGGACCCGCATCGTCTGGCCAATCGGCACCGGGAACCGCGTGTGGCGGTCGGGGTAGTTCTTGCGGAAGTCGCCGTCGCACCCGGCGAGTTGCCGGTCGCACAGCACCGTCGGGTAGGCCTGGGTATAGGTCGAGCCGACCGAGATCGTCGCGTACGGCCGGTGGTCGACATCGGTGCGCGACGCCCAGAACGCCCCGGCACCGACGACGACCGTCGAGAACACGAGCACGGCGACGCCGAGCAGGGCGAGGAACTTTTTCTCCGAGGCGGACAGGTTCACTGATCTCCCGGGCGGGTCGGGAACGCCCGCGTGGGCGCGCTGGTGGGTCCGGGCGGTTGCGGCCGCCGGGGCTGACGGGTGCGGGGAATCGGGGCGGTCGGCTGTTCCGGTGCCCGCGGAGGCGCGACGATGACTTCGGTGGGCAGTGTCGGCGGAGCAACGTCGGGCCGGTGGCCACCGCCCATGCCCGGGATCACCGTGCGTCCCCGGCTGGTCAGGAAGGTCTGCACCAGGCCGAAGGCGAGTAGCCCGGCGATGACGCCGAAGGCGATGCGCATGGAGGTCGCCGCGATCAGCACGCCGATGCTCGCACCGAAGACCCACCCGAGCTGCAGCACGGTTTCCGATCGGCCGAACGCCGACGCGCGCGACGGTTCGGGCAGGTCGGACTGAATGACCGAATCGAGGCAGACCTTTCCGATCGCCGATCCGGCCGAGGCGAGGAACGCGGTGACCGCCACCGTCGGCAGCGACGGGAGGACCGCCGTCACGACCGTCGCCGCGGCGCACACCGCCAGCACCCAGGCGATGATCGCCGGGGGATTGGACAGTCTCAGCCGGGTGCCGACGGCATTGCCCAGGACGTTGCCGACGCCGGCCGCGCCGCCCACCACGCCTAGCATCGCCATCTGCATGAACGCGTCGCCCTGGTAGTGCTCGCGCGCGTAGAACGCGGTGAACAGGGTGAGGAAGCCGGTGAGGATTCGGATGGTCCCGTTGCCCCACAGGCCGGTGACGACCTTTCGCCCGAGTGGCTGGCGGATCGTCTCGGAGATCACCCGGCCGGCGCGGCGGGCGCGCTCGCGGGCGGTGATGTCCGGTTTGGGCTGGTCCCGATAGGTCAGCGTCGTCGGGATCTCGCCGGCCGTGACCTCAACCCACGACGGGATCTTCATGCAGGTGAACGCGCCGTACGCGGCCACGAGGACCAGCCAGAGCATGGCGCCGGGCAGGTGCAGGGGCAGGAACTTGCCGAGGAGCATCTCGAGGGCCGCGGCCACCGCGCCGCCGACTATGGTGCCGCCGAGCAGCGCGAAGGTGGTCAGCCGGGAGTTGACGCGGACCAGGTCGATGCTCGGCGGCACGACGCGCGGAGTGACCGCGGATTTCAGCACCCCGAAGGACTTGCCCATGACCAGCATGCCCAGCGCCGACGGGTACAGGATCCACGGGTCGTACTTGAGCTGCTGCGCCGCGGCGTCCCATTCGTAGTTGGTGACGATCAGGATCGCCAGGACGGCACGCGCGATGAAGGTGGCGGCCATCGCCATCCGCCGCCCGTGCTGCAGCCGGTCGAGCAGCGGCCCGATGAGCGGTGCGATGACGGCGAACGGCGCGATCGTCAGCAGCAGGTAGAGGCCGACGCCGGCCTTGTCCTCGCCGCTGGCGGCCGCGAAGAACAAGGTGTTGGCCAGCGCGATGGCCATCGCGGCGTCGACGGCGGCGTTGGCGACGACCGGGATGGTGAGGGCGGTCAGCCCGGAGCGATCGGCACCGTCCGCGGTGGCGGCGCGCGCGATCGTGTCGATGCCGCGGTTGGTCAGATGTTTGCCGCGCCGAGCGGCGCGCCGCGCGAGGTTGGTCTTCGCCGTCGGCGCCGGGTCGGGTGCGGAGGCGGTCGGGGCCGGCTGCGGGGTCGCACCGAGCGGCGGCAGATGGGGGTTCTGGGTGGCCCGCTCGTGAGACAGGTAGGCGGTTTCGACGTCCGGCGGCCCGCTCGGGTCGGGCGCGCCGGGTACCGGGTAGCGGTTCGCTCCCGGGTGGGCGCGATTCGACCGCGGATGTTTGCCTGGACTCACGGGACCAATTGTTCCCTATCGACCCGACGCGGGGTTGGCGTGCCACGCCCAGCGGCGGTGAGGCACACTGGATACGTGAGTCTTACAGCCCAAATCGACTTGCTCCGTGATGCCGTTGACCTGGCCCGTGGTGCCGTCGTCGCCGACGGCGGTGCCCCCGGTGACCACATCGAGGCCGTCGTCGAGGACGACAACTCAGCCGCGCACTACTTCGCCGCCGATCTTCCCGGATACCGCGGATGGCGCTGGTGCGTCGTCGTCGCGGTCGCACCCGGCAGCGACGACGTGACCGTCAGCGAGGTCGTCCTGCTGCCCGGCGACGGGGCGCTGCTCGCGCCCGCGTGGGTGCCGTGGTCCGAGCGCGTCGCCGCCGGAGACCTGGCGCCGGGCGATCTGCTGGCCGCCGAGCCCGACGATCCGCGCCTCGTTCCCAACCAGATCGACAACGGCGACGCCGCCGCCGTCGACGGCGAACTCGGCCTCGGCCGCAAGCGGTTGCTGAGCCCGGAGGGCCGCGCCGACGCGGCGCAACGGTGGTATGACGGCGAGTACGGCCCCGGCTCGCCGATGGCCGAAGCGGCCAAGCACAAGTGCGAAGCATGCGGCTTCTTCCTTCCGCTGGCCGGCGCGCTGCGATTCACCTTCGGGGTCTGCGCCAACGAGTACTCCGCCGACGGTCACGTGGTGTCGGTCGAGTACGGCTGCGGCGCCCACTCCGACGTCGCACCGAAGCCACCCGTCTCCACACCGGCGTTCGACCCGTTCGACGATGGGATCCTCGAGGTGTTCGCTTCGGCGGACTGACCCGATGCCCGACGCACCGTTCGACGTCGATCGCCTGCGCGCGGCGGTACTGGACTCGTGGCGCGGATCGCCGACGCGGCTCATCGAGGACGCTCGCTCCGAAACCGATCTGGCGGCCGTCGGGTACCGCGACCGCCTGTTCACCGAACTCGCCGCGAACGCGGCCGACGCCGCGACCGACGCCGGAATCACGGGTCGGCTGCGCGTGTGGCGCGATGACTCGGGGGCTCTGCACATCGCCAACACCGGCTCCCCGCTTTCTGCTGCCGGCGCGGCCTCGCTGCTCGCGTTGCGCGTTTCGCCGAAAGACCCCGATGCGCGGACGGTGGGGCGGTTCGGTGTCGGGTTCGCCGCCGTCGTGCCGGTCGCGCAGCGCGTCGAGGTGCGCTCGAGCACGGCGACACTGATCTTCGATCGCGCGCGGACCGCCGAGGAGATCACGGCGGCGGGGCTCGACGCGGCGCTGACGGGGGAGGACGCACCCTTGCTGCGCCTGGCCTGGCCCGGTGACACCGGACCGGCCGAGGGGTTCGACACCGAAATCGTCGTCTTTCCCCGCGCCGGCGTCGATGTCGACGCGCTGTTGGCCGGCATCGCCGATCAGGTCTGCGATCGACTGCTGGAACTGCCCGCGCTCGGCGAGGTCACGGTCGACGGTGCGAGGGTGACCGCGGTGCGCGACGACGGCCTCGTTCGTTTCGAACCGCCCGACGCCGTCCCCGGTGCCGATCGCGTGTGGCGTGCGGTGGTGACCGGGGACGTGCGGTGGTGCGCCGACGAGTCCGGGTCCGCGGGTACCGCGCAGGCGCCCGTCGAATTGCTGCGGACCCCTACTCCCACCGACATCGAACTCTCGGTCCGCGCGCGGGTCATCGCCGCGTTGCCGGTCACCCCCGATCGCCGCCACCTGATGCCGGGCGTCGACGTGGGCGTTCTCGCGCCCGGATACCTCGAACTCGTGCGCGCGGTTGCGCCGAAGCGGCGTCCCGGATTCGTGCCGCGGGCTCTGGGCCGCAACCCCGCCGACGCCAGATTGCTCGAGGCGATCGCCGAACAGTTGCGCGAACACGCCTGGGTGCCGCCCGCCCATGGCGACGATGACCTGGTGGCCGGGCGGGTGCTCGTCGTCGCCGACCTGTCCGACGAACTCGCCGCGTGTCTCGGCCCGGTCCTTGCCGATCTTGCCCACCCGTCGGTCTCCGGTCCGGCCGAGCGCGCCGTCCTGGTCGCCGTCGGGGCCAGGGTGATCGGGCTCGCCGAGATCGCCGAGGCGCTCGCCGGTGTCACCCGTCCCGCATCCTGGTGGGCGACCCTGTACGAGGCACTCGCTCCGTCGGTCGTGACGAGCGAGGACGCGCAGGAACTCGGTGCCCTGCCGGTGCCCCGCGGCGACGGTCGGGTCAACCTCGGGGCGCGCGGATTGGTGTTCACCACCGCCGGGGTGGCGGCGCCGTGGGCGCCGACCGTTGCGCCGGAGGCCGTTCACCCGCTGTTGGAACGTCTCGGTGCCCGACCGGTCGGGCCGGCCGAGCTGCTGGCCGAGCCCGCGCTGGTCGCGGCGCTCGCCGATGCCGCCGAACACGGCGACGACACCGAAGTCCGCGACCTCGCCGACGCGGTGCTCGCCCTGCTGGCCGCCGATCCGGACGCGGCACTTGCGCCCGAGGCCTCCGCCGAACTGCTCCTGGCCGATCACGACGGCGAACTCGTCCACGTCGACGAACTGCTGATGACCGACTCGCCACTGGCCGGCGTCCTCGGCGACGAAGCACCATTCGCCTTCGTGGCCGACAGCACGGTCGGGCGGCACGGCGCGTCGGCCCTGCGGCGCGCAGGTGTCGGGTGGGGCTTTCTCACGGTCGCGGAGGAATGGCCGACCGGCCCGGATCACGACCTCGACGACGAACAGCGCTGGTGGGCGGATCTGGCTGAACCGCCGCCGGTGATGCGGGCGGTCCGCGACCTGGACTTGGTGCCCGAGGACCGGTGGCGCCACGCGCTCACCCTGCTGGCCGAGGACGAGACGACCGCTCCGATGCTGGCCGATCGCGACGGCTACACCGCCTGGTGGCTGCGGCGGCACGCCCGGGTCGACGGTCGGCGTCTCGGTTCCTACCGCAGCCCCGACGCCGAGTCGTTCGACGGGATCGTGGACGCGCTGGACCATCCGGCGGCCGCGGCGCTGACCGGGGTGCTGATGTCCGACACCGTGCGCGACGCCGTCGCGGCGGCCCTGGTCGTGGAGAACCTCGGCGATCCCGAGCGCACGGTGGCGCCCGGGGCCGCGGTCCGCGCCTACGGCGAGGTGGCCGCCGCGATCGCCCGTGGCGAGGCCGACGAGGACGACGTCGTCGACCTGTTCGGCGAGGATCCGCGGGCCAGGACGCTCGACGGCTCGGTCGCCGAGGATGCCGTCGTCGTCGACGAGCCGCATTTTCTGGCCGTCGTCGTGCCGGGGCGTGCGGTCGTGCCCGGACTGCCGGTGTCGCCGGACGCGGCGCGGCGACTCGCCGGGCTCCTCGATCTTCCGCTCGCCTCCGAAGCCCTGGCCGCCCGGGTGGTGAGCGAGGGCCGCGCGACGACGTGGGACGCCGAACCCGTCGCGATCCGCTTCGCCGGTGCGCAGGGCATCGCGCTGCCGTGCGGGACCGTGGTCGTCCACGACGAGCTCGTCGTCGAAACGGTCGACGGGCGCCACCGCGTGCCGTGGTGGCGGGATGGTCCGACCACGCACCTGTCCCGGCTACCGTAAGACCTATGAGTAACGGATTGTTGACGGCTTTGCCCGCCGATGCCGAGGTACTCGACTTCGTCGTCGACAACCGGACCGGTTTCTGGACGTCGGTCTCGCACGTCTTCAGCTGGATCGGCTCGACGGGGACGCTGACGGCCGTTGTGATCATCGCGTCGCTGCTGTTCGCGGCGTACCGCCAGTGGCGCAGCGCCGCGATGGTGCTGCTCGGTTCGGCGACGGCCTACTGGCTCATGGCGACTCTCAAGAGTTCGATCGATCGTGACCGACCGCCCGTCGAGGACCGGCTGGCGCACGCCGCCTTCCAGTCGATGCCGTCGGGTCACGCCATGATGAGCGCCATCGTGTTCGGCCTGATCGCCGTCGGCCTGTTCCGTGCGTCGTCGTGGATCCGCGACCATCCCGACGTGCTGCTCGTCGCGCCGATCCTCTCCATCGCCATCGGACTGAGCCGCATCTATCTCGGCGTCCACTGGATGACGGACGTCGTCGTCGGCTGGACGCTGGGCGCGATATGGATCGCGATCGTCGCGGCGATCGCGCGCATCGGCATGCCGCGCAGCCGAGTTACCGTTGCCTAACTTCGTGTGGTCCAATTGTCCGCATGATTCGTCCCCGTGTCGTGGTGCTCGCCCTGACGGCAGCGATGTTGGGCGTATTGGCACCCGCCTCGAGTGAGGCAGCGCCGGTCAAGCGGCTCCCGATCATCTACGTCGCGAGTGCGATCGAGAACGACGCGCTGTCGCAGGCCTTCGTCGCCCCCATGAAGGCTCGCGGCTACGAGGTCTACACCTTCCAGACCAGCGATCCGAAAGATCCGCGCAACAACCCGTTCGTCCGGATCAAGGGCAACGCGGCCAAGCTCGGCCGATGGGCGCGGGCGCTCTCCCAACGCACCGGCACAAGCGGTTCGACGTCGTCACCATCTCTCAGACCGGGATCGTGGGCCGCTACTGGCTCAAGGACCACGGCGGCGCGAAACTCGTGCGCAAGGCGGTCATCCTGTCCGGGATGATCCTCGGCTCCCCGTATCAGGCGCAGTGGCTGCGGCAGGAAATGCCCGCCCACCGACCGCCTCCAGTACCTGCCGCCGCAGTACCGGACGATGAATCCGACACCCGCGTGCCGCGAGCAGGCCATGGGCGGCGCCGAGATCACCGCTCTGAACGCCCCCGCCAGGCACTGCCCGGGATCACCTACTACAACATCACCACGCTGCGCGAGGAAGAGTCGGCGCCGTTCTGGATCAACCTGATGACCGGGCCGGGCCGCTACCGCAACATCGTGACGCAGGACCTGTGCCCCAACGATCCGATCGTGCATACGACGCTCAACATCGCGCCGTCGACGCAGTCGCTGATCGACGGCCTGCTGAGGACCGGGGCGGCGCGGATGACGTGCATGACGCCGTCGTCGCCCGCGATGAAGGTGAAGCCGCTGCGGACCCCGCCGGGGGTGCGACTCCCGGCCGGCAGCGTGATGCCGCCGCAGTTCGTCAAGTACTACCGCTAGCGGACGCTACTCCAGGCCCTCCTGCGCGGTCTTCGACCCGCGCCGGACCGCGGCCAGCTGCGAGCCGACGATCAGCGTGCCGAGGACGCCGACGCCAAGGCCCCACAGGCAGACGGAGAGGGTGAGTCCTCCGGTGCCGGACACCCAGACGACGATCGTCGCCGTCAACCAGGCGAGCATGCCGACGATGATCACCGGAGCCGGTTCGCGCAGCAGCGCCGGTAGTTCGGGGACCTGGCGAGCGTCAGTCATGGGAACAGGTTAACTTCTTCACGTGAGTGCGCCGACGGAAGTCTCCCGGGTCGATCGGTTCTTCGGCGTGACCGAGCGCGGTTCGACGGTGCTGCGCGAGTGCCGCGGCGGCGTCGTCACCTTCTTCACGATGGCCTACATCGTGGTGCTCAACCCGATCATTCTGGGCGGCACCCCGGGCAACCCGCTCAACGCCGACATTCACGGGAACGTGCTGCCGATGACCGCCGTCGCCGCGGTCACGGCGCTGGTCGCGGGCGTCATGTGCATCGTGTTCGGCGTCGTCGCCAACTACCCCTTCGCCTTCGCCGCCGGGCTCGGGATCAACAGCCTCCTCGCGGTGAGCGTCACCACGCAGGTGACCTGGCCGCAGGCGATGGGCCTGGTGGTCCTCAACGGCGTGATCATCGTCGTGCTGGCGGTCACCGGCTTTCGCACCGCCGTCTTCAACGCGGTGCCCGCCGAGCTGAAGGCCGCCATCACCGCGGGCATTGGCGCCTTCATCGCGTTCATCGGTTTCGTCAACGCCGGGTTCGTGCAGCGGGTCCCCGACGCCGCGCACACGAATGTGCCGGTGCAACTCGGGGATTCGGGCTCCATCTCGACCTATCCGGTGCTCGTATTCGCGGTCGGGTTGCTGATCATGGGCGTGCTCACCGTGCGGAAGGTGGCCGGCGGCCTGCTGATCGGGATCGTCATCACGACCGTGCTGGCGATCGTCATCGAGGCGGTGGTCGATCCGGCGACCTGGGCGCTCAACACCCCGAAACTGCCCGAGTCGATCGGCGGGCTTCCTGACCTGTCCCTGCTCGGCAACGTCGATCTGTTCGGGGCGTTCACCGAACACGGCACCGCGTCGAACGTGATCGCCGCACCGGCGATCGGTGCGACGATCCTGCTGTTCACCATCGTGCTGTCCAACTTCTTCGACGCCATGGGGACGATGACCGGCCTGGGCAAGGAGGCCGGGCTCGCCGACGAGAACGGCACCCTGCCGGGCATCGGGAAGGCGCTGGCGGTGGAGGGCACCGGCGCCATCGCGGGCGGATTGGGGTCGGCGTCGTCGAACACGGTCTTCGTCGAGTCGGCCTCGGGCATCGCCGAGGGCGCGCGTACGGGCCTGGCCAACATCGTCACCGGCGCCCTGTTCCTCGCGGCCATGTTCTTCACGCCGCTCTACCAGGTGGTCCCGCTGGAGGCGGTCGCACCGGCGCTCGTCGTCGTCGGCGCGCTGATGATCGGGCAGATCCGCACGATCGATTTCACCCGGTTCGACTACGCGCTGCCGGCCTTCCTCACCATCGTCGCCATGCCGTTCACCTACTCGATCGCCAACGGGATCGGACTCGGCTTCATCACCTGGGTGGTGCTGGCCGTCGCCCGGGGCAAGGTGCGCGAGATCCATCCGATCCTGTGGGCGGTGGCCGCTGTGTTCGTCGTTTATTTCGCGCGGTCACCGCTGCAGGAACTGCTCACCTAGTCCATCCGTCACGGTTTCGCCCATCCCGCACCGATCGATGCTGGACCGGCGAAGTCATGCTGGACCGACCTCAGAAATCGATGCCCGTCGCCGGGTGCTTCGCCGTGCGCCACACGTCGGCGAAGGCGGTCAGCAGTTCCGGCGAACTCGCCGACAAGCGGCCGGCCGCCGCGAGTGTCCGAGCATCGACGCCGCCGAAGTAGAGGCTTCCGAGTGCGGTGATGTCGCAGGCGATCTCGCCGGTCCCGCCGTCACCGCGCGTGAGCGCCGCTACGCCGTCGACGATGCGCAGGTGGTAGCGGCCGCCGGCGTCGCCGACTCGATCGTCGACGACCAGCGTCGCGTCCAGGTCAGCCGCGTACGTGCGCGCCGTGAGTGCGGCCTCGACGTCGAGGATGGCCACCCACAGCGTGTCGTATCGAGAGGTCACCTTCACTCCGCGCAGGTCGGTCACCTTGAACGGCAGCGGATCGCCGACGGGCAGCGTCGCGGTCGTCGTCGCCACCAGGTCGAGCGCGGCGAGCACCCGCCACAGCTCGGTGTGCGCCTCGTCGGTGACCGCGACGACCTCCTCGATATGCGCGTCGGGCAGGTCGTCCGCGCCCATGTGCGCGGAGTCGAGGCGGTAGGTCGCATAGCCGTCGGCGTGCAGCAGGTACTGCCGCTCGCCGGTCGTGAACGGCCGTGCCGTCGGGCGGTCGTCGAGGAACAGGTCTTCCCACCACAGCGCGTCGCGCAGCATCACGCCCGGGTGGACGTCGGCCCACCGGTCGTAGATCGCCGGGGCGGCCTGCGCGAACTGCTCGGCGGTGGCGAAGCGCACCTGCGACCGCGCCGGTGCCGGAGCGCGGAGGGACAGGCGTTCGTCGATGCGCACGTCCTCGGCGAAGATCGCCGGTCCGAAGCCGAAGCGCTCGTAGATGGTGCCCTCCGACGCCCACAGTGCGGCAAGGGCGTGGCCTTCGTCGTCCCATTTGGTGCGCAGCCGCGTCAGCAGTTCGCGCAGTATGCCGCGCCGGCGATGGGTGGGCGCCACCGACACCCAGGTCAGACCGGGGAAGTCGATTCGATTCCCGCCGGGCACCGACATCGTCAGCCGGTAGTACATCGCCTGTCCGACGAGGGGCTCGCCCGGTAGCTCCGTGTCACGCGCGATCACGGTGTCCGCGTTGGCTATTCGCGCCCGCTCGTTGGTTCGCTGCTCTTCGTCGACCGGGGCGGTGACACCGAAGGCACGGGAGTCGGCGGCGAACATGTCGGCCCAGTCGTCGTCGCCGGCGGCGCGGAACTGCAGTGCGGAATCGGTAGCCATGCCGACCACCGTATCGAGTCCGAAGTGGTCATGGAGGCAGGCGCTACCGTGTGGTGGTGTCTGCTTCCACACTGCCGGTGCGCATCGTCGACATCGACGATCCCGACGATGATCGCGTCGACGATTTTCGCGACCTCAACTCCGTCGACCGGCGGCCCGACCTGCCGGTGCTGCCCGGTGGCCGGGTCGGTAAGGGTTTGGTGATCGCCGAGGGGGTGTTGGTGGTGCAGCGTATGGTGGTCGCCTCCCGCTTTGCCCCGCACGCGTTTCTGGGAGTGGATCGACGGTTGGGCGAGATGTCGTCGACGTTGCCGCCCACCGACGACTCGGCCGCGGTTCCCTTCTTTCGCGCCAGCGCGGAGGTGATGGCGGAGATCGTCGGATTCCATCTGAATCGTGGAGTCCTCGGGGTGGCGCGGCGTCCGGCCGAGCTGACCGTCGAACAGGCCATCGGCGGCGCCTCGGTCGTCGCCGTTCTGGAGGGCGTCAACGACCACGAGAACATCGGCTCGATCTTCCGCAATGCCGCCGGGTTAGGCGTCGACGCGGTGCTGTTCGGGACCGGATGCGCCGACCCGCTGTATCGCCGATGCGTCCGCGTGTCGATGGGACACGCGTTGCTCGTGCCGTTCGCCAAGATGCCGGAGTGGCCGCGGGAGCTCGACCTGTTGGGGGACAACGGGTTTCGCACTGTTTCGCTGACTCCCGATCCGGCAGTGCCGCTGTTGTCGGAGGCCGTCGACGGTGTCGAGAAGGTCGCCTTCCTCGTCGGCGCGGAGGGCCCGGGACTCACCGCGGCCGCCATGCGGGCCAGCCACGTGCGCGCGCGTATTCCGATGAGTCGGGGGACCGACTCACTCAACGTCGCCACCGCTGCGGCGATCGCCTTCTACGAGCTGGCACGCCGCTCCTAATAGGGCGGGTCGCCGGGCTGCAGGGGCGGCGGTTCACCGGCTACGCGCGCCCGACGGATGGCGTCGAGGTGCTCGCGCATTCTCCGGTTGCGGGCGCGTTCGGCTCGGCGGCGTTCGTGCTTGCGCTGGGTGCGGGTCTTGACGCGACGGGGCTTGGGGCGGTCGACTCGGATCGTGAGTCGACTGCGGTGCCGAGCACCTCCGGTGCGTGCCAGCGATAGCGGCCAAGGCCGGGGAACACGTCCTGATTGTTCTCGGCGGCTCCGGCGATGGCGATGCGCTCGGGCGTGATCCAGGTCGTGCGGGTGTGGCCGTCGGTGTCGATGTGCTGGTCGTCGGTCCAGTCGCCGAAAGTCTTGAGCAGGTGATGGAATTTGCACTTCGCGTTGAGCCAATCCGGGTGGGTCGGCCCGCCGGCCTCGGGATCGTGATGATCGTATTCGACGACGTGGTCGACTTCGGCGGTGAACGCCGGCCGGTCACAGCCGGGCGCGGTGCAGTACCCGTCGCGGATCCGCACGAAGGTGTCCAGTGCCGCCGATGGTCGGTACGGGTCGGACGGTTGGTACTGCGGTAGCGAGACCGGAGTCGGATCAGCCGCCTGCGGGGCGAGCGGCCGGACGAGACTGTCGGGGCGGTCGATGATGTCGCGGACGTGGTTTGGGCTGATGATGCCGTGGTCGGCCAGGAACCCGGGGTGCTCGCTGTTGCCGGCTGCGGTGGATTCGTCGCACACCACGTGGACGACGATGCGGCCGTTGGCGTCGGAGGCGAGCTGTCCGGCAACGGGAATCTCGGCGGCGCAGTCCTCGTGCCCGCAGTCGCAGGTGAAGGCTTCCCCGGCGAGCAGGCTGTAGAAGGCATCGCTGTTGCGGGCGGTGACGCTGCGGGTGTCGTGCTCGCAGGCGGTGGCGGCCAGCGCGGTGACGGCGGCGGTGGGCTAGTCGGGCGTTCTCGGCGGTCATCGAGGCGCCGACGGTGGCCATGCCGCTCGGGGCGGGAGTGACCCAGGTCGTGCGGTTGGCGAGGCTGCGTTCGCGGGCCTCGCGGACCGCGTCCGGGTGGTGGCGGAACACCACACGGTCCGCCAGGTTGCGGATGCCGTTGACGGTCCAGGATCCGGGCTTGGCGCGTAGCGCGACGGCGATCGCCGCGTCGACCGGGGCGGCGTGGTCGGTGCCGTCGACCAACTCGGTGCGGCTGATGATCTGCCGCGCTTGGGCGGGCGTGATCAGGCCGTCGCGCAAGCACTCGGCCACCTTCGGCAGCCGGTCCCGCAGTGCCAGTCCTTGGCTCAGCAGATTCTCGGCCCAGCTCTGGGAGATGGCCATGCTCATCGCCAACCGGGCCGCGGTTTGGGTGTGGGCGTCGAACAAATCCAACTCGTCGTCGCCGTCGTCGAGCTTTGCCTGGAGTACAGCGTCGAACAACTCCGCGCTGCGCGCGTAGCGCAGCCAGGCGATGAAGGATTCGGCGCGCGCACACGCGCCCGCCCCGACCAGTGTCGCTGTTACGTCCCCGCTTGCTCCCTGGGCGGCGAACGCGGCCATCGCCGCGCTGATGTCGGCCCAATGCGCAGCAGCGTCGTTGGGGCCACCCGCGCCCGCAGCGTCGCCGGCGAGGGCATCGGTGCTGGTGAGGGGGCTCATGAACCGAGTCTATTCGAATATACATACGAATGCAACACATATTGTGAATCAGGTTTGATCTGCGTCGCCGGCACGCCAACAATGTGAAAACGCTGTGAAGTGGATCACGTCTTGGTAACGTCCGCGACGATGTTCGAACGGTGGGGAGCGCGCTAACGCATGTCCCTCACGGGGACGGGGGGAACGAAATGAGATTGCGTCGAAGGCTGCTGTCGGCGGGCGTGTCCGCTCTAGCCCTGGTCGCCGTGCTCGGCACGGGAGCGTCGGTGATCGCCAAGCCGATGCCGAACGAGCCGTTCAACATGGGGCCGGTGCCGAAGGAGGTTCCGGAAGCGGTCAACGGGGTGATTCCGCCGCCTCCGTTCCCCCGGCTCAAGCGTATTCCGCAGCGGGCGAAGACTCCGGGGTTCTCCCATCGCATGCAGGAGCTGCGGGAAGCGGTGCTGCCCGATCCGACCGGCGACCCGTTCTTCGACCGCTGGGCACCCGATCTGGCCAAGCGCAAACCCGGCGAGCTGTTGGCTCGACGGGATGTCACCTGGCCGGCCGGACTGCTTGTCACCGCTCCGATCTCACGGGCGACGCAGGTGAAGTTCGCGACGCGCGACGCCGTCGGTCGCCCGTCGTTCGGGACCGCAACGATCCTGGTGCCGCGTGATGAGTGGCGTGGCAAGGGGCAGCGGCCGATCCTCGTCAACAACCTGCCGATCGACTCGCTCGGCGCCGCCTGTACCGCGGGGATGACGCTGGCCCACGGGATGAGCATCGCGACCGGGTTCACCGACTTCTTCCCGCCCACGACCCAGCTCGCACTCGCCCGGGGCTACACGGTGATCGTCCCCGATCACCAGGGCCCGCGACAGTCCTATGCCGAGCCGGTCGTCGCCGGGCACATCATTCTCGACTCGCTGCGCGCGGCGGCGAACCTGAACACGACGAAGTTCGGGAAGAGCCGGATCGCGATGACCGGATACTCCGGCGGTGCCATCGCGACCAACGGTGCGGCCAAGCTGATCGGCTCCTACGCACCCGAACTGGCACCGCGCATGGTCGGTGCCGCCCTCGGCGGGGTGCCGGCGGACTTCCAGATCCTGGTCGGTTCGATGAACGCCAACCTGGCGACCGGTCTCTTCCACGCCGCGACGCTCGGCATCGCACGTGAACGCCCGGAGATCCTGACGATGGCCAACCATGCGGCGCAATGGTTCGCGACGTCTCCGCTGAAGAACGTGTGCGTGATCCCGGCGGGGATGGCCGGGCAGACCTTCATGCCGATGCAGGTGTTCTCCAACGACCCCGACCCGTTCCACTCGCCGGTCGCGTACAAGATCTACCGCGTCACCAAGATGGCCGACAAGAAGGCCCAGGTGCCGCTCTACATCTACAACGGAACCTACGAGTGGTGGATCCCGGCGGCGGGCGCGCGCAACCTGTACCGCAGCCAGTGCCGCCTCGGTGCCAACGCCGCCTACCGCGAAGTCTTCGGCGAGCACGGGCTCGCGGCGGTCGTCGGCTACCCGGAAGCGGTGATGTGGCTCGACGCGAGGTTGCAGGGACAACCGGCGCGAAACGAGTGTCCGAGAGAACTACGCCCGCGCGGAACGCGGTGACGAGGGGCGTGAGCCGCTACTGCGGGTGATTGCCGCGCACGCCGAGCAGGACTTCTTCCCAGCCGGGCACTTCGGGCTTGCGCTGCTTGCGGCCGCGTTTCGCGGGCTGCTCCGCGGCCGGCTGTTCCGGTGCGGGAGGCTCAGCGGCCGGCTCGGCTGCTGGACGCTTGCGGGCATGCTTGGTGACCGGGGTCGGCTCGTCGCCGCTGGCCCGTTGGGCGCCGATGATCTCGTCGGCGTTCACCGTCACCGACTCGGCGGGGTCGGCGACCGGCTGGAGCTGGTGGCGCGCCCCTGATTCGGGATGCACCAAGTCGTCGGCCGCATTGTCCAGCGGTTCGGCGGTGCCGCCCTGCGAGCCCGGCGCGTAGCGCCAATGGGCGTGATTCTCGGTGTGGCCGACGGTCCACGCGCACTGACCGACCCAGTTTCCGTCATCGCCCTTCCAGGCGTCCCAGGTGGCGACGGCCGGGTTGAGACCGCGGGCGCGCAGCGCGGCGGTGACGACCTCGTCGAGCGTGGCCAATGCCGGGCCGTCCTCGCGCATCGGGTGGCTGGCGCGAATGAGTTCCGCCGCCCGCCCGCGTTCGAGGAGGACCGGGTGGGCGAAGCGCTGGACCCGTTCGGCGGTCGTTCCGGCGGCGGCTGCGACTTCCTCGACGGTCGCTCCGGCCCGGATACGCGCCTGGATCTCGCGCGGGCGCAGTGCCGATTCCATCTCGATCTGGATCTGGCCGAGGCGGGTGACGTCTCCGCGCGCCGCGGCGCGCAGGCGGTCGTCGGCGGGAACGCGGAACTTCTCCCCGGTCTCCGAGTCGACGCAGATCACATAGCTGGCGTCAGCGTCGACGCTGGTGACGCGCAGCTCCCGCATCTGCTGCTCCTCCTCGTCGCTGTCTGCTTGTGCCTCAGGTTAGTGCAATTCCGCGGCACACAGGTGGCGGACACGCAGGTTAGAGGCGTTCGACCACGTACTCGATGCAGGCGATGAGCGCCGAGACGTCGTCGGGATCGATGGCGGGGAACATGCCGATGCGCAGCTGGTTGCGGCCCAGCTTGCGGTACGGCTCGGTGTCGACGACGCCGTTGGCGCGCAGCGCCTTGGCAACGGCTGCGGCATCGACGGAGTCGTCGAAGTCGATGGTCCCGACGACCTGGCTGCGGTGGGCCTCGTCGGCGAACGGCGTTGTGTAGGCGGTCTTCTCGGCCCACGAGTAGAGCCGCGAGCTGGAGTCCGCGGTCCGCGAGACGCACCAGTCCAGACCGCCGTTGGAGTTCATCCACTCGATCTGGTTCGCGAACAGCAGCAGCGATCCGACGGCCGGGGTGTTGTAGGTCTGGTTCTTCCCGCTGTTGTCCACGGCGGTCGCCAGCGACAGGAATTCCGGGATGTAGCGGTCGGTCGCGGCGATCTCGGCGACGCGTTCCAGCGCGGCGGGGCTCATCAGCGCGACCCAGAGGCCGCCGTCGGAGGCGAAGCACTTCTGCGGAGCGAAGTAGTAGACGTCGGTCGTCGACACGTCGACGGGCAGCCCGCCCGCGCCGGAGGTGGCGTCGATGGCGACCAGCGCGTCACCGGCGGCTTCCGGGCGCAACACCGGAACGGCGACGCCGGTCGAGGTCTCGTTGTGCGCCCAGCCGATCACGTCGACGCCGGCGGCCTCGTCGGCGGTGATGGCGGCGGGGTCGGGCGCGGTGCCCGGATCGGTGGAGATCAACTTAGGATCGTCGAGCCACGGCGCCTTCTTGGTGACGGCCGCGAACTTCGACGAGAACTCGCCGTAGGTCAGGTTCAGTGTCTGCTTGCGGACCAGGCCGAAGGCGGCGGCGTCCCAGAAGGCCGTCGTGCCGCCGTTGGACAGGATGACTTCGTATCCGTCGGGCAGCGAGAACAGCTGGCGCAGACCGTCGCGGATCGATCCGACGACGTTCTTGACCGGGGCCTGGCGGTGGCTGGTGCCGAACACCGACGCGCCGGTGTCGACCAGGGACTGGAGCTGCTCCGGGCGCACCTTGGACGGTCCGCAGCCGAAGCGGCCGTCGCCCGGGAGCAGGTCGGCGGGGATGGTGATCTGCGCGGTGTCGGTCATGACCGCCAATCCTAATGCGCGCCGTCCGACGCGGTGTCGGCGCATCCTGTGCCGAGCGTCCGACCTCTTGAATCACGGACTAAACAAGCGTTTAATGAGCTGAACATGGGTTCAATCGGTGATGCACAGGATGACCGGACGACGCGCGCACGCGTGCGCGACGTCGCGATCGACGAGTTCGCGCGGCACGGGTTCGCCACGACCGTGCGCACGATCGCCGACGCGGCCGGCGTCAGCCCCGGCCTGGTCATCCACCACTTCGGGTCGAAGGCAGGTCTGCGCACCGAGTGCGACGACACCGTCCTGGCCGCGCTCGTGAGCAGCAAGCGCTTCCTGATGGACGTCAGCCCGGCCTACGAGGCCTACCTCGACCGGTTGCAGAACGACGACGACAGCCGGACGCACATCGTGTACCTGCTGCGCGCGGTCGCCGAAGGGGGTGACGTCGCGCGTGCGTTCCTCGCCAAGCTCGTCGAACAGACGCGGGAGAGTTTGCGGCTCGGCGTCGACGCCGGGCAGATCCGGCCCTCGGTCGACGAGGACGGCCGCGCGCTCTACCTGGCGTACATCTCGATCGGGGCGCTGCTGCTCGACACGGTGATGCACCCGCCGCCTGACTGGTCGGACCCGGTGGGGATCATCCGCGGCTACATCGATCGAGTCGCGGTCGCCGGAACCGAGGTCGCGGTGCACGGGATCATGACCGACCCGGCCGTGCTCGACGCCGCGCTGGCAATGAAAGACCAAAGCAAGAACCGGGAACGACTGCAAGGAGGAGAAGCCGGATGAGCAACATTATCGAGGTCGAGGGGCTGGTCAAGCGGTTCGGATCGGTTACCGCCGTCGACGGACTGGATCTCGCCGTAGCACAGGGCGAAGTCGCCGGATTCCTCGGACCCAACGGTGCCGGCAAGTCGACGACGATCCGGGTCTTGCTGGGCATGTACCGAAGCAGCGGCGGAACCGCCCGCGTGTTCGGTGCCGACCCGTTCACCGATGCCGTGGCGATCCACTCGCGGCTCGCCTATGTCCCCGGCGACGTGAGCCTGTGGCCGCAGCTCACCGGCGGCGAATGCATCGACGTCCTGCTGCGGCTGCGCGGCGTCGACCCGCGAACCAGCGCTAAGGATGAGGTGATCGAGCGCTTCGAACTCGACCCGACCAAGCGCAGCGGAACCTACTCGAAGGGCAACAGGCAGAAGGTCGCGCTCGTCGCGGCGTTGGCGGCGCCCGCCGAACTGCTGATCTTCGACGAGCCGACGTCGGGCCTCGACCCGTTGATGGCCAAGCAGTTCCAGGACTGCACCCGCGAAGCGGCACAGCGTGGATCGTCGGTGCTGATGTCGAGCCACATCCTGAGCGAGGTCGAGGAGCTGTGCGAGTCGGTGACGATCATCCGGGCGGGTAAGACCGTGCAATCGGGCACGCTCGAACAACTGCGGCACCTGCGCCGCTCACGGGTGCGCGCCACCGTCGCCGGTTCCGACGACAGTGCGCTGCGCGGGATCGACGGGGTGCACGACTTCGAGTCGTCGACGTCCGACGGTGGGGTCGACGTCTCGTTCACCGTCGCCGAAGACGGGCTCGACGCGGTGACGACGGCGCTGGGCAAACTGTCGGTCACGCGGCTGCTCGTCGAACCGCCAAGCCTGGAGGAACTCTTCCTGCACGCCTACGATGCACCCGGCGCCACTGCGGGAGGCGTGAAATGACGGCCGCGACAGTGGCTGCCCGCCCGGGCAACGAGCACTTGGCGTCGACGGGGATCCTCACCCGGCTCAACCTGCGCCGCGAGCGCATCATCGCGCCGGTCACCGTCGGCTTGCTGATCGCCACCAACGCCGCGACCGTCTCGTCGATCCGCACCCTGTACGGCACCGTGGAGGAGCGCCAGGCGCTGGCCGCGGGGGCGGCGGGGAACTCGGCGTTCAAACTGCTGCTCGGGCCGCTCGAGCACGTGCAGTCGGATGCGGCGATCGCGTCGTGGCGCGCGGGTCTGTTCATGATCGCGACCGCCGCCGTATGTGCCGTCCTGATGGTCACGCGTCTGACCCGCAAGGAGGAGGAACTCGGCCGTGTCGAGCTGATCCGCGCCGCGCGCACCGGCCGCCTCGCCCCGATGACCGCGGCCGTTCTGGTCGCGCTCGGGTTCGCCCTCGTCGTCGGCGCCGGTATGGCCGCGCTGATGTCTTCGGGCGGTGCGACCGGCCGGGAGGCGGCCCTGGTCGGCGGACAGTACGCGAGCACCTCGCTGGCCGCGATCGGCCTCGCCGCGCTGACGGCACAGATCGCGACGACGGCCAGGCTGGCCAACCTGCTCGCGGTGTCGGTGGTCCTCGGCGGCTATGTGGTGCGCGGCGCGGGCGACGCGGCCGGATGGGAATGGCTGCATTGGACGAACCCGGTCGGCTGGGCCCAGCGCATGGACCCGTTCGGCGCCGGCAGCTGGTGGCCCGCGCTGCTGAGCGTGGTCGTCTTCGTCGCCGGGGTGGCGGCGGCGACATGGGTCAGCGGGCACCGCGATCTTGAGGGCGGACTGGTCGCCCCGCGCCCCGGACCGCCGTCGTCGGGCATCGCATCGATCGGCGCGCTGACGGCCCGACTCAATCGGGGCGGCTTCTTCGGCTGGATGGCGGGGATCGGCGTGTTCGCCCTGCTCATCGGCATCCTCGTGAACGCGGCGTCCTCGCTCACCGAGGACAACCCGCAGATGGTCGACTATCTGCACAGGCTGGGCGGCCCGGGGGAACTGACCAAGGTGTTCTTCGCCGTGATCATGAGTTACCTCGGCTTCGCCGCGGCGACCTGGGCGGTGACCGCGATGAGCCGGGTGCGCGCCGACGAGAGCGCCGGGCGGACCGAGGTGTTGCTGGCCACGCCGGCGTCCCGCGGCGCCTATCTCGCCAGCCAGCTCGCCCTGGTCATGGTGGGAATCGCGGTTCTGCTGCTCGTGTCGGGCGTGCTCGTCGGGATCGGCGCGGGTGCGGTGACCGGTGACTGGGCGACGATGCTGTCCGATTCCGTCCGCGGTGCCGCCGTCCAGATTCCCGCCGCCCTGGTGATCGGCGTCGGCGTCGTGGCGCTCTACGGGATCGCGCCGCGCCTCGTCGTCGGCGGCGGCTGGGCGATGGTGGTCGGAGCGTTCCTCCTCGGCCCGATGGGAGAGTTGTTCGGTCTGCCGCAGGCGGTGCGCAACCTCTCCCCGTTCACCCACCTGCCCGCGGTGCCGTCGGCACCGATGAGCTGGGGCCCGATCGTGGTGCTGTCGCTGGTCGTGGCGGCATTGGCCGGAGCGGGGTGGTGGTGGTTCCGCCGCCGCGACATCGAGGGAATGTAACCCGGCTCGGCTATTCCGCCGGGATGGCCGCGCGCCGGCGCCCGATCGCCAGAAGCAGGAATCCGGCGAGCACGGCGGCTGCCGTCGAGGCGAAGAGGATCGCGGCCTTGGCATGGGCCAGTTGATCGGCGTCGTCGAAGCTGAGCTCGGCGATCAGCAACGACACGGTGAACCCGATCCCGGCGAGGAGGGAGACCCCGCACAGATCCGACCAGCGGACCGTCGAGTCCAGGCGGCTGCCGGTGAACTTGGTGGTGAGCCAGGTGGCGGACAAGATGCCGATCGGTTTCCCCAGCAACAGGCCCGCGATGATGCCGATGGCGATCGGATCTCGGAAGGCCGCGCCGATCGCCGACGCGTCGCCGACCGTGACGCCGGCCGAGAGGAAGGCGAAGACGGGCACGGCGAACCCCGCCGACAGGGGTCGGAACCGATGCTCGAACTGTTCGGCGAGCCCGCCGTCGCCGCGCCTGAAGGCGCCTCGGTGGACCGGGACGGCGAAGCCCAGCAACACGCCGGCGATGGTGGCGTGGATTCCGGAGGCGTGGACCAGCGCCCAGCACACGATCCCGATCGGCAGCAGGAACACCCAGGCTCCCCACGCGTGCCGGGCGAACCACGAGGCGTACCGGTGCGAGAGGAAGGCGAAGACGGCGAGCGGGATCAGGCTCAGCAGCAGCGGCGCCCAGTCGAGCTTGCTGGTGTAGACGAGCGCGATGATGAGGATCGCGATGAGGTCGTCGACCACCGCGAGCGTGAGCAGAAACAGTCGTAGGGCCACCGGTAGTCGCGATCCGACGACGGCGAGCACGGCTACCGCGAAAGCGATGTCGGTGGCGGTGGGTATCGCCCAGCCGTGGACTCCCGGGCCTTCGCGATTGATCAGGAAATAGATGAGCGCGGGCGCGATCACGCCGCCGCACGCGGCCGCCACGGGGACCAGCGCCGTGCGCGGCGAACGCAACTCGCCCGCGACGATCTCACGCTTGAGTTCGAGGCCGACCAGGAAGAAGAAGATGGCGAGCAGACCGTCGGCCGCCCAGTGGCCCAGTGTCAGGTCCAGGTGCCAGGGCGCATAGCCGACGACGGTGTCGCGCAGCTTCTCGTAGGTCCCGACGAGGGGCGTGTTCGCGGCGATCAGGGCGAGCAGTGCTGCGGCGACGAGCAGAAAGCCGCCGACGGTCTCCTTCCGCAGGATTTCGGTGACCCGCCAGGACTCGGCGGGCGACAGCGGATTGAATGCGTCGTCATCGTCGTCCGGTCGTTCGTAGTAGGCGGGATCGTCCTCCGGCGTAGCCATGGCCCCCAAGGTTAACGTCGGCTGCGGCTACGGCGTCACGCTGTCCCAGCCGGGGACGTCTTCGGGGCGGCGGGGCGGGGGACCGGTGTAGATCGCCGCTGGGCGAACGAGGCGGCCGAGTTTCTTCTGCTCGAGGATGTGGGCGCACCAGCCGGCGGACCGCCCGCAGGTGAACATCGCCGGCATCATCGGCGCCGGCACCTCGGCGAAATCGAGGATCACCGCTGCCCAGAACTCGACGTTCGTCTCGATGGCGCGGTCCGGGCGGCGCTCCCGCAGCTCGGCGAGGGCGGCCTGCTCGAGGGCGGCGGCCACGTCGAAGCGAGGGACGCCGAGGCGGCGGGCCGTTTCGCGGAGCACGCGGGCACGCGGGTCTTCGGCGCGGTAGACGCGGTGCCCGAAGCCCATCAGCTTCTCCTTGCGGTCGAGGATGCCCTTGACCAGGCCGCGCGGGTCGTCGGTCTTCTCCACCTCGGCGATCATCGGCAGCACGCGGGCCGGCGCACCGCCGTGCAGCGGCCCCGACATCGCGCCGATCGCGCCGGACAGCGCGGCGGCAACGTCGGCGCCGGTGGAGGCGATGACGCGCGCGGTGAAGGTCGAGGCGTTCATGCCGTGCTCCGCGGCGCTCACCCAGTACGCGTCGATGGCCTCGGTGTGCTTGGGGTCGGGTTCGCCGCGCCAGCGGGTCATGAAACGCTCGGTCACCGAGGCGCACTCGTCGATCCGGCTTTGCGGGACCGGCGGTGCCTCGCCCCGGGCGGACTGCGCGACGTAGGACAGGGTCATCACCGACGCCTTGGCGAGATCGGCGCGCGCTTGCTCGTCGTCGATGTCCAGGAGCGGCTCGAAGCCCCACAGCGGCGCCAGGGTCGGCAGCGCGGCCTGGACGTCCACGCGGACGTCCCCGGAGCGGGTCACCAACTCCAGCGGAGGCGCCGGGTCGAGCGGTGTGCCGAACCGGCCGTCGACCAGCAGGGCCCACACGTCGCCGAAGGTGACCCGGTTCTCGACGAGATCCTCGATATCGACACCGCGGTAACGCAGGTTACCGCCGTCCTTGTCTGGCTCGGCGATCTCGGTGGTGAATGCGACGACGCCCTCGAGGCCGGGGGTGAAGCCCTCGGGCACGGCTGGGCCGGTTGCGGTCATGCGGGTTCTCCTGAACGTGGGCCGGGTGGCTGAGGCCTGGATCTGATCCTAAGCCGACCGAGAGTAACTTGGGCAGCTATGGAGTCGCCACGTGAAGAGCCGTTCGACCTGGCCGCGATGCGTGTGGGATACGGCCGTCGCGACACGACGGGCGCCGACGGTGTGACCGCCCACCTGGATATCGGCTGGCTGACCGGGACACCGCCGTGGCTGGCGCTCTTCGACCAATGGCTCACCGAGGCGATCGCGGCCGGGATCCCCGAGCCCAACGCGATGGTGCTCGGAACGGTCGACGGGGACGGGCGGCCGGGCACGCGCACGGTCCTGTGCAAGGGGTTCGGCGCGCGCGGTATCACCTTCTTCACCGGCTATGACTCGGTGAAGGGACGGGCGCTGGCGGCCAATCCGTTCGCCGCGCTGACCTTCCCGTGGATCGCGATGGAGCGCCAGGTGCATTTCCGCGGCACCGTCACCAAGGTCGGCATCGACGAGACACAGGCCTACTGGGATTCGCGTCCGCGCGGTTCCCAGATCTCGGCCTACGCGTCGGCGCAGTCGCAGCCGATCGCCGACCGGGCCGAGTTGGAAGCAGCCGCCGCTGCCGTGGCCGAACGGTTCGGCGGGATCGACGGCGCCGAGCCGATTCCCGTTCCGCCTGCGTGGGGCGGATACCTCGTCGAGGTCGACCACGCCGAGTTCTGGCAGGGCCGCGCCGACCGTCTGCACAACCGCGTGCGAGCCGAGTGGACCGAGTCCGGCTGGACCGTCGAGCGGCTGCAGCCGTAGCGCATCATGCGCAGCTTCCTGGCCGATACGCGGCCGTTGGCGAATGACGATTTCCGGCATCTGTGGATCGCGAACATCGTCACGGTCATCGGTGCCCAGCTCACCGTCGTCGCGGTGCCGATGCAGATCTACTCGATCACGCAGAGTTCGGCCTATGTCGGGCTGACCGGCATCTTCGGGTTGGTCCCGCTGATCGGCTTCGGGTTGTGGGGCGGGGCGCTGGCCGATGTCTTCGACCGGCGCAAGATCCTGCTGGTGACGACCCTGGGACTGATCGTCACGGCCTTCCTGTTCTTCGCGCAGGCGGCGGCCGGGCTGAACAACGTGTGGGTGCTGCTCGTGCTGTTCGCCGTGCAGCAGGCATTCTTCGCGGTGAACCAGCCGACCCGCAGCGCGGTCCTACCCCGCATCCTGCCGCTGGCGTATCTGCCGGCGGCGAACTCGCTGAACATGACCGTCATGCAGGCCGGAGCGATCGTCGGGCCGCTGCTCGGCGGGCTGCTGGTCCCGGTCCTCGGCTATTCGATGCTGTACCTGGCCGACAGTCTGTCGTTGCTGACGACGCTGTGGGCAGTGTGGCGGCTGCCCGCGCTGGTGCCCGAGCGCTCCGGCGACGGCGCGCGGCCACGCGCCGGGCTGCGGTCGATTCTGGACGGTTTCAGCTATCTGCGCGGGCACAAGGTGCTGTTGATGTCCTTCGTCGTCGACCTCATCGCGATGGTGTTCGGCATGCCCCGGATTCTGTTCCCCGAGATCGCGCATGAGAACTTCGGCGGGCGCACCGACGGCGGGTGGCAGGTGGCTTTGCTGTTCGCGGCGATCCCGCTCGGCGCGGTGCTCGGCGGCGTCTTCTCCGGATGGGTGTCGCGGGTGCGACGCCAGGGATTGGCGGTGGTGGTGTCGATCCTCGTCTGGGGCGGGTCGATGGCGGTGGCCGGCTTCGCGTTGTTCGGCGCACACGGCACCTGGTTGCCGATGCTGCCCGTGGTGGTCGTCGCGCTGGTGATCGGCGGCGCGGCCGACATGGTGTCCTCGGCGTTCCGGATGACGATGCTGCAGTCGGCGGCCGACGACGCGGTGCGCGGCCGGTTGCAGGGCGTGTTCATCGTCGTCGTGGCCGGCGGGCCGCGCCTGGCCGACGTCGGGCACGGGGCGGCCGCCGCCATGGTCGGGACCGCCGCCGCGACGGCCGGTGGAGGAGTCGCGGTCATCGTCGGAACGGTGATCGCGGCGCTGGCCGTCCCGGCCTTCGTGCGCTACGTCGTCACACCCCGCGTCACCGAGGCTTGACCTCGTTGCTTTGCCAGGGCAGGTTCGCGCGGCGCTCGGCGTGCACCGGGCAGTAGTGGATCGGGTTGTCGCGCTCGGCGCCCGAGGGCAGGTTGCGCAGCGGCGCCTCCAGGACGGGAGCATCCGCGGGCACGCGGCCGGCGAGGCGGTCGTCGGCGTCGCGGGCGCGCGGGTGACGTCGGTAGCGCGGCGGAACGAGTCTCATGCCGGCGTTGACCGCCTTGCCGAACAGGCGGAACAGCTTCTCGTCGCGGGCGGTCCACCGCAGGCCCATCATCTCGCGGATCGGCTCGTCGTAGAGCCCGGTGGTGATCCACATGAACGCCTTCTGGCCCTGCGCCGCCTGGATCCGCCACAGCCACCGCGGCGTCCACGACGGCATGAAGGGCGGTGGCGGGAGCTGGGTGATGTCGAGGACGGTGCGGACCGCCGCGTGGTCGCGCAGCACGTGGCGGCACATGTGGTCCCAGTACTCGAGGAAGTCCTCGTAGGTATCCGGGACCGGGCGCATGGAGACGCCATAGCGCGAATACCAGGTGCGCGACTCCTCGAACAGCCGGCGCTTCTCGGCCTCGCTGATCGGGGGACCGAACGCCTCGGCACAGCGGATGTTGCCGTACCAGAAGGTGGCGTGCGCCCAGTAGAAGACGTCGGGGTCCAGCGCGTGGTACCGGCCGCCGTCGTCCATCCGGCCCTTGATGGTCCGGTGGTAGTCGCGGACCTCCTGGCCGGTCTTCTCCGGATCGGGGTCGAAGACGACGCCGCCGATGGGGTAGATCGATCGCAGGAGCCGTTCCCAGCGTTCACCGAAGAAGTCGGAGTGCTCCCAGACGCCGGCGGCCAGTTTGGGGTGCATGTTCTGCATCGACCCCGACCACAGGCCCATCAGCAGCCCCCGCCAGTCGCCGAAGAAGCGGTAGGTGGCCGAATCCGGGCCGAGGCTCGGAAGGTCGGCGTCGATCCGTTCGGCGGAATCGTCGGTGTCGACGTGGATGGGCTCGAGAACCTCGGTCATGAGACGAAAGTCTAAATTCGTCTCACGAGAGAGTCAATGACCCCGCAACCGAAAGTGTTAGTCGACCCGCCGCAACCGGACCGTCGTTCCCGGAGTGAGCTGCCCGGCACGATCGGCCGCCGACTCGGTCAGCACGGCGACGACCGGGTAGCCGCCGGTGACGGGGTGGTCAGGACCGAACAGGACCGGCTGGCCGCTCGGCGGCACCTGGATCGAGCCGTGCGCGATGCCCTCCGACGCCAACTCGGCCGAACCGGGGCGGTGTTCCACCGGTGGGCCGCTGATCCGGTCGAGTCGCACCCCGACGCGGTTGCTCGCCGGGTTCACTGTCCACAGCCCGACGAACAGCGCGTCCGGGTCGACGAGTCGATCCGCGCGGGGGCCGGGGGAGGCCGCCAGGACGACCGTGGATTCGGTGTCCTCCTTGGCGGGCGCCGACTGCGTGGCCGGCCACGGCGCCGACGACGTGCCGACGTCGAGGAGATCGCCTCGGGCGATGGGCGGCGGGCCGAGCCCGGACAGCGTGTCGGTCGACAGTGAACCGAGAACGGGCTCGGCGACGATGCCGCCGCGCACCGACAGATAGGCGCGGCATCCGTGCCGAGGGGCGCCCACGCGCAGCGTCTGACCGTCGTGGAGCAAGACCGTGGCGTTGCGCCCGGTCGGGCGCTCGTCGACGGCGAGCGACACCGCCGCACCGGTGACCGCGACCCCCGCGTCGCCGATCACTCGCACCGCCAGGCCGCCGTGGGTGATCTCGATGGCGGCCGAGTCCTCCGGGTTTCCCACGAGCCGGTTGGCCAGGCGCAGTGCACCGCGGTCGGCGGCGCCCGAGCGGGGAACGCCGAGGTTGGCGAACCCTTCGCGTCCGAGGTCCTGGATCGTCGCCAACGGTCCCGTGTCCAGCACGGTCAGCGCGGTCACGACCGTTCCTCGCCGAGATCGGCGAATCGCACGATGGTGCCCGCGCGCAGCGGCGTCGGCGGGTCGTCGGCGCTATTCCAGAGGCGGAAGTCTGTGTGGCCCAGCAGGTTCCATCCTCCGGGGCTGGCTCCGGGATAGACGGCGGAGTAGCCGGCGGCGACGGCCACCGACCCGGCTTCCACGCGGGGACGCGATTCGTCGCGACGGGGCAGTTCGCACGGCGGGCAGCGGTCGTCCGGGTCGTCGGGCACGAGGTAGCCGAAGCCGGGGGCGAAGCCCATGAACTCCACCCGCCACCGCGTCTGCACATGGCTCGCGACGACAGCACCGGTCGTCCAGCCGAGGTGCAGCGCGACGTCGTGGAGGTCCGGCCCGTCGTAGCGGACGCCGATGACCACCTGGTCCTCCTCCGCGTCGGAGACGGCCGGGGCCGGGGCCCGCAGTGCCCGGCGCAGTGCCAGCCGGTCGACGCCGACGGGCGGCGAACCCTGAACCAGGATCGTCGTGGCGGCGGGGATCAGATCGACGACACCGGGCAGGCGACCGTCGGCCTTGGCCCGGTGCAGCGCGGCGATCGCGGCACTCGCCGCCGCCGAGGGATCCGGCGTGGACTCGAAATCGAGCAGGACCGCCTCCCGCCCCGCTGCTCGCTCGCGCATGTCGACCACGCTAGTGCTTGGCGGGGTGTCGGCGGGCGGTGAACCGGATCGGTCGGGGGCCGACGGGGACCCCACGTGCGGCCGGGTCGAACCCGGGGCGCTAGTTTGTAGTGGACACTCTCACCTGAGTAAAGGGGTTCTCGTGTCTGCTGAAAACAGCGCAGCGACCGACTCGGCCTCGGCAACGTTCACCTACCCCGGTGGGCAGCTGGAGCTTCCGATCCTCGACGCTACCGAGGGAAGCAATTCGGTGGCGCTGGGGAGTTTCCTGGCACAGACCGGAATGACGACGTACGACGGCGGATTCGTCAACACCGCATCGACGAAGTCGGCGATCACCTACATCGACGGCGACGCGGGGATCCTCCGGTACCGCGGCATCCCGATCGAGCAGCTGGCGGAGCATTCGACGTTCATCGAGGTCAGCTACCTGCTGATCCACGGGGAACTGCCCGACAAGGTTCAGCTCGAGGACTTCACCCAGAAGATCCAGCGGCACACGCTGCTGCACGAGGATCTCAAGCGCTTCTTCGACGGCTTCCCGCGCAACGCGCACCCGATGCCGGTGCTGTCCAGCGCGGTGAACGCCCTCTCGGCCTACTACCAGGACTCGCTGGACCCGAAGGACCCCGACCAGGTCGACCTGTCGACGATCCGACTGCTCGCCAAGCTGCCCACGATTGCCGCCTACGCGTACAAGAAGTCGGTCGGCCAGCCGTTTCTCTACCCGGACAACTCCTTCAACCTGGTGGAGAACTTCCTGCGCATGACCTTCGGCTTCCCCGCCGAGCCGTACGAGGTGAACCCCGAGGTCGCCAAGGCCCTGGACATGCTGTTCATCCTGCACGCCGACCACGAGCAGAACTGTTCGACTTCGACGGTGCGCCTCGTCGGCTCTAGCCAGGCGAACCTCTTCACCTCGATCTCTGGCGGCATCAACGCGCTATGGGGTCCGCTGCACGGCGGCGCCAACCAGGCGGTGCTGGAGATGCTCGACGAGATCCGCGAGTCCGGTGGCGACACCAAGGCGTTCATGACCAAGGTCAAGAACAAGGAAGACGGTGTGAAGCTCATGGGCTTCGGGCACCGCGTCTACAAGAACTACGATCCGCGCGCGGCGATCGTCAAAAAGACCGCCGACCAGATCCTCGAGTCGCTCGGCGTCTCCGACGAGCTGCTCGACATCGCCAAGGGTCTCGAAGAGGTCGCCCTGCACGACGACTACTTCATCGAGCGCAAGCTGTACCCGAACGTCGACTTCTACACCGGCGTCATCTACCGCGCGATGGGCTTCCCCACGCGCATGTTCACCGTGCTCTTCGCGCTGGGACGACTGCCCGGATGGATCGCCCACTGGCGCGAGATGCACAACGACCCGACGACGAAGATCGGTCGCCCGCGGCAGCTGTACACCGGCTACACCGAGCGCGACTACATCGAGATGGGAAAGCGGTAACACCAATGGCCAACCTGGAGAAGCCCGAGATCGAGTTCCCGGAGGGACCGGCGCCCGCCGAGCTGGAGATCAGCGACATCGTCGTCGGCGAAGGCGACGAGGCCCTGCCCGGCTCGACGGTCGACGTGCACTACGTCGGCGTCGAATACGACAGCGGCGAGGAATTCGACTCGTCGTGGGACCGCGGCGAGTCCGCCAACTTCCCGCTGGCGCGGCTCATCCCCGGCTGGCAGCAGGGCATTCCCGGCATGAAGGTCGGCGGACGCCGTCGCCTCGTCGTGCCGCCCGCGCTGGCCTACGGCCCCGAGGGTGCGGGCCACCGCCTCTCCGGAAAGACCCTGATCTTCGTGATCGACCTGCTCGGCGTCAGCTGAGCGGCCGCGGCGGACGGTCGTTCCGCATCGCGCACAGGGCCGAGGCACGTTCGCCGTAGCCGGTCCGCTTGATCTTCAGCTTGTGGTTGACGCTGAGCTTGCAGGTCGCCTTCTTGCCCTCTTGCTGGAGCTTCACCGCGAGAATCTGCTGCGGCACGGCGCTGCGGAACGAGATCTTGCGGTGGTAGCGCCCGTCGGGCAGGCGCTCGCTCTGACGGAAGTTGAAGTGCCGCTGTTCCAGGTGGTTGGTGTGGTTGTAGAACGACACCGTCGCCCAGGTGGTGTCCGAGTACACGTCGAAGATGATCAGATCGCCCTGACCTGGATACCGCCAACTCGCGTCGGCGTCGCCCGCCGTGACGGCACCCGCGCCGACGATCACCCCCAGTCCGACGAAGACGGCGGCTGCTGTGGCTCTCAGGGTCGGCATGCGCATGGGTAGAAAGTGTAACCAGGCGCACAACGGGTGCGGGCGAGACGGTAGGTTATCGGCCATGATCCACAGCTCCTCCCATGATTTCGTCACGACGATCGAGCTGGACCGCGAGGCCAAGCGCAACGCTCTCGATGAGGAAATGGTCGCCGGGCTCGCCGACGCGTTCACCTCCGCGGTAGAGGACGGTGCGCGCGCGATCGTGCTCACCGGTCGCGGTTCGGTGTTCTGCGCGGGCGCGGACCTGTCGGGACCGGTGTACGACCCGCAGTTCCTCGACAAGCTGGTCGCCACGCTGCAGCAGATCGAATCCACGCCGGTGCCGGTGATCGCCGCGCTGAACGGCGCGGCGCTCGGTGCGGGTCTGCAACTGGCGATGGCCGCCGATCTGCGGGTCATGGTGCCCGAGGCGCTGGCGGGCATACCCGCCGCCAAGATCGGCGTCGCCGTCGACGAGTGGACCATCCGGCGCCTGGTCTCGCTCGTCGGCTCCGGGCACGCCCGGGGCATGCTCATCGGCTGCGAGCCGCTCACCGCCGACCGCGCCCTGTCGGTCGGGTTCGCCAACCGCATCGGCGGGCTCGACGAGGCCCAGCAGTGGGCCGCCACGATCGCGTCCCTCGCGCCGCTGACCCTGCAGCACTACAAGATGGTGCTGAACGGCGACGGTGCGCGCGACGAGGCGCCGGCCGAACGCGCCGAGGCGATGATGCGCGCCTGGACCAGCGACGACCTCGCCGAGGGCAGGGCCGCGCGAACCGAGCGCCGGACGCCGGTCTTCCGCGGGCGCTGAGCCCCTCTGGTTCAGTCGCCGAGGACCCGCCGGAGATAGTCGTTGGCGAAGACCCGGTCGGGGTCGTACCGGTCGCGCACGGCCAGAAACTCGTCGAACCGCGGGTACACCGTGCGCAGGTATTCGGCGTCGCGGGTGTGCATCTTGCCCCAGTGCGGACGCCCGGCATGCGCGGTCATGATCTGCTCGACGTCGGCGAAGTACGCGTCCGAGTCGGCCGGATCGTCCTTGAAGTAGCGGTGCACGGCGATGTAGCCGCTGTCGCGCCCGGCTGCGGTCGAGAGCATCAGATCGTCGGCGGCCGCGGCGCGCACCTCGACGGGGAAGCTGACGCGGTAGCCGCGGCGGTCGATCATCGCGCGCACCTCGCGCAGCGCGTCGGGAATCGCCTCGACCGGGATCGCGTATTCCATCTCGCGGAACCGCACCGTGCGCGAGGACACGAAGACGTCGGTCGACGAGTCGACGATGGTGCGGCCCGACAGCGCCCGCCCGCTCAGCTGGTTGATCGTCGGAACGGTGGCGGGAAGCCGCCTGCCGATTGCGCACAGCGCCCCGAAGAGCTTGTTCGACAGCAGTTCGTCGTCGATGTAGCGCCGCACCTTCGACGGGCCGCTGCGTGCGGCCGTGGCGGGCAGCCGGGTGTTCGACTTGATCGAACAGCAGTCGGTGTGGGGAAACCAGTAGAACTCGTAGTGGTCGGTCGAGGCGAGCGACTCGTCCCAGCCGGCCAGGGTCTCGTCGAACTTCCCGGGCGTCTCCACGGCTTCGAGGTGGAAGGCCGGCACGCACTGCAGCGTGACGTCGACCAGCACGCCGAGTGCGCCCAGGCCCAGCGCGACGGCGGACAGGTCGCTGTCGTCGGCTTCCACCCGCACGATCTCGCCGCGGCCGTCGATGACGGTGGCGCCGACGATCTGCGTGCTGATGCCGCCGAACTTCGCGCCGGTGCCGTGTGTTCCGGTCGACGTCGCACCGGAGATGGTCTGTCGGTCGATGTCGCCGAGATTCGGCATCGCCAGGCCCAGCGGCGCCAACAGCGCCGGGATCTCGTGCAGGTGGGTGCCTGCCGCGAGGGTGACCCGATCGGTCGCCGGATCGGACCCGACGAGACCGCGCAACCGGTCGAGCCGCACCTGCACCCCGCCGGGCACGCCGATACCGCTGAAGCTGTGGCCGGCACCGATCGGTTTGACGGTGAGTCCCGCTTCGGCGGCGTCGGCGACGACGGTTCTCAACTCGTCGACGCTGCCGGGCGTGACGACCTTCGACGGAGCGGCCGATTCGGTTCGAGCCCAGTTCTCCCACCGCGGTAGCGCACTGGTCATAGGAAGCATTTCCCTTCTCCACGGTAGGTCGGGACGACGTCGACGACCCGCGGGCCGCCGACGGCCCCGCGGTCGACGATGGCCACCTCGTTCGCGTGCTCGGCGGGTTCGCCCGACTTGGTGTGACGGAACCACACGCGGTCGCCGACATCGAGATGGCGGGCCGCCGCGCCGCGCAGCGGGGTCTGCACCTCGCCGGCGGCCTCGGTGCCGACGAACGAGAGTCCTTGCGGCCACACGGGTTTCGGCAGGCGGTCCGGCGCCGGCACCCCCGAGGCGATCCACCCGCCGCCGAGTGCCGTGACGATGTCGCGGGCCGGCCGGCGCACGATGTCGAGCCCGAAGCCCATCGCGGGGGCCGGCCGGAAATGCGAATAGCCGTCGAACAGGTGCCCGCCGAAGAAGCCGCTGCCCGCGGCGATGTCGGTCACCGACGGATCGGTCGAGGTGACCTCCAGCGACCCGGTGCCGCCGGCGTTGACCATCTCGAGGTCGGCGAACTCGCGGATGGCGCGCACCGCCTTGACGCGGCGCTTGATGAGCTCGTGCATCGACCGCGACTGCACGATCCCGATCGCCTGGTTGCGCAGCGCGCCGGAGGCATCGTTGGCGACGCCGGCGACCTGGGCCTCGTAGGACATCACGCCGACCAGTTCGAAGCCGGGACGCCCGGTGATCGCCTTCGCGAGGTCGCGGGCCTGCGACACCGAATGCACCGGGGAGCGCCGGACGCCGAGATGGACGATCCCGCGCGCATAGCGCAACGACGCGTCGAGGTCGATCGCGACCCGCACCGACTCTCGCTTGGCGGCGGGCACCGCGGCGTCGATGAAGTCGAGGTGATCGGCCGAGTCGACGAGCAACGTCACGCGGGAACGCGCCGTGTCGTCGGCGATCAGTTTGGCGATGGCCGAGGCCGATGTGCACGGGTAGCCGAGCAGCACATCGGGGATTTCGGCGGCGGTCGCCAGCCAATGGGCTTCGTCGACCGTGTAGGCGAGGACGCCGGCGAAACCGTCGCGGCGCAGGATGTCGCTGATCACCGACCGGACGCGCAGCGACTTGGTCGCCACCCGGATCGGCACGCCGCCGGCACGCCGGGCGAGGTCGGCGATGTTGTGCTCAAGGGCGATCGCGTCCAGCGCGAGCACCGGTGCGGGCAGCCGCGCCGCGCGCACGGCGGCGTCGATTCCGGCCCAGTACGCGGGCGGGTCGTCGAACCATACAGCGGGATCGGTACTCATCGGCGCCAATCTATCCGGGTCAGCGGGCCGTCGGCTCGGTGGCCGTCGCATAAGACATCATCCATCGCGCGACGCCGTCGATGACATGCTGGGTCATCTTCTCGTCACCGGTGGTCAGCCAGGTCATGGTGACGGCGTTCGTCGCGGCGATCAGCAGCGGTCCGAGCTCGTCGGGGTCCATGAGCCAGCTCGTCCCGTGTGCTTCGGAGATCGAACGCAACGTGGTCGTCGCCATCCCGCACAGCCGGTCCCACATCTGCCTGCCGGCCTCGCGGAGCTCGGGGTGATTGTGCGAATACAGCGCCAGCGACACGGTCGCCTGTAGCCGGCCGGGGTCGATGACCATCAGGTTGTAGAGGTTCTGCATCGACTCGGTGACCTCCCGCTCGACGCCGCGCAGCCCGTCGGCCGGTGCGTTCTCGCGGATCTCGTCGGCGAGCGACGTCAGGTCGCGGGGCACCGCCTGGTCGATGACGGCGGCGAGCAGTGCCGTTCGCGACTCGAAGGCGTAGTGGAAGCTGGCCAGAGGCATCTGTGCCTGGGCGCAGACTCGTCGCGTAGTGGCGCCCTCCACCCCGTGGTCGCCGATCACCCGATGGGCGGCAGTGATCAGCGCTTCCCGACGCTGATCCACCGTCATACGCGCCATGGGTCACCAACCTTCCACCGGCCCCGACACCGGGGATCGCCAAGTGAATCGATATTAGCCCGCGTCTACTGGCTACATTGGTAACGATGACGACTAACGGCCTGCGCGCACGGGCATCGATGACGGTCCGGGGCGCCGTAATCGCCACCACCGACCGCCTCGCCGGTGCCGGGATGCCCTCGGCGCTGGCGATCGGCGCCACCCCGGCGGAGATCGCCGCCGAGGTCGCTGCCTCGCGGTTCCTCGTCGACGGCCGGTTCGCCAACGCGGATCCACCGTCGCCGATGAAAGGGAATCCGGCGTCGGCGCTGACCGACATGATCCGCCGACCGGGCCGGCCCACCGGCCGGATCATGGTCAGCACCCCGGACTTCGCCCGCGCGTCGCGCGACCTCGCCGTCACCTGGCTGGGACACGCGACCGCCCTGGTCGAGATCGACGGTGCCCGGGTCCTGACCGATCCGGTCTTCTCCCGGCGCTGCTCGCCGTCGCAGCTGGTCGGCCCCGCGCGCATGCATCCGGTGCCGTGCGATGTCGACGAACTGCCTCCCGTGGACGTGGTGCTGATCAGCCACGACCACTACGACCATCTCGACACGGCGACCGTCACCGAACTCGCGCGCGTGCACCCGGCCGCGGTGTTCGTCGCTCCGATCGGCGTCGGCGCCCACCTGCGGGCCTGGGGTATCCCCGCCGAGCGCATTCGCACGGCGCAGTGGCACGACGAGATCCGGGTGACCGGCGCGCACGGCAGCACGATCAGCTTCGTCCCCGTGCCCGCCAGGCATTTCTCCGGCCGCGGGCTCGACCGCGATCTGACGATGTGGGCCAGCTGGGCGATGATCGGCCCGCGCCACCGCGCGTTCTTCTCCGGCGACACCGGGTTCACCGAGTCCTACGAGGACGTGGGTGCCGCGCACGGCCCGTTCCAGCTGACGCTGATCGCGATCGGCGCCTACGACCCGCTGTGGCCCGACATCCACGCGAACCCCGAAGAGGCGCTCACCATCCACCGCATGCTGACCCGCGGCACCGACGCGCTGCTCGTGCCCATTCATTGGGGTACGTTCAACCTCGCGCGACACACGTGGGGCGAGCCCGCCGCGCGGCTGACGCACGCCGCGCAGGGGTCGCCCGGTCAGGCACCGGTCGACATCGTGATCCCCCAACCCGGGGGCGAGCTGGACGTCATCGATCGCACCGGCACCGCCACGGTCGCGCCGGACTGGTGGAAGGAGTCGGCGTGACCGTCGAAGCGCCCGAGAAGACCGACCCGGTCGACCCCGCCCGCGGGTTGACCGCGGCGCAGGTCGCCCAACGCGTGGCCGCCGGCCAGGCGAACGTGTCCGCGGACAAGACCGGCCGCACGGTCGGGCAGATCGTCCGGGCCAACGTGTTCACCCGCATCAATGCGATGCTGGGCGTCCTGTTCTTCCTGGTGATGCTCACAGGTTCGCTCAAGAACGGGCTCTTCGGCCTGATCATCATCGCCAACAGCGGGATCGGCATCATCCAGGAGGTCCGCGCCAAGCGAACCCTCGACCGGCTGTCCATCGTCGGGCAGGCGACGCCGACGGTGCGCCGCGACGGGGTGGCCGTGCAGGTGGCGCCCGAAGACGTGGTGCTCGACGACATCATCGAACTCGGGCCGGGCGACCAGATCGTGGTCGACGGCGAAACCGTCGAATCCGCGTCGCTCGACGTCGACGAGTCGCTGCTCACCGGTGAGGCCGACCCGGTCGACAAGGCGCCCGGCGACCAGATCCTGTCCGGCAGCTTCGTCGTCGCGGGCTCGGGCACGTATCGGGCCACCAAGGTCGGCGCGGAAGCCTACGCGGCGAAACTGGCGGCCGAGGCGTCGAAGTTCACCCTGGTCGACTCCGAGCTGCGCAACGGCATCAACAAGATCCTGCAGGTGATCACCTGGCTGCTGATCCCGGCCGGGATCCTCACGATCATCAACCAGCTGTTCATCGCCGGCGACGGGTCACTCGACTGGGACTCGCTCAAACCGGGGATTCTCGGCATGGTCGCGGCGCTGGTGCCGATGATTCCGGAGGGACTCGTGCTGATGACCTCGATCGCGTTCGCGGTCGGAGTCATCCGTCTGGGCCAGCGCCAATGCCTGGTCAACGAGCTGCCGGCGATCGAGGGCCTGGCCCGCGTGAACATCGTCTGCGCCGACAAGACGGGCACGCTGACCGAAAACGGCATGCGGCTCTCGGAGATCGAGCCGGTCGCCGGTTCCGGCTCCGGGGTCGGGGAGGAGCAGATCCACGCCGTGCTCGCGGCGCTCGCCGCCAACGACCCGCGCCCCAACGCGAGCATCGAGGCCATCGGCGAGGCCTACCCGGATGCGCCGAATTGGCAGACGACCGCGATCCAGCCGTTCTCGTCGGCCCTCAAATGGAGCGGCATGTCGTTCGCCGACGCATCGGGCGCAGACGCGGGCAACTGGCTGATCGGCGCCCCCGACATCCTGCTCGACCCCGCCAGCGACATCTCCGCGCGCGCGACGGCGATCGGCGAGACCGGCCTGCGCGTCCTGCTGCTGGCGCAGGCGTCGGAGGCCGTCGACACCCCGGACGTGCAGGAACGGATGACCCCGGTCGCCCTGGTCGTCCTCGAGCAGCGGGTGCGTCCCGACGCCAAGGACACGCTGGAGTACTTCGCGCGCCAAGACGTCGACGTCAAGGTCATCTCCGGTGACAACGCCCGGTCCGTCGGTGCGGTCGCCGCGTCCCTCGGGCTCGGCTCGGTGGACAACGCGGTGGACGGCCGCGCACTGCCCGGCGACAAGAACGAGCTCGCCGAGGTGGTCACCGACGGCTCGGTGTTCGGCCGGATCCGGCCCGATCAGAAACGCTCGATGGTCAAGGCGCTGCAATCGCGGCACAACACCGTCGCGATGACCGGCGACGGCGTCAACGACGTCCTGGCGCTCAAGGACGCCGACATCGGCGTCGCGATGGGGTCGGGAAGCTCGGCGGCCCGGTCGGTGGCCCAGATCGTCCTGCTGGACAACAAGTTCGCCACCCTGCCGTACGTCGTCGGCGAAGGCCGGCGCGTCATCGGCAACATCGAGCGCGTCGCGAACCTGTTCCTCACCAAGACCGTGTACGCGGTGCTGCTGGCGCTGCTCGTCGGCATCGCCGGGGTGGCGGGCAAGCTCTTCGGCTTCGAATCGCTGGCCTACCCGTTCCAGCCGATCCACATCACCATCTCGGCGTGGTTCACCATCGGCGTCCCGGCCTTCGTGCTCTCGCTCGCACCCAACAACGAACGCGCCCGAACGGGCTTCGTGAAACGCGTCCTGACCCACGCCGTGCCCAACGGCATCATCGTCGGACTGGTCACCTTCATCACCTTCGTGCTGGTCAACCCGGGCGGCCATCAGGGACCGCGCCTCGGCGAGAAGATCGACGTACTGCCGCCCGACGTGGTGCAGGCGTCCACCGCGACGCTGATCGCGCTCATCGCCACCGCCTTCTACGTGCTGGTGGTCGTCGCACGGCCGTACAACTGGTGGAAGCTGCTGCTGCTCGTCGTGTCGGCGCTCGCGTACGTGATCATCTTCTTCTGGCCGCGGGGCGGATGGTTCGACCCCCAGCAGTGGTTCAACCTCGACTCGTCGAACTGGGGCAACATCTCCGTCGCACTGGTGTTGGCCCTGATCGGCATGGTCGCCATCGAGGTCGTCAACCGGGTGCTGCCGCGGTTCGTCCCGGAAGACGCGCCGGCTCCCGAGCCCGAGCACGATCCCGCGGTCGCCGGCTAGGGCACGGTCGGCGGGAAACTGGGCACGGTCGGCGGGAAGCTGGGCACGGTCGGCGGGAAGCTGGGCACGGTCGGCGGAAATCAGGGCACGGTCGGCGCGGCCGCCTTCGGGTGGCGCCGGTAGGCCGACACCGACGGCTCGCCGTCGACCCAGAACCGCCACGGCTCGTCGGCCGCCAGGCGCACGCCCACTCGCGGTCCGCTGCGGATCCGTTCCGGGTCGACCGGATCGTCGCCCGGCCGGTGCAGCGCGACCGGAGCCGGGTCCAGCAGATCGGTGCCGAGATCGTCGATCGTGATGCCCAGCGCTCGCGTGAGGTTGCCCGGGCCGCGCGCCAGCGCATCGTCGTCGGCGGCATTCGGGCGCCGCGAACGCGCCTCGCCGAACCCGTCGACCACGCGCCCGGCGCGGATGAGGACCGCCGACGCCTGCTCGGTCGGCCCGGTGACGACGTTCGCGCAGTGATGCCCGTGGATGCGGTAGACGTACAGCCGCCACGGCGGCCCGTACATGATCTCCGATCGGGGGGTGCGCGTGAACGCGTGCGACGCCGGATCGTTGACCCCGTCGTAGGCCTCGACTTCGGTGATCGCCACGGTGACCCCGTGGCCGACGAGATGGGCGCCCAAGAGTTCGCGGGCGCGCACCGTGACAGTAGGGTTGGCTCTCATGGCGAAGACGAGTGACTCCGTGAATGTCGACATGCCGGTCGAGGAGGCCTGGGAGCACGCCTCGGATCTGTCCCGGTACTCCGAGTGGCTCACCCTGCACGACGGCTGGCGCAGTGAGCTACCCGCCTCCGATGAACTGGCCAAGGGGGTGAAGGTCGCCTCGGTCATCAAGCTTAAGGGAGCGCGCGTCCGGTTCAACTGGACGGTCGAGAAGTACGACCCGCCCAACGAGGTTCGACTCAAGGGCGATGGCAAAGGCGGAGTGAAGGCGAAGCTGGACTTGTCGATCAAGCCCAACGGCGACGGTTCGACGGTAACCTTCCAGGTCGACTTGGGTGGACTGCCGCTCATCGGCCCGGCGGGCAAGGCGGCCGCACTGGCCACCAAGAAGGACCTGCACGCGTCGCTGGAGAACTTTCGCAACGTCTTCGGCGGGGCGAAGGCCTGATCACACTGCGAAGGGGACAAGGCGATGCCTAGCCATGGATCAACGGCCGACGACGATTTCGGCTTCGAGCACAAGGACACCAGCAAGCCGGGACGTGGCGGTCTCCTCTGGGGTCTGGCCGCGGTGCTGGTCGTTCTCGCGCTCGTCGGCGGTTTCGTCGTGCTGCGCGGCGACTCGCTGCTGTGCCGGGCCAAGCCCGTCACGGTCGTCGCCGACGCCGCCCTCGCCGGCCCGCTGAAAGAGATCGCCCAGACCACCGGGCGCTGCTACGAGTTCACCGTCACGCCGGTGGCCGGCCCCGACGTTCCCGCGCAGGTGACCAAGGGCGAGGGCGCGCCCGATCTGTGGGTGGCGGATTCGTCGTCGCAGGTCCGACGGGTCGCGAAGCAGATCCGGCGCCAATTCGACAACGTCGCCGATTCGATCGCGCGCAGCCCCGTGGTCGTTGCGGGTCAGCAGGTTCCACCGCTGAAGAGCTGGGTCGACGTGATGAAGCTGCCGAACCTTCGCATGGGGTCGCCGATCGACACCACGATCGGCGACGCGCCGATCATCGGCGCACTCGCCGAGGTCGACTCCGGCGCCCTCGACCAGAAGCAGCTCATCGACGCGATGACCGTCCTGGCCGTACAGCAGAACAACGTTCGCGGGGTGAAGGAGGCCGAGGGTACCCGCCTGAACATCGCCAACACGACTCCCGATGTTCCGGTGATGACCACCGAACAGCAATTCTCCTACTTCGTCGCGACCCACCAGGGTTCGGCTCTCAAGGCGGCGGTCCCCGAGGACGGAACGGTGATGCTCGACTACCCGCTGGTCAACGTCGCCGGAGCCGACCGGAGCGCGGATGCCGCCAAGGCCGGGCAGGCGCTCGTCGAGGCGGTCAACTCCGACGCGGGGAAACAGGCCCTCGCCCGTGCGTTTCTGCGCGACGCGCAAGGGGCGCCCCTCACAGGTGAAGGAGCCGCGGCCGGCGTCGGCCAGGTGAAGCTGCTGACCCTCAAGGATCCGGCGCAGATCGATCGCGCCCTGCGTCAATGGCAGGTGCTGGCGGTCCCGATCCGGACGCTCGTCGTCGAAGACGTCTCCGGCTCGATGGTGTACCGAGCCGGATCGGGCACGCGTGCCGATCTCCTGCGTGAAGCATCGATCGCGGGTCTGCGGCTCTTTCCCAACAACGCCGAGGTCGGCGCGTGGATATTCAGCATCGACCGGGGCGGACCGGGAGTCGACTACGACGAGCGGGCGCCGATCAGACCGCTCGGCGCCCGGACCGCGGACGGGCGGACCCATCGCGACTTCCTCACCGACGAGGTGAAGCGGGCGATGTCCGACGTCGGCGGCGGGACCGGGCTGTACGATACGACGCTGGCGGCGTTCAAAAAAGTGCAAAGCACCTATAACCCGAACTTCTCCAACTCGGTCATCATCATGACCGATGGTGAGAACGAAGACCCGAACAGTATTAGCCTCGATCAATTGCTGGCCGAGATTAAGCGAATGGAAGATCCGGCCAGGCCGGTGCTCATCCTGACGATCGGCATCTCGGACAGCGCAGACGCCAAGGCGCTCAAAGCGATTGCCGACGCGACCGGGGGAACGTCGTATACGGCGAAGACCCCCGCCGACATCAGAGCGGTGTTCGTGAATGCGATTGCCGCACGTGTGGAGGCGGCTGGTAAGTAGTAGGTAAGCACGGGCGACGTCGCCCGTGGTTAACGCTCCCGTAGCTCAGGGGATAGAGCACGGCTCTCCTAAAGCCGGTGTCGTAGGTTCGAATCCTACCGGGAGCACAGTGAAGTTTTTTTCTGGCGGCTTCTGCGCGGAAATACCAGGTCATCGACGCCGTCGTTTAACCCGTCCCGGGTGAAAATGGTCGTTGATTCTCGCAAGGGTTACGGGGAACCGTCAGCGGCGTTAGGGTAGTTCTGGCTAACGAAGAAGCGGCTTATTCGAGTCAATCCGCCGATTCGGGCTGCGATTGCGCTGCGAGGTCGGCGCTGCTGTAGCAAGCTAAGGAAAGGCATGGATCAGTCGTGCCATGGAGACAAGGAGTTCACGGAGTGAAACCCGTAGGGAAGAAGTCAGGACCCGTGGCCCTGCGCCGCTTGGCCCTTGGCGTAGTGGCCGCCGCAGGCACACTGATGCTTGTTGCGCCACAGGCTTCGGCCGCACCGCAGGACGATGCGCGCGAAGCTATCGACAAAGTCGCCGGACAGATCGAAAGCGGCGAAGCCGACCGTGGTCAACTGAACACCGGTCTCGGTGACAAGGAAGGCGAAGTCACCTCCGCTGGCGACGGCTACGAACAGAAGTACAGCGGCGGCGGGATCTACTGGTCTGAGAAGACCGGTGCGCATTTCCTGTACGGCGCGATCAACGAGAAGTTCGGTGCAGAAGGCGGTCCCGCGGGCAACCTGGGCTTCCCGAAGGCCAGCGAAGGTGTCGCTCAGGCACCGGAAGGCGCTCGCGTCGCCGAGTTCGCCGCCGAGGACAACCCGAAGATCTACTGGACTCCGCAGACGGGTGCATGGGTCGTCCGCGGTCCGTTCGCCGCTGCGCTCGGAGATCCTCAGATCGCCGGCGCGCTCGGCCTTCCGACCGGTGATGCCGTCGTAAACGGCGACATCGTCACGCAGAAGTTCGCCAACGGCGAGCTGTCCTTCGACGCCAAGACCGGCAAGTGGATCAACGTGCCGAACCTCCCGGGCCTCCCGGACCTCGGCGCCAAGCTGGACGGTTTGAAGTGGCCGGCGATCAGCCTGCCCGGTTGGCCGAAGATCAACCTGCCCGGTTTGCCCAACGTGAACGTGCCGGACATCAACGCTCCTAAGGTCGATCTACCGGACGTCAACGCTCCGAACGTCGGCCTGCCGGACGCCCCGAAGGGCTTCAACTGGTGGTGGCTGCTCATTCCGCTGCTGATCGTCGGCGGTCTGCTGCTGCTCGGCTGGCTGTGGCGCCTGCTCACCGGCCGCGGTAAGGGCGGCAACGTTTCCGGTCCGAACCTGAAGGCTCCGAACGTTGACGGCGCTGTCGGTGCCGTCAAGGGCGCGGGCGGCAAGGTCGCTGCCGGCGCCGCTGGTGCCGCGGGTGCTGCCGGAGCCGCTGCCGCGGCTGCCGGCGGCAAGATCAAGGGTGCCGCCGAGGACGCCGTGGGCGCTGCGGAGCGTGCCGGTGACCGCGTCAAGGATGGCGTCGAAGGCGCCTACGACAAGGTGAAGGGCGGCGTCGAAGGTGCCGCCGACAAGGCGGGCGATGCGGCTGGCTCCGCCGGCGACAAGGTCTCCGGACTGGTCGGCGACGCCACCGGCAAGGGTGGCGCTGCCGCTGCCGGCGCTGCTGCGGCAGCCGGTGCTGCCGGAACCTGGGTGCGCGACGGCAAAACCGTCCCGCTGCCCAAGGGCGCTCACCTGCCGCTGCCCGGCGACGCGGAGCCCAAGGGCTTCCCGATCAAGGGCAACGCAGACTCGGGTCTGTACCACACCCCCGCATCGCGCGCGTACGCCGCGACGGTCGCGGAGATCTGGTTCGCCACCGAGTCCGACGCCGAAGCTGCCGGATTCAAGAAGTTCGAGTAGCGACGCAACATCGCCGCGGCCCGGTACCCGATATGGGTGCCGGGCCGCGGTGCTTCGCGGGCCGCAGCCGTCGGCCGTGCCCTACGGTGGGTGCGTGAAACACGAGAGGCCGGTCGAACTCCTGGTGATCGGAGTGGGACCGGGAGACCCGAAACAGATCACCGTCGAAGCGATCGAGGCGATGGGCCGGCTCGACGCCGTGGTCCTCCTCGACAAAGGCGAGTCGACGGACTCGATGCGCCGGCTGCGCACCGAGCTGCTCGACCGCTACGCCCCCGGTTGCGCGGTCCTCACCGTGTCCGACCCGCCCCGGGACCGGCGGCCGGCCGACTACGGCGCCGAGGTGCGCCGCTGGCACGACGCGCGCGTCGAGGCCATTGCCGCGGTCCTGCCGCGGTCCGGCGCGGTCGGGTTCCTCGTGTGGGGGGATCCGTCGCTCTACGACAGCACCTTGCGGATCGTGGACGCCCTGCGGCGGTTGCCCGGACGCGACGTCGCGGTGACGGTCATCCCCGGCGTGACCAGTGCGTCGGCGCTCACCGCCGCCCACGCGATCACCGCCAACCGGATCGGCGAGCCGGTCCACATCACCACCGGGCGCCGGCTGCCGGACACGCCGGAAGCGGTGCGGGGCAATCAGATCGTCATGCTCGACGGCCACGAGGCGTTCCGGACCGCCGCCCGTCCCGGCGACGAGATCTACTGGGCTGCGAACCTCGGCACCGACGACGAGGTACTCATCGCCGGCCCGGTCGACGAGGTGGCCGAGGCCATCGGCGAGGCCCGCGCGGACCTGAAGCGCAGGGTCGGGTGGGCGATGGACATCTATCTGTTGCGCTCACCAGACGCCCCGTAGCGCGGAGAGCACGTCGTCGGCGATTTCGGTCCGGCAGATCACGAAGTCGGGCATGTAGGGGATGCGCTGGTTGTAGACGATCTCCGACCCGTCGAGGCGACTGCAGTGCAATCCGGCGGCCGCGCACACGCCGACCGGGGCACAGTTGTCCCATTCGTACTGCCCGCCCGCGTGCACGTAGGCGTCGACGTCGCCGCGCACCACCGCCATGGCCTTGGCTCCCGCCGATCCGATCGAGACGCGCTGCAGACCAAGGGCGTTGGCGACGTGGGCGGCCTCGTAGCTGCCGCCGAAGCGGGACACGGCGATCCGGTGCGTCAGCGGTCCGCCGACGCCCTCGATGTCGTCGGAGCGGAAAAGCTCTCCGCGAGCCGGAATGGCGACGGCCGCTGCCGTGGGCCGGCCGTCGACCGTGAGCGCGACGTGTACCGCCCAGTCGTCGGTGCCGTGGCGGAACTCGCTCGTGCCGTCGAGCGGGTCGATGATCCAGACGCGATCGTTGGTCGCGCGGTCGCCGACGTCCTCGGCCTCCTCGGACAGCACGGCGTCGTGGGGCCGGCGGCGGCGCAGCGCCGCACCGATCCACGCCTGGGCGAGCTGGTCGCCGGCATTGCCCGCCAGTGCGCCGTCGAGCAGACCGCCGTGCCTCACCCCGAGGAGGATCCGGCCGGCGCCTTCGGCGATCCGGGCGGCCAGCTCGCCGTCGGACAGCCCCGAATCCGGCCCGCTCGCCGATGCTCCCCGCGCAGGTATAGAACTCACCCTCCCACTAGAGCACACTGGGGACATGGTCGAGCGGAGCGAGGGGGAGCTGATGGTGGTGCGGAGCGAGGGGGGTGCCTGATGCCCGAGTTGCCAGAGGTCACGGCGATCGCGAACTTTCTCGACGAACGCACCGCCGGTCTGCCGATCCGGCGGGTCGACATCGCCTCGCTCGCGGTTCTCAAGACGGCCGATCCGCCGTACACCGCACTGGCCGGCCGCACGGTGACCAGCGTCGGACGGATCGGCAAGTATCTCGTCATCACCACCGCGTCCGCCGACGACTCCGAACCCCTGCATCTGGTCATCCACCTGTCCCGGGCCGGGTGGGTGCGCTGGAGCGAGAACCTGTCGCCGAAGCCGCCGCGTCCCGGCGGCAAAGGCCCGATCGCCGTGCGCGTCCACTGCGGTCTGCCCGGCGAGGGGTTCGACGTCACCGAGGCGGGCACGCAGAAGCGCCTCGCCGTGTGGGTGGTGACCGATCCGCTCGACGTCGAGCGGATCGCCGGACTCGGCCCCGACGCGCTGTCGCTGGGCCGCGACGAATTGGCGCAGATCCTGGCCGGCAGCACCGCGCGCATCAAGAACCTGCTCACCGACCAGCGCGTGATCGCCGGCATCGGCAACGCCTATTCCGACGAGATCCTGCACCGTGCGCGGCTGTCTCCGTTCGCCACGTCGAAGGGGCTGTCCGACGATCAGATCGACGCGCTCTACGAATCGATCGGTGCGATCTTGCGCGATGCGGCGCAGCGGCTGGAGGGCCCGGGCGGCGTGTCGACGATGAAAGCCGAGAAGCGCTCGGGTCTGCAGGTCCATGCCCGGACCGGTCTCCCGTGCCCGGTGTGCGGGGACACCGTGGCAGAGGTGTCCTTCGCCGATCGCTCGTTCCAGTACTGCCCGACCTGCCAGACGGGCGGCAAGAAGCTCGCGGATCGCCGGATGTCGCGGCTGCTCAAGTGATCTCGGGTGCGTCCGCGCTGGGCATCGCGGCGCGGTGGCAATAGGGTTGTCGGCGTGAGCAAACGCGAGAAGATTCTGATCACCGGTGCCAGTTCCGGCCTGGGCGAGGGCATGGCCCGCTCGTTCGCGAAGCAGGGCCGCGCGCTCGGCCTCTGCGCCCGGCGCGTCGACCGTCTCACCGCCCTGGCCGACGAGCTGCGCGGCCAGGCGTCGCAGGTGGTGACCGCGGCCCTCGACGTCACCGACTTCGATTCCGTGCCGACGGTGTTCCGCGCCGTACGCGACGAGCTGGGCGGTCTCGACCGGGTGATCGTCAACGCGGGGCTGGGCAAGGGCGCGCCGATCGGAACCGGGAAGGCTCACGCGAACCTGGAGACCGTGCAGACCAACCTGACCGGTGCGCTGGCCCAGGCCGAGGCGGCCCTGGAGATCTTCCGCGAGCAGAACTCGGGGCACCTGGTGCTGATCAGCTCGGTGAGTGCGAACCGCGGTCTGCCCAAGGCGCAGGCCGCGTACTCGGCATCGAAGGCCGGGGTCACCGCGCTGGGCCAGGGATTGCAGGCGGAGTTCGCCGGCAAGCCGATCACCATCACGATCATCGAGCCCGGCTATATCGAGACCGACATCAACCGGGGCGTGAAGACCCGGCTGATGGCGTCGACCGACGACGGCGTCGCCGCCATGGTGGATGCGATCGAGGCGGAGAAGGCCCACGCCGCGGTGCCGCGCTGGCCGTGGGAGCCGCTCTCGGCGGCGCTGCGCCATCTGCCGGAGCCGGTTTCGCGCCGACTCGTCTGATCTCCCGGGCGCTGCTCAGCCCGCGGGCGGCGGGCTGCTCGGCGGCCGGCCGTCGGCGGTCCACGCCACCGGGCGGCTCTTGTAGTCGAAGGCCGGATCGCTGCCGGTGTTGGCCCAGTAGACGACGGCGCGGACCTGCTGACCCTTGTCCACCACGGCGAGCAGGCAGGTCGCGTAGGACTCGCCGCGCTTCATCGTCCGCGGCGGGGTACGAGTCTCGCAGCCGGGCGACTCGCCGGTCGCCCGGATCGTGAGTGCCGGTGTGCGTCCGTCGACGCTGCCGGCGAGGCCGATGATGTCGGGTGCCGGTGCCGGTCGGTCGGCCAGCGACATCACGGTCACGTACACGAAGTAGCCCGCCCCGTCGTTGACCCGTGAATCCGGCAATGTTCCCGCGCGCCGGACGCCGGTGACGGCGTAGGCGGCCAGCGCCGGCTGTCCCGACTGCTGGTGGAAGGTGGCCGCCGGCAGCAGTGCGGCCGCACCGAAGGCGAGTCGATGACCGGGCGGCGTGCGGGCGGTGATGTCGGTCGGCAGGGCGATCGTGGCCGACGTCATGACCTCGGGGCCGGGATCGTCGAGATCGTCGCCGGCGCACGAGGCGGTGGCGATCACGGTCGAGGTCGCGACGAGGGCGGTGAGGAGCCGGCCGGGAAGACGCACGCCTAGACCCTACGGCCGGCCTGCGCCCGGTACCAGGACACCAGCGCGTCGGTCGAGGAGTCGCCGGCCGGTTGCGGCGGTGCCGTCGAGGTGAGCGGCTCCAGCAATTCGATCGCGGCCGCCTTGCCGAGTTCCACTCCCCACTGGTCGAAGGAGTCGATGTCCCAGATCGTGCCCTCGACGAACACCTGGTGCTCGTAGAGCGCGATCAGCTGGCCGAGGGTGCCCGGTGTCAGCTTCGGCGCGAAGATCGTCGTCGACGGCCGGTTGCCCGGCATCACCTTGTGGGCGACGAGGTCGGGGTCGACGCCCTCGGCGGCGATGTCCTCTGCGGTCTTGCCGAAGGCGAGCACCTTGGTCTGGGCGAGGACGTTGCTGATCAGCAGATCGTGCATCGACGTGCCGTCCTCGGTGGTCACATCGCGGAACGGCCGGGCGAAGGCGATGAAGTCGGCCGGGATCATCCGCGTGCCCTGGTGCAGCAGCTGGAAGAAGGCGTGCTGACCGTTGGTGCCCGGCTCGCCCCACCACACCTGGCCGGTATCGCAGGTGACCGGGTGGCCGTCGCGGGTGACCGATTTCCCGTTCGACTCCATCGCGAGTTGCTGCAGATAGGCCGTGAACCGGGCCAGATCGTTGGAGTAGGGGAGGACCGCCCGATTGCCCGCGTCGAAGAAGTTGTCGTACCAGACGGCCAGCAGACCGAGGATCGCCGGAGCGTTGCGCTCCAGCGGCGCGGTCGCGAAATGTTCGTCGATGGTGCGGAAACCGTCCAGGAACTCGGCGAAACCGTCTTTGCCGACGGCGAGCATGACCGACAGCCCGATCGCCGAATCCACCGAATAGCGCCCGCCGACCCAGTCCCAGAACTCGAACATGTTCGATTCGTCGATGCCGAACTCGCGCACCGCGGCCGCATTGGTGCTGACGGCGACGAAATGTCGCGCTACCGCGGCGTCGTCGCCCAGCGCCTCGACGAGCCAGGTGCGCGCCGCCCGTGCGTTGGACAGCGTTTCCAGGGTGGTGAAGGTCTTCGACGAGATGACGAACAGCGTGGTCGCGGGGTCGACGGCATCGAGGGTGGCGAGGATGTCGGCGGGATCGACGTTGGACACGAAGTGCGTCGCGGGCCCGTCGTGATAGTCGCGGAGCGCGCGCGTCACCATCTCCGGTCCGAGGTCCGAGCCCCCGATGCCGATGTTGACGACATCGGTGATCTTCTGCCCGGTGAATCCGAGCCAGGCCCCCGACCGCACGTCGTCGGTGAAGCGGCCCATGGCGTCGAGGACGCGGTGGACGTCGGCGACGGCGTCGCGCCCGTCGACGGTCAGCACCGCGGACCGGGGCAGGCGAAGCGCCGTGTGCAGCACCGCGCGGTCCTCGGAGGTGTTGATGTGTTCCCCGGCGAACATCGCGTCGCGCTGTTCTTCGAGGCCGACCTCGCGGGCCAGGCTGAACAGCAACTCCAGCGTCTCGCGGGTGACCCGGTTCTTCGAGTAGTCGATATGCAGATCGCCCGCGTCGACCACGAGGTCGCTCCCGCGGCCGGGGTCGAGGGCGAACAGTTCCCGCAGTGTCGTGGCGAAGACGTGGGGCTGATGACCGGCCAGTGCGTGCCACGACTGGGTGGCCGTCACATCGCTCATGGCTCCTACCCTATGGGGTTTGGGGCAGGGCCGCTCGAACCGATCTCACCATCCGAACCCGCGTCAGCGGCCCAGCGGTCCCCGGCCGAGGCGGAGCAACAGCATCGCCAGGGTGTGGCCCTCCTGGCCGAGTTCGGCGAACCGGTCGAGGACCTTCACCTCCCGGCTGTGCACCAGGCGCGGACCGCCCGACGCCATGCGAGCGGCCCCGATCTTCTTGGAGACCGCCGAGCGCCGCTTGACCGCGGCGAGGATGATCGCGTCGAGCCGGTCGATCTCGCCGCGCAGCACGTCGATGTCGTCGGGCAGGACGGCGACGTCGTCGTCGAGGCGGTACGCGCTGGCGTCGAACGGGGCGTTGGTGTCGAAGGGCTGCGATTCGTCACTCATCGGGATGATTTTGCCACGTACAGTTCGTGATGTGACCGGTGCTATCGCTCGATTCGCGCTCGCGTTGATCGCGGTGTACGTCGCGGTGCGCCTCGCGCTCGTCGCCAGCGGCGGCTTCTACTGGGATGACCTGATCCTCATCGGCCGCGCCTCGACCCACAACGTGTTCGGCTGGGAATACCTCACCCACAACCACGACGGCCATTTCATGCCCGGTGCCTTCTTCGTCGCCGGGCTGACGACACTGATCGCCCCGACCCAGTGGTGGCCGGCGGCGCTGACGCTGGTGGTGCTCGCGGCGGCGGTGGCGCTGGCCGTCTGGCGGATGATCCGGCTGCTCGCCGGACCCGGTGCCCGCGACTCGTGGGTGACGGTCGGCGTCCTCGCGTTCTTCCTCTTCACGCCGATGACCGTGCCCTCCTTCGTGTGGTGGGCGGCCGGCCTGAATTCGTTGCCGATGCAGTTCGCGATGGCCTGGCTGATCGGCGATGCCGTGCTGCTGTGCCGCGGAAACCTCGACGAGAAGGCCCGGCGACTCGTCGTCATTCGCAGCGCGGTCGTCTACTTCGTCGCGCTGGTGTGTTTCGAGAAGGCGCTCTACGTCGTTCCGGTCGTCTTCGTCGCGACCGTGCTCTGGTGCCGGTACAACGCCGTCCGGGCCGACGGCTGCGAAGTCGACGGTCCGCTGGCCGCCGCGTTCACGCGGGCCAAACCGCTGTGGCTCGTGCTGGTCCCGATGACCGTCGCCTGGGCGGTGGTGTTCCTCTCCGCCACGGGCGGCCAGGGCGCCGCCGGCCAGCACAGCATCACCCAGACGCTGCATCTGGTGTGGCGCTCCGTCAACAACGCGGTGCTGCCGTCGCTCGTGGGCGGGCCGTGGACCTGGGACCGGTGGATTCCGAGCCCGCCGATGGGATTCGCGCCGGTGTGGCAGATCGTCGCCGGGTGGCTGGTACTGATTCTGGTGGTCGGGCTGATCGCGCGCTACCGGCCGGCGGGGCTGATGGCGGTCGGGGCGGCGGCCGTGTACGTATTCGCCGCGCAGATCCCGGTCATGTGGAACCGGTCGAGCGGCAACACCGCCCTCGAGCTGGCGCAAACGATGCGCTATCTGCCCGACGCGGCGCTGGTGATGACGGCGGCCCTGGCGCTGGCGGTTGCTGCCCCGCGCGCACGGGTCGTACCCGCGCCCGCGGCGACCAGGGCGGTGGCCGTCGCGCTCGTCGTGGCGATCGCATCCTCGGGGTGGGGGTTGTGGAACTTCTCCGCGTCGTGGCGGAACAATCCGACGCCGGACTATCTGCGCACCGCGCGGGCGTCGTTGACCTCCGACCCAGAACGGACCATGTTCGACCAGGCCTTGCCGCTGGAGGTGCTGACCCCGGTGGCGAATCCCGAGAACCAGATCAGCCACACCTTCGGCCGCGTCCGGCCGCCGGTTCGCTTCGGCACGGTCACCGACGATCTCAAGGTGCTCGACCAGCGCGGGCGGCTCGTGCCCGGGGGCGTGACCCCGGCGCGCACCTTCGCCGCCGGAGCGGGGGACTGCACGCGTCCGGAGGTGCGCAGGCTCACGCGCGTCCCGCTGTCCGGACCGCTGCTGAACTGGACCTGGACCATCGCGCTGAGCTACTGCGCGAACCGCGACGGCCGGCTGTCGGTGCAGTTGGCCGGGGGCCAGCCGGTGACCGTCGATCTGCGCGCCGGGTTGCACGTCGTCTACATCCAGACCACCGGGCGGGGCACCGCGATCACGCTGCGCCCGCTGACCCCCGGGTTGGCCGTGCACACCGGTGAAGGCCGCGTCGGCGAGGTCGCCGAGGCCGCGCTGCTGAAGTAGCCCTCGCCGGAGATCCGGTCGCCGCGCGCCGGACGCCGGGGCTGTCGGAGCATCCCGGTAATCTGGACGTCGAGATGAGTGCTGAGGAACTGCTGCGCGGACTGAACCCACAGCAACGCGAGGCGGTGGTGCACACCGGATCTCCGTTGCTGATCGTCGCCGGCGCGGGATCGGGGAAGACCGCGGTGCTGACGCGGCGCATCGCCTACCTGCTGGCCGAGCGCGACGTGCACCCCGGCCAGATCCTCGCCATCACGTTCACCAACAAGGCGGCGGCCGAGATGCGCGAGCGCGTCGTCGGCCTGGTCGGCGGTGCCGGCCGGGCCATGTGGGTGTCGACTTTCCACTCCATGTGCGTGCGGATGCTGCGCGCCCAGTCCGGGCTGCTCGGCGAGACGATGAACTCCAACTTCTCCATCTACGACGCCGACGACTCCCGCCGGCTGCTGGGGATGATCATCCGCGACCTGGAACTGGATCCCAAGAAGTACTCGGCGCGCGGTCTCGCCGTCGCCATCTCGAACTTCAAGAACGAACTGGTCGGCCCCGAGGACGCCAAGCCGGCCGACGCGGCGGACGACTCCGCCGACGTGGTCGTCGCCCAGGTGTACGACCTCTACCAGCGCAGGCTGCGCGCGGCCAACGCGTTCGACTTCGACGACCTGATCGGCGAGACGGTGGCGCTGCTGCAGCGGCATCCGGAGGTCGCACAGTATTACCGGCGTCGGTTCCGGCACATTCTCGTCGACGAGTACCAGGACACCAACCACGCCCAGTACGTCCTGATCCGCGAGCTGACCGGCGATGACGAGGGGGCCGATCCGCCGCCGGCCGAGCTGTGCGTCGTCGGTGACGCCGACCAGTCCATCTACGCCTTCCGCGGTGCGACGATCCGCAACATCGAAGAGTTCGAGCGGGATTTCCCGAAGGCGCACGCCATCCTGCTCGAGCAGAATTACCGGTCGACGCAGACCATCCTGTCCGCGGCGAACGCGGTGATCGCGCAGAACCCCAACCGGCGGCCGAAGCGGCTGTGGACCGATTCGGGGGACGGCGACCCGATCGTCGGCTACGTCGCCGATTCCGATCGCGACGAGGCGACGTTCATCGCCGGCGAGATCGATTCGCTGACCGACTATTCCATCGGCGGGTCGTCGAGCCGGGCGTATTCCGACATCGCCGTCTTCTATCGCACCAATACCGGGTCACGATCGCTGGAGGAGGTGTTCGTCCGGCACGGTATCCCCTACAAGGTCGTCGGCGGCACCAAATTCTACGAGCGCAAGGAGGTGCGCGACGTCATCGCCTACCTGCGCACCGTCGCCAACCCGGACGACACCGTCAGTCTGCGCCGCATCCTCAACACACCGCGCCGCGGCATCGGCGACCGGGCCGAGGCGTGCGTCGCGGTACACGCCGAGAACCGGGGAATCAGCTTCTATCAAGCGTTGCTGGACGCCACGCAGGGTTCGGTACCGCTGCTGAACACCCGCGCGGTCAACCAGATCGGCGGCTTCGTCGATCTGATCGAAGGGCTGCGCCGCGAGTTCCTGGCGACCTTCGGGTCGGGCGAGGATGCCGACGCGATCACCCTGGACGCGACCGCGGAGGGTGCCGACGTCGGCGAACTCGTCGAGGCGATCGTCGACCGCACCGGGTACCGCGCCGAGCTGGAGGCGTCCCGCGATCCGCAGGACGGCGCCCGCCTGGACAACCTGAACGAGCTGGTCGCCGTCGCCCGCGACTTCAGCGCGACCGCGGCCGAGGAGGCGGCCGTCGCGCCGGTGGCCGATGACGGGCCAGCGGTCGGCGCGCAGGACGAGGGCGAACCCGAGCCCGGCTCGCTGGCGGCGTTCCTCGAACGTGTCTCGCTGGTCGCCGACGCCGATCAGGTGCCCGATTCCGAGGCGGGCGTCGTCACGCTGATGACCCTGCACACCGCGAAGGGGCTGGAGTTCCCGGTCGTGTTCGTCACCGGTTGGGAGGACGGGCATTTTCCGCACATGCGCTCGCTCGGCGATCCGGTCGAGCTCAGCGAGGAGCGGCGGCTGGCCTACGTCGGCATCACCAGGGCCAAGGAGCGGCTGTATCTGACGCGCGCGCTGGCCCGCGCGTCGTGGGGTCAGCCCGTGTCCAACCCGGAGTCGCGGTTTCTCGCCGAGATCCCTGGGCACCTGATCGACTGGCGGCGCACCGAGCCGAAACGCTCGGCGTCACGGCACCGCGCGTCGGGCGCGTTCGGGTTCGACTCGGGCGGCGGCGGGTTCGACCCGTACCGGTCGCGCGGACGCGACTCGTACGGCGAGCCGACGCGCGGGCGCAACCGCCGCGAGAACTACGACATCGGCGACCGGATGAACCACCCCAAGTACGGGCTGGGCAAAGCAGTCGGCAAGGAGGGCAGCGGCCCGACCGAGCGGATCACCTTCGACTTCGGCGGCAGCGTCGGCCGGATGACGTTCATGACGCTCGGCGGGCTGCCTGGCGAGAAGCTGTAGCCGCCGCGCGCCTGCGCAAACCCGACATTAAGCGACATACCCGACACGGAAACCGTGTCGGGTATGTCGCTAAGTGCGGGGTTTTGCGGATCTAGCCGGTGTAGCCGGACATCCGCACGCCGTGCTGGGCGAGCCAGGGCATCGGATCGATCTTGGTCGAGCCGTTCTTCCAGACCTCGAAGTGCACGTGCGGGCCGAAGGAGAAGCCCTCGTTGCCGACCAGGGCGATGACGTCGCCGGCGGTGACGTGCTGGCCCTTCTGGACGAGGACGCCCGACGAGGACATGTGGCCGTACATGGTGACGGTGCCATCGGCCGCCTGGACCTGAACCCAGTTGCCGTAGCCCGACGCGGGACCCGCGGCGATCACGACGCCGTCGTGGACCGCGTGGATCGGGGTGCCGAGCGGAGCGGCGAGGTCGAGACCGCCGTGGAAGGAGCCCCAGCGGGGACCGAAGGCGGAGGTGAACGAGTACACGCCCATCGGAATGGGGGAGGTGTACATCGGGCGGCGCTTGAGGTTCTCCCGCGCGGCCTCGGCGGCGGCGAGGGCCTTGCCCTTCTCCAGGCCGCGGGTGTACGCGCTCATGTCGGTGTCGGTCGTCCCGGCGACGACGCCCGGCCCCTGGTCGGGGGTCCCGTCGGCGGCGGTCGCCGTGGTCGAGGACTTGTCCGCCGAGGTCGCTTGGGCCGCGGCGGCGACAGCGGCACCCGCGGCGAGGGCGACGAGCGCGGCCCGGCCGCCCTTGAGCGTGGTCGGGGGTGCGCTGATGCGGTGCTTGCCGCTCTTGCGCGCCGGACGAGTCGTCGTGCGCTTGATCGGCAGTTCGTCGATCTCGCCCGATTCGACGAGGTCGGTGGGCTGCGAAGGCGTGAGGGTGGTGGAGGGGTTCGCGGCCTCGCGGCGGAACTCGCTCTCCGGGATGGCGATGTCCTGGGTGATCTCGGAAGTCGTGACGGCGTCCGAATCAAGGCTTCGGCCACTGCGTACGGTGCCCGTCCAGCTCGGTCGGTCGAGCGTCAGATCGTCCAGGTCATCGTCGAATTCACTGGGGAAAACGGTGGTAGCGCGAGAGGCGACGACTGCCGAAGCGTCGACTGGGGTGACGAAGCGACGCCCTGCGTGCTCGATAACCCCGTTCCGTTCGTGGGCCACTGATCCCTGCCTAACTGCCATATTCACACGGTCTTCGTAATCATTTCGTGACTTGGCACCTCAACGAAGGTATCGGAGTCGATGCGTCAAGTCCAACGAACCGCCAGATTTGTTGGAAGTCAGTGACAAGTTCCACAGTTGGGCCCGAGCCCGGCGCCGGTCCCACGACTGTCCTATCGTGCCTGTTGGGGAGCCGGGCGAATGACCCGTCCGGCCGGGGATTAAAGTCCGAGTATCGCCCGCGTCACATCCAGAAGGCGGGCGCACACAGAAATGGTGAGCCGAATGGATCTCTTCGAATACCAGGCGAAGGAATTGTTCGCCAAGCACGGGGTTCCCACCACACCGGGACGGGTGACCGACAGTGCTGCCGACGCACGAGCCATTGCCGAGGAGATCGGCAAGCCCGTGATGATCAAGGCGCAGGTCAAGACCGGCGGTCGTGGCAAGGCCGGCGGCGTCAAGTTGGCGCCGACCCCCGACGACGCGCAAACCCACGCCGAGAACATCCTCGGCCTCGACATCAAGGGCCACATCGTCAAGAAGCTCCTGGTCGCCGAGGCCAGCGACATCGCCGAGGAGTACTACATCTCCTTCCTGCTCGATCGCGCCAACCGCACCTACCTGGCCATGTGCTCGGTCGAAGGCGGAATGGAGATCGAGGAGGTCGCCGCGACCAAGCCCGACCGCCTCGCCCGCGTCGCGGTCGACGCCGTGAAGGGCGTCGACCTCGCGACGGCCCGCTCGATCGCCGAGCAGGGCCATCTGCCCGCCGAAGTCCTCGACGCCGCCGCCGTCACGATCCAGAAGCTGTGGGAGGTCTTCGTCGCCGAGGACGCCCTGCTGGTCGAGGTGAACCCGCTGGTCCGTACTCCCGACGACCAGATCCTGGCGCTCGACGGCAAGGTCACGCTCGACGGGAACGCCGATTTCCGCCAGCCGGGTCACGTCGAGTTCGAGGATCGCGACGCGACCGATCCGCTCGAACTCAAGGCCAAGGAGCACGACCTCAACTACGTCAAGCTCGACGGCGAGGTCGGCGTGATCGGCAACGGTGCCGGACTGGTGATGTCCACCCTCGACGTCGTCGCCTACGCCGGTGAGAACCACGGCGGCGTGAAGCCCGCGAACTTCCTCGACATCGGCGGCGGCGCCTCGGCCGAGGTGATGGCCGCCGGACTCGACGTCATCCTCGGCGACGAGCAGGTCAAGAGCGTCTTCGTCAACGTCTTCGGCGGCATCACCGCCTGCGACGCGGTCGCCAACGGCATCGTCGGCGCGCTGAACACCCTGGGCGACACCGCGAGCAAGCCGCTCGTCGTCCGCCTCGACGGCAACAAGGTCGACGAGGGCCGCAAGATCCTGGCCGACGCCAACCACCCGTTGGTGACCCTGGCCGAAACCATGGACGACGGCGCCGACAAGGCCGCCGAACTGGCGAGCAAGTAAGGGGCGCGCAGAACATGTCGATCTATCTGAACAAGAACAACAAGGTCATCGTCCAGGGCATCACCGGCGGTGAGGGAACCAAGCACACCGCACTCATGCTCAAGGCCGGCACCAACGTCGTCGGCGGCGTCAACGCGCGCAAGGCCGGCACCACGGTCAGCCACGTCGACGCCGACGGCAACGCCGTCGAACTACCGGTGTTCGCCACCGTCGCCGAGGCGATCGAGAAGACCGGCGCCGACACCTCCATCGCCTTCGTGCCGCCGGCCTTCTCCAAGGACGCGCTCATCGAGGCCATCGACGCGGAGATCCCGCTGCTGGTGGTCATCACCGAGGGCATCCCGGTGCAGGACAGCGCCTACGTGTGGGCCTACAACGTCGATAAGGGCGAGAAGACTCGCATCATCGGCCCGAACTGCCCGGGCATCATCACGCCCGGCGAGTCGCTGGTCGGGATCACGCCGAACAACATCACCGGCAAGGGGCCGATCGGCCTGGTGTCCAAGTCGGGCACGCTGACCTACCAGATGATGTACGAGCTGCGCGACCTCGGATTCTCCACCGCCATCGGCATCGGCGGCGACCCGGTCATCGGCACCACCCACATCGACGCCATCGAGGCCTTCGAGAAGGACCCGGAGACCAAGCTGATCGTCATGATCGGCGAGATCGGCGGCGACGCCGAGGAGCGGGCGGCCGACTACATCAAGGCCAACGTCACCAAGCCGGTCGTCGGCTACGTCGCCGGGTTCACCGCGCCCGAGGGCAAGACGATGGGCCACGCCGGTGCGATCGTGTCCGGCAGCTCGGGCACCGCGCAGGCGAAGAAGGAAGCGCTCGAAGCGGCCGGGGTCAAGGTCGGCAAGACGCCGAGTGAGACCGCGCAGCTGGCCCGCGAACTCTTCGAGAACCTGGCCTGATACCCGGGCCCCGCGCCCAAACCCAGCAGATCGCGTCTTACCCCGCACCGAAACGGTGCGGGGTAAGACCTTTTTCTGCAGGGTTTGCCGGTGAACCGCCACTACGATGACCGGGTGTCCGACGTTTCAGTGCCGCGGGTTGTCGACGGCGAGGTAGTCGCTCAGCGCACCGCCGAGAGGTCGGTGTGGTCGGGCCCGCTCGGGCTTCCCGGCCGGGTGGCAGGTGGAGCGGTACGAGCCGTGTCGCGCGTCCCCGTCGTCGGGCGTGCCGTCGATGCCTCGGTCGGCCTCGCGGTCACCGCGGCACAGGATGCCCTGACCGTCACGCGCGACACCGCGGCCGCGATCGCCCGGGAAGCGGTGTCGATCCTCACCACCGAGACCGACCTGACCGGGTTGATCGAGAGCATCGACCTCGACCGCCTCCTCGGCGGGATCGACCTCGACCGGGTACTGCGCCGCATCGACGTCAACGCGCTGGTCGAGGGGGTCTCGACGTGGACGCAGTGGTGCGGCGGGTGGATCTGAACCGTGCGCTGGCCGGCGTCGACATCGAGGAACTGCTGGCCCGCATCGACCTCGATGCGCTGGTGGCCCGGCTGGACATCGACGCGATCGTCGACCGGATCGACCTCGACCGCGCGGTCGGCCGGATGGATCTCGACCGCGTCGTGCATTCGATCGATCTGGTCGCGCTGGCCAACGAGGTCATCGACGGGGTGGACCTCCCCGAGATCATCCGGGCGGCGAGCACGTCGGTGACGGCAGATGTGATGACTGACGTCCGAAGCAGCGGTGAGCGCGCCGACGACGCCGTCGCGAACGCGATCGGCCGGTTGCTGCGGCGCAAAGCCGCCGTCGATACCGTCGCGCCGGACGGACCGGAGAGCGGCGGCGATGTCTGAGCACCGCGAGTCCGACGCCGACCGCCCGGCCGGGATCGTCAGCCGCGGCATCGCGGCGCTCGTCGACACGGCCGTCGTCGTGGCGATCCTGGTCGCCGTCTACCTGGGCATCGTGTTGTTCCGGCTGGCGGTGCAGGTGCGCGAGTTCGCCTTCCCGGCCGTCCACGTCGCGTTCACCACGACGGGCTTTATCGTCGTCGCGATTCTGTATCTCTGCGCGTGCTGGGCGGTCTCGGGGCGCACGGCGGGATCGGCGGTGATGGGTCTGCGCGTCACCGGTCACGACGGTGCGCAGATCAGCGCTCCGGTCGCGCTGGCGAGGGCGGTGATCAGCGTCTTGTTCGCCATCGGTTTGGCCTACTCGGCGATCGACGCCCGCCGCCGATCGGTCGCCGACGTCGTGCTGCGCACCCGCGTCGTCTATTCGCGGTGAGCGCCGTATCGGCGGCGGTGCCGGGCCGCGGGGGGGCGGGTCGGAACGGTGGGAGAGTGGAGTCATGACCGAACTGCTGCCACTGGATCCCGATCAACTGCTGACGACGACGAGGTCGGTGCGCAAACGGCTCGACCTGAATCGCCCGGTGTCCCTCGACATCATCCGCGAAGCACTCGACGTGGCGCTGCAGGCACCCAGCGGAAGCAACAGTCAGGGCTGGCACTGGATCGTCATCGACGACGCCGAGAAGAAGCGCCGGATCGCCGACCTGTACCGGAAGTCCTTCGCGCCGTACATCGCCGCACAGGGCGAGCGCGACGAGACCGGGAAGCGCGTCGCGTCGAGCGCCAGCTATCTCGCCGAGGTGCTCGAGCGGGTTCCGGTGTTCGTCATCGGCGCCATCCACGTCGGGAAGAAGGGCCTGCCGGAAGGCAACCAGGCGGGCGTCTGGGGCTCGCTGCTACCCGCGGCGTGGAGCCTGCAACTGGCGCTGCGCGCCCGCGGTCTCGGTTCGGCCTGGACGACGCTGCACCTGGTCTACGAGCGGGAGGTCGCCGAGATCCTCGGTATCCCCGACGGCATCGCCCAGGGTGTCCTGTTGCCGGTCGCGTACTACACCGGAACGGACTTCAAACCGGCACCGCGCCGGCCGATCGACGAGGTGCTGCACATCAACGAATGGTGACGCGGACCTACGATGAGTCCATGCCGGATTCACCGTCGGAGGCTCCGATCACCTCGCGCGGCCGTGCGAAAGCGGCGCGGCGCGCCGAGATTCTCGCCGCCGCGGCCCGGTTGATGGCGAAAAGCGGCTTCACCGGTGTCCGTCTCGAGGACATCGGGGCCGCGGTCGGCATCAGCGGGCCGGCCATGTACCGGCATTTCGAGTCCAAGTCCGCCCTGCTCGACGAAATGCTGGTCGATATCAGCGAACGCCTGCTCTCGGGCGGGGAAGCGGCCATCGCCGAGGGCGGCACCGGCATCGACATACTGCGCCGGCTCATCGATTTCCACATCGACGTGCTGGTCACCAAACCCGACCTCATCACCGTGCAGGACCGGGACCTGTCCTCGCTGACCTCCGAGGCGAATCACCGGGTCCGCCTGCTCCAGCGGCGCTATGTCGAGCGGTGGGTCGACGTCGTTCTCGACTGCGCGGCCGTCGGCGAACTCCCAGACGTCAGCCGGGACGAGGCCCGGGTCCGCGTCCACGCGATGTTCGGCCTGCTCAATTCGTCGCCGATGCTGCCGGCGTTCCCGGCGGCGCAGTTGCGCCGGCTGCTGACCGCGATGGCCCTCGCCGCGCTCGGGGCGCGGACCGACGCGGACGGCTGAACTCCCGCCTGCAAGTGTGAGACCGGGTCACAGCGCGTCCAGCCGGCGCGCGAGTTCGGTGCGGTACTTGGCGACGTTGCCCATCTTGATGCTCTCGTACCCGCGCACCAGGTCGGGCAGTTCGGCGATGGCCACGGCCGCGGCCAGTCGATCCGGGGACGGCGCGTTCCCCAGACGGGCCAGCAGGTCCGCGACGACGCCTCGGTACTCGGCGACGAGTTCGCGCTCGGTGCGCCGGACCTCGGTGCGGCCGAAGGGGTCGAACGGCGTGCCGCGCAGCCGCTTCATCGTCGACAGCACGTGCAGCACGGGCCGGGCCCATCGGCCGAAGGCGATCTTCTCCCGCTTGCCCAGCGCTCGCAGGACCGGCGGATGCAGCCGGACGGCCGTCCTGGCATCGGCGCCGAAGGTGTTGGCGACGCTCGCGGCGAACTCCTCGTCCTCGGTCAGCCGCGCCACCTCGTACTCGTCCTTGTAGGCCATCAGCTTGTAGAGATTGCGCGCCACCGCGTCGCTCAGCTCCTCGCCCAGCCCGCTCGCGTGCACCTGTGCCACCTGCGCCAGATATTCGCGGGCGTAGGCCTCGCTCTGATAGGCGATCAGTTCGTCGTAGCGGCGGGCCACGGTGGCGGCGAGTTCGCCGCCGACGCCGGGCAGGGTCGTGACGGCGGCTCGCGCGGCGTCGCTCGGCTCATAGGCGGGCGGTGTCACCCGGACCGAATCGGCCGCCCGGGTGAGAGCCGCGGGATCGGCGACGACCTGGCGACCGCGGCGGAAAGCCTGGATGTTCGCTTCGACGGCCACCCCGTTGAGTTCGACGGCGCGCTCGATCGATGCCGCGCTGATTCCGACCGCTCCGGTCTGATACGCCGCGCCGACCATCAGCATGTTGGCGTATTGCTCGTCGCCGAACAGGTCTTCGGACACCGCGCCGGCGTTCAGATAGACCGCTCGTGCGACATTCTCGTCGATGGTGGAGTGCACCCGCTGTGCGCTGGGGAAGCCGACCTCGGTCGACGTGACCATCGCGCCCGTCGGCACCCTGGTCGTCGACATGACGGCGACGGTCTTGGCGGGCGAGGCCACCTTCAGGTGGGCCGGGTCGGTGGCGACCAGTTGATCGCACGCCAGATAGACGTCGCAGTCCCCTGCGGCGACCTTCGCCGCCTGCTCGACCGGTTGTGCCGAGACCTTCAGATCGCTGACCACCGCGCCGCCCTTCTGGGCGAGTCCGGTCATGTCGACGGTGCGGGCGCTGTGTCCGTCCAGGACCGCGGCGGTCGCCAGGATCTGTGACACCGTCACCACGCCGGTGCCGCCGATACCGGTCACCCGGACGGTGAAGCCCCGGTTCGCCGACGCCCGGCCGGACGGCTCGGGTACGGCCCGCGCGGACAACGGCGGTACCCGTCGTCGTTCCTGCCGTTCGCCCGGCGTCACGGTCACGAAGGCCGGACAGTCGCCGGCCAGGCAGGAGAAGTCGTAGTTGCAGGAGCTTTGGTCGATCTGGGTCTTGCGGCCGAATTCGGTCTCCACGGGATGCACCGACAGACAGTTCGATTTCTCGCCGCAGTCCCCGCAACCCTCGCAGACGCGCTCGTTGATCATCACGCGCTGGGCCGGGGTGTCATAGGCGCCGCGCTTGCGCTTGCGGCGCTTCTCGGCCGCGCAGTACTGGTCGTGCACCAGAACCGTGACGCCGGGGACGGCGGCGAGTTCGCGCTGCACGTCGAGCATGTCGTCGCGATGACGGACCGCCGCCGCGTGCGGCAGGCCGAGCGAGCGCGTGCGCTTGACGTCGTCGGTGGTGACGACCACCCGCGACACTCCTTCGGCGAGGAGCAGCGTGACGATCTCGGGCAGCGTCATCTCGCCGACCGGGTCCTGCCCTCCGGTCATCGCGACGGTGCCGTTGTAGAGGAGCTTGTAGGTGATGTTTTCGCCCGATGCCACCGCGGCGCGCAGGGCCAGCGACCCGGAGTGCAGGAAGGTTCCGTCGCCGATGTTCTGCACGAAGTGGCCTTCGTCGACGAACGGCGCCATCCCGATCCACTGCGCGCCCTCGCCGCCCATCTGGGTGATGCCGGTGACGTCGCCGACCTGGTGCGGATCCATCAGCAACGCCATGGCGTGGCAGCCGATCCCGGCCCCGACGAGGGAATCGGCACCGACCTTGGTGGAGCTGTTGTGCGGGCAGCCGGAGCAGAAGTAGGGCGTCCGCACCGCGAGGGGGAGCAGCATGCGCTCGCGTCGATCGGCGTGCTCGTCGAGCCACCGCGCCGCGGATTCGATCCGGTGGCGGCGGCCGAGGCGATCGGCGAGCCCGCGGGTCACCGCATCGACGTCGAGTTCGCCGAACCGGGAGAACAGCGTCGAGCCGTCCTCGTGCGCCTTGCCGACGATGGCCGGCACGCCGGGGCGCCGGAAGAGGATGTCGCGCATCATCGTCTCGATGAAGTCGCGCTTCTCCTCCACGACGATCACCTCGTCGAGGCCGTCGATGAACCGGTCCAGCACGTCGGTCGTCATCGGGTAGACCATGCCGAGTTTGAGGATGCGGATGCCGAGGCGGGCCAGGTCCCCGTCGGCAATGCCGAGGAGACGCAGCGCCTCGCGCACGTCGAGGTAGGTCTTGCCCGCCGCGACGATGCCGATGCGGTCGTCGGCGGTGCGGGCGACGATCTGGTTGAGACCGTTCAGGCGCGCGTACTCCACCGCTCGCGGGAGCCGGATGGTGAGCTGATTCTGCTCGAGTTCCATGAGATTCGCGCCGAGGAGAGTTCCGCTCGGGATGTGCGGACTGGCGCCCAGACCGCCGTATTCGGGGACGACCAGGTTTGGGCCGACGATCGCGGTCGATGCGCCGTCGGCGACGTGCGCGGAGATCTTGAGCGAGGTCCACAGCCCCGACACCCGGCTCATCAGCGCGGCGTGCACCCCGAAGTCGAGGATGTCGGCGCTGTCGGCGGGGTAGAGGATCGGAATGTAGAGGTCGGCCAGGGCCATCTCGGATGCGCACGGCACCGTCGAACTCTTCGCGCCCGGATCGTCGCCCACCAGCGCGACCGCGCCGCCGCTCGGATGCGTGCCGATGAGATTCGCGTGACGCAGGGCGTCGGTCGCGCGGTCGAGGCCGGGCGCCTTGCCGTACCAGTAGCCGACGACGCCGTCGCGCCGCTCGCCGGCCGGGTCGGCGGCCAGGTGGCCGGCGCGGGCCGCGATCTGCGAACCCATCACCGAGGTCGCCGCGATCTCCTCGTTGAGGCCGGGCCGGTGCACGATGTCGAGGGGTGCCAGTAGTGCCCGTCTGCGGGCGATCTCCAGGTCGTAGCCGGCGAGCGGTGACCCTTCGTATCCGGAGATGAACGAGGCGGTCCGCAGACCGTCGCGGCGGTCGACGACGGCGCGGTCGCGAATCATGCGGACCAGCGCCTGGATCCCGGTGAGGTAGACGGTGCCCGATTCGCGGGTGTAGCGGTCGTCCAGCGAAAAGGCGGCGGGCGGCGCAGAGGGGGCTGAAGCGGTGAGGCTGAGGCGGTGCGCGCGGTCATCAGCGAGGGTCATGGGATCACCCGGCCTTCGTATTCAGCTCCGGCGCCGGAGTCCATCGGTGGCGGCGCCCGGCGGCGAGGCGGTGTGTTCGTCGGTCCGCGGGGTGTGCGGGCCTGCCCCAAGCCTACGAAGATTTGTGATCCACGTCACGCACCGCGAGAGAATCGGCAGCGGGCGTGACAAGTGTGGGGTGCGTCACCTAAACTCATCTCAGTTAATCACTACTAACTGAAAGGCGTGTGGTGGCCAGCACCAACGACGAAGCCGCTGCCGGCGCGACGTCTGCCGGACAGTCGTCGGCTGCGCCGCGCCGCGCCGCGCACGAAGCGAACATCGGCACCTTGCGCCATCGCCTCGCCACGGCCGCTGCCGGCGGCGGTGAGAAGGCGCGCGAACGTCACCTGTCGCGCGGCAAGCTGCTAGTCCGGGACCGTATCGACGTCCTGCTCGACCCGGGTTCCCCCTTCCTCGAGATCGCCCCGCTCGCCGCGTTCGGGATGTACGACGACAAGGCGCCGAGCGCGGGAGTGGTGGCCGGAATCGGCCGGGTCCACGGCCGCGAATGCATGATCGTCGCCAACGACGCCACGGTGTCCGGGGGCACCTACTATCCGGTCACGGTCAAGAAGCACCTGCGTGCCCAAGAAGTGGCGGCCGCCAACCGTCTCCCGTGCGTCTATCTCGTCGACTCCGGCGGGGCGATGCTGCTCCAGCAGGACGAGGTCTTCCCCGACCGCGAGCACTTCGGGCGGATCTTCTTCAACCAGGCGACGATGAGCGCCGCGGGCATTCCGCAACTCGCCGCCGTCCTCGGCTCGTCGACGGCCGGCGGCGCGTACGTCCCGGCGATGAGCGACGAGAACGTCATCGTGGCCGAACAGGGCACGATCTTCCTGGCCGGTCCGCCGCTGGTCAAGGCGGCAACCGGCGAAGACGTCAGCGCCGAGGACCTCGGCGGCGGCGCCATGCACTCGTCGGTCTCCGGTGTCACCGACCACCTCGTCGACAACGACGAGCAGGCGCTGGCGAAACTGCGCGAGATCGTCGCCACCCTGGGTCCGCGCGAGCCCGCCCAGTGGGAGACGGAGCCGACCCGGGAGCCGTCGCGCCCGCAGGCCGACCTCTACGACGTCGTCCCGACCGACCCGCGAATCCCCTACGACGTGCACGAGGTACTCGAAATCCTCTCCGACGGCGGCGAGTACACCGAGTTCAAGGCGAACTACGGCACGTCGCTGGTCACCGCGTTCGCCCGCATCCACGGCCACCCGGTCGGTTTCGTCGCCAACAACGGCGTCCTCTTCTCCGAGTCCGCGCTAAAAGGCGCCCACTTCATCGAACTGTGCGACCGCCGCCGGATTCCGCTCGTGTTCCTGCAGAACATCACCGGGTTCATGGTCGGCCGCGCCTACGAGGAGGGCGGTATCGCCAAGAACGGCGCCAAGATGGTCACCGCCGTCGCGTGCGCGCGCGTGCCGAAGCTGACCGTGATGATCGGAGGCTCCTTCGGTGCGGGCAACTACTCCATGTGCGGCCGTGCCTATTCGCCGCGCTTCCTGTGGTCCTGGCCCAATGCGCGGATCTCGGTGATGGGCGGTCCGCAGGCCGCCGACACCCTCGCCACCGTGCGCCGCGCACAGCTGGAGCGCTCGGGCCAGACGTGGCCGGATGCCGACGAAGAGGCCTTCAAGGAGCCGATCCGCCGGCAGTTCGAGCAACAGAGCGACGCCTACTACTCGACGGCGCGCCTGTGGGACGACGGCATCATCGATCCCGCCGACACCCGCACGGTGCTCGGCCTGGCGCTGGAGGCCTGCCGGTACGCGCCCCTCGACCCTGTCAGCAACGGCGTCTTCCGGATGTGACGACATGACTACCGCAACCACCGCTTCCGCCGCTCCCACGCGGACCATCCGCAGCGTCCTCGTGGCCAACCGGGGTGAGATCGCGTGCCGCGTGATCGCATCGCTGCGCGCCATGGGAATCCGTTCCATCGCCGTCTACTCCGACGCCGACGCGCACGCCCCGCATGTCGCCGCCGCGGACGTGGCCGTGCGCCTCGGACCGGCCCCGGCGGCGCAGAGCTATCTCGACATCGACAAGGTCGTGCGCGCCGCGGCGCAAACCGGTGCCGACGCCGTTCACCCCGGCTACGGCTTCCTCTCGGAGAATCAAGAGTTCGCCGGGGTCCTGGCCGCGGCCGGCATCGTCTTCATCGGTCCGCCCGCGACGGCCATCGCGACCATGGGCGACAAGATCGCGGCGCGGGAGGCGGTGACGCGGCGCGACGTTCCGGTGGTCCCGGGACTGTCGCGGCCCGGACTCACCGACGACGACCTGATCGCCGCCGCACCGGATATCGGCTTCCCGGTGCTCATCAAGCCGAGTGCGGGCGGCGGCGGCAAGGGCATGCACCGCGTCGAGAACCCCGCGGACCTGCCCGCGGCGCTGGCCACCGCGCGCCGGGAGGCGTCGGCCGCCTTCGGCGACGACACGCTGTTCCTCGAGCATTTCGTCGATACGCCCAGGCATATCGAGGTGCAGGTTCTCGCCGACGAGCACGGCACGGTGATCCATCTGGGCGAACGCGAGTGCTCGCTGCAGCGCCGCCACCAGAAGGTGATCGAGGAGGCGCCGTCGGCCCTCCTCGACGCCGCGACGCGCGCCCGGATCGGCGAAGCGGCCTGCGATGCCGCGCGCAGTGTCGGCTACACCGGTGCGGGCACCGTCGAGTTCATCGTCTCCGCGCACCGGCCCGACGAGTTCTTCTTCATGGAGATGAACACGCGCCTACAGGTCGAGCATCCCGTCACCGAGATGGTCACCGGGATCGACCTGGTGGAACAACAGATCCGCGTCGCCCGGGGCGAAGCCCTCACCATCGCCCAGGAGGACGTGGTGCTGAGCGGACACGCCGTCGAGGCGCGGGTGTACGCAGAGGATCCGGTACAGGGGTTCCTGCCCACCGGCGGAACCGTCCGGACGCTCGTATGGCCGGGGGGAGCCGGCGTACGCGTCGATGCCGGCATCGAAACCGGATCGGTCGTCGGCACCGACTACGACCCGATGCTCGCGAAGATCGTCTGTCACGGCGCCGACCGCACCGAGGCGCTCGACCGGCTCGACGAGGCGCTGGCCAAGGCCGTACTCGTCGGCGTCGGCACCAATATCGAATTCTGCCGTTACGTCCTGGGCCGGCCCCAGGTCCGTGACGGCGACCTCGACACCGAACTGCTAGACCGCCTCGTCGCCGACTACGAACCTCCGGCGCCCACCCCCGCGGCGCTCGTCGCCGGGGCATTGGGCACGCTGTCCCTCGGCCGTCCCGACGACGTGTGGAGCAGCGCCGTCGCGTTCCGGATCGGAGCGCCGTCGCCGATCGTGACGCGCCTGGTCTGCGACGGCCGGAAGTACACGGTGTCGGCGCTGGTCACCGAATCGGACCTGCGCACCGTGCACGCGGAGACGACGATCACCGACGAAGACGCCGGCGGCGAACCGTGGCACGGGTCGGTCTATCTCAAACCGCGCGACGGCCACGCCGTCACCGTGCGCTGCGACGGAATCGGCTCGCGATGGGTCGTCGAGCCGACGGGCGGACTCGCCCAGCGCTGGGTGTGCGGCGAAGAGGGCACCTGGATCATGCAGCAGGCGCACGTGCTCGAATCCTCCGGCGACGCCGACGCGGCCGGCGACGTGCGCAGCCCGATGCCCGGCACCGTCGTCGACGTCCCCGGTGTCGACGGGAGCACCGTCGAGGCGGGCGACCCACTGGTCGTCGTCGAAGCGATGAAGATGGAGCACACGCTGCGCGCGCCGGTCGCCGGCACGGCGTCGATCACGGTGACCGCCGGTGAGAAGGTCGACGCGTCGCAGGTTCTCGCGCATGTGACGGCCGTGCCGGCCGGCACCGAAGAAGACCGAACCGAATGATGGAGGAGCGCCGCAGATGGAACTGACGAGCGAGTACACCGACCTGATCGCCAGCGTGCGCGACTTCACGCGCCAGGTCGTCGCGCCGGTGTCCTACGAGCACGACCGGGAGAAGACCTTCCCCTACGAGGTCGTCGCGCAGATGGGCGAGATGGGGCTGTTCGGCCTGCCCTTCCCCGAGGAGTACGGCGGGATGGGCGGCGACTACTTCGCCCTGGCCCTGGCGCTGGAGGAGCTGGGCAAGGCCGACCAGTCGGTGGCGATCACGCTGGAGGCGGGGGTCGGGCTCGGCGCCATGCCGATCTACCGGTTCGGCACCGAGGAACAGAAGCAGCGGTGGCTGCCCGACCTCGTCGCCGGAAAGCGGTTGGCCGGGTTCGGCCTGACCGAGCCGGGCGCGGGCAGCGACGCGGGCGCGACGGCCACGACGGCGGTCGCCGACGGCGACGAGTGGGTGATCAACGGGGCCAAGCAGTTCATCACCAACTCCGGGTCCGACATCACGTCGCTCGTCACGGTGACCGCGGTGACCGGCACGGGCGACGACGGCAAGAAGGAGATCTCGACGATCATCGTCCCGGCCGGCACGCCCGGCTTCGTCGCCGAACCCGCCTACGACAAGGTCGGCTGGCACGCGTCGGACACGCACCCGCTCAGCTTCACCGACGTCCGCGTGCCGGCGGAGAACCTGCTCGGCACGCGCGGACGCGGCTACGCGAACTTCCTGTCGATCCTCGACGAGGGGCGCATCGCGATCGCCGGCCTGGCAACCGGCGTGGCACAGGGCTGCGTCGACGAGTGCGTCAAATACGCCGGGGAGCGCAAGTCCTTCGGCAAACCCATCAACTCCTACCAGTCCATCTCCTTCGCCATCGCGCGGATGGAGGCCAGGGCGCACGTCGCCCGCACCGCCTACTACGACGCCGCCGCCAAGATGCTCGCCGGCAAACCGTTCAAGAAGGAGGCGGCGATCGCCAAGATGATCTCCAGCGAGGCGGCGATGGACAACGCCCGGATGGCCACGCAGATCCACGGCGGCTACGGATTCATGAACGAGTACCCGGTCTCCCGCCACTACCGCGATTCGAAGATCCTGGAAATCGGCGAGGGCACCACGGAGGTGCAGCTCATGCTCATCGCCCGCGCGCTGGGACTGCCGTCGTGACCGGCGCCGCCCTCCCGCCGGCCAAACGGGTCACCCAGCGCGGACTCTGGTTCGAGGAGTTCGAGATCGGTGCGGTCTACGAGCACCGGCCGGGCCGCACCGTCACCGAGGCCGACAACGTCCTGTTCACCACGCTGACGATGAACACCCAGGCGCTGCATCTCGATGCGGCCTGGTCGGCGGAACAGCCGGGATTCGACGGGCAGCGGCTCATCAACTCGATGTTCACGCTCTCGACCATCGTCGGCCTGTCGGTGGCCCAGCTGACCCAGGGCACCCTGGTCGCCAACCTCGGCTTCTCCGATATCGCGTTCCCCGCGCCGATGTTCGCCGGCGACACGCTCTACGCCGAGACCGAGTGCACCGGAAAGCGGGAATCGAAGTCCCGGCCGGGGGAGGGCGTGGTCAGCTTGACTCACATCGGACGTAACCAGGACGGCGTCGTCGTCGCCCGGGCGTCGCGGTCCACCCTGGTGCGGCTGCGACCGGAAACAGACTGAACAACGAACAAAGGGTGAGGTGAGACCGGTGGACGAGAAGGCCCCCGCAACCGTCGAGCAGTCGTATTCGCGCGGCGAGCCGCAGCCGCAGCTGCTGGACGAGACGATCTACGACAACTTCGTCGCCACCGCGGAGAGACTCGGCGAGAACCTGGCGATCGCCGACGCCGCCGCCGGCCGCACGTGGACCTACCGCGAGATGGCCCGCGACGTGCGCGCCCTCGCCGCCGGGCTCCTGCGCTCGGGCGTCGGCCGTGGTGACCGGGTGGGTGTGTGGTCGCCCAATCGCGCCGAGTGGGTGCTGGCGCAGTACGCCACGGCGGCGATGGGCGCCATCCTGGTCAACATCAATCCGTCCTACCGGCAGAACGAGCTCGACTTCGCGCTCGGCCACGCCGGCATCTCGCTGGTGCTCGCTTCGCCGGCCTTCAAGGACTCGGACTATCCGACCATGGTCGCCCGGGCCGCGGATTCGCTGCCCGAGCCCGTTCCGCTGGTCGTCTTCGGCAGCCAGGAGTGGGCGGCGCTGCTGGCCGATCCGTCCGACGCGGAAGTCGCCGCCGTCGCGGAAGCCGCCGCCGGCCTCGACCCGGACGACCCGATCAACATCCAGTTCACCTCCGGAACCACCGGGGCGCCCAAGGGGGCGACGCTCACCCACCGCAACATCCTCAACAACGGGTATCTGGTCGGGGAACTGCTTGGCTACACCGACGCCGACCGCATCTGCATCCCGGTGCCCTTCTATCACTGCTTCGGCATGGTCATGGGCAACCTCGCCGCGACCACGCACGGGGCCGCAATGGTCATTCCGGCGCCCGCCTTCGACCCGGCGGCGACACTGACGGCTGTCGCCGAGTTCGGCTGCACCAGCCTGTACGGGGTGCCGACGATGTTCATCGCCGAACTCGCGCTGCCCGACTTCGGCGACTACGACCTGTCCAGCCTGCGCACCGGCATCATGGCCGGATCGCCCTGTCCCGAGCAGGTCATGCGCGAGGTCGTCGACCGGATGCACATGGAGGAGGTGTCGATCTGCTACGGCATGACCGAGACCTCCCCGGTCTCCACGCAGACCAGGACCGACGACGAGCTGGGGCTGCGCGTGGGTACCGTCGGCCGCGTCGGGCCGCACCTGGAGATCAAGGTCGTCGATCCGGCCACCGGGGACACCGTGCCGCGCGGGGTCGCCGGCGAGTTCTGCACGCGCGGCTACAGCGTGATGAAGGGCTACTGGAACCAGCCGGAGAAGACCGCGGAAGTACTCGACGAGCAGGGCTGGATGCACACCGGGGACATCGCGGTGATGGGCGAGAACGGGTACGTGCAGATCACCGGCCGCATCAAGGACATGGTGATCCGCGGCGGCGAGAACATCTACCCGCGCGAGATCGAGGAATTCCTCTACACCCATCCCGACATCCTCGACGCGCAGGTGATCGGCGTCCCCGACGAGCGCTACGGCGAAGAGCTGATGGCATGGGTGCGCCTGCGCGACGGTGTCGCCGACTTCACCGTCGAGGACCTCCGCGCCTTCGCCGACGGGAAGATCGCCCGCCACAAGATCCCGAAATACGTCCACGTGGTCGACGAATTCCCGATGACGGTGACGGGCAAGGTGCGCAAGGTCGACATGCGCGCCGAGGCGATCGAGCTGCTCGGCCTGGCTTAGCTCACGCCCACCGCCGTCTTCGTCGCGAACTCGCCTTGGGCTGACCAGCGCCGGCGTTCCTCGTCCCGGGCCAGAGTCATCGCATGGCGACGGGCGGCGATGTCCTCGGCGTTCGCGTCGAGGAAGCGCTGGTGCTGCGCCAGGGAGAACGTGCCGTCGGTGATGCGCGTGCTGGTTCCGCGCCCGGCCGCGACGTCGGCGCGCATGTCGAGGAGTTCCTCGGCGCTGACCGGGTACCACCGGATCTGGTCGAAGAAGCGGAGCAGCCACGGATGCTCGGGATCGAATCCGGGCGAGGCAAGCGGGTGGCGGTGATTCCACACCTGGGTGGTGCGGCCGACGAACTGGTACCCGCCCGGGCCCTCCATGCCATAGATGCACAGGTAGGCGCCGCCGATGCCGACCGCGTTCTCCGGCGTCCAGGTGCGGGCGGGGTTGTACTTGGTCGTGACCAGCCGGTGGCGCGGGTCGAGCGGAACCGCCACCGGCGCCCCGAGGTACACGTCGCCGAGTCCGAGGACCAGATAGCCGGCGTCGAACACCGTGCGGTACACGTCGTCGACCGAGTCCAGTCCGTTCATCCGGCGGATGAATTCGATGTTCCACGGGCACCAGGGGGCGTCGGACCTGACCCCGAGCATGTAGCGCTCGATGGCTTCCCGCGTCGACGGGTCGTCCCAGGAGAGCGGCAGTTCGACCGTGCGACTGGGCACGACGAGGTCCTCGGCGGCGGGCAGGTCGGCTTCGCACTCGATCAGCCAGTCCAGCATCCGCCGCTGCGACCACACGTCGGGGTCGGCCTTGACCTGCAACGACCGGATGCCCGGGGTGAGGTCGAGCAGGCCGCGCGGACGCTGCGCCTCGATCCGCTCGCTCAACGCGTGCACCCGGGCGCGCAGCGCCAGGTCGAGCGTCATCTCCCCGTACTCGACGAGGATGTTGTCGTCGCCGCTGCGTCGATAGGTGACCGTCGTGGTGCCGTCCGCGGTCGTCGACGTCGCCAGGATTCCGTTGTCGGCGTCCCCGCCGGCGGACAGGACGTGGGGGACGGTCGCGCGGCGGCCGAGCCCGATCTGCGCGGGCGAGGCCGTCTCGTCGCTGCGCACCGCGACGAACCGCACCGTGTCACCGGGCTTGAGCTGCCCGAGCTTCCACCGCTGCGCTGTCACGACGGTGAGCGGGCAGACGAAGCCGCCCAGGCTCGGACCGTCCGGGCCGAGGAGGATCGGGGTGTCCCCGGTGAAGTCGAGGGCGCCGACCGAGTAGGCGTTGTCGTGGATGTTCGACGGGTGCAGGCCCGCCTCACCGCCGTCGGCTCGCGCCCAGCGCGGCTGCGGGCCGACCAGCCGGACACCGGTGCGGTCGGAGTTGAAATGCACCTCGTAGGCGCTGCCGAACAGGTCGTCGATGTCGCCGGGGGTGAAGAACTCGGGTGCGCCGTGCGGACCGACGGTGACGGCGAGGGCCCACTGGTTGGTGAAGGCCGGCTGTTCGTCGAACAAGATGCGGCGCGGTCTGGTCGCCGCGGCGCCGCCGGTGGCGACGCGGAGTTCGTCGCCCTCGGCCAGCGCCCGCCCGTCGAGGCCGCCGAAGCGGCCGAGGGTGAACGTCGACGCGCTGCCCAGGTAGTCCTGGGCGTCGATGCCGCCCGCGACGGCGATGTAGACGCGCATGCCCAGCGCGCCGACCGCGCCGACGTCGAGGACGTCGCCGGCCGCGACGCGCAGCGGAACCCATTGCGGCACCGGCTTTCCGGCCACGGTGACGGACACGGGTGCGCCGGTGACGGCGACGACGGCCGGTTCGTCGAACCGCAGCGCGGGCCCGTGCAGCGTCGCCTCCAGGCCCGTGGCCGTCTCCGGATTGCCGACGGCGAGGTTGGCCAGGCGGAAGGACAGATCGTCCATCGGACCCGACGGCGGGACGCCCACCTTCCAGTAGCCGACGCGCCCGGGCCAATCCTGAATGGTCGTCTGTGGGCCGCCGCGCACCACGGTGATCGTCATCGGGCCCGCGCCTTCCGCGTGACGATGACCCGGACAGCCGTCGGGTCGAAACCGTTGCACGGGTTGTTGATCTGCGGGCAGTTGGAGATCAGGACGAGGGTGTCGGCCTCGGCGCGCAGCGCCAGCCGCTTGCCCGGTGCCGACAGCCCGTCGACGATGCCCAGGGATCCGTCGTCGTCGACCGGGACGTTCATGAAGAAGTTCACGTTGCCGACGAGGTCGGCCTTACCGAGGCCGTGGCGGGCGCCCTCGGCGAGAAAGTTCTCCACGCAGGCGTGCTGGTGCTTGGTGTGGTGGCCGTAGCGCAGCGTGTTCGACTCCTGCGAGCACGCGCCGCCGACGGTGTCGTGGTTGCCGACCTCGTCGGCGACGATCGTCATGAGAGGCCGCGATTCCTGGTCGCGCAGCACGCTGCCGGTGGTCAGGAAGATGTTGCCCTGCGCCGCGATGGTGGCCTGGGCCGAGTACCGCGCGGACGGCGACGGCGCTCCTCGGTCGTCGACGCCGTAGAACAGGGTGTCGACCGCCTGGTTGCCGTGCAGGTCGACGATGGTGAGCACGTCGCCCGCGGCGACGACACCCGACCACGGGCCCCGCTCGCCGACGACGGCGTCGAGGATGACCGGGCCGGTGCCCAGTTTGAGGTCGGCGGCCGGTGCCTGCACCGGATCGGTGATGGTGGTGGTCATGGGGTCTCCTGTTGCGATGGTGCGGGGGCGGGCGAATCAGAAATGCGTTGCGGCCCAGATGTCTTCGGTGTTGGCCACGGCCCGGCGATACTCCGGCTCGGTACTCTCGTCGGCGATCAGTGCGTCCAGATCGGCGCCGGCCCGCCAGGCCAGCACTTCGAGCGGGCCGGTGTCGAAAGTCGGCGACTCGTCACACGGGTGCGCCGTGTTGGCGACGGCGACGAGGCAGGGCAGGTGCAGCACCAGGTCGACGGCGCGATCGGGACCCGCGGTGCCGGTCGAGACCAGCGCGCCGTCTTCGGCGACCGTCACCCCGTGGAAGAAGGACAGCGACGGCGCGACGTCGGCCGGACCGAGTCCCTGCTTGGCCGCTGCGAGCAGGAACAGTTCGCGCCCGGCCGGCGCCGGGCCGTGCGCACTGCCGTCGCCGTACTTCGCAGTGTTCGCCGCCCTGGTCGTCGTGCCGCACAGGGCGTCGTGACGTCCGGAATCGTCGGCGACGATGGTCGCCAGCACTCGTCCTTGATCGGAGAGCAGCGGATGCCCCGCGCCCAGGTAGGCCTGCCACGGCACCTTGACCGTGTCGGCAACGTTGAGGCGCTCCCAGGGGGCGTCGGTCCGCCACAGCAGCAGGTGGGCGCACGCCGACCCGTCGACGTCGCGCAGCCTGATCCGGGTTCCGCGGGCCAGCGCTTTGACGGTGTAGCGCCCGCCGGGAACGGTCTCGGCCCATGTGAGAGTCGCGGCGTCGACCTTTGCCGGTGGCGACGGCCAGTCGCTGGCCGGGATGACCGGCATGCTGTCGGTGATGGTGCCGGCCTGGGCGCGAGCGTGTTCGCGGGCGCCGGCGGTGGTATTGGTGCTCATCGTCGAAGGACTCCTCGGTGCTGGGTGGGTGCGGCTATTCGCCGACGGTCACGGGATTGGGGTGGACCTTGCCGCGCGGGAAGCACGCGATGCCGACGAGAACGGTCGCCGCGATGCAGATGGGGCCGGCCCAGCGCAGGATCGGCATCTCACCGGCCGGATCGAAGACCTCGGCGCGCGGCCAGGCCAGGTTCACCACCATGAGGGCGCCGTAGCCGACAGCGAGAACATTGACCACGATGCCGAAGCGGCCGAGCGAGAAGAGCTTGCGCCCGTCGGCGTCGACGGCCGGGCCGCCGTGCGGCCAGCCCTTGAGGCGCCGGTAGAGCATCGGACCGGTGACCGCCAGGTAGGCGAGGTAGATGAGGATGATGCAGACGCTGGCGAGGGTGGCGAAGATCGCCGAGTTGCCGACGTTGACCGCCAGGATGCCGATGCACAGCACGCCGATGAGGATGGCGGGCGCGATCGGGGTTCCGGTGCGCTTGTTGACGTGTGCGAGCGTCGACGAGAAGGGGAGCCGGCCGTCGCGGGCCATCGAGAACATCAGCCGCGAGCAGGCCGTCTGGATGGCCAGGGTGCAGATGAAGATGGCCACGGCGACGTCGGCGAGCAGAACCTTGCCCCAGAACCCACCGAGGATCGAGTCCAGCACGTACGGCAGGCCGCCGTTGGCGAGCTGTTCGTCGAGAGTCGGGGCGGCCATCAGGGCGCCCAGCAGCATCAGGCCGCCGCCGATCGCCGAGACGGTCAGCGCCATGCGGATGGTGCGCGGCGCGACGCGGCGCGGGTTGCGGGTCTCCTCGGCCAGCTCGCCCGCCGAGCCGAATCCCACCATGACGTAGGCGGCCATCAGGCCCGAGACGATGAACGCCCAGATGTAGCCGGGCTGCTGGCCGGGCAGGCCGGTGTCGAAGACGACCGACGGTCCGCGCTGCGCGTGGGTGAACAGCGCCAGGACCACCGCGACGACGCCGACGAGTTCACAGGTGACGCCGATGCTGTTGACCCGGCTCATCCAGGCGACGCCGATGCAATTGATGGCGGTGACGACGACCAGGAGGATCGATCCGAGCAGGACCGCGTTGGCCGCACCGCTGGTCGACGTCAGCGTCGGGTCGTCGCCGATGATCTGGAATCCGCTCCAGATCGACGGCAGGACGACCTGCAGCGCGATCGCCGCTGCCGAAGCGGTGACGATCTGCGCGATCATCATGAACCAGCCGCCGAACCACCCGACGACCTCGCCGCCCATGCGCCGCGACCATTGGTAGATGGCTCCCGAGATCGGATAGCGCGCGGCGATCTCGGCGAAGCACAGCGCCACCAGGAACTGCCCGGCGTAGACGATCGGCCACGTCCAGAAGAAGGCCGGCCCGCCGAAACCGAAGCCCAGGCCGAACAACTGGAAGATCGTCGTCAGGATCGAGACGAAGGAGAAGCCGGCGGCGAAAGAGGCGAACTTACCGAGGGAGCGGTGCAGCTGCTGGTCGTAGCCGAACTCGGACAGGTCGTCGGCGTCGTGGCCGGTGGTCAGTTCGGAGGCGGACGCCGATGCGGTGGTCGTCATGAGGTTCCTTCTCAGGGGAGACGTGCGGGCGCTCGCCGTTGAGCGGTATCTGTCTGCTGATAGATAAGCGGAGTCGCTTTTCTACCCGATGACAGAAATGTTTCGTCCCCGCTAATCGCCGCAACAAACTCGTAAACCGCCGCCGGTAAACTCGGCGCCCATGACCGCACGGGCGAAATCGGGGGGACGCGGCACGTCGGGGCCGGGGCGTCCGCGGCTCGTCGAGCGCAGGCGCGACGCCGCGACCGCGCGCGAGGAGATCCTCGACGCGGCGGCCGAACTGTTCACCAGCCGCGGCTTCACGACGACGTCGACACGGATGATCGCCGAGGCCGTCGGCATCCGGCAGGCCTCGATGTACCACTACTTCTCGACCAAGGACGACATCCTCGCCGCGCTTCTGGAGACGACGGTCGCCGGCCCTCTCGACCGCGCCCGGGAGCTCTTGGCCGCCGACGGCCCGGCACTGGAACGGCTCCTGGAACTGGCGCGGTTCGACGTCGGTCAGCTGACGAGGGCGCGGTGGAACCTGGGTGCGCTCTATCTCCTGCCCGAGTTGCGCGCCGACCGGTTCGCCGACTTCCGCTCCGCGCGGCTCGAGCTGGCCGACGCCTATGCAACGCTGGCGACCGACGTGCTCGGCGATCCGCGCGACAAGCGCAACCTGCTGCCGTTCCGGCTCGTCGAGTCGGTGATCATGATGCGCGGCGACGAGGCCACCGGTCAGGTCGGAAACGACACCGCGGCGAGCCTGGTGGACACGGTCGTCGGGGCGATCGAGATGTTGATGACCCACCGGCCGCCGCGGTAACCCGGCACGTCGCCGTCGGGCCGTCGAGTAGCGTTTGATCCATGCCAGCGAGTATTGGATCGGATTCCCGCTGGGCGCCCGCCGGGCCTGCCCTCCTGTTTTGCCCCGCGGATCGCCCCGATCGTTACGAGAAGGCCGCCGAGCGCGCCGACGTCGTCATCCTCGATCTGGAGGACGCCGTCGCCCCGGATCGCCGCGACGCAGCACGCGAAGCCCTGGTGGCCAATCAGCTCGACCCCGACCGCACCATCGTGCGCATCAACCCCGCATCGACGGGAGAGGCGCGCCGCGATCTCGCAGCCATCGCCGAGACGATGTACCGGGTGATCCTGGTGGCCAAGGCGCAGACCGCGGACGAAGTCGCCCGGACCGAGATGCAAGCCGTCGCCCTCATCGAGACCCCGCTCGGGGCGGTCAACGCCAACGAGATCGCCGGGGCGCCGAACGTGGTCGGTCTCATGTGGGGCGCCGAGGATCTGGTCGCCGGACTCGGCGGTTCCTCGTCGCGCTTCGGGCCGGAGGAACCGCGCACGGGCACCTATCGCGACGTCGCGCGCTACGTACGGTCGACCGTGCGCCTGGCGGCCGCCGCGCACGATCGCTTCGCCATCGACGCGGTACACCTGGACATCGAGGACGTCGACGGGTTGCGCGACGAGGTGCGCGACGCGGTGGCGCTCGGCTACCAGGCGACGGCCTGCATCCACCCGTCCCAGGTGGAGATCATCAGGGCGGGATACCGGCCGTCCGACGAGGAGGTGGCGTGGGCCGCGGCGGTCGTCGCCGCCGCCGACGAGCACTCGGGCGTGTTCACCTTCGACGGGCGGATGGTCGACGGTCCTGTGCTGAGTCAGGCGCGCGCCGTACTGTTGCGGGCGGGTGGCTAGGTTCCGATCGGCGGATCGGTCGGTCACCGGGCCGATCCGGGCACGGGCAATGTACTAGCGTGGTGGTGCATGCGCGTACGCGGGTTCGGCGTCGCCGCTGCCCCAGAACGACAAGGAGTCACCAAGCAATGACCTATCAAGGACCGGCCGGCTACGGCCAGCAGCCCGCCAACCCGCAGGACCCGGCCGCCTACGGCCAGCAGCAGGCCTACGGCCAACAGGATTACGGCCAGCAACAGCAGGCCTATGGCCAGCAGCAGGCCTACGGCCAGCAGGATTACAGCCAGCAGGGCTACGGCCAGCAGCAGGCCTACGGTCAGCAGGACTACGGCCAGCAGCAAGGCTATGCCCAGGGCTACGGCCAGCAGGGTTATGCCCAGCAGGGCTACGGCCAGCAGCAGGCCTACGGTCAGCAGGGTTACGGCCAGCAGGGCTACTACGGCCAGCAGGCCTACACCCCGCCGAAGCCGCCGAGCCAGGGGCTGCCGTCGAACATCGCGCAGATCTTGGCGTTCTCCACGCTGGGGCTCTCGGTGATTCTTTTCCTCATCGGCCTGTTCGCGTCCACCTTCAACCTCGAGTGGGCACTGATTCTCATCGTCCTGGCCGGCGTGGCCGGCACGGCCGGACTGGCCAAGGACAAGGCGCTGGTGACCGTCGTGACGGCGGTGGCCTCGGTGACCTTCATCGGCGGTCTCGCGCGGGTGTTCCTCCTCGATGGGCTCTACCACGATCGGATGATCTCCTTCATCAGCGTCTTCTTCGGGCTCGTGACGCTGGGCGTGGCCATCTTCTGGCTCATCGTCGCGCTCGGTAAGGCGAAGGTCGCTCCCGAGCCCGGTTCGGAGGCCGCGGTGGCCGCCGAGACGGGCTCGGCAGAAGCGGCGACCGCCGACGCCAACACCGCCGTTGCCGCGGGAACGACCGCTGCTGCCGCCGCACCGGCGACCGCTGCCGCCACCGGCTACAGCTACCCGAGCGCGACGGCGCCGGCCGCCGCGGAGACCGCCCAGGGTGCGTCCGGCTACGCCGCCGACGCCGCAGCGGCCTCGGCCGACGCCTCCTCGGCGGCCACTCAGGTCGTCGACACAGCGGCAGACGCCGCCGGCCAGGCTGCCGACTCGGCGACGAAGGTCATCGACACCAACGGTGGCCAGCAGCAGTAGCCGCCACTGATTGATCAACAATGGAACCCCGGCCGTGCGGTCGGGGTTCCATTGTCTCCGGGGGCCGCGGAGTTCCAGGGTTCCCGGGATACCGAGGGCGTGATTTCGGCCTCGTCCGGCGCGCCTGCTGGGAGTGCGCCGCGGTGACTGCGACGCTGAGAAGCGATGGCAGGACAGACGGGATCGCTGGCCGAGCGCCTGAGGCATGTGCGCCAGGCGCAGCGCGAGCGCGCGCTCACCAGCGCGGGCACGGCGCGCGAGTTGGTCATTGTCGCCTTCGCGGTGCCCCTGGCGACATTGGCGCTGCTCGCGCTCATCGTCGGGGTGACGCTGGTGTCGTCGGGCAGCGGCTTCGGGGCGTTCGGCACCGCGCTCGGTTCTGCGTGGCTCTCCCTGCACCAGGTGCCGCTGAGCATCGGCGGCGTCACCATCTCGTCGTTGCCGCTGCTTCCGACGATCGGGCTGGCCGTCGCGGTCTTCGCCTACACCGGCCCGTCGGCCCGTTTGCGTACGACGCCCGCCGATCTCGGGGCGCTGGTCGGTGCCGCGATCGGCGGCCCGTTGCTGATCACCGCCCTGGCGCTGGCCCTGGTCCTCGACGGCAGCTCCGTGTTGCCGGTGAACCCGCCCAACGCGCTCTGGGCCTTCGCGGCGACGGCTTTGCTCTACGGCGGCGCGACGACCGCCGGCATTGCGCGCCGCGACTGGCGCGACTGGTGCGAGGACGCCGGGCTGACCGGCGAGCGGTTCGACGACGTGGTGGCCGGAGTGAAGACCGGCTGGCTCGCCTCGTTGCTGCTGGTGGGCGCGGCGGCGATCGCGGTATGCGCACTGCTGGTGGTCAACTGGCCGTCGGTGGCGACGGTCGTCGCGGGCGGCAACGGTATCGACGGCCACCTCGGCCTCGTCGTCCTGTCCTTGCTGTACCTGCCGAACGTCGTCATCGACGCCGTCGGCGTGCTGCTGGGCACGACGGTGCAGATGGGCGGGTCGCTGGTCGACCTGTTCAATCCGCAACCGGGTACTGTGCCCGCACTGCCGATCCTGGCGATCGTTCCGGGACCGCCCCCCATCCGATTCCTGTGGTCGATCGCGCTCGTCGTCCCGCTGGGGATCGCGGTCTGGGCCGGTCTGCGGATGCGTCACTACGATCCGATCCGGAACCTGCGGCGGGTGGCGATCTGCGCCGCGACGGCCGCCGCCGTGCTGCTGCTCGCGACGCTGGCCGCTACCGGGACGGTGGGCGAACTCGGGCGCGCGGGTGGCGATCCGCCCGTCGTCGGCGTTTTCGCGTTCGGTCTGTTCGTGGTCGTCGGCGCGATCATCGCACTCCTGCACGGCGCGCGAGACGAGACGAAGGCCCAACGTCGCGCCGCTGCCGCCGCAACGGTCGCGCCCGCGGCGGGCGGCGGCGATGCCGAGCTGGCCGCGGACCCGGTGGACGACGATGCCGAACCCGCGGAACCGACGCCGACGTTCTTCCGGCCCGACGGCGACGCACCGGTCGTCGACGACCTCGAGGACCTGATGTTCTTCGACGATCTCACCCCGGACTAGACTTCCTGCTCGTGATGACGGCAGAGGCGATCAGATGAGCGTGCCCGTCGTCGTCCTGGCTTCGGGTGCCGGATCCCTGTTGTCCGCGCTGATCGACGCCGCCGCACAAGACGATGCGGCGTTCGACATCGTCGCCGTCGGCGTCGACCGGGATTGTGCGGCCGCCGAGTTGGCCGCGGACCGGGGGATCGCCGTGATCACCTGCCGCCTCGGGGACTATGGCGACCGCGCCGCGTGGGACCGCGCGCTGACCGAGCAGACCGCCGCGTTCGCGCCGCAGTGGATCGTAACCGCCGGATTCATGAAGATCCTGGGCCCGGCCTTCCTGGAGCGTTTCGCCGGGCGGGTCGTCAATTCTCACCCTGCGCTGCTGCCCGCCTTCCCCGGTGCGCACGGCGTCGCCGACGCACTCGAGCACGGCGTGAAGGTCACCGGCACCACCGTGCACCTCGTCGATTCCGGTGTGGACACCGGTCCGATCCTCGCTCAGGCCCCGGTGGCCGTGGAACCCGACGACACCGAGGCGACCCTGCACGAGCGCATCAAGACGGTCGAGCGCAGACTGCTCACCGACATCGTCACAGCCCTCACCACCCGCGGGGTGGTCATCGACGGACGAAAGGCCCAGATCCCGTGACCGACACCAAACGCCCACTGAAACGCGCCCTGGTCAGCGTCTACGACAAGACCGGGCTGGCCGAGCTGGCGACGACGCTGCACGAGGCGGGCGTTGAACTCGTGTCGACCGGGTCGACCGCGAAGACGATCGCCGCAGCCGGTGTCCCGGTCGTCGAGGTCTCCGAGCTGACCGGCTTCCCGGAATGCCTGGAGGGCAGGGTGAAGACCCTGCACCCGCGGGTGCACGCCGGCATCCTGGCCGATACCCGCAAGGACGACCACGTGCGCCAGCTCGGGGAACTGGACATCGCGCCGTTCGAACTCGTGGTGGTCAACCTCTACCCGTTCACCCAGACGGTCGCCTCCGGCGCCTCGCCCGACGAGTGCATCGAGCAGATTGACATCGGCGGACCGTCGATGGTGCGTGCGGCGGCCAAGAACCACCCGTCCGTGGCAGTCGTCGTCGATCCGGCCGACTACGGCGACGTCGGCGTCGCGGCGGCCGGCGGCGGGTTCACCCTCGCCCAGCGTCAGGCGCTGGCCGCCAAGGCGTTCCGCCACACCGCCGACTACGACGTCGCCGTCGCATCGTGGATGACCAGCGTCGTCGCCCCCGAGCCCGAATCGTCGTTCCCGGTCTGGGCCGGCGCGACGTGGAACCGGTCGGCGGTGCTGCGCTACGGCGAGAATCCGCACCAGGCTGCGGCGCTGTACGCGAACACGGCCGGCGCACCCGGGCTCGCGCAAGCACGGCAACTGCACGGCAAAGAGATGTCGTTCAACAACTACACCGACGGCGACGCAGCGTGGCGCGCCGCCCACGACTTCGACGCACCCGCCGTGGCGATCATCAAACACGCCAATCCGTGCGGGATCGCCGTGGGCGCCGACATCGCGGAGGCCCATCGGAAGGCACACGAGTGCGACCCGGTGAGCGCCTACGGCGGCGTCATCGCCGCCAACCGCGAAGTCAGCGTCGAGATGGCCGAGCAGGTCGCCGACATCTTCACCGAGGTCATCATCGCCCCGTCCTACGCCGACGGCGCCGTCGACGTGCTGGCCAAGAAGAAGAACCTGCGCATCCTCATCGCGACCCCGCCCGCTGACACCGGTATCGAGCTGCGGCCGATCTCCGGCGGAACACTCCTGCAGGAGCGCGACGTGCTCGACGCCGAGGGCGACGACCCGGCGAACTGGCGGCTGGTCGCCGGTCCCGCGGCCGACGAGCGGACGCTCGCCGACCTGGAGTTCGCGTGGCGCGCGTGCCGGGCCGTGAAGAGCAACGCCATCCTGCTGGCCACCGATGGCGCCTCGGTCGGTGTCGGCATGGGCCAGGTGAACCGGGTGGATTCCGCACACCTGGCCGTCAACCGGGCCGGAGCCCGTGCTGCCGGTTCGGTAGGCGCGTCGGACGCCTTCTTTCCGTTCGCAGACGGGTTGCAGGTGCTGATCGACGCGCGTGTGCGGGCCGTCGTCCAGCCGGGCGGCTCCATCCGCGATGAGGAGGTCATCGCCGCCGCCGAGCAGGCCGGGGTGACGCTCTACCTCACCGGTTCGCGCCACTTCGCGCACTGACGAGGCAACCGCGTTCCACGGGGTGAGTCGTCGGCGGCTCAGGAGGGGAACGGCGGACCGGACGCCGAGCCGACCCCGGCGTCGATGGCGGAGAAGACCTGGCTCAAGTTCTTAGCGTGCTTGCCCCAGTCGAGGAACTGGGTGGGCAAGGCAGATCTGCTGTGCACTCTTGCCAGCGAACCGCCGTCTGCAGCCTGTACGTCCACGGTGATGATCTCACCCCAGCTGGCCCAACCGAGGCTGCTGCGCGCCTCCAGCGTTGTCGGCCCTATCCGGGATACCGAGCCGAACAGGGTGCGCAACGCCTCCGCGGCAATGGCGAACGCCGCGTCGGGCGGGATGGCGTAGGGACGGTCTGCGGTGCGTGAGGTGGGCACCGGGGGAGATTACCTCGACGTCCAGCGCCACCGGAAGTCGCGGTGAGTCATGGGATCGCCCGGCGCAGCGCCGCGTAGCTGAGGCCGGCCACCGCCGCGCTCACGGCGAGGCAGATCCCGGCCACGGTGAGCGGCTGTGCCGCGGCCAGCGCGCGGCCGATCGCGGGCCAGCCGTCGACGGCGGAGACGGCGAACGCGGTCCCGATGAGCGCGGCGGCGAGGACGACGCCGACCAGGATCACGCCGAACATGCCGAATCGCTTGTACACGGTGGCGCTGCCGAAGCCGACGAGGAAGGCCAGGGCCGCTGCGCTGAAGAAGGTGAGCGCGGCGACGATCGGGCCCTGCTCCCACACCCACGGCAGGTAGAAGAAATAGCCGCCGAAACCCCAGCCGTCGGTGGCCTGTTCAAGGATCCCGCCGACCAGGTAGACGAGCGCCAGCACGCCCGCGCTGGCGGCAGCGGTCAGCAGCGTGCCGAGGAAGAACTCGCGCCGGGTGACGCTCATCGCCTGGGAGAACGGGAAGGTGAGCGTCAGTGCCTGCACGCCGACGACCCCGAAGTACCAGAGGGGTGCCTGGGTGCCGCCGCTGTACATCGGCTCGTCGGCGGAGCCCGCGGTGTAGACGACGACCCCGTAGATGGCCAGGGTGATGGCGAATGCCGCGCCCAGAATGGTGGCGGGCAACCAGACGAAGGTCTGCCGGTTGACCAGTTGCATGCGGATGACGTTGGCGGTGCGGTTCATCGGTGTGCTCCCGTCGTGGCGGTGGGCCGGGACTCCCGGCCGTTGGTGTGCTGGGTGAGGCGGACGATCAGTTCTTGCAGCGAGACCGGCGCGGTGACGAGGCCGAGACTGTCGAGGGTCCGGTGCTCCTCGTCGGTGAGACCGCCGAGCACGGTCGCCGCGGCGGTCTCGCCCAGGCGTTCGCGGTGCAGTTCTTCGCGCCCGGCGATGAAGTCGTCGACGACTCGTTCGGAGCCGACGACGGTCACCGCGCGGCCGCGCAGGTCGTCGGCGTCCTCGTCGAGGACGATCCGTCCCTCGTCGACCACCAGCACCCGCTCGATCAGATCGCCGATCTCGTCGATCAGGTGGCTGGAGATGACGATGGCGCGCGGGTGCTCGGCGTAGTCGGCGAGCAGACGGTCGTAGAAGGTATGCCTGGCCACCGCGTCGAGCCCCAGGTACGGCTCGTCGAAAAAGGTGACCTCGGCGCGCGAGGCGAGACCGATGATCACTCCGACGGCCGAGAGCTGGCCGCGGGACAGCTTCTTGATGCGGCAGTCCATCGGTAGGCGGAAATCGTCGACGAGGCGCTGGGCGAAGTCGTCGTCCCAGTTCGGGAAGAACAGCTTGGCGGTGGCGAAGGCGTGGCCCGGCTTGGCGTCGTCGGGGTAGCGCTGGCTCTCGCGGACGAAGCAGATCCGCTGCAGGACCCGGGCATTCTCGTACGGATCCTCGCCGAAGACGCGGATCTCGCCGGAGGTGGCGAAGTTCTGCGCGGTGAGGATCGACATGATCGTCGTCTTGCCTGCGCCGTTGCGGCCGAACAATCCGCAGATCGTGTTGGCCGGGATGGCGAAGTCCACCGCGTCGAGGGCGACGGTGTCGCCGTACCGCTTGGTCAGGCCGCGCGCCTCGACGACGAGGTCGGTGGCGGTGGGGGAGGTCGGTGCGGTCATGCGTCGACTCCTTCGGGTGTCGGGTCGGGGGCTCGGTCGTTGATCAGGGCGATCACGTCGTCGGGTGTCAGGCGCAGGCGGCGCGCTTCGGCGAGGAGCGGATCGACGTAGCGCCGCGCGAACGCATCCTGGCGCTCGCGCAGCAGCAGGTCGCGCGCACCGGTGGCGACGAACATGCCGATGCCGCGCCGCTTGTACAGCACGCCTTTGTCGACCAGCAGGTTCACGCCCTTGGCCGCCGTCGCCGGGTTGATCCGGTGGAAGGCCGCCAGCTCGTTGGTCGACGGCGCTCGGGTCTCCTCGGCGAGGGTCCCGTCGACGATCGAGTCGGCGACGCTGTCGGCGATCTGCTGGAACAGTGCCCGTCCGTCGTCCATGGTCCCTCGGTTTCCTGGTTGCTTACCTGACTAACTAACCATGGCACCGATGAGTCCGGCTTGTCAACCGGCCCGGTGGCGTAGCGTGGAACCGTGGCATCTGCGACCCCCATCGATAGCGAAAAGACCACCCCTCCGACCGCCGCGACCCTCGGCGAGCTCCGCGCCAGCGATCACGTCGCGCGCAGCATCCGCGACGAGATCCGGCACAACCTGCTCACCGCGCTGCGGAAAGGCGTCGACCCGTGGCCGGGCATCGTCGGCCTGGAATCGACGGTGATACCGCAACTCGAGCGCTCGCTGCTCGCCGGTCACGACGTCGTGCTCCTCGGCGAGCGAGGTCAGGGCAAGACCCGGATTCTGCGCACCATCGCGGGACTTCTCGACGAGTGGACGCCGGTGATCGCCGGCTCTGAACTGGGCGAACACCCGTACGAGCCGATCACGCCCGCCTCGGTGCGCCGCGCCGCCGAACTCGGCGACGAGCTGCCGATCGCCTGGCGGCACCGTACCGAGCGCTACAGCGAGAAGCTGGCGACGCCGGACACCTCAGTGGCCGACCTGGTGGGCGACATCGATCCGATGAAGGTCGCGGAAGGACGCAGTCTGGGTGACCCGGAGACGATTCATTTCGGCCTGATCCCGCGCGCGCACCGCGGCATCGTCGCCATCAACGAGCTGCCCGACCTCGCCGAGCGCATCCAGGTCGCCATGCTCAACGTGATGGAGGAGCGCGACATCCAGGTCCGCGGCTATTCGCTGCGGCTGCCGCTCGACGTTCTGGTGCTGGCGAGCGCCAACCCCGAGGACTACACCAACCGAGGGCGGATCATCACCCCGCTCAAGGACAGGTTCGGCGCCGAGATCCGTACCCACTATCCGCTTGACCTGTCCGACGAGGTCGGGGTCATCGAACAGGAAGCCGACCTGCTGGCGACGGTGCCGGAGTACCTGCTGGAGATCCTCGCCCGCTTCACGCGCTACGCCCGGGAGAGCCCGGCGATCGACCAGCGCTCCGGGGTGTCGGCGCGATTCGCCATCGCTGGCGCCGAGACGGTGGCCGCTGCCGCACTGCACCGCAGCGCCGTGCTCGGCGCCGGGAGCGGTGGCGAAGGGGCCGAATCCGGGGCCGTCGACGAAGCGCCGGTGGCGCGCGTGGTCGACCTGGAGTCGGTGATCGAGGTGTTGCGCGGCAAGATCGAGTTCGAATCGGGGGAGGAGGGTCGTGAGCTCGAGATCCTCGCGCACCTGCTGCGCAAGTCCGTGGCCGATACCGTGCGCGAACACCTCGGCGGCATCGACCTCGCACCTCTTGTCGCCGCACTGGAAAGCGGGCACCCGGTGGTCACCGGCGACCGCGTCTCCGCCGCTGACCTGCTGGGCTCGCTGCCGGCGGACGAGCCCGTCGGCAAGACCGTCGAGGCCATCGCCGCCCGGTTCGACGCCGACACCGACGGCGAGCGGGCCGCCGCGGTCGAGCTGGCGCTGGAGGGGCTGTTCCTAGCGCGCCGCATCGGCAAGGAAGCCGACGACGAGGGTCAAACCGTCTACGGATAGGCGATAGCCATGGCTGAGGGCACCTACGACTCCGACCCGGCACGCGGCCGGCGGCACTTCCATCGCGCCCGCTACGACCGGTATCGCGGCGGGCCCGATCCGCTGGCGCCGCCGCTCGACCTGCGCGAGGCGCTCGACGAGATCGGCGCCGACGTCATGGCGGGTACCTCGCCGCGCCGGGCGCTGCGCGAGTTGATGCGCCGAGGCACCCCCGGGATGCGCGGACTCGACGAGCTGCGCGAGCGCATCAACCGCCGGCGCAACGACCTGCTGCGCAAGCACAACCTGGACGGCACCTTCGCCGAGATCCGGGAACTGCTCGACCGGGCCGTGCTCGAAGAGCGCAAGCAACTGGCCCGCGACCTCGACGACGACGCCCGATTCGCCGAGATGCGGATCGGCAACCTGCCCGCGTCCACCGCGGCGGCGGTCACCGAACTCGCCGACTATCAGTGGCGCAGCCCATCGGCGCGCGAGGACTACGAGAAGATCCGCGATCTGCTGGGGCGCGAGCTGCTCGAACAGCGATTCGCCGGCATGAAGGAAGCCCTGGAAGGGGCGGACGAGAACGATCGCCAGGCCATCACCGACATGCTGTCGGACCTGCACGATCTGTTGGCCAAGCACAATCGCGGCGAGGACACGACCGAGGCCTTCGACGAGTTCATGGCCCGCCATGGCCAGTTCTTCCCGGAGAATCCGCGCAACACCGAAGAACTCGTCGAATCCCTCGCCAGGCGTTCGGCCGCCGCGCAGCAGTTCTACAACTCGCTGTCGCCCGAGCAGCGGGCCGAACTCGACCAGCTCTCCGCCCAGGCCTTCGGGTCGCCCGATCTGATGAAAGCGCTCGCCGGGGTCGACGACCAGCTGCGGATGGCCCGCCCGGACCTGGATTGGGATGGGGCGCAAGGGTTCTCCGGCGAGCAGCCGATGGGGATGGGCGAAGCGGCCGCGGCGATGGCCGACCTGGCCGAACTCGACGAACTCGGCGAGGCGTTGAGTCAGCAGTATTCCGGTGCCGATCTCGCCGACATCGATCTCGAGGCGCTGACCCGTCAACTCGGTCCGGAGGCCGCCGTCGACGCTCGGACACTGCAGCGCCTCGAGCAAGCGTTGCGCGACCAGGGCTACTTCGAGCGGGGCGTTGACGGCGAGTTGCGGCTGAGCCCCAAAGCGATGCGGCAGCTCGGCCAGTCGGTGCTGGCCGATGTCGCGGAGCGGCTGACCGGGCGCGGGGAGCGTTCGACGCGACTGACGGGCCGGCTCGGCGAACCGACCGGCGCGACCCGGGAGTGGGCCTTCGGTGACACCGAACCGTGGGACGTCTCCCGCACGATCACCAACGCGGTGGTGCGCCAGGCCGGAACCGGCACCTTCGAACAGGGCGGCCCGGTGCGCCTCGACATCGGCGACGTCGAGATCACCGAGACCGAGGCGCGGACCCAGGCGGCCGTTGTGCTGCTGGTCGATACGTCCTTCTCGATGGAGATGGAGGGCCGGTGGACGCCGATGAAACGGACCGCCATCGCGCTCAACCACCTCATCTCCACGCGATTCCGCACCGATGAACTCCAGCTGATCGCCTTCGGCCGGGAGGCGCGCACGATCGACGTCGCCGAGTTGGCCGCACTGTCGCCGAGGATGGAACAGGGAACCAATCTGCATCACGCGTTGCTGCTGGCCCAGCGCCATCTGCGCCGCTTCCCCCATGCCACGCCGGTCGTCCTGATCGTCACCGACGGGGAGCCGACGGCCCATCTCGAACCGTCGGGCGAGGCGTTCTTCTTCTATCCGCCGCACCCGCAGACGATCGGCGTGACCGTGGCCGAACTCGACCATCTGTCCCGCATGGGTGCGCAGGTCACGATCTTCCGGCTCGGCGAGGACCCCGGCCTCGCGATGTTCATCGACCGCGTCGCGCGCCGCATCGGCGGGCGGGTCGTCGCACCCGACGTCGACGGATTGGGCGCCGCGGTGGTCGGCGATTACCTGCGCAGCCGCCGAGGCCACTGAGCGCGCGGTCTCGCAAGAACGACGAAGGCCGGTTCCGCCGGACCCGCGGGGCCCAGTAGAACCGGCCTGTCGAATCAGACCTGTCGAATCAGGTGATCAGTAGCCGCTCGTCGCGCTGGCACCGATGCCGACGACGACGATGAAGATGATGTACAGCACGAGGACGACGGCGGCAGCGACCGCGCCCCAGATGGCGAACTTCTTCGCGTCGTCGGCGGCCTTCTGAGCTCCCGCGACGTCGCCCTGCGCCCACAGCTTGGACACCGAGGTCGACTTGATGATGGCGACGATGCCGAGCGGCAGGCAGCACAGAACGGTGGACAGGATGGCCCACACCAGGTTGTTGTCCGGCTCGGGTCCGAGGCCACCGGGGTGACCGTACGGCTGTCCCGGCACCGGCTGTCCGGGGACCGGCTGGCCCGGGTTCGGCTGGCCCTGGGCGCCGGGGTTGTTCTGCGGATCGTACGGGTTAGTCATGTCTCTCCTAGTTCGATTCGAAACCGCACTTGATGCTCACGCGCGACGTGGTGGTTTCCATCACGCCCCCCTTGCGGAGCGCAACGGTCGGAAGCGTACCCGAGCGTGTCGGGTTTCGCGCGCGGAGATCGGTCGAACAGACGGGTCGGCCGCCGGGCTCAACCGAGCACGATCGCGACGACGGCGATGACGGGAATCGACGCCAGAGTGGTCACGAGCGCCGAGTCACGGGCGAGTTCGCGTCCGCGTCGATAGCGCACCGCGTACACGAGAACGTTCTGCGCGGTGGGCAGCGCGGCGATGACGACCTGGGCGAACAACTGGTGGCCGGAGAACCCGAAACCCCATCGCGCGACGGCGTAGGCCAATGCGGGCATGGCCGCCATCTTCATCGCTGCCGCCAGCGCGAGGTCGCGGTGCCGGTCCGGAGCATTCGCGTCGCGGCTGCCGCGACCGGCCGCGAGGGACAGGCCGAAGACCAGCAGAGCCAGCGGCACAGAAGCGTCGCCGAGCATCCGGAACGGATCGAGGATGGCCGACGGCAGGCTCCAGCCCAGGCCGGACACCAGTAGTCCGGCGGCACCGCCGATCAGAATCGGGTTGGTCAACGGCGTCACGATGGCGTCGCGCCACACGCGCCGGCCACCCCCGGACGACAGATCGGAGGTCGACAGGTCCAGGGCGACCAGCGCGATCGGCGAGTAGACCAGGATCTGGAAGAGCAGCAGGGGGGCGATGAAGGAACGGTCGTCGAGCACGTACATGGCGATCGGTACGCCGAGGTTGACGCTGTTGACGTAGGAGGAGCTCAGCGCCCCGATCACCAGTTCCGGCACCGAGCGGTGCAGCCACAGCCGGGCGATCACGGTGTAGGCGAGCCCGATCGTCAGCGCCGTCCCACCTGCGATGACCAGGGTGGGCGAGAAGACGTCGCGCAGGTTGGCGGTGACCAGCGAATGGAACAACAGGGCGGGCGTGCAGACGAAGAAGACGAGTCGCGACAACACCTCGGTGGCCGTGGTACCAAGCGTCCCGGCGCGGCCGAGGAGGAACCCGATACCGACGACGAGGAAGATGACGGTGAAACCCGCGATGACGCCAGACACCGCCGTCAGCCTAGTCTTGGGCATTCGGTCTGACGACACCGCTACGAGGTCATCGCCGGTTTTGCGGTAACTTCTCCCTTGAGGACGAACTTTGACGTGAGGGACTTGTGTGACGACACCGGATACGCCCGACCAGCAGCCGTCGGGCACTGACGGCTCTGAGGGCCAGGTCAACCTGAACAAGGACTCGGCGGCATCGGCCCAGACCGAGGCGGTCTACTACGCCGACCACGTCAGCTATCCGGCGCAGGGATACCCGGAAGGCCAGGCGCCGCCGAGCGGCGCCGATCAGGCCGCCGGGCCGCAGGAGAACTACGCGCAGCCGGGACAGGACCAGCAGGGCAACCCGCAGGCGTATGCCCAACCGGGATATGCGCCGTCGGCCTACACCGAGCCGGTCCCGCCGGTCTACGGGGCGCCCCCTCCGGGATACGGCCAGCCTCAGGCGGGATACCAGGCCCAGCCCGGATATCCGGCGCCCGCTCCGAGCCCTTATGCGCCCAACCCCTATGCGTCGGCATACGGGGCGGCCTACGGCACGCCCGGCTACGGTTATCCGCCGAAAACGTCGTCGACGAACGGACTGGCCATCGCCGCGCTGGTCGTCGGACTCGCCGGCATCGTCACGACGTTCTGCCTCTTCTTCACCGGCCTCGTCAGCGGTATCACCGCGCTGGTGCTCGGGCTCGTCGCGCTCAAGCAGATTCGTGACGACCCGACGCCCGATTCCACCAGTAAGAACATGGCCATCGGCGGCATCGTCTTGGGAGCGCTGCAGCTGTTGGTGCCGATCGTCGGATTGATCATCATGCTGGTCAGCGCGATGGCGTCCTAGGAGGATTGATGACTAATCCGACCGACCCGCAGGACCACGATCGGCCGACCGGCGCGGCCGAGGACGAATGGTCCTCGGTCAACCTGAGCAAGCCGGCCCCGGCCGACCCTCCGCTGCAACCGCCGACCGCGCAGGAACAACCGGTGGGCGAGTCGGCGACGACCGACCCGGCACCACCGGTGTATCCGGCGCCGCCGGGGTACTCGGCTCCGACCGGGTATTCGGCCCCGCAGCAGTACGCCGCGCCCGGATACGGCGCCGCGCCCACCCCCGATCCGTACGCGGCGGCCTATGGCTACCCGGTGGCCCCGGCAGCCGGTCCGGGGACCGACGGTCTGGCGATCGCCTCGCTGGTCTGCGGGGCTCTCGGTTTGACGTGCTGCCTGACCGGGCCGATCGCCCTGATCCTCGGGATCATGAGCTTGCGCAACCAGAACCGAGACGGCACGGGCGGAGGCAGCAACCGGGGAATGGCCATCGCCGGCATCGTGCTCGGCGGGTTGGCCACCGCGGTCATCGTCGCCTATGCCGTGTTCCTGATCGTCGTCGCGGTCACCGGAGTGTAGTAGGCCGTTTTGGCCTGCGCCGCCTCGGACGCTATCCTGGCAGGGTTGCGCGCCCACCCGGTCCGACGCCCGGGGATGTCGGCGCAATCGAAGACTTGAAGGAAAGAAGGACACATCATGGCCGTTCCGAAGCGCCGCATGTCGCGGGCCAACACCCACAGCCGACGCTCGCAGTGGAAGGCGGACAACGCCGCCCTGCAAGAGGTCAAGATCAACGGCGTGCCGCAGCGCCTCCCGCGCCGCCTGGTGAAGGCCGCCGAGCTCGGCCTCATCGACGTCGACCGCCGCTAGGCCGTCGCCGCCGCACTCGGCGGACCGTAGACGAACAAGGGCGCCCACACGCGATGTGTGGGCGTCCTTGTTGTGGTGCGCGGGTCAGCTCTGGGCGATGACCTTGTTCACGATGCGCGAGACGAAATTGGGGACGACCTTGCTGGCGTTGTTGAGGACCGTCGTCTGCACGCCCACCGAGTAGTGCGTCCGGTGGATGAGCTTGTCGGCCGGACCCGGGTGCACCGAGGTCCACACGCGATCGGCGATTTCCTCCGGCGTGATCCGAATGCCGAGCGTCTTCGCCGACTTGGAGTCCTCGTCGGCGAGCGCGGTCTTGGCCCACAACGGCCAGATGGCGACGACGCGGATGTCGTCTTTCTGCCACTCGAGTTCGAGCGCCTCGGTCAGACCCGCGACGTAGAACTTCGACGCCGAGTAGGTCGCGATGTCCGGCTGGCCGTAGATCGCCGATGCCGAGGCGATGTTCACCAGGTGCGAGCCGGGCGTCGCCTTCAGATAGGGGTGGGCGGCCTGGGCGCCGAGCGTGACCCCGAGGACGTCGATGTCGATCTGCGCCTTGACGGCCTCCGGCGTGATGGTGTCGAGGCTGCCCGCGACGAGAATGCCCGCGTTGTTGTCCAGGACGTCGAGCGTGCCGTCGGTGTGCGACGTGAAGTCGGCGAGGGCCTTCTTCCACTGATCCGGTTCGCGCACGTCGAGCACGCCGGTGACGAACGCCGGATTCTCCTTCTTCACCGCCTCGAGTGCTTTGGCATCGACGTCGTAGACGCCGACCGTCCATCCTTCGTCGGCGAAACGCCGTGCGGTTGCCAAGCCGATTCCGGCGGCGCCGCCGGAAATGAAGATTGAGGGCATAGTGCCTACCTTCGCTGTGCGGAGTCATCGGCCGCGGTGGGTCCGCGCCGTGCACCTCATCGTACTTACCCGCGAGTAACCCTCCGTGCCGGGCGTGGGCGGCCCGCCTTCATCCCGGTCACGATTGCCCGTAACGGTGCCGCGCGGCGCCCGATCTTGGTAGCTTCGGGCCTGTTCGGACTCAAAATCATGGCAAAACCAACGCAAGTGAGGAAGCCGAGATGACTCAACCTCCCATCGATCCGGGCCAGCAGCCGCCGGTGAACCCCGGCCAGCAACCGCCGGTCGTCCCGTCGCAGCCGGGCGCGTACCCGCCCCCGCCGCCGGGTGCCCCGGGTTCGTATCCGCCTCCTCCGCCCGGTGCCTACCCGCCCGGACCGGGTGCAGGGCAGCCGTACAGCATCGGTGACGGCTTCAGCTGGGCGTTCAACAAGTTCGGCAAGAACGTCGGTCCGCTGATTCTCGCGACGCTGATCTTCGGGCTCATCGCCGGCGTCGTCTACGGCATCTTCTACGGTCTGGCGTTCGCCATGGCCGACAAGGACACGAGCGCGTACGGCGCGACGACGATCAGCTTCGGTATCGGCAGCATTCTCGTGGGAATCGTCGGTCTGCTGGTGTTTCTGGTGGTGCTCGGCTATATCGCCGCGTCCTACTGGCACGGCATTCTGCAGATCACCGATGGCCAGCAGGTCACGCTCGGTTCGTTCTTCCAGCCGCGCAACGTCGGCAACGTGATCATCGCGTCGCTGCTCATGGGCATCATCGTCAGCATCGGCTACGTACTGTGCATCCTGCCGGGCCTGGCCGCCGCCATCTTCCTCTTCTTCACCACTGTCGCGGTGGTGGATCGCAATCTCAGCGGTCCGGAGGGACTGACCACGAGCTTCAACCTGGTCAAGGAGAATTTCGGCCCGGCCATTCTGACCTGGCTCGTGGTCGGCGTCATCACCTTCGTCGGCTCTCTGCTGTGCGGTGTCGGCATGCTGGTCGCCGCCCCGGTGGCCGCGTTGCTCACCGCCTACGCGTGGCGCTCGCTGACCGGCGGATACGTCGCGCCGGCAACTCCGTAGCCCGAAGTCGGAGCAACGGCAGAACCTACGCCGATCACAACTCGGTCCCCCGTCATCCGGCGGGGGACCGAGTTGTCGTTGTGGCTATTCTCGCGGCATGACGCAACCCGGCGGGCGCGTTCGTCCAGCTCTTGCAGGCATTCGCATACCGCCGATTTTCCGGGCAACCCGTCGCGCCCTGATGGGCGACCTTCGCCAATTCTCAGGCGCGCTGCGCTAAGAAGTAACCATGCGGATTCTTGTGGTGGATGACGATCGCGCGGTGCGCGAGTCGCTGCGCCGGTCGTTGACCTTCAACGGCTATGCCGTCGAAACCGCCGGCGACGGGCTCGAGGCTCTCGAGAAAGTCGTGGCGCAGCGGCCCGATGTGCTGCTGCTCGACGTGATGATGCCGCGCATGGACGGGCTGGAAGTCTGCCGTCGTCTACGGTCGGCCGGCGATGACCTGCCCATCCTCGTCCTGACGGCCAGGGATTCGGTTTCCGAGCGCGTCGCGGGTCTGGACGCGGGCGCCGACGACTACCTGGCCAAGCCGTTCGCGCTCGAAGAGTTGCTCGCACGGCTGCGGGCCCTGCTGCGTCGCGCGACGCCCGACGAGGAGGACTCCGAGGCGTTGGAGTTCGAGGACCTGCGGCTGGACCCGGTTACCCGCGACGTGACCAGGGGAGAGCGCGCGATCAGCCTGACGCGCACCGAGTTCGCGCTGCTGGAGATGCTCATGGCCAACCCTCGCCGGGTGCTGTCGCGCAGCCGGATCCTCGAAGAGGTGTGGGGCTATGACTTCCCGACGTCGGGCAACGCCCTCGAGGTTTACGTCGGCTATCTGCGCCGCAAGACCGAAGCGGACGGCGAGTCGAGGTTGATCCACACCGTGCGCGGGGTGGGCTACGTGTTGCGGGAGACGCCGCCCTGAGTCTCTGGTCCGATCTGCGGCGGTGGTCGCAGCGCCATCGCGAAGAAGTCGCGCACCGGGAGATGCGTGAGCCGTTCGCGCTGACCCGATCGGCGTCGCTGACGACCCGCGTCGCCCTGCTCTCGGCCACCGTCGTCGCGGTCTCGGTCTCGTTGATGGCGGCTGCCGCCTACTTCGTGGTGTACCGCGCGATGTACAACGAGGTCGACCGGCAGCTCGAAAGCCGGGCAGACGGGATGACCGCGCTCTCGCGGACCGGTGCGCTGCGCGGCGATCCCCAACGGGTCGTCTCCGGCGCGGTGTTCTCGACCAACATCTCGGTCGCGCTGATCCGTCCCGACGGGCAGACCTTCCTGGTCGGCTCCGTGCCGTTCGAGGGGCCCGAGCGGGCGATCGTGCGCAGCGTGAACAGGCCGGGACAGCACAACCAGAGTCTGCGGACGGTCGGTGACCAGCGGGTGCTGGCCCGCAAGCTGGACCGGGGCTACAGCCTCATCATGTCGCAGAGCCTGCTGCACACCGAGCGCGTGCTCAAGCGCCTCGCATGGGTGCTGCTCGTCGTGGGCGGCGGGGGAGTGGCCCTGGCCGCGCTGGCCGGGACGACGGTGGCCCGCACCGGTCTGCGCCCGGTCGCCCGGCTGACCCGCGCGGCCGAACGCGTCGCGCGCACCGAGGTGCTCGACCCCATCCCGGTCACCGGCAACGACGAATTGGCCCGGCTGACCGAGTCGTTCAACACCATGCTCGCCGCCCTGCGCAACTCGCGCGACAAGCAGGCGCGCCTCGTCGCCGACGCCGGGCACGAGCTCAAGACGCCGCTCACGTCGTTGCGGACCAACGTCGAACTGCTCATCGCCTCGGCCGAACCGGGCGCGCCCGCCGTACCGCTGGCCGACATGATCGAGCTGCGCAGCGATATCGTCGCGCAGATCGAGGAGCTGTCCACCCTCGTCGGCGATCTCGTCGACCTATCGCGGGAGGATGCGCCGGAAGTGGTGCACGAGGAGGTGGACATGGTCGACATCATCGATCGCAGCCTCGAGCGCGTGCGGCGCCGGCGCAACGACGTCGAGTTCGCGGTCGCCGCCGAGAATTGGTACGTCTTCGGCGAGTCGTCGGGCCTCGCGCGCGCTGTTCTCAACGTCCTCGACAACGCGGCCAAATGGTCGCCGGGCGGGCACACCGTGGAGGTCCGGCTGCGCCAGACCGCGGTCGACCGGGCGGTGCTGACCGTGGCCGACGCCGGCCCGGGGATTCCCCTGGAAGACCGCGAGCTGGTCTTCGAGCGCTTCTACCGCGCTGCCGCCTCCCGGTCGATGCCGGGGTCCGGCCTCGGCCTGGCCATCGTGCGTCAGGTGATCGAACGGATCGGCGGTACGGTAAGCACCGGGCAGTCCCACCTCGGCGGCGCGCTGATCACGATGACGCTCCCCGGCCACCCGATCCCGGTGGAACCACCGCCCGTCGTCGTTCGTCAGTAATGTGGACGGCACCGAAGACGGGTGCTCTGACTAGACAAGCGAGGAAGCGCAGTGACGCAACCCCCCTCCAATGACAACTCGCCGTGGCAGTCGAGGCCGTTAGGCGGTCCCGACGAAGGCGTCGAGTCCGCGGCGCAGTGGAGTCAGCCGCGCCCTCGGGAGGCATCGGCCTTTCCCACCTCGCCCGCGCCCGTCGGTCAGCCGACGTCGCCCACCGTGCCGACGGCGCAACCGCCCACCGCGCAGTACGGCGCCTACAGCGGTGCGCCGACCGCGGCCTACCCGCCGATGACGCAGAACGTGACCCCCGCCCCCAAGCAGGGCGGCAAGAAGGCGGCGCTGGCGGCCGGTGCCGTTGCGCTGGCGCTGGTCTCGGGCGGGGTCGGCGGAGTGGTCGGCGCCAACGTCGACCGCACCGACACGCCGGCCGCGGTCGGCGGGGACCGGCACGGCGACGGACAACCACAGGCGCAGCCCCCCGCCCCGGCGGGCAGCGTTCAGGAGGTGGCCGCCAGGGTGCTGCCCTCGGTGGTCTCCATCGCGGTCCGCGTCGGTGATCAGGGCGGTGAGGGCTCCGGCGTGGTGCTCGACGCCGACGGCACCATTCTCACCAACAACCATGTGATCGCCGGCGGGGGACGTGCGGTCGGTGAGCGCCGGCCCGCGATCACGGTGATCTTCCACGACGGGTCGCGGGCCACCGCGCAGTTGCGGGGCGCTGACCCGATCTCCGACATCGCGGTGATCCAGGTGAAGGACCACCCGGGCCTCAAGCCGATCAACGTCGGCTCGTCGAAGAACCTCGCCGTCGGGCAGGACGTCATCGCCATCGGTTCTCCGCTCGGGCTGGCCGGCACGGTGACCACCGGCATCATCTCCGCGCTGAACCGGCCCGTCTCGACCTCGCGCATCGGCGACAACACGTCGGTCATCGACGCGATTCAGACCGATGCCGCGATCAACCCGGGCAACTCCGGCGGCGCCCTCGTCAACGCACGAGGGGCATTGATCGGGATCAACACGGCCATCGCGACGATGGGCGGTCAGGACTCCAACGGCAACCAGCGCGCCACGGGCAGCATCGGCCTCGGGTTCGCCATCCCGATCGACCAGGCGATGCGCGTCGCCGATCAGCTGCGCCGGACCGGAAAGGCCGAGCATCCGAGCCTCGGCGTCTCGGTGGGCCCGGCGTCGACGACCGACCCGACCCAGTCGGGCGCGCGCGTGACCAAGATCGTGCCCAACGGTGCGGCCGCGGCCGCCGGTATTCCCGACGGCGCGGTCATCCACCGCTTCGGAGGGCGCAAGATCACCGGCGCCGACGACTTGGTCGCCGCGGTGCGCTCGTTCGCGCCGGGTGATGTCGTGGATATCGAATACGCGGCCGGCGGTAAGACAACGACCGCGAAGGTCACCCTGAAAACCCTGTCCACCAACTGAATTCGCAACCAAGGAGTCCGATGGCCACCTCGGCGTTCGACGAAACCACCCGCGACGAGTCCGTCGCCGACGCGGCTGCTCGCGAGCTGGCGGCAACGCCGGACGCGGATGGGCCGGACCCCCTCGCGCGCGCCCTGGTCGTGGTGGTCGCCGACGACCATCAGGATACCGACGGGCTCGGGGCGCTGGTCGGCGAACTCCTGGAGGAGGCCGACTTCCACGTCGACGCCACCGTCGTGGTCTCCGGTGACGAGGTCGAGATCCGCAACGCCCTCAACACGGCGGTGATCGGCGGTGTCGACGTCGTCATCTCCGTCGGCGGCGTCGGTGTGCGGGCGCGCGACGTCGCCCCCGAGGCGACCGAGTCGCTGCTCGATCGCCGGTTGCCAGGGATCGAGGAAGCCGTTCGCTCGTCCGGGCTGGCCGCCGGGGCCACCGATGCCGGACTATCCCGCGGTCTCGCCGGCATCTCCGGGCAGACCCTGGTGGTCAACCTCGCCGATTCCCGCGCCGCGGTCCGCGACGGGATGGCGACGATCACCATGCTCGCCCATCACGTCATCGCCGACATCACCGAGTTCTGATGGTTCCCGGCGGCGACGAACCGGACGAATCGGACGAACCCCGCTGGCGGCGCCGTCAGCGTCTCGACGACGTCTTCGGCGATGACCTGCCGGAGACGACCGGCGACGAACGAGGTGCGCGCCCGGGGGGTGGACACACGCGCGATTGGTATGAGCGCAATCGCCCTCCGCACCACGATTAGACGGGGTGGACACTCTTCGCCAACCTGCACCGATGATGGGTGCCCTTAGTCACAGTGGTACCGTTTCGACGAGTTTTGCGTTTGGCCACGAAGGGAATCACATGATGGCGACGTACACGTCGTTGCGTCGGCGCGCGGTCTTACTCGCGGTGGTAGCGACTGCGGCGGTGGTCGGACTGTCGAGCCTGGGTGCCGGTGGCGCGGACGCGCTCCGGCTGCCCGGCGGGTCGAAGAAGTCGACCGGCATCGACGGCCAGGTCGTCACCCTCAAGCGCAGCGCCGAGTACGCGCACAACCAGCCGAGTGAGGCCAACAACGGCATGGTGCGGTCCACCCGGGTGTCCGGGACGTACACCGCGCGGATCAACCGCGGCGGCGGCAACGTCCAGGTCGGCTATCTCGTGGGTTGCCAGGTCAACGTCGGCGGTCTCGATATGGGGATCTCCGGGGGTATATGGGGCGGGCTCGGGGGAGGGGGGCCACTGCCGATGATCAGTGGAAACGTGTCGTTTCCTCTCGCTCCTGGGCAGATCCAGGTCGTGCAGGCCCTCGACAAGAACTTCTACAAGAAGGTCGTCAGCATTCAGCTCTCCGGCGTCGAGATCAACGTCCAGGGCTGCGCCGGCTTCGCCCAGGCCCGCTCCTTCATCAAGGTCCTCGCCGCCGAGGATTACAGCACCGACCGCGGCACGGTCAGCGGCCGCAGCGGTGCCATCCAGACCACCCTCTACGGCAAGCCGTTCAGCCTCGGATAACGCAGAACCAGGACCATGATGATGACCTCGCTCCGCTCCCCGTCCACGCGGCGGCTGCTGGCCGCCGCCGCTGTCGTGCTCGCCGCGGCCACCGCCACCGGAACTGCGATCCCGGCCGCCGACGCCAAGCGGCTGCCCGGCGGCAAGGTGAACAAGAAGCTCGTCGACGGCACGACGGTAAAGGCGCGCCTCTACGACGAGGCGGTGCGCTACCACCGCGGCAACGTCGCCAACATCCAGACCAGCCGCGAGGTGTGGGTCTCGGGCAAGGTCGTCGCCACCATCGGCGGCGGCAAAGCGCAGGGGGCCACCGTCTACGGCGGCTACGTCGTCGGATGTCAACTCAACATCGCCGGCATGAGCAGTGGGCAGTCGGGCGGCGTCGACTCGCGCTACGGTATGCCCGCCGGCATCACTAACACCGGTACGACGCTGCACCTCGGCCCGGGGCAGGCCGGCTGGGTCCCGATCATCCAGACCACCTCGGGCGACTACACGAACTACCGCGACTACAACGTCAACCGCTTCACCTTCCGCGGCACCCGTGGCGGCGTCGCGTACAGCCAGGAGGGCTTCCGGCTCAACGGGTGCGGCGGCTACGCGTCGGCCCGCGCACGGTTCACCATCGAGGTGGAGACCGAGACGGTGCGCGCCCAGGTCGTGGTGTGGGGCAAGCCCTTCAGCCTCGGCTAACGCGCTGCGCGTCCGTCGCGGAGCGACGTTTCCGCGAACCTGGCAGGTACCTGTGTGTTGGCGCCGAGGTCGCTTAAACCGCTAGCCGCGCCCCCGACCGTCCGATTAGCGTCAGAGACACGTTCGGCTCAGCCGATCGCAATCAGTTTGGGTCGGACTACCGAGAGGCAGACACATGAAGTTCAACGTTGATCGTCACCGTCGCGGAGGCTACGGCCGCGGATACGGACGCGGCTATGACCGTCGTTACGGCCGCCCCTACGGCCGTCGTCGTTACTACGGCCGTCCTTACGGCCGTCCTTACGGCCGGCCCTACGGTCGCCCGTACGGCTACTACGGTTCCTAGAACCTGATTCGGCTCCACGGCGAGCCGCACTCGACCACCGGAGAAGACTCCCTGATTCTCCGGTGGTCGAGTTTTATCTACGCTTACTCCCAGGGCGCGGCCACAAACGACCGCGCATCCACCGACACCGAGGATCAGATGGCTCGCAATCGTATGAGGTTCTTCCCGTCTTCACGCGGAAGGTCTCATGGCCCCGGCCGTTTCGACGATGAGGGCCGCGACGATTTCGACTGGCGCGACGAGGCCGCGCTCGACGGACCCGATGACGCCGTCGACGGCGAGTGGGATGTCGAGGGCTGGCAGCGCGGCGACGACGCGCCCATGCCCGACGCCATGTTGGTGCCGCCCCCGACGCCGCTGCACGTCCTGGCGGCCATCAAACGGTTCCGGCCGTACATGCACGGCCTCTACGGCCGCTTGATCCTCGGCATCATCCTGCAGCTCGTCGACCTGCTGGCCAATGTCATCACCATCGCGCTGTTCGCCTACATCGTCGACAACGTGCTGGTGACCGGTGACCTGAACCTGCTCATGAAGCCGATGCTCGCCTGGGTCGCGGTCACGCTGGTCGGTGCGCTGGCCTCGTACTTCGGCGAAGTCATCACGGGCGTGGTCGCCGAGCGCATGGTCACCCGCGTTCGTGACGACCTCTACGAGCACACCCAGCAGCTGGCGCCGCACGTTCGGCGCAAGTACCCGTCGGGCGACCTGATCGCCCGGCACAGCGGCGACGTCGAGTCGACCGAGCATCTCGTGTCCTCCGCCGTCGTCGACGCGAGCCTGGCGATCATCTCGGTGATCGTCTACGCGATCGCCGCGTTCATGGCGCAGTGGCAGCTGGCGCTGGTGGCCTTCGCGCTAGCACCGGTTCTCGCGGTGGTCTCGAAGTGGTTCGGCGTCATCTTGAAACGCGTGTCGCGCCGTGAGCGCATCGCGAACGGCAAGATCAGCGCCATGGTCGCCGAGGGCGTCGACAATTCGCTGGCCATCCAGGCCGACAACCAGGGGCCGACCGACCGGCGCCGAGTCCGCGCCCAGTCGTTGGAGTGGATGCGCGCACGTATCACCGAGCTCAAGGCCGGCGAGCTGTACGGCCAGGCCGTCGGCCTGGTGGAGCTGATGGTGATGCTCGGAGTCCTGGTGCTCGGCGCCTGGATGATCTCGACGGATCGCACCACCCTGGGCGGTCTGATCGCTCTCACCGGCTATCTCGGACAGCTATACCCGCAGATCCAGTCGCTGGGCAGCCTCGCCGTCTCCATCACCACAGCGACGGCCAGCGCCGAGCGCGTCGCGCAGGTCCTCGACGAACCGATCGCCATCACCGACGACGACGTCGACACCGACCCGGAGTCGCCGCTGCCGCTTCCCGCCGCGCTGCCCGTCCACACGGCCGGGGGAGTGCCGGTCAAGTTCGACGACGTCGATTTCACGTACCCGGATTCGCAGACCCGGGTGTTCGACGATTTCTCCCTCGACATCGACGCCGGCGAGTTCGTCGCCCTGGTGGGTCCCAGCGGTGTCGGCAAGACGACCGTGACCCACCTGTTGCTCCGGTTCTACGACCCGGATTCCGGTCGTGTCCTGATCGACGGCACCGATGTGTCGACCCAGCGACTGGCCGACGTGCGCAGCCACATCACGCTGCTGCCACAGCGAATCGCGATCTACCGCGGAACGGTGGCCGACAACATCCGGTTCTCCTACCCCGGCGCCTCGCGCGAGGAGATCGTCGCGGCGGCCAGGGCGGCCGACGCGCACGACTTCATCGTCGGACTGCCCGACGGATACGACACCGAGCTGCGCGACGCCGGAGCCAACCTGTCCGGCGGACAGCGTCAGCGCATCGCACTTGCCCGCGCTTTCTTGCGCGACACCCCGGTGCTGATTCTCGACGAGCCGACCACCGGTCTCGACGCGGCGACGACCGAGCGCGTTCTCGAACCGATGTTGCGGCTGGCGCGATCGCGCACCACCATCCTGATCACCCACGATGCCGAGTTGGCGGCGCAAGCCCCGCGCATCATCGAATTGGCGCAGCTCACCGCTGCGTCCGCAGACCCCCCCGATCAACGGGCGGATTGAGAGGAATCACATGAACCAGAAGCGAACGGCGCTCATCGCCGCTCCGATTCTCGCGGCCGGCGTGTTGTTCGGCGCCGGCGCCGTGCATGCCGTTCCGGATAACGGTGGCGGCGGCGATCGCGGCGGGCACAGTCAGGGCCAGAACAACGATCGGTCGGGTAATGACCGTTCGGGCAATGACCGGTCCGGTAATGATCGCTCGGGCAATGACCGGTCGGGTAATGATCGCTCGGGCAATGATCGGTCGGGTAATGATCGCTCGGGCAATGACCGGTCGGGTAATGATCGGTCGGGCAATGATCGGTCGGGCAACGACCGCGGCCGGGACCGCCAGGATCGGCGCGGTGATCGGCAGCGGGATCGGAACGACCGGCGCAGCGATCGGCAGCGCGACCGGCACCACCGGCAGCGCGACCGTCACGATCGACGCTACGACCGCCACCGGCACCGGCACGATCGGCGGCACCACCGCCACGATCGGCGCCCGCAGGTGCGCCCCGATCACGATCGCGGGCACCGGCAGCGCCCACCGCGCCGCGACTACGACTTCTACTACTACTTCGGCCCGTTCCGCATCCCCAAGGTGTGGAGCTGAGGCCCGAGTAGGTCGACAAGCGAATCGGCCCGCCGTCGGAGTTCCGACGGCGGGCCGATGTCGCTTGAGCGGCGCTGACTATCGGGAATGGCGTCCCGGATGGTCACCCGGGCCGAACTCGGTGCCGGGCTGCTGCGGGTATCCGGGGGGTGCGTTGTACCCGCCCGGAGGCAGATTCTGCGAACCGGGGTACGACGACGGCGGAGCTTGGTAGCCACCGCCGGTCACCGGCGGCTGCGACCCGGTGGGGTATCCGCCCGGCTCGTAGCGCGGCAGCGCACCCGACGGCGGTCCTCCCGCTGCGGGACGGATCATCGGCTCCCCCGTCGGAGCGGCGGCGCCTGGGCGGCCCGGTCCGCTCGGGGGCGGCGCGGGAGCACTCGGCGGCGGGGGCAGTTGCTCTGCCGCGGCGGCGCGGGCCTTCGCGGCCTTCTCCGCTTCGGCCTTCTCGGCGGCCTCGGGATCCATCAGGTTGCGGATCTCCGTCAGCAGCGACACCTCGGTGTCCTCGCCTTCCTTCTCGCCCATCACAAGACTCGACAGCTTGTTGTAGGGGAGAACGATGATGAAGTACACGACGGCCGCGACGATGAGGAAATTGATGGCCGCGGTGATAACCGCACTAAGGTCGATGTAATTCAGCGCATTGGCCGGATTCGCGTTATCCGGGTTGGGGAAGCGGCATTCGCCGATGCAAAAACCCAGGCCCTGCGCCGCTTGGGACGGATCGCCGCCGGGAATGGAATTGATCAGCGGCTGGACTACCTTGTCGGTGAACGCCTCGACGATCTTGGTGAAGGCGGCGCCGATGATGACCGCGGTGGCCAATTCGACAACGTTGCCGCGCAAGATGAATTCTCTGAATCCTTTGAGCACTGCGGGTCCTCCTCGGGGTTACGGCGCAGCCGGGTTTCGACAGCTCAAGGCATCGAGTCGAATCGTAAACCAGACAGTGAGAATTTGGACGCTGACGCGGTCCCTTCACCTCTTAGTGGTGAATTCGTGTGCAAGTCGAGACCTTGCACATTCAATAGACGTAAATGCGGTTAATGGATGACGACGGTGAGCGCGGTGGTCAGTCCGGCCGCGGCGACCCGGTGGGCGGCTTCGGCCTTCATGGCCAGAAGGACGGGAGAGCCGTCGCCGCCTGCTCGTTCGCCGGGTCGCCGCGTCCGTCCCAGGGCGACGACGGCATCCGTGGCGATCACCACCGGCGGGTCGGACGAGTCGCCCTTGGTGAGTACATCGACGACGTCGCCGGGCACGAGCAGCTCGGCCGTCCCGGCGTCGGCGAGGTGGACCGGAACGAGTCGTGCCGTGGCGTCGCCGATCAGACTCCGCGGCAGTCGCGGGCCGAGCAGTCGCGAGTCGGTGAGGATCTCTCCGTGGCGCACCGCGCCGGTCACGGTGCGTTCCCGGGCGTCCGCGGACAGCTTCAGCGCGCCGGCGGGTACCAACTCGGGGCGCACGCGCACCACCGCGACGTCGGCCGCGACCAGTGCCGTGCCCGGCCGCAGATCGCGTGCCGCGACGACGACCGCGACCCCGGGTTCGTCGCGCCGATCGGCGAGGAAGGACATGGCGGCGGCGAGGACCAGCAGGGTCGCGCACGACCGTCGAATCACCATCGAACGCAGCCATCCCGGCCGCAGCGCCTGACGCAGACGATCACGCCGGCGGGGTGCGAGTTCGTGGCCGAACACCCTGGTCAACATGTGTGCCGACCATAGTGCGCGTTCTCGGGCGGAGGTCTTAGAGTCCGGTGTGCCGGCCGTCTTCTGGGGACGCGAGACAACTGTGGACAACGCGTGTGACCCCGTCGACCTTGGCACTCGGAATGAATGAGTGCCAAAGTCGGTTAGAATTGTCGAGATTCAAGCCAGATCCGTGTGGAGGTTCCCGGTGCCCACTTACTCCTATGCATGTACGGAGTGCGACAACGCCTTCGATATCGTGCAGTCCTTCGCCGACGATTCGCTGACCGAATGCCCCGACTGTCAGGGCAAGCTGCGCAAGCTGTTCAACAGCGTCGGCATCGTCTTCAAGGGCAGCGGGTTCTACCGGACCGACTCGCGTTCGGGTTCGGTGCCGGCGTCGAGCGATTCCGGCTCGTCATCGTCGTCGAGCGATTCCGGCTCGTCGAGCAGCGACTCGTCGAGCGCGCCGAGCGCATCGGCCGCGGCCGCGTCGTAGCCACGCGAGTATTCAGTCCAGCCGGGTGAAACCGGCCTCGGGGGTCAGCGCCCACTCCATCGGGACGTCGGTCGGCTCGGTCGGCAGTTCGTCGACCAGTTCGTGGTCATAGACGACGCCGATGCGCACCGCCCGGCTCAGCGGAAGGCTGCGGTCGTAGTAGCCGGCACCCCGGCCCAGCCGAGCGCCGTCGCGCGCGACCGCGAGTGCCGGGACGAAGACGACGCTCGCCTCGGCAAGGGCCCCGGGCCCCAAGGAGGGCGACGTCGGTTCGGCGAGGCCCCAGCGCCTGGTCTCCAGGGGCGCGCTGGGGCTGTACACCGCCCAGCGCAGCGGTTGGGGGTCGCCGTCGGGCACCACGGGCACGATGACGCGGTAGCCCTGGTCGACCAGGGCGTCGAGCATCGCATCGGACCCCGGTTCGCTGCCGACGGGCAGGTAGCAGGCGATCGTCGCACCTTCGTCGACGGCCATCGGCAGGCGGTACATCCACTCGGCGAGGTTGACCGCGGCACTCTCCACGTCGAACACCGACAAGCGCTCCCGGTGTGCGCGCAGGCGCCCGCGAACCTCCTGTTTGGACATCGGATCTCCCGCGATTCTGCGCCCGGCGGCGCGCCGAATACAGTGTAGAGCCATGAGTGCTCCCAATTCGGAGACCGCGCTGTCGGCCGCCCCGCCCATCCCGCGGACCGCCGTGGTGCCCGCCGCCGGTCTGGGCACGCGGTTCTTGCCCGCGACCAAGACCGTGCCGAAGGAACTTCTTCCGGTCGTCGACACACCCGGTATCGAGCTGGTCGCCGAGGAGGCCAAGTCGGCCGGAGCGCAGCGCCTGCTGATCGTGACTTCTCCGGGCAAGGACGGCGTGGTCGCCCACTTCGTCGAGGACCTCGTGCTGGAGAACACCCTCGCCAAGCGGGGCAAGGCGGCGATGCTGGCGAAGGTCCGCAAGGCGCCGAATCTGCTGGAGGTCGCTTCGGTGGTCCAGGAGAAGCCGCTCGGCCTCGGCCACGCCATCGGTTGCGTCGAGGAATATCTCGCCGACGACGAGGATGCGGTCGCCGTGCTCCTTCCCGACGATCTGGTTCTTCCCGGCGGCGTGCTGGAGACGATGGCGCGGGTGCGCGAACGTCGCGGCGGTTCGGTGCTGTGCGCCATCGAGGTCCCCGACGACCAGCTCTCGGCGTACGGCATCTTCGACGTCGAGACGGTTCCCGACGCCGCCAATCCCGACGTGCTGCGCGTGCTCGGCATGGTCGAGAAGCCGGCTGCCGCCGACGCGCCGTCGAATTTCGCCGCCGCCGGCCGCTACATTCTCGATCGCAAGATCTTCGACGCGCTGCGTCGCATCGACCCAGGCGCCGGCGGCGAGTTGCAGATCACCGACGCGATCGCGTTGCTGATCGCCGACGGTGAACCGGTGCACGTCGTCGTGCATCGCGGTACCCGGCACGATCTCGGCAACCCGGGCGGATACCTCAAGGCCGCTGTCGACTTCGCGCTCGACCGCGACGACTACGGACCCGAGTTGCGCGCCTGGCTGACCGAGCGCCTCGGCGAGAGGTGAGGCTGCCTTCATTTCTCCGGCGTGGCGCCGGTACCGTCGCCGTCGGCGGCGTTAGGGTTGGTCCGTTGACCAACATGGCGCACAGAAACCCTTCGAGGAGGCGAGATGCGGTCCGTTGACGATCAGTTGGCGCGGATAACGGCGTCCGCCGTGGTCCCGCGACCGGTCAAGATCGCCATCTCCGAGGCGCAGGGCTTGATGTGCGCCGAAGAGGTGGTCACCGAGCGGCCGTTGCCCGGATTCGACCAGGCCGCCGTCGACGGCTACGCGGTGCGCGCGGTCGACGTCGCGCTGGCCGGGGTGGTCGCCCCCGGTGCCGACGAGGACTTCGACGCCGGTGAAGCCGAACTCGACACCCTCACCGAAGGCGAGCCGATCGCCGTGTTCCTGCCGGTCGTCGGCGATGTCGAACCCGGTTCGCGCACGCCGATCAGGCTGCAGCCGCGCCAGGCGGTTCGCGTGGAGACGGGCGCGCCGATGCCGACGCTGGCGGACTCGGTGGTGCCCCTGCGCTGGACCGACGGGGCCAGTCAGAAGGTGCGCGTGGCGCACGGCGTCGACAGCGGCTCCTATGTGCGGCGCGTCGGCGACGACGTGCAGCCCGGCGATATCGCGGTGCGCGCGGGCGAGGTCATCGGGCCCGCCCAGGTCGGTCTTCTCGCCGCCGTCGGCCGGTCCCGCGTGCTGGTGCATCCGCGACCGCGCCTCTCGGTCATCGCGGTCGGATCCGAACTCGTCGACATCGACCGTGTGCCCGGTCAGGGACAGGTCTACGACGTGAACAGCTACGCGCTGGCCGCCGCTGCCCGCGACGCGGGCGCCGACGTCAACCGGGTCGGCATCGCCGAGCGGGACGCCGAGCGGTTGCGCGAGGTCATCGAAGCGCAGCTCATCCGCTCCGAGATCGTCGTCATCTGCGGCGCGGTCGGCGGATCGTCGTCGAGGGCGATCGCCGAGGCACTCGGCGAGCTCGGCGACCTGGAGGTGTCGCGGGTCGCCATGCATCCCGGATCCGTGCAGGGTTTCGGACGTCTCGGGCGCGACGAGGTACCCACCTTCCTGTTGCCGGCGAACCCGGTGTCGGCGCTGGTTACCTTCGAGGTGATGGTCCGGCCGCTCATCCGGATCGCGCTGGGCAAGCGCGACCCGTTGCGGCGCGTCATCAAGGCGCGCACCATCGGGCCGATCGCGTCGGTCGAGGGCCGCACCGGGTATCTGCGCGGTCAGCTCATGCGCGAAGAGCGCACCGGTGCCTACATGGTCCAGGTGATCGGCGAATCCACCACCGGCTCGTCGCACCTGCTCGCGGAACTGGCCGAGGCGAACTGCCTCGTCGTCGTGCCGTCGGAAGCCGCCAAGCTCGATCCCGGCGACGAGGTCGACGTCATGTTCCTCGCCCAGCGCGGCTGAGGCTAGGACACGGGGCACTAGAAGACGCGTGACCGCAACCACGCGGCACGAACCGCCGCGACGACTAGAGTTGAGCCGTGTTCAGCTGGGGTTCAAGTTCGCGTTCGCACCCGGGCTGGCCTGCGCGGGTGGGACCGATTCACGTGTCGGCCGGCCGGTTGCTGCTGCGGCCGATCAAGCTGCGCGACGCCGCTGACTGGAGCCGGCTGCGGATCCGCAATCAGGATTTGTTGCTGCCCTGGGAGCCGACCTCGGACGGGAATTGGGCGGCGCGACACCAGCGCAGTAATTGGCCCCCGCTCTACTCCGTGCTCAAGTCCGAGGCCAAGCGCGGCGCGCTGCTGCCGTTCGTCATCGAGGTCGACGGCGAGTACGTCGGACAGCTCACCATCGGGAGCGTGCAGCGCGGTGCGGTCCGCAGCGCGTGGATCGGCTACTGGGTCGATCGCGACTGGACGGGCAAGGGCATCGCGACGGCGGCCGTCGCACTCGGCGTCGACCACGCCTTCGGGCCGATGGGCCTGCACCGGCTCGAGGCGACCGTGCAGCCGCCGAATGCCGCGTCGCGGGCGGTACTCGCCAAGGTCGGTTTCCGCCACGAAGGCGTGCTGAAGCGCTATATGGATGTCAATGGTCGGTGGCGCGACCACGACCTGTTCGCTTTGACGACGGAGGAAATCATGAGCAGTGCGGTCGAGGCCCTGGTGCGTGCGGGACGGGCGCAGTTCCGATGAGCGCGCTGGAGATCACCGTGCGCGGGCGGGCCGAGCGCCAGTACCGGCCCGAGCAGGGGACGGTGTTGCTCTCGGCGGCGTTCACCGAGTCGACGAGCGAGGCGGCACATGCCAAGGCGCTGGAGCTGCAGAGCGAGGTGGTCGCCGAACTGTCCCGGCTCGACGAGACCGACGCGCTGAACACGTGGCACGCCAACGACATTCACGTCTTCGGGCACCGCCCGTGGATCGACGGGAAGCAGTCGTCCGAGGTCGTCTATACGACGCGGATCGCCATGACCGCCGAATTCCTCGACTTCGAGGCGCTCGCGGCCTTTCTCGTCGAATGGGCCGGTCGCGACGGGCTGGAGGTCGGACGGATCGTGTGGGACGTGCTGACCGAGAACCGGCCGCGGTACGAGGCCAAGGTGCGGCGCGACGCGGTGCGCGATGCGGTTGCGAAGGCTCAGGCCTATGCCGACGCGGTCGGGCGCGGATCGGTGACCGCGGTGGCATTGGCCGACCCGGACATGCTGAGTTCCGGTTCCGACGCCGTGCCCGCCGCGCCGATGATGGCCCGGGCGATGGTCGCCTCCGACGCGGGACCCTCGCTGGAATTGCGGCCCGACGATGTCGTCATCTCCGTCGCCGTCGATGCCCGGTTCACCGCGGGCGACCTGTCTGCGGACTGAGGGCCTACGGCGTCCGGCGTCGCAGGGTTGCGGTCGCCAGTGCGAGCGCGACCACGGCGATCACGACGATCACCACCAGCCCGCGGACCATCGTCGACGTGACCGATGCTTCGCTTGCGACCTGCTGGAGCGCTTCGACGGCATAGCTCAGTGGCATCGCGTTCGAGAGCGCCTGCATCCATCCGGGCAGGTCGGAGCGGGCCACGAACAGACCGCACAGGAACAGCTGGGGGATGACCACCAGCGGCAGGAACTGGACCGCCTGGAACTCGGTCTGGGCGAATGCGCTGCACAACAGGCCGAGGGCGACGCCGAGAAGGGCGACGCTCCACGCGATCACCACCACCCACCAGCGCGAACCGCTGGTCTCCAGCTGCAGCACCCAGAAGGTGAACCCGCAGGTGAGTGCCGCCTGGGCTGCGGCGAGTACGGCGAAGGCCGCCGCGTAGCCGCCGAGCAGGTCGATCCTCGACAGCGGGGTGGTCATCAGTCGTTCCAGCGTGCCGGCCCTGCGTTCGCGCAGCATGGCCACCGACGTGAGGACGAACATCACGACGAAGGGGAGGATGCCGAGGAGGATGATGCCGAAGCGGTCGAACGGCGTCGGGACGCCGGGAGGCGCGGGTACGTCGGCGAACATGAAATAGCACAGTGTCAGCAGGAGCAGCGGCAAGACCAGCAGGACGCCCAGCGAACGGTGATCGGCGCGGATCTGGCGCAGCACGCGAACAGCGGTGGCTGCCAGCAGTTTCGGATTCACGTGGCGCCCTCGATCAGCGCGAGGAAGGCATCGTCGATCGACGATTTCCCGGTGCGCGCCTTGAGTTCGGCCGGCGTGCACTGCGTCAGGACTGCGCCGTCGCGCATCAGGATCATCTCGTCGCAATGTTCGGCTTCGTCCATCACGTGACTGGAGACGAGCAGCGTCGAGCCCTCGGTGGCGAGTCGTGCGAAGTACCGCCACAGCTCGGCCCGCAACACCGGGTCGAGGCCGACGGTCGGCTCGTCGAGGATGAGCAGTTCCGGCTTCGCGACGAGGGCGCACGCGATCGAGACGCGGTTGATCTGTCCGCCGCTGAGGTCGCTGGTTCGGCGTCGGGCGTACGGCGTGAGGCCGACGGCGTCGAGCGTCTCGGCGACGTTGGCACGCGTTCCGTGCAGGGAGGCGAAATAGGTGACGTTGTCGATCACGCTGAGATCGGCGTACGTCGATGCCGATTGCGTCGCGTAGCCGACGCGTCGGCGCAGCGTCTTGGCTCCCGCCGCTTCGCCGAGTACGTCGACGGTGCCCGCGACGTTGGCCTGGGTGCCGATGATGGAGCGCATCAGCGTCGTCTTGCCGCATCCGGACGGTCCGAAGAGGCCGGTGATCGTTCCCCGCGCGATGGTCAGCGACACATCGTCGCAGGCAAGCACTCCGCCACGGTGCACGGTGACCGATTGGCACCGCACAGCCGGTTGCGTGGTCATGGCGGCAACGCTACTCGCCGGAGGCGGTGTTGCTCCGTCGGTTGTGACCAGCATTCGGTAACGATCGACGGAACAGGGGTTATCCACCGACGGGGTGATCAGCCGCCGGCAGGTGATCGAGCACGGCCACAGTTCAGCGGACTGTCGTCGCAAACTGCGCCGACGGGAGTGGGCCGTCGCTGCACCCGGCGTGTACGTCAACCACACCGGGCCGCTGACCTGGTCCCAGCGGGCCTGGTCGGCGGTGTTGGGTGCGCATCCCGCGGTGCTGAGCCACCAATCGGCGATCCGAGCGGCGGGAGGCCCGGGCGGCGAAGCAGGGCCGATCCACGTCGCCGTCGCCGGCCACCGCAAGATCGTCGCGCCGCGCGGTGTCGTCGTCCACTACAGTTCTCATCTCGATGAGCGGGCGATGTGGAGTTCCTGCCCGCCCAGGATGCGCGTGGAGGACGCCGTTCTCGACGTGGCCGCGAACGCGCCAGATCGCCTTCGCGTCGTCGCCCATCTGGCCGATGCTGTCGGTGCGCGCCTCACCACCGCTGACCGGTTGTTGGACGCGCTGCGGCGCAGGACTCGAGCCAGACATCGCCGGTTCCTCGTTGCGGTCCTTGCCGATATTCGCGACGGCACTCATTCGGTCCTCGAGCACGAGTACTTGGCCAAGGTCGAGCGTCGCCATGGATTGCCGACGGCACGACGTCAGGCACCGACGGGCGTCGGGCGGGCCGGCTATCGCGATGCCGATTGCCCGGAGTGGGGACTCATCGTCGAACTCGACGGCCGGCTGGCCCACGACAGCGCCGCCGCACGCGACCGGGATCTCGAACGCGACTTGGATGCCGTCGTCGATCTGGATCGGACGACCCTTCGGCTCGGGTGGGGGCAGGTATGCGGGCGGCCGTGCTCAACGGCTGCCAAGGTGGCCCGGATCTTGCGCAAGCGGGGCTGGTCCGGCTCGTTTCGTCGATGCCCGGACTGTCCGGACGACCCGCGATCGCGCTAGTGTCGCGCGTCGAAAATTCCTGTTGCGGTTGCCGCGGTTCGATGAACGCCTGGCCGCGTTGTCGTCGGTCGCGATAGCTCCGCTATCACTCCCTCCTCCGCCTTGCCAGATCGCCCATCGCCCTCGCGGCAACCATCAACGAATTTCCAACACGCGACACGAGTCCGTCGATTGTGACCGGTATTTGGTAACGATCGACGGAACAGGGCTCACGAATGAAGTTGGCGGCCCTCGGCGCGTCGGCACGGCATTCACCGGCTGCGGACCTAGATTGAAGTCGGGTACGTGTGACCAGAGTGAAAGACGGGAGAGTCGGATGCCGAACTCAGTGTTGTGGGTGTGCCTCGTGGCCATCTGGCTATTCGTGCTGGTCCCGATGGTGATCCAGGGTCGCCCGGGGATCCGTAAGTCCACCCCGGTCGCTGCCGCGACACGGGTGCTCAAGCGCGGCGAGGACGCCGTGCGGCGCCGACGCATTGGTGCGGGCGCGCACCCGCACGATCCCGATTACACGCCGAAGACCGAAACGGCCGACAAGGTGGAAGCGGTCGCGACCAGCAAGGAGTCCACTCCCACCAAGGTCGAAAAGGCGCTCGACGAGGATCTCGCCGAGGCAACGGCCGAGCCCGTCGACCCGTCCCGTGTTCCCGGCAAAGTGCCGACGCGGCAGCGTGCGACGGCGCGCACCGTTGCCGCGCGGATGCGTCGCGTCGTCACCGTGACCACGACGCGCCCCGCCCCCGAGGACGCCGACACCGAAGTCATCAAAGCCGTCGGAGCCGCCGACTCCGAAGACATCATCGATGCGGAGATCGTCGAGGACACGGTCGAGGGCAGCGGCAAGGATTCGGACACCGACGTGGTCGAGGTGCAGACCGTCGAGGCGCTCGACGTCGAGATCACCGAGCGCATCGAGAAGGTGGTGGCCGCCGACGAGTCGCCCACCGAGCGCATCGAGAAGGTCGTCGAGGAGAAGGAAGCCGGGGAGAAGCCGGCCGCGAAGCGCGACACGACGGATGTCGCGGCGAAGAAGGCTGACGAGGAACCGGCCGCGACGTTGTTCGACGTCGACGAGGAACCGGTGAAGGACGAGTCCGCCGACAAGCCCGACGCGGACGAGAATGTCGACGTCGTGGCCGCCGAAGCCGAGGTACCGGAAGCCGATCGGGGCGACGAGGTGGCGGAGGAGAAGCCCGCCGACGACGTCGCATCCGAAGGCGATGACGACGAGGTTGCCGCCGAGTCGGACGACACGGTCGAGGCCGACCTTGACGAGGCCGACGACGACCTGATCGTGGACGAGTTCGACGACGAGGACGAGGTCGCCGAACTCGACGACGCGGACGGCGAAGCCAACGCCTCCTGGGACGACATCGACCCCAACGAGCTGACGCAGGTCATGATGACCCGGCCGGGACGCGGCGGTTACGACCCGGAAGTCGACCGCGAGCGGATCGAACTCAAGTACAAGGAACGCCAGCGGGTGTTGCTGACGCTCGTCGGGCTGACGCTGGCGGGAATCGTCGCCGGAGTGTTCCTCTCGACGCCGGGTTGGATTGCCGCGGGTGTGCTGGGCACCTTCCTCGTGGCCTATCTGGTGTTCCTGCGCCGGGCGGTGAAGAACGAGAGTCAGATCCGGCAGCGGCGTCTGGCTCGCTTGGAGCGATCACGACGCGAAGAGGTCGCGCGTCGGCGGCGCGATCGCGTCGAGCCGGAGTTCGTGGCCGACGAGCCGGCGCCGCGTCCGCGACTACGGCGTCCGAGCGGTATGGCGCCCGTGGCGATCGACGACGAGGACCCGATCTTCGATCATCTACCCACCTACCAGCAGCCGCGCATGATGCGCGCCGACGACGACTTCCGGGCGGCGGTCGGCTAGTCGTCGGCTGGGGTCGAGGGCGGCTTCGGAGCGGCCTTCTTGGCCGGTGACTTCTTCGCCGGATTCTTTTTGGCAGCGGCCTTTTTGGTCGGGGTTTTCTTGGCTGCCGTCTTCGGAGCAGCCTTTTTCGCCGGCGCCTTCTTGCTCGCGGTCTTCTTCGCGGGTGCTTTCTTAGCGGCGGAGGTGCCGTCCGTCGTCTTCGTCGGTGCCACCGGGGCAGGTGTGGTCGTTGGTGACAGGAGTGCCTTCGGTGCCGCGTCGGTGGCGGTCGGTCCGTCGGCCGAGGTGGAGGGCGCCGTGTCCGCGGAGAACGATCCGTCGGCCGACGCCTTGAGGCCGCCCCGGGTGATGGCATCGGGGTGTGCCACGATCCAGGCGCGTCCGGCGTTCACCGCGCGCTTGAGGGCGAACCGTTCGCCTACATAGTTGATCGGTGCTCCGATGACCGGGACGTTCGACAACCAGCGGAGGGGCTTCGCCGGCTGCGGCCGCTTGCCCATCTCGTCGACGCCGCCCTGCAGAGTGCGGGCGATGTCCCAGGTGGCTTTGATCAGCGACTTGCGCTTCGCGTCGACCGGAGCGGCGTCGGGTACCTCGGTGAGGTTGTGCAGGGTGAGCTCGCGGCCGCCGAGCACGCTGGCGAGGAGTTCGATCTGCCTGGCGCGGTCGGTGACGCGGTACTCGCGTGCGACGGCGATCAGCACCATCGCCTGGTTGACGAAACCGAGAACGGTGGTGATGGGCAGGCGTCGCGCCCACAGGCCGAAGATGTTGGGGAAGGCGACGCCGACGGTGTTCAGGCTGCCGATCCGGTTCACCCACCATTGGGCGCGCTCGCCCATCGACAGCTCTTCCCAGCGCTTGGTGCCCGGGAGCGCGGTGAGGTCGACGGTCTTGGCGGCGATGTGCTCGACGCGCCGGAAGATGCTGTCGTCCTTGGGCTTGTCCTGGTGGGACTTGCCTCGCAGACCGGTCACATCCGTCTCGGAGAGTACGTCGATGATCGGGTTGATCGCCGCGATCATGCCGTTCAGGGCACTGATGATTTGTTCGTCTTTCAGATCAGCCACGCTTCGAGACTAGGCGGTCCGGCCGTTTCGCGACGGGTTCGGGTGAAGTGATAAAGTTGCTGGCGGTCGACCGGCGACGGTCACCCGGGGCTATGGCGCAGTTGGTAGCGCGACTCGTTCGCATCGAGTAGGTCGGGAGTTCGATTCTCCCTAGCTCCACCGCAATGTGGGCGTCAGATCTCTAGCCCTTCCCAGCCAGTTGACTGACGCGCTGAGGCGAGACCCCGAGCACCACACCCACGTCGCGGACCGTCAGTCCTTCGCCGCGCAACCTGGCGACCAGGCGGCGAGCGTGATCGGCGGCCTCGCGCTGAGTGTCGGATGCCTTGACACTCAGCGCGCGCGACTCGACGATCGCGCTTTCCAGCTCCGACCCGAGGGCCGGGCGGACTTCGACCTCGACAGGTTCGTTGATGAGCAACTCGGCGGCGTCAGACACCATGTCGGGGATCTGCTCCAGGCGCTTGGCCTGTGTGAAAAGGCCATCGATTTCGGGAACCTCGACGGCCCACCACTCGCCGCTGCGAGTGGCGATCGCCGTTACCTTTCGCACGGTCACTTCACTCCCATCTGCTTGAGAATGCTGTTCGCGGTGTTCTCGTTGATCTCATTGTGGCGGGGGACCACCGTACGGCGGCCATCGCTGAATTGGACCTTGGTATGGCTACCACCCTCAGTTTCGCTGATCCCAACGCCATCGGCCTTGGCAGTCTCGCGGAGCCTCTTCATCACGTCCCGCCGCTTCACGATTATAAGTCTAGATCCCCTAGATAAATCAAGTCAAGTACCACTAGACGTTGATATTGGGACTACTCGCTGGTCTTCGCCTTCGCCGCCTTGTCGCAGGCACCCAGCATCTGGTTGATGAGAGCCTTCAAACCGGCCTTCAGGGCCGGAGCGGGAACCGGGACCTTCGGTGTCGAGTCCATCGTGTAGGTGACCAGTGTTCCGTTCGGGGCATCGGCGAAACTGACCGTTCCGACGTGGCTCTTCACTGGAGCACCCGCGACGATCTTGTAGACCATGCGCTCGTTGGGAACCAGCTCGACGATCTGCTCCTTGATTCCGACCGGGCCGAGGCCGATGAGGTGGACGGCGCCGACGCCTTGACGTGCGTCCTTACCCGGCGTGACCAGGCGCGTGTTGATGGGCAGGTAGTCGCCGTTGTGCTCGCGATCGGTGAAAACGTCGTAGACGACCTCGCGTGGCGCATTGATGACTTTCTCGACGGTGACTGCGACCATGATGGCCCCCTCTGATCGATTGACAGTACTGTGTGACCTCGATCATGCCGGTACCGTCGGTCTGAGGTACACGTGGGGCCTACTTGGCGCCCTGTTCGTCGCCGAACAGCAGGTCGATCAGAACTGCGGGTTGATGCGGAGCTTATAGTTCGCGCCAGGTGCCAGTGTGCAGTTGTAGGACCGTGCCTGCCTGTTGGAAACGGCCCGGTCGCCGGCCTCCCGGCAGGCCGACTGGCTGTGATAGGTCCCGGCATCGCGCGTATCGGGGAATTCGGGGCCGTCGTCGCGGTCGGCGTGCGCGGCCCCATGCCGCCGAAGCAGAGGGCGGCGGCGAATACGGCTGTTGCGATCGTCTTCATGACGCCTCCTGGGCCGACGGCGAATCCGTGCGTTCAGTCTAGCTCCGGGTTGATCGACACGTTTGCCAGTTAGGTGCACTAGTGCAAGAATGCACTAGTGCAAGACGTTGAGTGCGGTGGTATGCGCGACCGGAAACGCGCGGAGACGCTTCGGCGTATCCACGACGCGGCCGTCGAACTCACCAAACGCGACGGACTCGCCGACGCGACGGTGAGCGCCATCGCCGAACGCGCGGGGGTCTCGCGGCGCACGTTCTTCAACTACTTCGACTCCAAAGAGGACGCCGTTCTCGGCATCCAGCCGCCGCGGATTCCTCCCGAAGCGCTCGACGCCTTCGTCGACGAGGCCGTCGTCGTACTGCCCAACGACCCGCCGGGCAAGGAACGATTCCGCCGCGCACTGCGGCTGACGGTGTCGACACTGGCGAGCCTCGGGCTGCCGATGGGGGAGGACCGCGCGCTGATGGCCGTGGTCGCCACCCACCCGGATCTCCTCGACCGGCTGCGTGCGCACCGCGATGCCGTGCAGCACGAACTCGTCGTCGTGCTGTCCCAGCGTCTCGCCGAGGAGAACCCGACGGCGCGAGCCTCCGACAGTGCGCGGGCCATGGTGCTGCTCGCCGGCGCGATTCTGCGATTCGCGCGCGGCAGCGAGCCCGCGCTGCTCGACAACCCGGACCAAGCGGCGATCGAAGCCGCGATGAAAGCATTCCGCGAAGCCCTGGAAGGTATTTGATGTCTGCGCTTGACCAGCCCACCGCGCCACCGGTGCGTCCCGACGACGGTCAGGGTGACCGCACCGTCCTGTTCCTCTTCATCGGCCTGATGATCACGATGCTGCTGGCCGCGCTGAACCAGACGGTCCTCTCGACGGCGCTGCCGACGATCGTCGGCGAACTCGACGGCGTCGACCAGATGACGTGGGTCATCACCGGTTACATCTTGGCCAGCACGATCGTGATGCCCGTCTACGGCCGGATCAGCGATCAGTTGGGTCGCAAACCGATCCTGATCGTCGCGATCGTCTTGTTCATCGCCGGATCGATCGTCGGCGGGCTGGCGCAGAACATCGAGATCCTCATCGCCGGCCGCGTCCTGCAAGGCCTCGGCGGCGGCGGATTGATGATCCTGTCGCAGGCCGCGATCGCCGACGTGGTCCCGGCACGGGAGCGCGGCAAGTACATGGGTGCGATGGGGGCGGTCTTCGCCGTCGCCTCCGTCGCCGGTCCGCTACTCGGCGGCTGGCTGACCGAGGGGCCGGGCTGGCGCTGGGCGTTCTGGATGAACCTCCCGCTCGGTCTACTCGCCATCGCTGCGACCGTCGTCTTCCTGCCGTCGCGGGCGACGCGGCCCGAGCAACGGCCCCGGCTCGACTACTTGGGCATGGCGCTGATCGCCGCCGCGACGACCACCCTCGTGCTGATCTGCACCTGGGGCGGCATCACCTACCCGTGGCTCTCTGCGCCGATCATCGGATTGGCGGGGGTCACCGTCGCGCTGGCAGCGGCGTTCCTGTGGGCCGAGACCCGTGCGGCGAATCCGGTGATCCCGCTGTCATTGTTCGCCGACCGCAACTTCGTCCTGACGACGATCGCCGCGCTCGCCATCGGCGTCGCGATGTTCGGCGCGATCGGATACATGCCGACCTATATCCAGATGGTGACCGGCGTCGACGCGACGCACTCGGGCCTGCTGATGATCCCGATGATGGGCGGGTTGCTGGTCGCGTCGGTTCTCGCGGGTCAAGCCGTCACCCGCACCGGGCGCTACAAGGGATTCCCGATCGTCGGGTCCGCCGTCATCGGCGCCGGGCTGGCCTTGCTGTCGACGATGACCGTCGACACCCCCAACTGGCTGATGTGCACCTATCTGGCGGTGCTCGGCGTCGGCATTGGCCTGTGTCTGCAGATCCTGACGCTGATCGTCCAGAACTCGTTCCCCGGCGCGATCGTCGGCACCGCGACGGCCGCGAGCAACTACTTCCGGCAGGTCGGTGCGACCCTGGGTTCGGCGGTCGTCGGTTCGGTCTTCGCCTCGCGACTGATCGCCAGCCTCGCCACCAAGCTGTCCGGTACAGGGGCCGCCCAAGCGGGCGCCGAGGGGCGCAACCACCTCACACCGGCCGCGGTGAACGCCCTGCCCGATACCGTGCGGCTACCGATCGTCGAGGCGTACAACGAGGCGTTGCTGCCGATCTTCCTGTTCCTCGTCCCGCTCGCCGTCATCGCGTTCGGGGTCCTGTGCTTCATCGACCAGAAAGAACTCGCCACGTCGGTGGACGACGATCCCGCCGACGACGCAGAGACGGCTCCGGTGCAGCCTCCGCAACCGGTGTAATGGTGGTTCGCGACCCAGGATTTCGGCGGTGTAACTAGCTGGTTTCCCCTGCGCTCCTGTCCCGATTCGTCGCATACATTGGCCTCGGCTGTGTCAGACTGCCACCCGTTGCCGGGTCCTATGCGTGCCGAGGAGTGCTCCGCGAATGTCGAATCTGCTTGACGCGATCAATGGCGTGATCTGGAGCAACGCTCTGATCTATCTGTGCTTGGTCGTCGGCGTCTATTTCTCCGTTCGTACCCGTTTCGTGCAATTGCGGCGGGTCGGCGACATGGTCCGGCTGATCCGGCGAGGTGCGTCGTCCGAGTCCGGGGTTTCCTCGTTCCAGGCGCTGGCCATATCGCTTGCCGGGCGGATCGGAGCCGGCAACATCGTCGGCGTGGCGACGGCGATCGCCTTCGGTGGGCCGGGCGCGCTGTTCTGGATGTGGGCGATGGCGTTCCTCGGTGCGTCGACGTCGTTCGTCGAGTGCACGCTCGGGCAGATCTACAAGACCAAGGACCCCCTGACCGGGGAGTACCGTGGCGGTCCGGCGTTCTACCTGCGGCAAGCACTCGCCCACACCCGGGCCAGCACCGCGTTCAAGGTCTACGGGTGGGTGTTCGCTCTGGTCACGGCCATCGCCTGCGGCGTCCTGATGCCCAATATCCAATCGAACTCGATCGCCGAGTCGATGAACAACGCCTGGGGCGTCGAGAAGTGGGTCATCGGAGCGGTGACGATGCTGCTGCTGGCCTTCGTGATCGTCGGCGGTGTCAAACGCATCGCGACTTTCGCCGCATACGTCGTGCCGTTCATGGCCATCGCCTACATCGGGCTCGCGCTCCTCGTCGTCGCGGTCAACGTCGACCAAGTACCCGCGATCATCCGGTTGGTGTTCGCGAGCGCGTTCGGAGCCGACGCCGCCTTCGGTGCCATCCTCGGTTCGGCGATCATGTGGGGCGTCAAACGGGGCATCTACTCCAACGAGGCGGGCCAGGGCACGGGACCGCACGCCGCAGCTGCGGCTGAGGTCTCCCACCCCGCCAAGCAGGGGCTGGTCCAGGCTTTTGCCGTGTACATCGACACGCTGTTCGTCTGTTCGGCCACCGGCTTCCTGATCTTGGCGACCGGCTCCTACCGAGTTTTCGACGGCGAGAAGGAGTCCGGTGGTGTTCGGGCCGACGGCGGCGGGCTACCGGCGCACGTTCCGGGGACCGAGGAGGTCGGCGCGAAGTACGCCCAGGTCGGCTTCGACACGTTGTGGAGCGGCGCGGGCGCGTCGTTCATCGCGATCTCGCTCGGCTTCTTCTGCTTCACGACGATCGTCGCCTACTACTACATGGCCGACACCAACCTGCGCTTCATGCTCGGCGACACCGCCAAGATCTACGTCCGCCCGCTGCGCAGCACGGTCGGCGCGAACGTCACGCTTCTGCTGCAGGCCGTCATCTTGGGTTCGGTGCTGTTCGGCGCGGTATCGACGGCGAAAGACGCGTGGGCCCTCGGTGACATCGGCGTGGGCACGATGGCCTGGCTCAACCTGATAGGGATTCTGATTTTGCAGCGGCCGGCGTTCAAGGCGCTGCGTGACTACGAGGAGCAGCGCAAACGGGGAATCGACCCGGTCTTCGATCCGCGCAAACTCGGTATCGTCGGCGCGACCTTCTGGGAGACCTACGAAGGTCCGCCCAAGCCGCACCTGACGGAAGTCCCGGTACGACGCTGACGAACACGTTGCCATCCCCCGATGGCAACGTTGTGCCGATGGCCGTTAGGGTTGGGCACCATGACAACTCGCGAGCTTGCGCCCGTCTATGTTCTCGGCGGCAATCGGATCCCCTTCGCCCGTTCGAACGGGGCCTACCTGTCGGAGACGAACCAGTCGATGCTGACCGCGGCGTTGAGCGGACTGGTCGATCGCTACGGGCTGGCCGGCGCGCACCTCGGCGAGGTCGCGGGCGGTGCCGTCGTGAAGCTGGCGCGCGATCACAGCCTCACGCGCGAGGCGCTGCTGGATACGTCGCTGTCGCGGGCGACGCCTACCGTTGATCTTCAGCAGCAGTGCGCCACCGGTGGGCAGACCGTCGTGCACATCGCCAACAAGATCGCCTGCGGTCAGATCGAGTCGGGCGTCGCCTGCGGCGCCGACACGACGTCGGATCCACCGATCGGCTTCGGGCCGCGCCTGCGCGACCGGCTGGTACGGATCAACGCGTCGAAGTCGAATCTCGACCGGGCGAAACAGGCCGCACGCCTACCGCTGTCCCTCGACTTCGACATCCCCAGCCCTGCCGAGCGCCGAACGAAGCTGACTCCCGGTGCCGCGCAAGCGATCACCGGCGCCGCCTGGGGGATCGGACGCGATGAGCAGGACAAGATCGCACTGGCCTCGCACCGCAACCTGGCTGCGGCCTACGACCGTGGATTCTTCGCCGATCTAGTCTCGCCGTTCGCGGGGCTGGCCGAGGACGACAACATGCGCCGCGACATCTCACCTGAGCGGCTGGCCAAGCTGAAGCCCTGCTTCGGCGGAGCCGACGGCACGATGACCGCGGCCAACTCGACGACCCTGACCGACGGAGCGTCGTCGGTGTTGCTGGGAACGGCCGACTGGGCATCGGCACACGACCTGAAGCCCTTGGCCCGCATCGTCGACGCGCAGAGCTGGGGAGTCGACTACGTCGACGGCGACCCGAAGACGCAGGGTGTCTTGATGGCGCCGGTGTACGCGGTCAACGAATTGTTGCGCCGCAACGGACTTGCTTTGCAGGACTTCGACTTCTACGAGATCCACGAGGCCTTCGCGTCGCAGGTGCTCTCGACGCTCGCCGCGTGGGAAGACTCGGACTTCTGCCGCGATCTGCTGGCTCGGCCCGAGCCACTCGGGTCGATCGACCGTGATCGGCTCAACGTCACGGGCGGCTCACTGGCCACCGGGCACCCGTTCGGCGCGACCGGCGGCCGGATCGTCGCCACTGTGTCGAAGTTGCTGGCGGAGAAGGGGAGTGGGCGCGCGCTCGTGTCGATCTGCGCGGGCAGCGGTATGTCCGTCGCGATGATCGTCGAGGCAGCCTAGTTCGCGGTCGGCCCGCTGGAGTCCGACACGGGCGGCGCCGTCGGCGCTAGCGTTGGGCCATGGTCGGTGAGTTCGATGGTGCTTCGCCCCGGATTGCGGCGGCGCTCGTGGTCCGGTTCGTCCTGGAACTGGCGCTGCTCGCGGCGGTGGGCGTCATCGCGTGGCACGTGGTCGGCGGCGGATCGCGATGGGTGGCGGTGATCGCAGCGGTCGTCGGCGTTGCCACGTTGTGGGGCCTTGTCCTGTCGCCCAAAGCGCGATTCCCGTTGCCGGACAAGGTGGGATTGGTGCTGGAGGCGCTGTTGTTCGCGGGGGCCGGGCTGGGGCTCGCGGCGATCGGCCACCCCGTCGTGGGCGCTGTCCTTGTCGTCGCGTGGGTCGTCGACCGGGCCGCGCTCGTGGAGTCGAAGGGCTGACGGCGAGTTCGTCCCGGCGCCGGTAGCCTGACGACATGGCTGTGCGCGACGCGGTGACCGCCGGCGTCACAGACGTCGTGTGGTCGCTCGGATTTGCTGCCCGGCACGCGATCCCGCTGCTCGCCGTCGCGGCACTGCCAGCGGCACAGCGCGTGTACGCGGCACTGCATCCCGGCGACGACTGGGTCTATTCGTGGCCGATCGAGATCGTCGTGCTGGGGCTGCGGCTGGCGACGGTCGCGGTGGTCTGGTGGCTCGCGCAGCGCGAAGACGACATCGACGACGAGAAGGTCCGAACGTTCGGCACCGCGTTCGGCGCGATCGGCGACTATGCACGGGCCCAGTGGGTGCGCGTGCTGACGGCGGTCATCGTTGCCGCCTGCCTATTCGGCCTGCTCAACGTAGTGGCGGGACCGGTGGTCGAGGCCCTCGTCGAGCCCGGCCGGGCCGCCGAAGCGTGGGGCTTCGCCATCCGGAATCTGGTGATCATCCCGCTCTATTTCGTGGCCGCCTACGGGATCGTCCGTCCCGCGCTGCGCGCCGATGGTGCCTGAACTCGATGGCAACCAGCCACGGGTAATCGAGTGCCTATATGGGTGATCGAGTGCCCGAGGAGCGAAGCGACGCGGGTGTATCGAGATCAACCCGCAGGCCGCGACGACAACGATCTGTGCAGTTCACAGGTGGTTTCACGAGTTTGTCAGACCCCGATCGTAGGGTGAACACACCAAGGTAAGAAGACACGAAAGTCCCTTCGAACCAAGATGCACAACACATTGATAAACGGGGGTAGTGATGCGAGTCGATGACCTCACCACACTGGTGACCGAACTGAGCGACGACCTGACGCCAGCCGCGACCGACACCGGGCACGGCGTCGGTGCGTTGCTCGCCAACGCGGAACCCATCGCCGACGATCAGATGCTGCTCACGGTCATGGCTGCCGCGTTCCGGCTCGGCACGATCTGCGACTACCTGCTGGCCGCAGCCACATCGCGGGCACAGGCGATCGGACTCCCGAAACGCCAACGACTACGCGACGGCCGCGATGTGCTGCGGCAGCTGCCGCTGGCCCCCTCAGCAGTAGCCAAACTGGGCCGGTTGGCCGACAACCTGCCCGCGCTGCCGCACCTGGCCCGCGAAATCCGCGACGGCGACCTGTCCCTCGAGCATGCCGATGCGGTCATCCGCGGCCTCACCCAGATCGCTTCCCGCATGGACGCCGACGGCTACACGACAGTGAAAGATGCGGTTGCGACGCGGTTGTTGGCTCATGCCCGTGGAGAGACACCAACACAAGTCATGGCACAAGCCCGTGAGTTGGCCCACGAGCTGGCTCCCGCCCATCCACCGGTCGTGCCGCCAGCCGAGAACCCCATGCTCAACGAAGCGGAGGTCACCCGAACCGACGAGGGCCGGGTACGCCTGGCCGCTGATCTGGATCAAGTGTCGGGGGAGAAGCTCCTCACCGCCCTGGACACCCTGACCAAACCTATTCCGGCCCCCGATGGTGGCCGTGATCCCCGCACCCATCCCCAACGGCTTGCCGACGGATTGGTCGACATCCTCGACGCCTACCTCGCCCACCCCGACCGCCCCACCACCGGTGGCATCGTCCCCCACATCACCCTCACCGTGCCCCTACCAGTCCTGACCGGCCACGACGATCGAGCAGCAGACCGGTGCAGTGACTCGGTCGCAGCGACACCTATCGGCGACCACATCCCCCGGCTGGGCTTCACCGGCGCCATCAGCACTGTGACCACCTCCGAACTGTGCTGCGGCAACCCCGAACTCACCGCGATCCTGATGGCCGACTCGGTACCGCTGGATGTGAAACGCACCCAACGCCTCGCCACCCCAGCACTGCGCGCCGCCCTAGTGGCCCGAGATAAGGGTTGCCAATTCCCCGGCTGCGGCAAACCCGCCTCCTGGACCGACGCCCACCACATCAAAGAATGGGCCGCCGGCGGACAAACCACCCTTGACAAGCTAGTACATTGTTAATCTAGGGACTGTCCGGATTTCGGTGTAACTGGCATTTGTTGGAGTTATCAGATGTTCTCGGCGGCGGGCATGCGGTCGGCGAAGGTGACGGCGAATGCGTTGAGTGCGGGTTTCCATCGCATCGTCCATCGTGCCTGGCCGGTGCCTTTGGGGTCTAGGGACCTGACGACGAGGTAGAGCGTTTTCATCGCGGCCTGCTCGGTCGGGAAGTGTCCTTTGGCGGTGACCGCGCGGCGGAACCGGGCGTTGAGCGATTCGATCGCGTTGGTCGAACACAGCACTCGGCGGATCTCGACGTCGTAGTCGAGGAACGGGATGAACTGTTCCCAGGCGTCGCGCCACAGCCGTGGGATCGCCGGATAGGGTTTGCCCCATTTCTCTTCGAACTCCTCAAACGCCGCCCATGCCGCCGCGGCCGACGGCGCGGTGTAGATCGGTTTGAGGTCTCGGGCGATGTGGTCCCAGTACTTGCGTGAGGCGTAGCGGAAGGTGCCGCGGATCAGGTGGATGATGCAGGTCTGCACCTTGGCCAGCGGGAAGACCGCGTTCGCCGACTCGGGCAGGCCTTTGAGGCCGTCGCAGACCAGGAAGAACACATCGGTGACCCCACGGTTCTTGATCTCGGCGAGCACACTCATCCAGTACTTGGCTGATTCGCCGTGCCCGTCGGTGCCCGCCCAGATGCCCAGGACGTCGCGGTGACCAGTCAGGTCGACGCCGATCGCGGCGTAGAACGGCCGGTTCCCGACCTGCCCGTCACGCACCTTGATGTAGATGGCGTCGATGAAGATCGCCGCATACACCGGCAGCAGTGGCCGGCTGGTCCAGTCAGCCATCTCCGCCACGACCCGGTCGGTGATCACGCTGATGCGGTCTTTGGACAGCGAGGCACCGTAGACCTCGGCGAAGTGTGCCGAGATCTCCCCGGTCGACAGGCCCTTCGCATACAGCGACAACACGATCGTGTCGACCTCGCCCAGGCGACGCTGGCGTTTCTTGACGATCTGCGGGGCAAACGAACCGTCCCGATCCCGGGGCACCTCAATGCTCACCGGACCGGCATTGTCGGTCAGCACCGTCTTCGACCGCGTGCCGTTGCGCGAGTTACCACCGTTACGGCCGGCCACAGAATGTTTGTCATAACCGAGATGCTCGGTCATCTCCTCATCCAACGCCGTCTCCAGCACCGTCTTGGTCAGGTGCTTGAGCAGCCCGTCCGGGCCGGTCACATCATCCCCGCGGGCCCGCGCAGCGGCCACGAGCTGACGCAGCGCCGCTTCCTGATCGGCAGCACCAACCGCCGCCAGATCGTCGTTCCGCTGGCTGGACTTCTTCATCGACGAACCCATGCCCGTCAGTTTCTCGGTCATCACGACCTTCCCCGCCGATCCTCACCGGCGTGTCGGGCCAGTTACACCGTTCCCCGGACACTCCCCGGCAACGTAGCGTACCTGGTAGTGCTACTTCGTACAGTTAGCACTTCGGAGAACTCGACGAAGCCCCGGCCCAACATCGCAGACCCGCTGACTCCGATCAGCGGGTCCGGGGTTCGAAAGCTTGACTGCGCGCTCCGCATCACCACAGTTCAGGCATAGTCTTGCTTGGCTGTCAGTGTTTGCTGGGCTGTGACAGAAGTGACGCATGAGACCTAGAGGTCTCCACATTGTCTCCACGCTGCGGGAGCAGACCCGCCACAGCAAGGGCGGCGCGTCGGCGTGATTTGTCAGCGCGCGTGCCTAGAGTTGGTGCGTGGGCGAAGACACCGCCGGCCCGGCCGCACCAACGGCGCACCCGCTTCGAATGAGCGGGCGCGGGGCGATCTACTCGTTCTCATTCGACCTGGGACCAGGGCTCGATCTGGTGAAACTCGCGAACAAGCTCTTGAAGAGAGATATGGCAACGGTGGCCGGATCTCCGTCTCGCGATGGCCTACGAGTCGGCAGCCGCATTCGAAAGACCGCGCGCTTCCACGAGCACACAGCCAGGTACCAACAATGGTTGGAAATGTTCCATACGGAAGAAATCCAGTGGTGGCGACTGTTTCGGCTTGAGCCAAAAGTAACATTACGAATCCTCTGGATCGCACGCCCTCATCTGTGGCAATTCCTTGCTTATAGGGCAACATTCGGACTTGCTTACCGCACATCGCTACACTCTTCGTATGAACGGGCTGAATCCAGAGAAGCAGACCCCGAAAACGAAGAACATCAGCGCCAAGTAGAAGAAATGGTGCGGGAAGCATCGGAAAAACTAGTCCAATCTATCTCAAGTCGACACGCAAGCGGCGCTCTTCGCTTACGCTTGCAACAGCAGATGTATTTTCCGCGCTATTATCTTTACAATGAACCGTTTATCCGACTTGAATTGAATCGATCGTACTATACCGACAGCGACCACAAACATGAGCCCATCGAAATCTCGTTAATGATCCATCGATCCGGAATATGTATTCTCACTTTCGCAACACCGATTGCAGGCGAGTTCGGTGTTGACCAAGGCTACAAATACTTGCAAGCAGGCGAGCGCGTCTTGAATGCTGTCGAAGTATCGGCTCCCATACTGGGCACTCGGCCGAAATCCATGGATGAAAACTACCATCGGTGGAGTATGGTAATAAATGAGTTCGACAATCTCGAGTGGGTCTCGTTCAAAACGCCCGCCGACGGCAAGGACGAT